>NZ_MKVS01000001.1:0-23400 GCF_001898925.1 Novosphingobium sp. 63-713
GCTCCGCTTTGGTGGATCTTTGACAATCACACCGTGAGGTGTCGCGTAGCGCGACTCAATTCCCTCTTGGAGCGCCGTCCACACCATCTGCGGCGCCTTGGCGTTGTGCGGGGCGCTGGCCTTGCTCGGCTCCGGCAGCGGGGCTGCGGGGCGGCCACCGGGCGGGGGAGAGCTGAGGGGAATGAGGATGGGTGTCTGGGGCCAAGGGGCCAAAGACATGAACCAACCTTCGGCACCCAGGACGCAAGAGGGTGTCGGGCCAGAGGAGAATACGGCCATGAATATCGGTGAACTCAAGCTCAACGGCGCTGGCGTTTACATGGGCAAGATCCAGACCGCCACGCTCGACCTCGTGGTGGGCCTGCGCCCGGTCAATTCCAGCAATGCCGCCGCCCCCAAGTATGACGTGATGGTCCGCGCCAAAAATGGCCAGTTCATCCCTGTTGGTGGCCTGTGGGAGAAGACTGCGACCAACGGTGGCGGCACCTTCCTTCAGGGCCAGATCGATGATCCCAGCTTTGAAGCCCCGCTGTCGATCGCGCTTTTCGCGCAGGCCGATGGCGCGCTCAACATCGCCTGGTCGCGTCCGCGTCGTCGGGCAGAGGCTGGTTTCGCCGATACCGCCGCAATGGGGGCGGCCAACGATGGCTTCGGCGCTGGTGAGGATGATCGCCGCGAGGCATCGCCCTTCGGCGATCTCGAGCCGGGTCTTGCCAAGGCGGCCTGACGCCAACCTCCAGAATGCTTGCACTATGGGCGGCCCGTCTCGCGACGGGTCGCCTTTTTTCGTTCAATGCTGGCCGGAGTCTTCGAGGGGAAGGTCTGCTGTTTATCGTCCGGTGTTGGTGGCGGTTGCAGCAATTCCGATGCTTCGATGCCCAGTCCCTTGGCCAAGCGATCAACGACCTCGATGCTGGCGGCATATTGCTGGCGCTCGATGGAACTGATGTAGGTGCGGTCAATGTCAGCGCGATGCGCAAGCTCTTCCTGCGACAAGCCAGCGGCATGCCTAAGCCTGCGCAGATTGATCGCCAATGTCTCCCGAATTTCCATGCCCCGGAAAGGCCACGGTTGATGAGTATTTCACCACGGAGTATTCTCTACAAAACTTACCTCGGATTGACGTTTCGCAATGCGATCGTTGGCAATTTCATGCTCCCTGCCGTGGGGCAACAAAGAGTGGAACTGAACAAATGACTGGGGTCTCAAACCCGCTTAAACCCACCGAGTATCAGGCAATCAAGACAACCTTGGTCGAGGTGAAGGGACGGCTCACGCAAGCCGGGGACCTGCTGGCGGCCATGCATATCGATCATGCGCTGCAATGTCTTGATCCCGAAAACCCGCTCCACCAGCAGGCCGCCGCTCAGGCCTGAACTCTCAGCGATCAGCCGACCCGGCTGTTGTGGCGCGCCCGCTCCCTCGTCGAATGGGCGCAGCATCGCCGGTGACAATCAGTCGCCCCCGTGCGGTGGCGGGCGATCGCTAGCCGCGGACCACGCCGCTGCCGGAAAGCTGCGGGTCATAGCCAAGCCATGCTCCGGACCTCTTGCCTGGCGACCACGAAACGGCGGCATAGGAACGAGTGCGGGCCAGCAGGCCCTTGGCAGCGCCAAGCAAGGCACCTGATTTCAGAGCAGCCGACAGCCAAGCACAACCTTGGCCACACATCTCCGGACAATCTGACCGGCAAGCCATCCCGCCAGAGAAGGGATGAACACTACGCCCGCGCGGGACCGCCGCAACCTCCATTTGTCGACCGAGTTCTTCGCTGCGCTCAGGCCCGCACCACTCGAAAAATGGAGGTTCCCCTACGCTGCGCTCCGGTGCGGCGGCCCCTCAATCGCGGGCTGCGCTTCAGTTCATCCCGGCGGGAAAGGCTCGCCGGTAAGATCTGGAGACATCCCATGAACAAGGTTTTCCTGTCCGGCCGCATTACCTCCGACATCAGCCGCTTCGGCACCGACAGCAAGGGCGGCGTCAGCTTCACCCTCGTCACCAGCAGGCCGGTCATCAAGGACGGCCAGGTCCAGAAGGGCGAGGATGGCTACGCAGAAACCTACGACCAGTTCCACACCGTCAAGGCCTTCAACGGCCTCGGCAAGTCGATCGCCAACCACAAGAAGAAGGGCGACAAGCTGATCGTCACCGGCGAGATCCGCTACACCAAGAACGAGAAGGACGGGCGGACCTACTACAACACCGAGATCGTCGCTGACGAAATCGAGTTCATCTGACCCAGACGGGCGGCCTCAAGAGGCCGCCCTTTCTCTTTCGGGAGCAAGCCCATGTTTTACACCTCGGCCTTCGATGAATTCGCCTGCGTCCCCTGCGGCATCACCGTCACCAACCCCGCTATGGTCGCCCGTATCCGCGCCCAAGCCGTGACCTTGAGCGATTACGAGATCGCCGCCCACTTGGGCAACGCCATCGCCTCTTCGACCGACGCCGCCCACGCCCTTTCCTGGGAACAGAGCCAGCTTGGCGAAGCCAGCGCCGAGACGCTGGTCGACGCCGAATATTTCGAGGAACTGGTCGCCGCCTGGAGCCTGATCGCCAGCGAGCGCGGCATCGATAGCCTCGATGGGCTGCTCATCGATGTGGTGGCGGTGCATTGAGTGGCGAACTGGTAGCGCCAATCGGCGCTGCCAGCGGACCGCTAAGAGACAAATTCCACTTTGCCGATTACCAAGCGACCGGCTTGTGAACCGAGCCGCTGTTCGTGGCGACTGGATCTAAGAATTGCGATGAGGCCAACAAGTGTGTTCGCGGTTCGACCTTAAAGTCGGCAAGTCGCTTGAGCTCAACGCTCCCTTTCGGGCGAGGTGGAGCGAGGCCAATGGTCAATCCGCAGTCAGCTTTGGCCATACGAATGGGCGTCAACAGGTCGGAATCATTGGAAATGATCACGGCGCATTGACAGGCCGAGCGGTAAGCATCGCGCAAAAGATAAGCGGCAAGATTGACATCCGAGCCTTTTTCTTCGGTCTTGTGGACCCAGGCCTTGTCCAGCGCCCCCGTTACTGGATCAGTCTTCAAAACCGGCTGTCCGCCAGCTTTCATATACCTCCCAGTGGCTGGATCCGTTGCAACCACCACTTGGCTTACAACGGAGCTCATGAAGGTTCCTAAATGAACTTCAACACGAGGAAGGGTCGCCAAGGCATTGAGATAGGCCTGCTGGCGCACTGGTTGATCGGGATCTTGGGGGCGGGCATCGACTTTGGCCGTGAAATAATATATCTTCTTCACAGTATTTTTCGGGAGCAACTGGTCACAGAAACGCTCCAGATCAAGCCACTTGAACGCTGTACCCTTCAACAAGCCATAATAAAGGTTGAAGCCGTCGATGTAGACGTGTGTGTCCAAAGGGCTGTCCCGAAAAGAGCAACGGCGGGCTTACGCCCGCCGTGCGCCCGGCAACCGAAGCTGCCGGGGGAGTAGTGACGATGAGATAGGCTTGCTGGCAGAATTTTTCAATCGCTTTCTTTCTGATCAGCAGGATCATGAGATTGGAGCACCTGCCCGCCGAGGCGGTCACCGCGCTCTATTCCGCCCAAAACCCTGACGGGCTCCGGGCTCCACCGAGCCCCATGCGGGTCTCGGCCATTCGGGTGACGATCGACTGGCGCGGGGCGCTTGGGGCACCGTAGCGTACCCTTGAAACCAACAATCTCTCTCTCGTAGTCCTATCATGGCAAGCTGGCCGGGCGCTTGTGCAAGGATGCTTAGGTCCCCCCCAATTTTGCGGCGGGCCAGCCCACCACAAAATCGGCTCCCCCACGCCCCGCTTGCGCGGCGTCAACCGGGGTCCGTGCGCGCTTTGTGTTCGCATCGCTGATGCCAAAAACCGGTTCCCACTTTTTGGCGCAATGCTCCGGCGCTCCCGGCTTCCCGGCCAACGTCCCTGACAAGCTGGTCCAGCTCGCCCCCTTTGCCTCCCGTCATCACGAGGATGACGAAATAAGCCTTTTGGCAAGAAACCTTCTGGAGGTCACCATGACGCAAGCATTCGCCAACATTGAAGCCCTCTCTGCCCTCTACCGTGAGCAGATCGAAGTCCCCGGCTTTGACACCGCCTTCACCGAGCAGGGCAGCATGGCGCAACTCTCGGTCCACGACGAACCCGAAGCCACCGACATGCCCGATCCGCAGGCCGCGCGCGGCGCGATGGAAATGGTGATCGGCACCGTCTTTGACCTCTTCCGAGGCACCCGCATGGAGGAATTCGGGCGGGACATCGTCTGGGGCATCGTCAACAGCTTCCACGTCACCTCCCAGCGCATCGAGAAGCGCGAAGACGAAGCCACCAAGAAGCTCGGCGACATGGCCCGCGCCTTTGACCCTTCGGAAATCTACGCCGTCGAACTGGAAGAGACGCAGCGCATTGCCCAGACGCTGATGGACTGCCGCGAGGCGATGGAAGCCATGCGTGACTATGCCGGCGAGATCTACCGCGTCGAAACGGGGCGTCCATTCTCGACCGTGAAAGGCACCCGCGTGTCCTCCGGCCTGACCGCCAGCCAGATCGACGCCCGCGACTTCCTCGCCGCCCGCGCAGCCAAGCGCCGCGAAGACCACGCTCCCACTGGCGCGGTGGTCATCTTCTCCGGCGGCACCGACTGGCATGACCACGAACTCCTGTGGCAGGCGCTCGACGAAACCCACGCCCGCGTGCCCCACATGGTCCTGGCCACCACCGCCCAGCACAAGGGCTGCGATCAGATCGCCCACGCCTGGGCCGCCGCGCGCGGCGTCAAGACCGTCCGCTTCACCCTCAACCGGGCACTGGGCAAGCGCGCAGGCTTCGTCCGCAACGAGCAACTGATGAACCTCAAGCCGGTCCACGCCATCATCTGCGAAGGCTCGGGACTCCAGTCCAACCTCTTGAGCCGCGTGCGTGAGGCGAACCTGCCCCACCACGCCTTCGCCCAGCGTCACCAGCGCATCGCTGCCTGACGTTTCGCCAGTAATTCGGGGGAGGGCGCCGCATCCGCGGCGTCCTCCTTCTGTTTTTCCGATGGCAGGAGGCACGCGGACGTAGGGGTGGGACAAGCCCACCCCATGCCGCGCACCTGTTGGTTCCTGTTAGGGAATGGTCACCGGAATGGTCGCCAGCGCTTTGGCCCGCTTGGCAAACTTCTGGTCGAAGGTCACCAAGTCGCGGCAATGGCTGGAACGCGCCAAATACAGCGCATCAGCGAAATCCATCCCACCTTCCAGCCAATCGAGCGCTGTCGCCAGTTGCACGGGCGCTTCGACTGTTACGCCGGGCAGCCCCGCCATACCTCGAAATGCCGCGACAATCTGCTGAGGCTGGAATTTGTATCCGGCGCGTAGCACCCATTCCGCCTCGAGCAGCACGGTCACCCCTAGAAAGATGTCTCCGGCTTCAACGACACGGCGAGCCGCCTCAGCCTGCTCGGCATCATCGGCGGTCAGCAGTCTGACGACGATGTTGGTATCAATCGCGCGCACGGCGCTTGGCTTCCACGTCAATCACTGTGTTCATATCCTCGATCGACAAGGATGGTCCGTTCGGCCGCAGAGATCCGAACACGGCGTCCATATCGGTGGCAGCAAAGGCCGGCATGGACTTCAGGAGCACGCCTTCGGGCCTCTCCTCGACAATCAGTCTGGTCCCGGCAGGCCAATGCCGTTGGTCACGGATCGCCTTGGGCAGAATAACCTGTCCTTTGGTCGACACCGTGGTCGTCACCCGTTCCTGAATGCTCATCGCCTGCTCCACTGGTAAGACAAAAGTAAGATAATCTCTGCTTGGACTTTGCACAACTGTTTTGCGAGGGGCACCAGATTACCGCAACCGAGATGCAAATTTTTCGCGTTCGGCAGTTATGACCTCGCTTATCTATGTCGGCGTTCAAGCAGGCGGGGTTGCGCCCCCGAATGTGGTGAAGCTCGCTGTGGTAGCGCTGCTGGCGGGATACACGCTTTTTGGGGCAGCAGATTTCGGGCTCTGGCCACAAACCCACATTTGCGGTAATGATGGTTTGTTGTAATCACCAAGAGGTCGACATGAGCCGCCTGACCATCGACATTACCAGCCAGCAGCACCAAAGCCTGAAGGCACTGGCCGCCCTTCAAGGTAAGACGATCAAGCAATATGCGCTCGAACGCCTGTTCCCCGCTGATGCCAGCGGCGATCAGGCTTGGCGCGAATTGCAGGTGCTGCTGGGCGAACGCATCGAGCAGGGCTTGGCTGGACAGAACTCGGCGCGGAGCATCAGTGCCATCGTTGACGAGGAATTGGGCGCGGGCCAAGCCTCTTGAGCCACGCCTATGTTCTGACTGCGGCGGCCGAGGCTGATGTCCGGTCGATCATCCGTTACGCGCGCCAGCAATGGGGCGAGGCGCAAGTCCGCGCCTATATGGCCAAGCTCGAGCAAGGCATCGCGGGTCTCGCCCAGGGCTTGGGTTCCCATCGAGATATGAGCGATATGCACCCCGGCTTACGGATGGCCCGCATTGAGCATCACTATGTTTTCTGCCTTCTCCGTGACAATGATTCACCACTGATTGTCGCCATCCTGCACGAGCGGATGGATCTCATTCAGCGGCTCGGCGACCGGTTGTCCTTGGACTGAACTGCCGTGATCTCAGCGCCTGTTGGCAACTGGACCGTGCACAGGAACCCGGTGATCGGCAGACATCCCCACCGTGCTCACTCGACATCAGGCAACGATAGTGGCGCGGCGCGTCATCGCTCATGCCCGTGTCGGTCATGATCCTGCCACGATCCGCGAGCGCATCCGCAGCGCGCCGCGCGTGGATGATTTCCTGAAGGAATATTGGCAAAAATGCGCGCCGACTTGGAAACAGTCGACGCGCACCACCGCCACCGATTACCGCCGTTGCCATATCGATGGGGCGTTCAAGGACATCTATGTCGACAGCCTGACCAAGGCAGACGTTGCCAAATGGTTTGCAGCCCTGACTGACAATGCCGGGCCGGGCGCGGCCAACCGCTGCATGGACATCCTGCGCGCCACGCTCAACAAGGCGGAGGCTTGGGGCTATCGCGTTGAGAACACCAACCCCTGTTATGCTGTGCGCTGCAATCGCAAGGTGATGCGCACGAGACATTTGTCCGTGGCAGAGATGGCCCGTTTGGGCGCTGAGCTGGCGGATATGCGCGACCATTCCGATCAGAGCCTGCGCTCGCAGGCGGCGGCGATCACGCTGCTGCTGCTGACCGGGTGCCGTCGCGGTGAAATCCTCTCGCTGAAATGGGGTGACCTTCGGCCACACGGGCTTCGGTACCCCTGATCCGTCCTATGGCTTTGATGGCCCACTTGATGCCCGCAAAACGACCTTGGCTCAGGCACTTGAGGGCATGTGGGGCAAGACCTTCCGTTACCTCTATGACTTTGGCGATGCGTGGGAGCACAGCGTCAAAATCCAAGGCATCGCCCCTGCCGATCCCAATATCGGCTATCCACGCCTGCTCGACGCCACCGTCATGCAGCCACCAGAGGATTCAGGCGGGCCTTGGGGTTACGCCGAGAAACTCGAAGCGCTCGCAGATCCGGCCCATGAGTATCACGAAGAGGCTCTTGATGCCCTAGGCGACGACCATGATCCCAATGCCCAGCCCAACATCGATATGATCCACGCCAGCTTTGCCGCACTGGCAAAGAAATGGGCGCCGCGTACACGAAAGGCCAATTAGGCCGCGTCAACACCGCATTCCGTCGGCGCTTACGGACTTGTGGCACCGATCAGCGTGCTGGGACGATCTGTCAAAAAAGTGTCAACCAACGTAGCTAGGGCGGATCCCAGAATTGAGCAACCGACTCCACGGCCTCAGGGGGAATCACTATGAAGTCCGTTCCTTATTATACGATCAGCTGTTTTGCTTTGCTGGCGCTCGCTGGCTGTGGCGCCAATGACATCGCTTCGCCTGGTGAGGGCACTTTGGTCGGCGGGACCGCCACGGCGACTGCTACGGCAACAGCTACCGCCACTTCGGGCACAGTCACGGCTGCTGCAAGCTGCCCTACGCGCCTGACTGATGCTGGGACCATCAGTAATTCGAATGGTTCCTATCGTGTGTGCCAGTTACCGAGCACAATTGATAGCGATCTGGCTTTGGCCAAAATGACGGGCGTGATTTATTCGCTTTCCGGTCGCGTGAATGTTGGTACTGACAAAGGTGGTTCGAGCACCGGGAACAATGTGACGCTGACAATCGATCCGGGTGTCGTGGTCTTTGGTTCTAATGGTCTTGACTATCTCGTGGTTAATCGCGGCAACCGTATCAATGCGGTTGGCACAGCCAGTTCGCCGATCATCTTCACCTCGCGTGCCAACGTACTCGGAACTGCTACGGACACCAGCAGTGGTCAGTGGGGCGGTGTGGTTCTTTTGGGTCGCGCGCCTATCAGCGACTGTTTGACAGGTGAATCGGCGGGCGGCTTCGCGTCGTGCGAGCGTATCCTTGAAGGCACATCGGATGTGCGCTTTGGAGGCGCTACCGCAGCCGACAATAGCGGTACCATGCAATATGTGCAGATTCGTTATTCCGGTTTTGAACTGGCTGCTGGTAGCGAACTGCAGGGCTTGACGCTGGGCGGCACCGGTTCCGGTACGACATTGAGCCACATTCAGGTGCATAACAGCTCGGATGACGGCATCGAAGTCTTCGGTGGCCGCACCAACATGAAGAATCTTGTTATCACGGGTGCGGAAGATGACAGCTTTGATACAGACGTTGGTTACAAGGGCTTCGTTCAGTATCTGATTGCGGTCCAGCGTTCGACGGGTGATCGCCTGCTGGAAATCGACTCTGCCAACTCCAACGTGAACTATACGCCGCGTCAGAATGTGCGCCTGGCCAACTTCACGCTGGTGGGCAATGGCAACACCGTTCCTGCTGTGACGTTGCATGGCGGTGCTGACTACAGCTTCTTTAACGGCGTGATCACCGGCAAGACCAACTGCCTTGACGTTGACGGTGCGGCTACGGTTCAGGCTGCCGACACCACGTTGGACGAGGCTGGCGCTCCTGTGTTCCACTCGGTTCACATGTCCTGCGCCACGTCTTTCGTGAACGACACCGACGTGACCGCAACCGAAATTCAGACCTTGTTTAACGCAGGCACGAACAACACCGCTGGTGGTACCTCGACCTTGGCTTCGGTGTTTGTGAATGGTGCCAATGAAACCGCCGTTGCGGCCTACAGCCTGTTGACCAGCATCAGCAGCTATTTCACATCGACTGCCTATATTGGCGCGGTGCGCAATTCGTCGGATACTTGGTATCGTGGTTGGACTTGCGACTCTTCCTTTGCGAGCTTCGGTTCGGGTAGCGCTTGCACCAGCCTGCCCGCCTAACCACCGCCATGACGATGGGGCAGCGGGCTTTTGAGCCTGCTGCCCTTTTGCGCGCCTGATAGTATAAGGAAAAACCATGGCTCACCGCCTCCCGCTTGGAGGGCTCTTGCTGCTCTCCACCGCCTTGTCCTCTCCCGCTCTTGCGCAAAATGCGCAACCAGCCCAACCCGCCGAAGCGCCGACCGAGGAAAAGGTCGAAGTGTCGATGTCGGGCGCCAGCCTCGCACCGGAAATTGTGGTGCGCGGGCGGTCTGTTTCCAACCCTGCTCGTGCCACGCCGCAGGTTGTGGCTGTGCTTTCCACGGCCGATATTGCCCGCGCTGGTGATGGCGATGTGGCTGGAGCCCTGACCCGCGTAACCGGCCTCAGTGTGGTGGGCGGCGGCTTTGTTTATGTACGTGGTCTTGGTGACCGCTACTCAATGGCTTTGCTCAACGGCTCCCCTCTTCCCTCGCCAGAACCGCTCAAGCGTGTGGTTCCGTTAGACATGTTCCCCACCAATGTGGTGGCGAGCGTAGTGGTTCAGAAGAGCTTTTCGCCCAATTACCCGGGCGAGTTTGGCGGTGGCGTGATTAATCTCACCACCAAGGCGATTCCGGAAAAGCCGTATTTCGAAGTGGGCTTTTCAACTTCGGGCGATACTTTTACCACGGGTAAGGTGGGCTATACCCATTATGGCAGCAAGTGGGATTGGACCGGCGCTAATTGGGGCGCGCGCGATGTGCCTAAGCTTTTGCAATCGGCCTTGACCAGCGGGAGCTTGATCACCCCAGGTGCCAATTTCTCGTCCGCCCAATTGCAGGCTCTGGGTATGGGGCTCAATAATTCGGCCACCTCGGTTGTGCAGCGCAACAGCAGCTTGCCGGTCAACATGGCGGGTGACATCAACTGGGGGACCGTATTTGACGTGGGCGAAACCCGCCTCGGCGTTATCGCCACCATGAGCTATTCCAATAGCTGGCATACGCGCGAGGCGACCCAGCAATTCTCTGGCGGCGCCAAACTGAACCCTGATGTGTCCTATACCGCAGTTCGTAGCGACAACCAGATCGTGCTGAATGGCATGTTGGGGGTTGGCGCGGAATTTGGCCGCCACAAGGTTCGTATCACCAACCTGATTATCCGCGATACACTGAAGCTTTCCAAGCTGGCCAAGGGCTACGATGCCCTGTCCGATAGCGCGGAAAACTCTGTGATGAAGCAGGAAACAGCTTGGTATGAAAAGCAGCTGATCAATTCGCAAGCTGTGGCTGAATTGCGTTTTGGTGATGTCAGTCTGGACCTGCGTGGCTCAGCTGCAAGCTCGTCACGTAAGGCGCCGTATGAACGCAGCTTTAGTTATGCTTATGACAAGACTGTCGGCGATTACATTAATGACCTGCGGTCGGTGAACCAAAGTGCGCGTATTTCCTTCAGCGATCTTTCGGAGAAGGTTTATTCTGGGGCGATCGATCTGGCGTGGAAGGTCCCTTCGGCTACCCCGCTATCCTTGTCTGCCGGTTATGCCTATAGCGACACGAAGCGTAATTCCAGCCGTCGTGATTTCCGCTTTTTGCCTGACGGGTCGCTCAACTCCGCTGCAGCCCAGATGCGGCCGGACTATTTGCTGTCGGATTACAGCATTCAAACCAATAATATCTTCCTGACAGAAACTTCGGGTCAGGCCGGTGCCGCCGCGTTCGAAGCTGGCCTTCGCGTGCATGGCGCCTATGCACAGGCTGAGGTGCAGGCTTTGGACACCGTGCGCATCAATGGCGGTGTGCGCTTTGAAAAGGGCGAGCAGTACGTTCAGCCGTTGAACTTGTTCAACTCCACTGACCTGACGTTCTTGACGCCCACCCGTATCAACAAATCCTACTGGTTGCCGGCGCTAACGGTGACTTGGAATGTGACGGACAAGGTTCAATGGCGTGTGGCCGGCTCCAAGACCGTTGCGCGTCCGCAATTCCGTGAATTGGCCCGTCAGGTCTATCAGGATACGGATTCGGATCGTCAATTTTTCGGCAATCCCTTCCTGAAAGACAGTGTGCTCTATAACGCTGAAACACGCCTGGAATATTACATGCCTCGTGGGCAGCGTATGTCGGCGGCCGGTTTCTACAAGCGTATTGACAATCCTATTGAAACCTTTGCCTTCATTCCTTCGGGTTCTTTGGTGGCAAGCTTTGCCAATGCACCCAAGGCTCAATTGTATGGCGTTGAACTGGATGCCGTGCGCAACATCTCGCTGGAAAGCTTGGGGCAGGCATTTTCTGCGCGCAAGCTGGTTGTTTCGGCCAATTACACCTATTCGAAGTCAAAAATTCAAGTGGGTGCTGCTGAAACGATCATTCTTCCGTTCGGCGTGAATGGCGAAGTGGCGCAGGCGACCGCCTATTTCCGCAACGGTGCCCGGATGACCGGTCAGTCTGATCATCTGGTCAACCTGCAACTGGGCGTGGAGAGCTCTGATAAGCTTTCGCAGCAGACTCTGATGCTCACCTATGCCAGCGATCGTGTGACCAATCGCGGTCCGTTGGGGCAGGTGGATATTATGGAACGTCCTGGCGTGAAGCTAGACTTTGTTGCGCGCGAGGAAGTTCGGATCGCTCGTTTGCCGGTCAAGCTCAAGTTTGAAGCCCGCAATATTCTTGGTACGGCCCACCAAGAATACCAGAATGATGGCTCCAAGCGGATTGACATCAACACCTATAAGCTGGGTACCAGCTTCTCATTGGGCGCAAACATCGCTTTTTAACGCGGAAGGATCAGCCGATCCTCTCCTTGATTGGTTACAAGGCATGGGACGCGTAGGTTTGGCCTGCGCGTCCTTTTTTGTCATATAAGTTGTCACATTTTTTGGGGACGACAGATGCTTGTGGCAGATCAGACCGCTATGTAGTGGCTTTGGCGCGTATGGCACCGGCACTTTGTCACGCGCTTGTCATTTTGCAGAGGCAAGGGTTGAACAGGAGATATCATGATTCCGTCACACTTGCCCCTATCCATCCATCTGCTGCTGATTTGGGCCTTGTTTGCGCCCCAGTCCGCATGGGCGGATGTGTTGCAAGTAGATGGGGGGGCTTCGCGTTGGGTGGTGGGAGCGCCCGCTTATGCGCGTCAACCCGAAGCAAAGCCCAGTTCAGCCGATCATCAGGCCGAAACCGTCGACTATGGCAGCAGCAGGTTGGCTCCCGAAACGTGGAAAGGGTATTTGTCCGCAATAGCTGCCCGCTACAATTTGGACCCAGCTTTGCTGGAGGCGTTGGTTTGGCAGGAGAGTCGTTGGCGCACCAATGCCATTTCACCAGTCGGGGCCAGGGGTTTGACCCAATTGATGCCTGCTACGGCGCGGCAAATGGGCGTTGATGCGAATGATCCGATTTCCAACCTCGAAGGCGGTGCGCGTTATTTGCGGTTACAACTCAATGCGTTCAATGGCGATCTTGTCAAGGCGCTTGCTGCTTATAATGCAGGACCTAAGCGTGTGCAGGATGCAGGTGGCGTTCCGCGGATCAGGGAAACACAAGAATATGTTGCGTCCATTCTCGGACGTTTGACCGTTACGCTCGGGAGGTAAATTATGTCTTATGTCCGTAAACTGGCCTTGGCACTGGTGGTGGCTATGCCGCAAACCGCCTTGGCGCAGGCTGCCGATCCGCGCGGTTCTGGCCCGATTGTGGCGGCCTTGGGCTGGTTGCAGGGCACACTGCTGGGCAATGTCGCCACGGCGGTTGCCGTAATGGCGGTGGCAGCGGTGGGCTTCATGATGCTGACTGGGCGCATGAATTGGCGCTTTGGTGCGACTGTGATCATTGGCTGCTTTATCCTTTTTGGGGCTAGCGCCATCGTTTCCGGCATTCAGTCTGCCGCGGCAGGCGGATAGACATTTATGAGTCTGATCCGCCATCCTGTGCATAGGGCACTGACCCGCCCGCAGATGTTTGCGGGCGTCACTTACAGCTTTTTTATCATTAATGCCGCCGTTACCACGGAAATTTTCTTGATTACCAAGAGTTTTCTCTCATTGGGTGCGGCCTTGTTGGTGCATGGGGTGGGTTATCTTGCTTGCTTGCGTGAACCGCGTGTGTTCGACCTTTGGCTGACAAAAGTCAGCCGCTGCGCCCGTATTCCTAATTGGAAGCGTTGGGGCTGCAATAGCTATTGGCCTTGAAGGAATGTCGATAATGGCCAAACTTCCTGGTGCCCCTATGGCGGGCGCGGCCCGTTGGTTGCGTAAGGAAAGCGCCGCAGGTGAACGCTTGCCTTACTATCGTATGCTGGACGACAATGTCGTTTTGTTGCGCGATGGTTCGGTAATGCTATCATTGTTGGTTCCTGGCTTTTGCTTCGAAACGGCCGATAGTGAGGAGCTAAACGCTCATGCCGCAACCCGCGAGCTCCTTTTGCGCAGCGCGCTGGATGCAAGGTTGGTACTGTATCATCATGTTATCCGGCGCAAAGTACAGGTGCGGCTTGGTCAGCGCTCAGATGATCCTTTTGCGGCCCATCTGGACGCCCGCTGGGGCGAGAAGCAGGCTGGTGGGTCGATGTTTGTCAACGACCAATTTATCACTTTGCTGCGCAGGCCGGCGCGCGGCAAAGCGGGCTGGGCGGAACGCATTTCGCGTGGATTGCGTGGTCTTGGCAAGCCAGAGCCTGAGGCCAATCTATCTGATGTACGCGCATTGCGGAGTGCTGCCAACGGGATGATCGCCACTTTAGCGCCCTATGGCGCCCGGCTTTTGGGGGATTACAAGGGGCGCACCGGCACCTGTAACGAAGTCTTGGAACTGCTCTCCGCTCTCTATAATGGCGAGATGCGTCCGGTCCGTCGTCCGTCACCAGATACGGATATAGGCGGCATGATACCTTATCGGCGGCTGAGTTTCGGCATGGATGCGATCGAAACACGCGGTGCTGGCTCGGCTGCATTTTCCGCCATGGTGAGCCTGAAGGACTACCCCGACGGCACATCGCCGGGTATGATGGACGCCTTGTTGCGCCTCCCTTTGGAAATGGTGTTGAGCGAGAGTTACGCGCCGTCAGACCGACAGGTGGCGCGCGAACGCATTGATCTGGCAATCCGCCGCCTGCGATCGGCTGATGAAGAGGCCATGGCCGAGCGCGCGGAAATGCAGCGCGCGCGCGATGGGCTGGGTCTGGGCGCGGTTGGTTTTGGCGATCATCATCTGAGCATTCTGGTGCGGACGGATACACTGGCCGCGCTGGATGATGCGACGGCAACTTGTGCAGCGGCCTTGACCGATGTGGGGGCCATCGCTGTGATGGAGGACGTTAATCTTGAACCGGCCTTTTGGGGTCAGTTTCCGGGCAACGAAGCCTATCTCGTTCGTCGTTCGCTGATCTCCAGCGCCAATATGGCCTGTTTTGCTTCCTTGCATGGCTTTTCCATGGGGCAGGCACAGGGTAATCATTGGGGCGAGGCGGTCAGCTTGCTGCAAACCACCAGCGCCACACCTTTCTTTTTCAATTTTCACCACGGCGATCTGGGCAATTTCACCATTATCGGGCCTTCCGGCTCGGGCAAAACTGTCGTGCTGAATTTCCTTGCGGCGCAAGCTCAAAAATTCAATCCGCGGACCATCCTGTTCGACAAGGATCGCGGTGCCGAGATTTTTGTTCGTGCGATTGGTGGCCGCTATAGCCGGATTTCTGCTGGCGAACCTTCCGGTTTCAACCCACTAGCCTTGTCGGACACGCCCGAAAATCGTGCTTTCCTGCGCGATTGGCTGGGCGTGTTGCTGGACGTGAACGGACCGGAGGAGCTAGCGACAATTTCAGCAGCCGTGGATGCGGCCTATGCTAATGATCCAACCTTGCGACGTCTTTCCCATTTCCGCGAATTGCTGGCTGGAACCCGCCGTCCGCAACCGGGCGATCTTGCCAGCAGGTTGGATGCGTGGATCGCACATGGCCCCCATGGCGCGGGGGAACATGCATGGCTGTTCGACAACAGTGTTGACAGATTAGACATGGAAGCCCGCACGCTGGGCTTTGATATGACCGCTCTGCTGGAATCGCCACGTTTGCGAACGCCGGTAATGATGTATCTGTTCCACCGGATCGAAGAGCGTCTGGATGGCAAGCCGACGATGATTTTGATTGACGAGGGCTGGAAGGCGCTCGATGATGAGGTGTTTGCCGCGCGCATCCGCGACTGGCTCAAAACCTTGCGCAAGCGTAATGCGCTAGTGGGTTTCGCGACACAGAGCGCGAGAGACGCGCTGGATAGCAAGATCAGCACCGCGCTAGTTGAGCAAACCGCAACCATGATGTTTATGCCCAACGCCCGCGCAAGAGCCGAAGATTATTGCGAAGGCTTTGGTCTGACCGAGCATGAATTGGATCTGATCCGCAGTTTGCCTGCCCACAGCCGCTGTTTCCTGATCCGCCAGCCTAATGCCTCGGTAGTCGTGCGCCTTGATATGTCGGGGATCCCTGAAGCGATTACGGTTTTGTCGGGCCGTGAATCCAGCGTGCGCAAACTTGACAATTTGCGCGCCGAATTGGGCGATGAACCTTCCGCCTGGTATCCGGCGCTTACCAACCAGCCTTGGCCGGTGCCCGCGCCATGAGCGCCTGCGATGCCTTGGTGGACAATGCCTCGCAAGGTGTGAGCGTGGCCTTGCGCGCGGTAGATTGCATGGCCAACGAGACCGCCGCCAGCACATTTGCACGATTGTTTGGCGGTCAAGGGGCTTTGCTGCCCGCTCTTACCATTCTGCTTACGCTGTATATTGTTATATTCGCCATTGGCCTGCTGACCGGGCGCAGTTCCATCAGCCTTTCATCACTGACCCCGCGCATGCTGACTTTGGGGTTGGTGCTGACTTTCGCCACCAGTTGGGCCGCTTATCAGAGCGTTGTATGGAATCTCGCCACTGGTGCGCCGGACGAATTGGCTGGTGTTTTGCTGGGCGCCAAGGGCTCTGCCACGCAAGTGTTTGGTGACAGGATCGATCTGGTGATGGGGGCGATTGCGGACGCAGCATCGCAAGGGCAGCAAGGGGCAGGACAAAGCCAGGCCGCCGAAGGCGCGGCGCAGCAGGCCGTAGCAGCGCAGGCCAGCACATTTTCGCCGCGTAACCTATTGTGGCTGTCCGACATGATCTTATTGCTGGGTACAGTTGGCGTTTTGTTGACCGCGCGCATCGCTTTGGCCGTTTTGTTGGCTATCGGGCCTGCCTTTATTGTGTTGGCGCTATTCAATGGCACGCGTGGTCTGTTTGTTGGCTGGGTGCGCGGCTTGGTGATGATGGCTCTCGTGCCGCTGTTCGTCGTGGTGGGGGGGGCTATTACCCTTCAGCTAACCCTACCTTTGATTGCCCGCCTGACACCCGCCCAAGGCATTGATGGCAGAGTGGCTTTGGGTCTGTTCCTGATTGCCTCCGTTCACGCCGCCTTGATGAGCCTGGCGATGAAAGTAACCGGCGCTATGGTATCGGGTTGGCAGGTATTTGGTATGGCTAGACGTGTGGGCCAAGGGCTTAATCGTCAATCCGATGCTGCTTCGGCCACAATGCCCGCTTTGATAGCGCAGAATGCGCCGCAATCCGCCTACGCAAATACCAATGCTGGGCATGCATCTAGTCGTATGGCGGCAATCGCTGCGATACCTGTCATGATGGAATCTGGTGCCAGTGAGCCAGCGTCGATGCCCGAGCGCAGGCTGGTTATTCAAAACAGCACTAATGCAGCAGAGCCTGTTCGCAGCACGCCCAACGCGGGCGAGCGCACAAGGGGTGTCGGTAGCGCTTTTCGCTCGCCAACCTCCCCGTCTTCGGAGATTATGCGATGAAGCCCCCGTTCTTTGTTTCATCCGGTATCGTGCTTGCCGCTTTGGTGGCCCCCACCTTGGTGCTTGGGGCGCAAGATGCAGCAACCCGCGCCGATGGTGCTAATAATCTGCCAGCAGCCCCCTCGTCGAATGGTGCGCCCAACAATGCGGTTCCGGCTGTGCCTCCCGCTCCTGCGCCACAGGCAGTTGCGCCAGAACCCGTTCCGGCCTCGCACAACCGTCTGCCCGTGCCAAAGGGCGACCGCCCCACCGATCCGCGCCTACAGTTTCGCCATTATGACCCTCATCGTATCATCCGCATGGATGGCCGCGCCAATGTCCAAGCCAGCATTGTGTTCGATGAGGATGAGCGTATCGAGAATGTTGCCGTGGGCGATGCCAACAGTTGGCAGGTAACGCCCAGCAAACGCGCCAATCTGCTTTTTGTGAAACCATTGGATTTGCGGGCGCGCACCAATATGACAGTGGTTACCGATCAGCGGACTTACTTGTTCGATTTGGTTGCAGGCACGGGCGCTACGCCGGTCTATATGTTGCGCTTCATTTACCCAGAGCCCAAATTGCCTAAGGCAGAGCCGTCGATGATGAGCGAAGCGGAGGTTCAGGCGCTTACATTGAAGGCTGTTCCCGAGATTGCCAAGCCCAATTTTGGCTGGACGCAAAAAGGCAGTTCCGCGCTTTTCCCGGTGCGCCTGTATGATCTGGCGGGCAGCACCTATCTGGCATGGGCGCCGACCCGCCCCATCCCCGCAATTTTGACGCGCGACAGCAAAGGTGCCGAAGGTTTGGTCAATTACGCGGTCCAGAATGGAGAGATCGTGATGGACACGGTTCCCTCAGAGATCATTCTCCGCCTAGGTCGGGATAAAGCGGTTCTGACGCGTAACAACTTGCCCAGTTCGCCCGTGTTGCCAGAACCCCTGAAAGATGCCGGCAGCTTGCCCCATGGGCAGGCTGGCAAGGAAGGTATGTAACCATGTCCGTGTCCTTTCGGGAAAAGACGGCGGGAAGCGATCAGAATGATCAGGATCCGCGCGGGCAGCGAGTCGAGGTCGATCTGGCAACACGGTCTGTCTTGCCCGAGGTTGTTGGCAGAAAGCCAGCCTCTGATGCTGTAGGTGTGGCCGTGGGGGTGCTTGGTGTCGCATTATTGGGTGGAATAACACTATGGGCGATGAGCGGAGCCCGACAGGCGCAGCCAGCGACAGTGGCCGCGCCTGTGACCAGCCCCGCACCTGCGGCATTACCAACGCCCGCGCCGATAACCCCACCGACAGTGCCGCCGCAAGCTATCACCGATGTGCCACCACCCGCGCCACCACCCGCACCAAATCCTGTAGTACAAGGTAGCCCGGCACCTGCTAACCATTACGCATCACCCACCGTCGTTTATGATGCAACAGCGCCATCATCGATTGGTGGTCCTGTTGCTGGCGGCCAAGTGGCATTAGGGCCTGCCGCACCGACGGGGGGGGACGACTTTACCCGCCGGATAGGAGGCGTGGGGGGAGGGCCGGCAACTGCGACTGCCAGCTTCAACCCGACAACAACCATTGCGCAAGGCACGATGATTCCGGCCGTACTGGAAACAGCAATCAATACCGATTTGCCGGGTTATGTGCGCGCTGTAGTGAGCGCCGATATCCGCTCGTTTGACGGAAAAGCGGTACTGGTGCCGAGGTCCTCGCGCTTGGTCGGTGAATATAAGAGCGGATTGCAGGCCGGTCAAAAACGTGCCTATGTTATATGGACAAGGCTGATCCGCCCAGACGGCATTTCTGTCGCCTTGAATTCTCCCGCGGTCACCTTTTCGGGCGAAACAGGTTTGGCCGGTCGAGTGAATTCCCATTTCTTCGAGCGATTTGGTTCGGCGATGCTCCTCTCTGTCGTGGGCAATTTGGGTAATATCATTGGCAACAATTCATCTACCATCGTGCTTGGCGGCGGTCAGTCGGCCGCGGCAGCCGCAATCGGACAGACAGGGCAGATCGCTCCTACGGTAAAGGTCAGACAAGGCTTGCCCATCCGAGTATTCACTGCGCGTGATCTGGATTTTTCTAAGGCACCTTTGCCATGATCGATCCTGCGATTCCACCGCAAAGTGTCTATTTGGATGCCTATTTGCGGCCATTCCGTCCTTGGCTTGATCGTGACTCAGTGACCGAGATTATGGTCAATCGTCCAGGCGAGGTGTGGGTTGAAGATTCCGAGAACGGGGGCATGCAGCAGTATTCGCTTCCGGAAGTTGATGCAAACCTCCTTCAGCGACTTGCCGAGCAGGTTGCCCGTGTTAGCCACCAGGCTATTAACCGGGAGCACCCATTGCTTTCTGCAACTCTGCCCGATGGTGCACGTATCCAGCTTTGCGGACCACCGGCTACCCGCGCACACTGGGCTCTAGCTATTCGTCGCCATCGGTTGCTGGATCTTACCCTCGATGACTATGATCGAGGCGCGGTAAAGCTCAAAAAGCCAGTGGTTGCGCCTGAACCAGTTTCTCACCCTATTGCGTTTCTTCGCCATGCCATTGCGCACCGGCAAACAATTCTCATTTCTGGCGGGACGTCAACGGGGAAGACGACGTTTCTCAACGCCATGATGCGCGAGATTCCAAGGCAAGAGCGTGTTGTGTTGGTCGAGGACACCCCGGAGTTGCAGTTTCCCGGTAGCAACAGTGTTGGCCTGATAGCCGTAAAAGGTGAACTGGGTGAGGCGCGTGTGACAGCAAATGAGTTGCTGCAAGCTGCTTTGCGATTGCGCCCGGATAGGATTGTGCTTGGCGAATTGCGAGGGACCGAGACAATAAGTTTCTTGCGTGCTGTCAACACCGGTCATCCTGGGTCGTTTTCAACTGTCCATGCTAACAGCCCCCGGGGCGCGCTGGACCAGATTGCCTTGATGGCGATGCAGGCAGGGATCGGCTTGAGTCGTTCGGAAACCTTGGAATATTCTTCGACAGTAATAGATGTCGTTGTCCAATTGGATAGAATCGATGGGAGGCGGGGAGTTGCCGAGGTTTCACGCTCGTCCGAATTAATTTGAGCTCTGCATACCATCCATTTTCTACAGGTGCTGCTGTGTCGGAAAAAATATTGGATGTGTTCACGAATTCGACGGTATTCGGTCGGGATACAATCTGGTTTCAAGATTATGAGTTACGTATTTGCAATTGTGCAGATGCAGCATGTTTTTCCAAGATGTTCGGTAAAATCTGGATCATTTGGAATTCTGCGGTGCAGGGTGATGTTGAAAATATCAATAGTATTATACGCGACCACCCAATCGGCCGGAATGGTCATTTGACCGTTGTAGGGAGGGCAGAAGCAAGTGCCCCTGATAATATACCCTGTGTGCCAAGTCGGGATTTAATGCTTAAGCATTTTGAAAAGTTGTTAGGTTGTGGAATAAATATAGGATACAGTTATATAACTAATATAGAAAAAATATCTATAGATTCTTTGCGGTATAAAATATACTTTGATGGAGTCGACGTAAGGCTAGGGTTGGCCGAGTTTCGCCTTGCTCGATATCTTATTGGCAATGCTAATCGCTTGGTCACTTTTTCCGAGCTGCAATACCTTCTTTATGCTTCTGGATCGTCGCAAAAAAAGATGGCTGTTCAGAAACAGATTTCACGCTTGCGTGAAGCATTATCGACTGCTGGTGCATCAAACCTAATCCGCACAGTGCGAGGTGAAGGCTACGTAATTGATATTATTTGAGTGCCTGACTCGAAAGATCACCAAGTATAGCAATACCTTGCGGTTCTGCGGGTGAGCATTCGGATGGAGGCGATTGTGGCCCATGCGGTGGACGAGGCGATGGTTGCCCGCCGGACGAATGGGATCTCGATGCTTGGTTGGCCGATAGTTTCGGTATCTGGCGCGAGAGCGGTCACGACATTATGATGCGTGTTCGGCCCGATGCCGTCGAACGCGCAAGAGCTTGGCGCTTCCATCCACGCCAGCAATTGGAAGAGGACGGCGATGAATTACTGGTGCGCTTCCACTCTGGGGGCCTGTTGGAACTGGCCATTCATTTGTTGGCGTGGGCAGGCGATCTGGTGATTGAGGAGCCGGTTGCGCTGAAGGAAATCGTGGCCCGCCGCCTTGTAGAAGGTAAGCGTCCGGCCTCAGTCGTGTTGCCAGGTTGATGGGCCATCGCGATGAGGCGGCCTTACGCAGTGTCCATTCGCACTGCGTAAGGAGAGTGCGTTGGACAGGGTTGAGATTATCACCGGTGTGGAACGTCGGCGCCGGTATTCGGATGAGGAGCGCGCAGCGGTTCTGGCGATGTGCGACGAGCCCAAGGCCACGATCGTGGGCGTGGCCAAGCGACTGGGTATGTCGCCAGGGCTGATCCATGGCTGGCGGCGGATGCGCCGGGAGGCGGAGAAGCTTTCGAGCGAACCGCTGCAGTTCATCGCCTATGGCTCGGTTGCCGAACCGTCAGGCCAAGCGCTTGCCCCTACGTCGATGGCACCACCGCCAGCGCCGATCCAGCACGCAGCCGTTGAAGAACTGACCCGCCCGCATCCCGGTGCCCGGCCGGGCGCGATTGACGTCGATCTGCCCAGCGGCATTCGCCTATCGGTGGATAGCTACGTCAACGAGAAAGCACTGGCTCGGGTGCTGCGCGCCTTGCGGGATGTAGCATGATCTCGCTGGCGCCGGGCACTAAGGTCTATCTGGCGAGCAAGCCGGTCAGCATGCGGCTCGGCTTTGACGGGCTTGCCGCGCTGGTGCGCCCCTTGTTCGCGGTCGAGCCCTATGGCGGCCATGTCTTCCTGTTTCGCAGCAAGAGCGGCAATTACCTGAAGGCATTGCACTGGGATGGCAGCGGGCTTTGCCTGTTCGCAAAGCGTTTGGAACGCAGCCGTTTCGTGTGGCCGCCCTTGATCGAAGGCGGCGTTGTGCTGACCCCGGCCCAGTTCGCCTTGCTAATCGAGGCGATGGATTGGCGGCGCACGGTGGCACCCGAACCACCACGCACACCGGCCCAACTCTGAAGCGATAATTGGCGCAATTCCGGGCTTTTCGCTTGGGTGGAAGGGCAGATTCTGCTAGCGGGGAGCGTGTCTCCCGACGATCTCGAACTGCCTGTTGATCCAGCAGAATTGCGCGCTTTTGCGGCTGCCATGCTGGCGCGTGCGGTGGCTTCGGAACAGGCGCTGGCCGCCGAGCGGACCGCCCATGACGAGACCCGCGAGAGGCTGGAAGCGGCCCAGAATTCGATAAAGCTGACGGCGCTGCAGATTGAGAAGTTCAAGGTTCAGCTGGCCCGCCTGCGGCGCATGAAGTTCGGCCAATCCTCCGAGCGCCTTGCGGCAGAGGCCGATCAGCTTGAACTGACGCTGGAAGACCTTGAGGCCGAGCATGCCCATGCCGAGTGCCTCGTCGAAGGCCGCGTGCCCAATGATGCGCCCGCAACGGCCGCCCCACGCAAGCCGCGCCGCGCGCCACTGCCCGACCATCTTCCCCGTGATGAGATCATGCACCCCGCGCCAGATATTGACGGCTGCTCGGCCTGTGGCGGCACGATGGGCAAACTCGGCGAGGACGTGACCGAGGTGCTGGAATATGTCCCCGGTCGCTTCCGCGTTACCCGGCATGTGCGCCCCAAGCTATCCTGCAATCGCTGTGATGCCATCAGCCAGGCACCGGCCCCAGGGCTTCCCGTGCCGCGTGGTCGCGCTGGGCCTGGCCTGCTCGCCCACGTCATCGTCTCCAAGTTCGCCGACCACCTCCCTTTGTATCGTCAGTCGCAGATTTACGCCCGCGAAGGCGTGGAGATCAGCCGCTCGACGATGGCCGACTGGCTGGGGCAGGCAAGCTGGCTGCTGCAACCGCTGGTCGACAGGATTGCCGATCACGTCATGGCCAGTGTCAAACTTCATGCCGATGATACGCCCGTTCCGGTGCTGGCGCCGGGGACCGGCAAGACGGCCACCGGCAGGCTGTGGGTCTATCTGCGCGACAACCGACGATGGGACACATCGGATAGACCGGCAGCACTGTTCCGCTACAGCCATGATCGCAAGGGTGAGCGGCCGCGCGAGCACCTCAAGACATTCGCGGGTTTCCTGCAGGCCGATGCCTATGCCGGGTTCGAGCGGCTTTATGCGCCGGACCGCGAGCCCGGGCAGATTGTGCCTGTCGCCTGCTGGGCACATTATCCAGAGCATGGTTTTATCTGGGGTATTTTGGGATATAATCCTTGGGTGCCGGAGATTTCGGCGCATTGGG
>NZ_MKVS01000002.1:0-19408 GCF_001898925.1 Novosphingobium sp. 63-713
CCCCGCCTCGGGGGAGCCTTGGGGTTTTGGGTGGGGCTGGAGGCTACCGATGATTTTGATCCCCCAACCGCCGTTTTTCGCTGGACTGTCAGGATATGTTGCCGAGCTGGGCGCCAGTTACCTGATGGCCGATCTGGGGCTCGCCTACACACCACGGCCCGACCACGCGGCCTATCTCGCCAGTTGGCTGGGGGCATTGCGTCACGATCCCAAGGCGATCTTCAACGCCGCCGCCCAGGCACAGGCCGCAGCCGACTGGATACACGCGGCGCACAAGGCAGCTGTAGCGCCTTTACCGCTGGCTGCATGAGGCGCGCCGTGGCCATCGCCTCCATCTGGCCTGACGGCGCGCAGGCTGCCTGCCGCCCTCTGTTGGGCAT
The DNA here is from genome assembly GCF_001898925.1 of Novosphingobium sp. 63-713. Classification (NCBI taxonomy): domain Bacteria; kingdom Pseudomonadati; phylum Pseudomonadota; class Alphaproteobacteria; order Sphingomonadales; family Sphingomonadaceae; genus Novosphingobium; species Novosphingobium sp. 63-713. Next base: position 381 of record NZ_MKVS01000002.1, read on the forward strand.
TCCGTCCGCTGACTGCTATCCCACCTACCTTGATCTGGTGGCAGCGATCCGCACGAACATGCGGCGGGATATGCGATCCTTCGATCCCATCCACCGCTGGCGGGGGACTGCGCATCGCGTGCTGCTGCGCAATCCCTATGCCGACATTGGCCTGACCTGCCTCGACAGCCGAGCCGCCGTCTGGATCGGTGAACGGATCTACCGCGATTACCGCATCCGCTGTGAATGGAGCAATGTTTCTGGCCCGGCCCGACGCTGGCTCGCCAGCATCGCGCCTAATTTCGATGCCGCTGCTGAGCGCCTCGGCTTTGCCCCTATCCATCAGCCTGTCGATCAGCCTTGGCTCCAAGCTGCGTGATCCGGCTCTTTCAGGAGATAATCATGTCCCGATTGCCCACCCCTGGCGAATGGTGCGAAGGCAGCCTTTGCCGCACCACCGCTGATTGGCCGTTCCACTGGTTTGCCGAGATCGCGGCCATGGATCCAGTGTCCGGCAGTTACACCTGCATCGGCACAGTCAGGCAGGCGGGAGCCCGCCGTTATGACGAGGCGCTGGCCAATCTGCGCCTCATTGCTCGTGCGCCCGTCATGCTTAGGCTCCTGCAATCTGTCGCGCAGGTGCTCGACATGAGCGATCCCGACAATGATGCTTTTGCTGACAGTGCGGCGGATTGCTTGGATGAGCTGTTTCAGCAGCAGGAGCCACTGCGGGAGTTGCTACGCGAGGTCGGTCTGGCTCAACGTAAGTCACATGTGCCAGCGAATGATCAGATTGGTGACGACAGGCCAGACCTTACAGGCAGTCGAGCTTGATCGGAATCGGCGTGCGTGGTCGATAACGACCAAGTTCAGTCATTTAAGTTGGGTTGTCGTCATGGCTGCTCGTGGCGAAATCGGTTATTGATTGAGAAGATACCTATCTCTGGCCTTCGCCGACGGCGGAGCTCAGAGCCTCGACGAACAGCGAGATGGGTGACGGTGGCCTGCCATCCCTAGCGCGAGGGCCAAGTCTATAGTGCACAGAAATGTTCGGAATCCGTACGCAACTTCGTTTGCTACCCGACCGATATCGCTATAGTCGGCGCACAGGAGGGCGGGATGAGCGCAACATATGTGATCCGCGGAAATTTGAGTGAAGGACAGATCGAAGCGGACGTGGCCGAATATCTCGGGTGGTGCGCATCTGGAATGCCGTTCCGCTTGCATCATGTCGATGAGCAACTCACCGGCGCCGACAAGCTCTATGACGTGACAGTCCCGATCTATATTCAATTCAAGAAGTCAACTGGCTTGTGCTCGATTAAAAGCCGGCCGATTCAGCGTCGCCGGGTCGACGAGAGCGCGCTGCAGGAGATCCGTCGGTTTCGCGCACAGCACGAATTGCCCGACGATCCGACCCTTTTCTTCGAGCTGAGGAAGCGGGCAAAGAATGCCCCCGATCTCCAACACAACATCCTGTTAGAGCATAATCGCCCGCCGGTCAGCTACGCGATATATGTAGCCCCACTCTATCTCGATCGCGACAAATATTGGAAGGGCATCCTCGAAGGTGATCGCTTCCGCGATGATCCGTGGATGTGGCACGAATCCCAGATCCGGCATGGCTGGTGGCTAAACTCGTGGATCAGCCGCTTCGGTCGGCAGCCGTTCCTGAAGGGGCACATTTCGATCGCTCCACACCAGCGGGTTGGAGATCATGAGCATTATTACGCTTATTCTGAAGCGGGGGACTCGATCTCCTGGCACTCGCCGGAGGTGCTGGAACGTGGTGCCAGCCGGCTATCGGATTTCATGTCGGTGCGGGTCCGGCAGCTGCTAACGTCCGGCTACGAGCTGCCGTCGCCCGAACAATGCCTCGGTGTGGCCAAGGAGATTATGCAAACATTGGATCTTGGATTCGAGGGGGCGCTGGGTGACGGCGGCCCAATCGAGCAACTACACCAATATGGCCGATGGCTCTGGAAAGAGCACCAGATCAGGCAGGTACTGGTATTGGGGAGGCGCAAGATCCTCGATGAAATCCGGCAGATCGAGCGCTAGGCAAGCCGGCCCGGGTGGTGTTCACCGCCGTTCGATTCATGCGCCCCGAATGTGAGAGGAGGCCGACCGCAGCAACGGCCCGAGCAACGGCACGATTTCTGACGCCATACAGTCTCGACATCAATTCTATCGAAATTGACCCCGCTGGGGCAGGCGGCACTCCGGCTCGACACCGATGCACCCGCTATTCCCAGGTCACCGAATGATGACGATGGTTCAACCGCCAGCTCGCGACCAGTTTACGCCGTTCATGGTAAGATATGGACAGCGGATTTTCCCGAAACTTGTTGTTGCCTAGTCGCAGTCGGTTGGTAAACTTCGAGTCAGTGCCCCGACATATTTGGATGTATCCAGCAGCCAGGGCTTTCGCTATCAAAGAAATCAACTTGGACGGGCCCCAAATCTTCTTGGATAACTCCGAAAGCATAGTTGCAATAGCATTGATTGCCACGGAATACCGAAACAGCTACCCGCTGGATGCCACTTCCACGCATCCGCCTCAACAGATGCCGGTCGTGTTGTCCGATTCCCCAACCGTACAAGGTCAAAGTGAATCGCTGCGATGTCAGAACCTCCCGATAGACTGTGGAGAGATAGTAACTGTTTTGGATCGAGGCAATCTTCTGCTGCGCAGTTCCCTCACTGACAAATAGCGGCACGCATTGCCCGCCTTCCCATTCCTGAAGTATGGTTTCTAGAAATTTCTCTCCGATTTTGTGGATTTTAGACTCTTGTTCTACGGCATTGCGGCACAGTGCCAAGTTTCCGTGCGGATAAAATACCAACGTGTTCGTCTGCTCTGTATAGGCCTCTCGAAATCTCCACCAGTCTTCACCAAATCGTCCGAATGTGAAGCAATCCTTGAACTGGTGACCATCTTGAATGGATAATCCGTAAGTAATCGTCCAGTAAACTAGAAGATCGTAATTTAGGGAAATTACTGTGTCGAATTCTTTTAGAAAACGATAAATATTTGGCAGTTTATCGGCTACGTAGGCGTATTCAGGATGCACTTCGCGGACCGCTCTTATCAGGGAGTCCCTGACATTTAGGTAGGCTTGGTACGTGCGCTCATCTCGTATCAAAAGCGCTTTGTTGACGTTGGCCGCCTGCCAAACTAGGCGGAGTACAAGTTCGAAGTCGTATGTTTCAAAAAAATTAAAAATCGCCAAAACATCTGTAGAAAGCAAGCCCCTTTGATGGGAATTTTCTAGCAAAGATCCATAACTAAAACTCTGGGAAACAGAAATACTAGATCCATTTCCCAGAATGATTGTACCCATCTGGTAGTTTTGGGCGATCTGTGCCCACGTCAATATGGAATGCTGCATCGATTTCCCTAAATTAATGCGTGCAGATTAAATGACGAATTTTTCTTAAAAACAGCCACTTAATTGCGATTATTCGAAAATATCAGTATTCAAAATCATCGCTGAGATGTTTTGCAGACAGCAAAATTGCAGTCACGGCGATGACCTCTATGGGTAGATTTCTCCAATCCAGTGTCCGCCGTTGCTCACCTTCTTCCCGAATCCCGCCCGTCTACAAACGCCCCGCTTTGCCCGTTGATAAGGTGCAAGATGCGATAGCACGAGGGTCCGGTTTCGGAAAAATCGGATATTGCAGTTCATGCTTGATAGCGACAGGGTTGTCCCAAATCGCACCAGCCTGGCGGTTCAGAATATCTTCCCGAAGCGCCCTTACGCAGGTGCCGCCTGCTTCGTCCGCCGCGTCGCCTTGGGCTTCGGCGTGGGCGCCACTTCGGCAACCACCTTCGGCTTGCGGCCAAGCCCGATCTTCACCGCCAGTTCCTTGCGCTTTGCGGCATAGTCTGGCGCGACCACCGGATAGTCGGCGGCCAGGTTCCAGCGTGTGCGGTACTCGGCAGGGCTCAGACCGTGATCGGTTGAAAGGTGCCGCTTGAGCATCTTCATCTTCGCGCCGCATTCGAGGCAGGTGATGGCATCGGCCTTGACTGAGGAGCGGACCGAGACGGCAGGCTCCCGCTTCTCTTCCACCGGAGCGGGCGCCTGACCAAGGCCTGCCAGAGAGGTATAGACCGATTGGATCAGCACAGGCAGTTGGTCAGCCGCGACGGCATTGTGGCTGACATGAGCGGAAACAATATCTGCAGCCAGCGTCAGCAGCGTTTCATCGGCCATGGAAATAATGTCCTCATCCATTCGGTGACGACACCTGCATAGCGCAATATTTTGCAGTCACGAGGGGGTAATCAGGCAATACCCCCAACAAAACCCTTCGTACCCCCGCGCTGCGGCATGGCAAGGCGCATGGCGCCTTTGCAGCCACGCTGCTTGCAGCGGGCGCGGGCCTGGACTTCCGAAAGCCATAGGTGCCCGAAATCGCCGAGCGTGAGCAAATGCGCCGGCGTCACGAAGCGCACCTTGCCGCAGGTGCGGCAGGTGAGTTCGAGCCGCGTTTCGGTGTCGAGATCGCGCAACTGGATAGCGTCGAGCCAACTCACCAGTTGTCCTCCGCCTCTGGAATGCGTGTGTAGCTAATTTTCGACCCGACGTTGCCACCAGCGGGAGGTGCCCAGGGGCCGACGCTGACCACCGTCTGGCCGAAACGGGAATTGAGCCCGTCCATGGTCCGGCTCAAGGCCTCGCAGCGCTGCCTTTCCTTGTCGTCATTGGCAAACAGATCGGGCTGTCGCGCCGTGTCGAGCGTCAGTTCCCCCAGCGTCACGCTGACGCGCATGATCTTGGTCGCCGGCGGGATCACCGCCGTCACCCGCTCCCATAACTCGCCAAGCGCGGCGAGAATGGCCATGTCGTCCTGAACCTCGCCCAGAGGCGCGACATTGCCCCAGCCACGCTCGAAGCCCTTGAGCCAGAGATAGAGCGCCGAGGCATAGAAATTGGACCGCCGCATCCGCCTTGCCGCCTTGACCAGCAGCAGGCGGGCGATGGTGCGCGCGTCATCCAGACTGCGATGATCGGGCGGCAGCACACGGGCATGACCGAACATGTTCCGCTCGGTTTCCGGCGCCTCCACCGCATAGCCATGGAGCGCATACCAAAGCCGCTCGCCGGTCACATTGCGCCACAGCGCCCGCATCTGCTTGGGTTGCAGCGCGAGCAGGCCCGGGACATCGCCGACGCGGGCCGCGGCAAGCCGCTTCACCATCGAGCGGCCGATACCGGGAATATCGTCCAGCTTCAGCCTCGCGAGCTGCGCGGGTACGTCTTCGGGATACCAGATCGTCAGGCCATCGGGCTTTTTGGTGTCGCTAGCGATCTTGGCCAGGTGCCGGTTGGCAGCAAAGCCAATCGAGCAGGTCAGCGTGGCGCCGATGTTGTAGCGGATGGTGTTCTTGATCCGCTGGGCAAGGTCGGTGGGCTCGCCCCGCTGGGTGTCGTCCAGCCAGCACGAAACCTCGTCGATTGACTTCACCTGATCGACCGGGATCACCGATCCGATCTCCGAGATCAGGGCGTTGTGCGCCCTGCGATAGAGATCCGGTTTTTGCGGCACGAGAACGATGTCGCGGCAGATCCGGCGCGCTTCATCGACCATCATGATGTTCTTCACGCCGCGCGCCTTCGCCTCGCGCGAGCACGCGATGATGCAGGTGCGCCCGCCGCCGGCATAAGGGATCACGCCAACTGGCCGCCCCCGCAGGCGAGGGTCGCGCAATTGCTCGACGGAAGCGAAGAATCCATCAAAATCAAGATAAAGGTGTTCAATCGTCGTTGGTTTTCGCATGGGCTCCGGCCCGAATCGGGTGAGCCATAAATGAGAACATAATAGGAACTTGTAGGCAATAGGGGCATGGCCCGGTCGGCACAGACCATCGGGCAAAAATGGTCAGCCCGAAGGCCGCTCTTTGGAAAGTTTGGGGCAAGCTTCCAGCTTATAGTCGACCCGCCTGCCGGGGCCAAAAACCGTATTCAGTGTTGCGGCGGTTGACACACAAACTGCTGGGGGAGAGGCAAGGTCATATGTGTAATCTTTATCGACTGAATAAACCTACCGCCGACATTGCCCACCTATTTGGTGTCGAGGCCACCCAAGGCGCCAATTACAGCGAAGAAGTCTATCCCGGTTATCCTGGCCTGGTGATGGCCGGGCGCCGTCTGAAGGTTATGAACTGGGGCTTCCCGCTGGTCATGACTGGCCGCAATGGCCAGAAGCTGAAACCCAAGCCGGTCACCAATGCCCGCGACGACAAGCTGAGCACCGCCTTCTGGCGGGCCAGCTTTGAGAGCCGGCGCTGCCTGATCCCTGTCTCGGCCTGGGCCGAGCCGGAAGGTGAGACCGGCCAGATGACCCGGACTTGGTATTCGCTGCCCGGAGGGGAGCCTTTCGCGGTGGCAGGCCTCTGGCGCGCAACCGAGGAATGGGGCGATGCCTACACCATGGTCATGGTCGAAAGTTCGCCCCAGATGCGCGAGGTCCACGACCGGATGCCAGTGATCTTGCGGCAGGATCACTGGAAGATATGGATTGAAGGTTCTCCGCGTGAAGCCTTCGGGCTTTGCCAGACATGGGAGGACGAACTGGCGGTTGAGCAGACAACGACCCGGTGGGCGGGGCGCGGTCTGATGGGAATGTTGCCATTCGAATGACGCTATTCGCCGTCAGGCACAGACCGATGTCTGGGCGCCAGTCAAAGAGTTGAGGTGGAAGGTGGCGTGGCGAGCAATTCCGCTCGCCCGAAAGTTTCCCCCTCGATGCTCACGGATAGCGAACGCTTCGCCTTCACGCCCCGGCGCATTCATGGCTTTGCCAGTACCGGCAATGCCTATGATGCAACTCAGACCGACGATCGGATCGCCAGCGGGGATACGCTGATGATCCTGCCGGAAGGCGTCGTCGGCGTGGCCCATTGCTGGCCCTTTGCCGTCAGCCAGGTGACGGGCAAACTCCATGGCGTCCAACCCCAGGCGCACGAGGCGCTGGCGGATTTCGCCGCTGCCTTCAACATCAGCACCGACGACATCGCGGCCGCCATCGCGCTGGCCGAAGCCCTCGGTTTCGCCATCGATCCCGCACTGGCCGCGCTCACCACGCCTGCCGCCTGAATCCCACCACCGGAGAACCATCATGCTGACCACCGCCAAGCCGGCGGGCGCTGACGCGAGCCTGGAACAGATCGCCCGGCTCAATGACCGCACCCGCCTTGGCCTCGACCGGACGGCCCGCGTCGTCATCACACGCAATTGCCTCGGACGACTGGCCGAGGCCGAGGGCGCGCCCGAAGAGCCTATCGTCCTGCAAGCCCGCCTGATGGCGGCCTTTCGCCATTGCACTTTCTCCGAGGACAGCCCCGAGCGGGATTTCGCCGCCATCGACTTCCTCGGCCGCAAGGTGTGGATGAAGATCGATTATTACGACGCGGCCATGGAATTCGGCTCGGACGATCCGGCCGATGCCTCGGTCACCACGCGGGTGATGACCATCCTGCTGCCCGAGGATTACTGATGTGCGGGCAGCTTGTCGTCGACCGCGCCCACGAAAGGTTCGGCGCCGAGGTCACCATCGCCGACCTCGCGCGCCATTCCTTTCCCGACTTCAACTGCAACCTCGTTCACATCTACGAGGTCTGGGAAAGGCTTGAGGAGGACTGGCGCTTCGAACTCGACCGCGACGCCAGCACCTTTGAATACGCCACTGGCGTTTCAGCGCGTTTCAAGGACGGTTCAACCCTCCACATCAGCGCCTGGGCCGATTGCTGCGACGGCTCTGGCTGCCGCCATTGCCGTGGCTGATCTCACCATCATCAGGACTGCTTGCCATGCGCTATCAACCCACGGCTGAGACGCTCGCCATTGTGGAGCGCCTCGGCGGGCGCTGGAATGGCCGCTATGCGCTGGTGCCATGCCCAGCCCATGAGGATCGCACGCCCAGCCTGTCGATACGACAGGGGCGGCAATCGATCCTCGTCCATTGCTTTGCTGGCTGCGACGGGAGCGAGGTTATGCGGGCGATCCGCGAGGTGCTCGGCCATTCGGTGCTTGGCCAGCGGGCTTTGCCCGTCCCGGCCAATGATAGGCCTGCGCCCTTCCAGCGCCTTTGGAGCGAGGCTTCGCCTATCGCGGGCACGCTGGCGCAGCGCTACCTCCGCGACATCCGCGGCATCACCTTCCTGCCGCCCGATGTGCGCTTCCATCTCGCCTGTCCGATGGGGCGCGGCCCTGTGCCGCTTCGCCTTCCAGCCTTGCTGGTCGGCGTCTTCAAAGCCCAGCGCCTGATCGCGATCCAGCGCCTGTTCCTCGATCCTGCCACGGGCAGGCGAACCCATCGCATGATGCTCGGCAATTCGCGCGGCGGCACCTGGCCTGCCGCCTTCGCAGGCGGGGCCATGCGGATTGCGGAAGGCTTTGAAACGGCCTGCGCTTACCGCCAGATCACGGGTCGCGAAGCGGGCACCTGCTTTGGCGTGCGAAACTTCGGCGGCTTCGCCGTTGGTGACGGCATTGAGCAGGTCATCCTGCTGCCCGACAATGATCGCGAAGGCGTGCAAGCGGCGCATTCGGTCGTTATTGCCCGGCAATCTCCCGCTTTGCCCTTCGCCATTGAGCGCTGTCCGCCGAGGTGCAACGACTGGGCGGAGATGACCCGGCCAGATCGGTCACGACCAGTGGCCTGACAACGAATGGCTCAGACTTGCCTTTGCCGATAATCACCACTGCAGGCACGGATTGCTTTGGCGATGGCCTTGTTGATGGCCTCAAGGTCGGAGCGTTCCGGATCATACTTTTTGCCTGCCCAGCGCCGCATCGCCTTGTGCTCTTCGTGCGTCGGGTCGAGCCAGGCCTCCAGGAAATCGGCGTAGCCGGGGTAGCCGCCGACGTCTTCTGGCGGCCCCGCGCGTTCGCCTGCGATGCAGCGCGGGTATTTGACCCCATCCTCGATTTCGGCGCGGCGCAGAACCAGCTTGTGCTGCCAGTCATCGCCAAAATCATATTGGTACGTGATGGTGAGCGACGGGTCGGCTTCATATGGAAAGGTCAGATCCTTCACTTGGATCTCGGTAGCCTCAAGAACCCTCGGTCCATAATCCGGATCCTCTATCGCCTCCGGCGCGCCGACGGTCAGTCCGCCGACATGGAACTTATGCAGGTGACTGTCGGTCCAACCGAACGACGCCTGCAGAACCTCGTGCAGTTGCGCGAAATTCAGATCACTCGGCAACTCCACGGTGCGCGTGATCGAGGGCTCGATGCCAACGATGCTGGCTTCAAGGCGAATGATATAGGCATAGGGATCGTATGACTTTGGCATGTCCAGACAATGCCCGCGACGAGACATGATCGCAAGTATGACGCATCCGGCCGAAGGCATTGGAAACCCTCAGCGATCTGGCTTAGCTTACAAGGCCATGACTCGTGACCACCCCTTATCTCCGTTGGACTGGCATCGCGCACCAAGGGCGCAATTCAATCTTGGTTGCGACCATGGCCTGTATGCGCTGTTTCTTCGCCGTGGCGCAGAGCTGGACGGCATCACGCCGGGCGCGGACGGCCTGCTTTATATCGGCCTGGCGGCGAACAGTAAGGGGCTCAAAGGTCGCTGCCATTTCAACGCATCGACACGAAACCATTCACCACGAAAGAGTCTCTCTGTCTTGCTGAGAGAGGCCCTGGCGCTCGAGCCGATCCTGATGGCGAAACCCGCATCCCGTAATACCTGGAGCTTGGCACCAGCCTCTGAGAGGCGGCTGACAGCCTGGATGCACGAAAACCTCGAACTTGCGATCTACCCATGTGCAGACCCGGAACCTCTTGAGACGATATTGATCGGGCGCTTCGCGCCCCCGCTCAATCTCGCCAAATGTGCGCAATCCGTGGAACATCGGCGGATATCGGCGGCTCGTGCTGCTGTTCTTTCGCAATTGGAGGGCGTAGTCACGCCTGTGGCCATCGGGCGGTCAATTTCAAACTCGCCGCTCAGCAAGCCGGCACTGTCTGAGCGAAGCCACCCGCCTGTTCTATCAATCCGCAACAGCGCCCATCTCGACAATGCGGAGGCCATCGCCGCCCATTTCGGGCTGAACCCAAAGTCATACCGGCAGCGCCTTCGCCAAGACATTGCATGGTATCAAAAGCCCCAAGTCTGGACGTTTTCTCGGGGTAGCCCGCAATGGAAGGATATGATCGCTGTAGCCGAGAGGATGGCTGGGCGTTCGCTTTGATGCGAGCATGGGGCGCTGCGCGGCGGCAAAGTTGAGAGGGAGACGGGCCGGGTGAACCCAAAGGGAGGCCCCAGACCATGTTCACCGTTCCCGCTCTGCCCGCGCCCAATGCTCTTGCCGATCCCGCCTTTCTGGCCAGCACCGCTGGCGAAACCTGGATCGGGGCGCTGGCGGAGAACTTCCCGCATACCCGTTATTGGCGGGACCGTTCCGACTGCTGGTCGCTCAAAAGCCTCAACGCACTTGCCGCGAAGATCATCGATGCCCGCTATGATGGTCTCGAGATCGAGGAGGTGATGGAGACCGAGTTCCCGCCCGCCGAGTTCGGCCAGACCTGGTATCACAAGGTCGCGCCCCAATTGCGCTCCAACCTTGCGGAGGCTGGGCTGGATGACGACGACGATGCCATCGATGCCATCCGCTACGCGTGGGAGGACCAAGCCGCCGAGCGTGATGACAGCAGCGTGGCGGATCTCTTCGCCAGCTATGACCGCTGCGAATTGTTGTTCCGCTTCAGCGCCGAGCGCTGGCTCGATGATGCGCTGGTCTTCTCGCACCGCTCGTGGCCCGAGACGAGCGAGCTGGCCATCACCACCAATCTGCAATTCGCGCTGAACAACCTCGGCTACACCATGGGCGATTTCCGCAAGGCCAGCGGCAACCGCCATCCGGCCGACTGCGCCTTGCCGCGCAACGCGAGGCGACGGCGCGCGCCGATCATCAGCCACGAGCAGCTTGCCGAAATCATCGACAATGCCTGCTCGACCTCGTTCCTCTTTTGCCTCTACGCGATCGTGCCGATCCCGGAGCTGATTGCGCTCGACCTCAGCCGCCCCGTGACCTTCGAGAAATGCTGGGTGGCAACAATGGACCCGATCAACGGCACCTTCTTCGACGTGCCAGCCAATGGGCCGGTGACCGTGAAGCCGGAGGACGGGCGCTTCCTGTCCGGCGGGCATCTGCGCTGGTCGCCGGAGAACATTTGCTGCCTGCACACGCCTTACTATCATGCCGCAGTGACGCAGGCCGCGCCTGAAAACTGCTGATCGGTGCGAGAAGGAGAGCGGGTGGAACGTGAGTGTCGTGGGCGCAGGCGCCCAGAGACGCATCCCACCCTCCGGCCCCTGGAATGCAAAACGGGGCCTTTGCCAAAGGAAAACCCCATGAACATCGGCACCATTCGCGCCAATGACCGCGGCGCGCTGACCGGCAGCATCGCCACACTGACCGTCGCCATGAACTTCGCCCTGCGCGGCGTGGCATCGAACCACCCCAATGCCCCGCGCTATGAGATCTGCACGCGGAGCCCCGCCGGGGCGGCCGTCCAGATCGGGGCGCTGTGGGAGCAGACCTCGAAGACCACCGGCGAATGCTTCCTCCAGGGCCGGATCGATGACCCCTCGATGGCGCGCCCGCTGGCGATCAGCGCATTCCGTCAGGACGACGGCAGCTACAACGTCGCATGGCTGCGCCCCCAGCGCCGCTCCGGCTTTCGCGTGGCGACCTCGGCCAACGACAATCCAACCTATCTGGACGCGGCCTGACGGCTTCCTGGCGATGCCTCGGGTGATGATCGCGCGGGGCGTCTTTTTCTTGCCTGCGGCGCCTTGGCGTTGTGCAGGGTTCGTGCCTTGCGCGGCTCCGGCAGCGGGGCTGCGTAGCGGCCACCGGGCGGGGAAGAGCTGAGGGGAATGAGGATGGGTGTCTGGGGCCAAGGGGCCAAAGACGCAAACCAACCTTCGGCACCCAGGACGCAAGAGGGTGTCGGGCCAGAGGAGAATACGGCCATGAATATCGGTGAACTGAAGCTCAACGGCGCTGGCGTTTACATGGGCAAGATCCAGACTGCCACGCTCGACCTCGTGGTCGGTCTGCGCCCGGTCAATTCGCGCAACGCCGCCGCCCCCAAATATGACGTAATGGTCCGCGCCAAGAATGGCCAGTTCTTGCCCCTAGGCGGCCTGTGGGAGAAGACCGCGAACAACGGCGGCAGTACTTTCCTTCAGGGCCAGATCGACGATCCCAGCTTCGAGGCTCCGCTGTCGATTGCGCTTTTCGCGCAGGCCGATGGCGCGCTCAACATCGCCTGGTCGCGCCCGCGCCGCCGGGCCGAGGCCGGTTTCGCCGATACGGCCGTGATGGGCGCGGCCAACGATGGCTTTGGCAGCAGCGATGATGATCGCCGTGATGCCTCGCCCTTCGGCGATCTCGAACCGGGTCTTGCCAAGGCGGCCTGACCCCAACCTTCAGAATGCTTGTCGCTATGGGCGGCCCGTCTTGCGACGGGTCGCCTTTTTTCGTTCAATGCTGGGCGGGATCTTCGAGGGGGAAGGTCTACTATTCGCCGTCTGGCGTTGGTGGTGGTTGCAGCAATTCCGATGCTTCGATGCCCAGTCCCTTGGCCAAGCGATCGACGACCTCGATGCTGGCGGCATATTGCCGGCGCTCGATGGAACTGATGTAGGTGCGGTCAATGTCAGCGCGGTGCGCAAGCTCTTCCTGCGACAAGCCAGCGGCATGCCTAAGCCTGCGTAGATTGATCGCCAATGTCTCCCGGATTTCCATGCACCGGAAAGGCCACGGTTGAAGAGTATTTCACCACGGAGTATTCTCTACAAACCGCATTGGCGATTGACGGTCGTGTTGCCGTCTGTTGCAATTTCATGCCCGCCAACCTTGGGCAAAAAGGATGGAACTGAACAAATGACCGGGGTCTCAAACCCGCTTGAACCCGCCGAGTATCAGGCAATCAAGGCAACCTTGGCCGAGGTGAAGGGACGGCTCACGCAAGCCGGGGATCTGCTGGCAGCCATGCATATCGATCATGCGCTGCAATGCCTTGATCCCGAAAACCCGCTCAACCAGCAGGCCGCCGCACAGGCCTGAACGATGAACACGCAGCCGACGTGGCTGTTGTGGCGCGCCCGTTCCGCTTCGAATGGGCGCAGCATCACCGGTGACGATCAGCTTGTCGCCGCGTGGTGGTTCGAGGAGACCGCCTGCCGGGTTTAACACCGCGGGTGGAAGGCTGCGGGTCAAAGCCAAGCCATGCTCCGGTTCTTTTGTCTGGCGACCATCTAGCACCAGCGCGAGAGCACGTGACGGCAAGTTAGGCCATGGCAAGCGCCAAGCAGGGCACCTGATTCCACGGCGGCCCGACAGCCAAGCACAACCTTGAGCACACATCTCCGGGCAATCTGACCGGCAAGCCATCCCGCCAGAGAAGGGATGAACACTACGCCCGCGCGGGGCCGCCGCAACCCCCATTTGTCGACCGAGTTCTTCGCTACGCTCAGGCCCGCACCACTCAAAAAATGGAGGTTCCCCTGCGCTTCGCTCCGGTGCGGCGCCCCCTCAATCGCGGGCTGCGCTTCAGTTCATCCCGGCGGGAAAGGCTCGCCGGTAAGATCTGGAGACTTCCCATGAACAAGGTTTTCCTGTCCGGCCGCATCACTTCCGACATCAGCCGCTTCGGCACCGACAGCAAGGGTGGCGTCAGCTTCACCCTCGTCACCAGCAGGCCGGTCATCAAGGACGGCCAGGTCGTTAAGGGCGACGATGGCTACGCCGAAACCTACGACCAGTTCCACACCATCAAGGCTTTCAACGGCCTGGGCAAGTCGATCGCCAACCACAAGAAGAAGGGCGACAAACTGATCGTCACCGGTGAGATCCGCTACACCAAGAACGAGAAGGACGGGCGAACCTACTACAACACCGAGATCGTCGCCGACGAGATCGAGTTCATCTGACCAAGACGGGCGGCCCCACGGGCCGCCCTTTCTCTTTCGGGAGCAAGCCCATGTTTCACACCTCGGCCTTCGATGAATTCGCCTGCGTCCCCTGCGGCATCACCGTCACCAACCCGGCCATGGTCGCCCGCATCCGCGCCCAAGCCGCTACGATTAGCGATTACGAGATCGCCGCCCATCTGGGCAACGCCATCGCCTCTTCGACCGACGCCGCCCATGCCCTTGCCTGGGAACAGAGCCAGCTTGGCGAAGCCAGCGCCGAAACGCTGGTCGATGCCGAATATTTCGAGGAACTGGTCGCCACCTGGAGCCTGATCGCCAGCGAGCGCGGCATCGATAGCCTCGATGGCCTGCTCATCGACGTGGTGGCGGTGCATTGATGTGGCCGCCGTAGGGCCAGCACCTATCGGTGCTGGCCCTACGTTTTCATCTATCTTGGGACGAGCCAAGCCAATTTCGTAGCCGATTGGCTAAATTGGGCTTGGGGAGTTTCTTGCGAAATGAAGCTAGCCACTCTTTCGCATAAGCTTCCTGCATATCAACCTTGGCAGGTATAATGTCGGGGCCTGAATCGAATATCCCCACCAGTTCCACTGCGGGACTTCCGATTTCGATCTTATAGGCTTTAAGGCCTTGCCCCATATCCCGAGCCATACCTGACGGCCAAATTTTTAGGCTGGCTCCATAACAAAACGGGATCAGGCCTAAAGGCTCAAGCCCACGCCTCCGAATCGTCCGTAGAGCTTCGAAGTAGTCTGGCTCCTCGGCGAAATGCGTTTCATCACGAACTTTGCAGACGAGGCGGCAATTGCGACCGGACTCTGATTGCTCAAATGAGACCATCTCATCATCTTCGCCACCAATGACGTACACTTTGTGTTCCATGCCACCTCCATCTCGATAGAGCCTAAACTTAATCACCGTCGAATGCCAACTGAACCATATCAGATATGGGCGCCTGCCCGCCAAGGCGGTCACCGCGCTCTATTCCGCCCGCTGGCGGGCTCCACCGAGCCCCATGCGGGTCTCGGCCCTTCGGGTTACGATCGACTGGCGCAGGGCGCTTGGGGCACCGTAGCGTACCCCTGAAATCAACAATCTCTCTCTCGTAGTCCTATCATGGCAAGCTGGCCGGGCGCTTGTGCAAGGATGCGCGGTGCCCCCAATTTTGCGGCGGGCCAGCCCACCACAAAATCGGCTCCCCCACGCCCCGCTGGCGCGGCGTCAACCGGGGTCTGGCTGTGCCAGCCATCTTCCCGGCCAACGTCCCTGACAAGCTGGTCCAGCTCGCCTTCTGACCTCCCGTCATCACGAGGATGACGAACAAGAAGCCTTCTGGAGGTCACCATGACGCAAGCATTCGCCAACTTTGAAGCCCTCTCTGCCTTTTACCGCGAGCAGATCGAAGTCCCCGGCTTTGACACCGCCTTCACCGAGCAGGGCAGTATGGCGCAACTCTCCGTCCACGACGAACCCGTCGCCACCGACATGCCCGACCCGCAGGCCGCGCGCGGCGCGATGGAAATGGTGATCGGCACCGTCTTTGACCTCTTCCGTGGCACTCGCATGGAGGAATTCGGCCAGGACATCGTCTGGGGCATCGTCAACAGCTTCCACGTCACCTCGCAGCGCATCGAGAAGCGGGAAGATGAAGCCACCAAGAAGCTGGGCGACATGGCCCGCGCCTTTGACCCTTCTGAAATCTACGCCGTCGAACTGGAGGAAACCCAGCGCATCGCCCAGACGCTGATGGACTGCCGTGAGGCGATGGAAGCCATGCGCGACTATGCGGGCGAGATCTACCGCGTCGAAACCGGCCGCCCGTTCTCAACCGTAAAAGGCACCCGCGTGTCCTCCGGCCTGACCGCCAGCCAGATCGACGCCCGCGACTTCCTCGCCGCCCGCGCAGCCAAGCGACGCGAAGACCACGCGCCCACCGGCCCGGTGGTGATCTTCTCCGGCGGAACCGACTGGCACGACCATGAACTGCTCTGGCAGGCCCTCGACGAAACCCACGCCCGCGTGCCACACATGCTCCTCGCCACCACCGCCCAGCACAAGGGCTGCGACCAAATCGCCCACGCCTGGGCCGCCGCGCGTGGCGTCAAGACCGTCCGCTTCACCCTCAACCGGGCACTGGGCAAGCGCGCAGGCTTCGTCCGCAACGAGCAACTGATGAACCTCAAGCCGGTCCACGCCATCGTCTGCGAAGGCTCGGGCATCCAGTCCAACCTCTTGAGCCGAGTGCGTGAGGCGAACGTGCCCCACCACGCTTTCGCCCAACGCCACCAGCGCATCGCTGCCTGACGTTTCGGAGGGCGCCGCATCTGCGGCGTCCTCCTTCTCTTTTTCCGATGGCAGGAGGCACGCGGACGTAGGGGTGGGGCAAGCCCACCCCATGCCGCGCGCCTGAATAGGGCGATTAGTTGCCCAGTTTGATACCAGTATGCTTCTCGATCTGCGTTTTAAGCAGGCCTTTTGCGAGATCTTTGAGCAACTCGGCGCTGAAGCCACCGGCTTTGCTGGCGCCTTCCTTCGTTTTTTTCCATATTTCTGGATCCCTTACGCTGTCGATAAAATCATGGCCAGCCCAGGTGATGTCCTCGATCTTCCAATAGCCTCCACCAAACGGCTTCAATGAAATGAATTTCGCATCAGCCAGCATCTTAAGATGCCCCTCGACCCTCGAGACATCTTCCTTTGGTAGAGTAGTTGCGTCCGGAATATCCAAGATGTCAGCGATTTCTTGGGTAATCAGCTCATACACACTTTTCCCGTCCTCGATTTCGATCAGGAGATCTCGAATCAAATCCATATCGCGCCGCATCGAGAATATTCGCTTTCACATTTGAGTGGCCAATCGGCGAGAGACTGCGCACATTGCGCCTGTTGAGCAACACTCAAACTCCCGGAGTTATGATACTGCCTCCAGAAACGCTGTCGTGAAAGGCACAAGCAGTCCCTGGAAGGGGAAGGAACGGCACACCGAACGCGGCTCAACCGCTCGGAGAAGGGGCGGGCTAGGATAGATAAGTTATATGAAATCAATGATATGTTCAGGTTATTCCGCGTCCGGAATAGCAAAAATGCGAATTCCGCCCGTGGAATAATAGGCCTTGCGCCGACCTATAGCCGCCTGTGTTGAGAGGGAATCCTTATAAGACATTGATATAGAATTGAATTGCTATTCCGCAGGCGGAATGGCCCTTCAGCCCACATTCCACCTGCGGAAGGCCACCCGCTTGCGCAAGGCCCGCCAGTAAGCTAAACATCGCTTCGCGATAACCGGACCAGGCTTCTCCTAGTGAGGAGCCGTTGTGACCAAACTGATCCAATGCGGCCTGAGCGTCAGCCCGCCGCAATACGAGCGCATCAAGCGGCTCGCCCAGCAACATGGCCGTCGTCAGTCCGAGTGTGTTCGGGCGATGATCGACTTTGCCTTGCCGCTTTTTGAGCTTGGTCAGAAGATCGACTTCGCCCGCCTTGTCACCATGCTCGAGTTCAACACGCTCGCGCTCGACACGCTGGTGCAGCGGGCTGCGCCCGAGGAGGCGGACCGCCTGCTCGACCTCGCCATCGAACATGCGCAGACCTACCATGGCGCGTGATGGCGACATCCGTTTCGACCGGCGCCCCGTGGCGGTCGAGCATGATTCGGCGCGCGGCGAGATCGTCCGCAACGTCGGGGCCTTCACCCGTGGTTCGCAGCTTATCCGCCTGCGCTACATGATGATGATGGAAGGGCTGCGCTGGCCAATCCTGGCAGCGGCCCTCAGCTTCATCCTGCTGCTTGTCCTGCTGCTGGCCCTGCTCATGCGCGAGCATGAGGTTCAGCTCGTCGAAATGCGGCTCTTCGCCGACTTTTGGAATCTGGTCGATCTCGACCCCGGCCACAGCGTCAACCTGACTTTGCCTGACGACAGCGTGGTGCCGATGACCATCGGCGACGTGCCCGACTATCCCGATGTCGCGCAGGCCTGGACCAAATTCATGCGCTGCATGATCGTGGCTTTGGCCGGTTCGCTGTTTTTCAGCGGCCCGCTGGCGACATGGTTCGTGCGTCTGTCGCAGAAGATTGGCGTCGACATCTTGAAGGAGCGCCACGAGCGCGGCGCCATGCTGGTCAGCGCCGCAGTGCTGGCGGACGAGATCGATGCGCACAACGCCGCCGAATTCGCCGCCGAATTGGCCGAGCGATACCCCACCATGGCGGCCGATCGCGTGGCTCACGCCACCATCGCCGAGCGCGTCGCGTTGGGGCTGCATGTGCCCTATGCCATGGCAGGGATCGCCTATCCCTGGCGGCTTGAGCAGACCCACGCCATGCTCATCGGCACCACAGGCGCGGGCAAAACGACGCAGCTTCGCAAGCTGGTGATAGAGGCGCGGGAGCGCGGCCAACGCTGCGTGGTCTTTGACCTCACGGGTGCCTTTGTCGAAGCCTTTTACGAGGAAGGCCGCGACCATATTCTCAATCCCATGGACCAGCGCTGTCCGCCTTGGACCATCTTCAACGATTGCCAGAATTATGCAGATTACATCTCGGCCGCCGCCGCGCTGATCCCCAGCGATGGCGGCAATGCCGAGCCTTTCTGGGCCATGGCGGCGCGCACGCTCTTTGTCGAAATGTGCGTGAAACTCGCGGCCTCTGGCGAGACCACCAATGGCGCGATTGCCCATCACCTCATGTCGGCTGACCTCAAGGCCGTTCACGCCAAGCTCGCCAACACCATCGCGAGCCCGCTGACTGCCACTGAGGCCGCGCGCATGGCGGAATCCATCCGCGCCGTGTTCAACACCAATGCGCAAGCGATCCGATTTCTGCCTGATCCAGTGCCGGGCGAGCGGCCACCGTTCTCGATCCGGCGCTGGGTGCAAGAGGAGCCGGTTCCAGGCTCGATCCTGTTCATCACCTCGACCCATACCGATCTGACGCTCAACCGCGCGCTTCTCACCCTCTGGATGGATCTGGCGGTCAATGCGCTGATGGGCATGCCGCGCACCCGTGATCTGCGGATGTGGTATCTCTTCGACGAGGTCCACGCGCTCCACCGGATGCCGGCGATCGAACATGG
>NZ_MKVS01000003.1:0-15835 GCF_001898925.1 Novosphingobium sp. 63-713
ATTTTATCACGAGCTCGACGCTGACCTTTTCCGTCAATCCCGGACGTGAGAATCGCGTTACCCCAGATAAAACCATGCTCTGGATAATGCGCCCAGCAGCCGACCTCTGTCACGCGGCGCGGGGCTTTCGTTTTGGGGTTGCGATACAAGACGTTGTAACCGCCATAGCCATCGGCCTGAAGGTATCCCTCATATCCGGCAAGATGGGCGGCAGGATGCTCACCGCCACGCCCTGTCGTAAAGCGGAAGGCCACGGCAGGTGGGGTCATGTCGCCGCTGGAACGGCCATCGCGCAAATAGACCCAGAAATAGGCCGTGTGGCTGCCGTCCTCGCCCATGAGCAAGGTGACCGGCGTCTCGTCGCCATGGATCTTGGGGGCTTTGAGGATATGGGCCAGCAGCCGCTCGCCAAGCGGGGCCATCAGCCAGGCCAACTTGCGGGCCCAGCGGCCCATCACATCACGATCAATGTTCACGCCCTGCCGCCGCAGGATCACGGATTGGCGGTGCCATGGCTGATGGTCAACGAAGCGGCTGACCACCAAATGTGCGAGCAGCGCGCTGCTGGCCATCACCTTGGGTAAGGGCAGATCGATGGCAGGCACCTGTCGGATTGTCTCGCACGACCGGCAAGCGACACGAGGCCGAACATGGCGCAGGACACGGAAGCGGGCCGGAACATAATCCAGCACCTCGGTGACATCTTCGCAGATGACGGTCTCCACCCCGCCACAGTTGCACGGTTCCGGACGATGCTCTGCGATCAGGCGCGGTATATGCGCCGGAATTGGCGCGCGAGTGCCAGCCTTGCGCACCGGTTCCGGTTTTAGCGCTGCGGCATCATCATTGGCGGGCTCGGGGATGGCCTCGACGTCTTCGAACATCATGCGCAGTTGCGCGTTGTCCATCTTCTCGGAGCTGCGCCCGAATTGAACGCGCAACAGCCGTGCGAGACGATGCTCCAGCTTTTCTATGGTCAGGCCCTGGGCTTTGACAGTCTGCTTCGCAACCTTCAGCTCATCCCGATCCACCTCCATAGCCTCCGCCATCTCCCGCAGCATTTTCTGCAGGAGAACAGGGTCTGTAGGAAGGCGATCAAGGTCGAACCGCATGCCTGCCCCTATAGGACAGGAGACCTGAAAATGCTACAAAAAGTGGCGATTTTCTGCGGCTTTATCTCACGCAATTGTCGGTGTGGCGACCTCCTCATGGACAATGGCCTGCCGCCAATCCAGCCCTTCGATCAACATCGCCAACTGCGCGCCAGAGAGCCGGGCGGCGACACCATCCCGTGTCCGTGGCCAAACGAACTTTCCGCGCTCAAGCCGTTTTGCATAAAGGCAAAGCCCCGACCCGTCCCACACCAGGGCCTTCAATCTATCACCTCTTTTGCCCCGGAACAGGAAGACAGCGCCGGAGAAAGGATCAAGCTGCAATATGTTGCGAACCTGGGCCGATAGTCCGTCAAACCCCTTGCGCATGTCGCATGGCGCCAGCGACAGATAGATCTTCGCCGAGGGCGGTAACGTCAGGCTCAACCTTCAAGCTCCCCGACAATCTCGAGGACCAGTCGCAGTGCTTTGCGGTCCACCAGTCTGGTCACCGAGACCGTGAAACCACCACCACGCCGAATGTCGATCCGACCAGTGTCCGCTATCTTGCCAGCAGGCTCTGGCTGCACAAGTTCAACCGGCACAAATCCTGCCATGGCACCGCGCAGCAATTGCTTGCGCCATGTATAAAGCTGGCCCGTTCCAATCCCATACCGACGGGCAATCGCCGCGATGATGGCGCCGGGTTGCGTCGTCTCCTTCAGGATCGCCAGCTTCTCTTCGTCGCTCCAATTCCGGCGACGTTCCACCCGTACGACCGCTCCGCCATCCCGGCGAGCGCCCATACGAGGCTCTTTTGACTGCTCTTCTTCCACTCGCAAGGCCTCCATTTGCCCCGCGAAATCTACGCCGCCACAGTCCCGTGCAAGGCCGGGTTCCGGCGGCGCTTACCGGGAAGCGCTCGTCTAGATTGAACTCATTGATACAGACTATGGCTAGCCGGACGCTCTTCTCCGCGGCGTTCATGAGGCCAAGGAAGATGTTGACCGCGAGTTGCCGCTCTCGCTCCCACCAGTCATCGACGTGTTGGGAAATCTCGTTCGTATCCATCCGGTGAGCACCGCAGACTCCTGATCAGACGATTGGGATCGGCCCAAGCGCCTCAATGATCCTACATTCCGCCACGGTGCCCCCGCTGCATGAGGTGATCACCGCCTGCAATTCCCTGCGCAATGCTTTTAGACCAGCGATCTTGCGATCAACCTCGCGGAGATGGAGGTTGGCGATGTCATCGATGCCCGAACAATCGCGATTGCGATCATCGGATAGAGCGAGCAGCGCCCGGATCTGGTCGAGCGAAAAACCCAAATCGCGCGAGCGGCGGATGAAGGACAGGCGAGCCAGCTCTGCGGCGCCGTAACTGCGATAGTTACCCGAGGTCCTGAGAGGTTTAGCTAGGAGTCCGATCCTCTCGTAGTAACGAATGGTCTCGACCTTTGTGTCGGTCGCCTTGGCCAGATCACCAATCGTGTACGTCATGCTCTTGACCCTGTAGTTGCTTCAGACATTACATAGGAAGCCATTGCCCCCAAGGCGAGGAAGAACCGATGGCTGAACATTGCTGCGGCGCAGACACCGATCATACTACGAGGGTTCAGGACCAGGCATGGCGTCGCGCCCTCTGGATTGCACTGGCGATCAATGGCGGGATGTTCTGCGTGGAAATCATGGCGGGCGTTTCGGCGCAATCCGCCTCGCTTCGAGCTGATGCGCTCGACTTTCTGGGTGATACCGCCAATTACGCGATCAGTCTGGGTGTTGCGGGATTGGCGCTGCGCTGGCGGGCGTGGGCGGCGATCGCCAAGGGCGTGTCACTGACCCTGCTGGCGATCTGGGTGCTGGGCAGCACCATCTGGATGGCGACGACCGATACCTTGCCTGCTGCCGAAACCATGGGCGCGGTTGGCATAACAGCGTTGTTTGCCAATGTGCCTGTGCATTTTTGCTCTGGCGCCATCGGCGAGGCGACGCCAACCGGCAATCTGTCTGGATCTGCTCGCGCAACGACGCCCTTGGCAACCTCGCTGTGGTGGCAGCAGCGCTTGGCGTGTTTGGCACCCGCGCCGGATGGCCGGACATTGCCGTCGCGACAATCCTGGCAAGCCTGGGCCTTCTGGGTGGTGCCCAGATCATTCGCAAGGCGATGGCGGAACTGCATGATGTTCACTTCGCACCGAAATGAAAGCGCCCCCCGCCATTGATGGTGGCACCGGTAAGCGGCGCCCGTAAGACCGTATGTCCGTCTACGCGCTGGGGCAGCAGCAAAGTGCTGTAGCGGGTCTGGCGAAAACCGAGCAAGTTCTCTGCATTGATGAACAGGCTGGCCTTGCCGATCACCAGTTCTCCCATAGCGCCCAGTTCGACATAGAGTTTGCTGTTGGTGCGATAGGGATCGTTCTCCAAATGCTGGCTGCCCGTGTAATAGGCCTCCCATGGGAGCGATCGTAACAACGAGGATACAGCTTGACTTCAAAAGCCCCAATCAGAGAAGGCTCTTAAATTTTGAAATTGCGTCCCCACGGGAGGCACTCAGCGCATTAATGACTGGCGAAAATACGATTGCCGCGGACGCCGAAGGCGACGACATTGTAATGCTGAGCTGGAGCCCCTGTAACTTCCATGCCAACGGCGCCCTGCGGCATCCCGGCAACAGCCAAGCCCTTAACTCCGGTAGGCCGCAGCTTGAGCACCCGCTGCATGTCGGAAATTGGCACATGGCCTTCAAAGATCATCCCGTCTATAACGGCGGTGTGGCACGATACCAATGCGCTTGGGATGCCGAAGTTGCGCTGGAAGGCCACCCTGTTGCGATCATCGATCACCCGCACATTGCGACCAAAGGCCTTCTGCACCTGCGCCGCCCACTTTTCGCAGCAATCACAACCAGGATCCCGGTGCATCACCACGTCACTTGCGGCAAGCGCGGGGCTCGCAAGCAAAGCCAAACCCAGAATTATTGATTTCACTTCGTACCTCCAATCTTTCGTGATCAATGAATTACAAGCACAACTCTTGCTTTGAATTGGGTCAAATTGTCGCCCGGCGCTTTCTTATCTTGATCGGGAATCGCATGATAAGAAGCGCGAGGCCGGTGAGAGCAAAAATCAAGCCCGAGGCAGCGAATGACACCAGCCAGATGTTGTTGAAATTGTCGTGCTCCTTCCAGTCCATGATGTGCAAGCCCCACAAGAAGTCGTAGACCCGCCAGGTGCTGGTCCGGACCGCGAGGATCCTCCCGGTCTCACCGGAAACATAAACGTGCGTTGTACCGTCGATGGCAACTTGCCAGGCAGGTAACGGTCCCCGGAATTCCGGTGACAGGTCCTCGACTTGGGTGACTTTGAGCGCAGGGTTCCCGCCGCCCTTCCAGCTTTCCCGAGCTATTTCAGCCGCCTGATCCATAGAAATCCTTGGCATTCGGACGCCGGTAGACGGATCGAACAACAAGGTCCTTCCGTTTGTCTTCGCTTCGGCCACCAGGCGGCCGTGGTGCATGCGAAGAGTAAGCTCCTCGACTGGGCCGGGTATCGTGCTCAGCAACTCGCCAAGCGGGCGCACAGCCGAAATACCAGCGATTGGCGGCTGTGCCTTGCGATCGACAAGGTGTTCTCCGCGCACGCGCTCTATGGGCAAAGCACTCATCACAAGGCCGCTCGTCATCCAGATGAGGACCTGCAATCCAACGATCAGAGACAGCCATTTGTGCATGCGGCTTGCTGTCAAATGCACTCTGGTACGTAGGGATCTCATGAAAATCTGACGTCCTGTTGTCGCGGCTTGCTTAAATGGTGGCCCGGTTAAGTCGAAGCGCATTCGTCACGACGCTAACGGATGACAGCGCCATTGCTCCCGCCGCAATCATTGGTGATAGCAGGATGCCGAACAGCGGATAGAGAAGACCTGCCGCCACCGGCACGCCGGCGGCATTATAGATAAAGGCAAACACCAGATTCTGGCGGATGTTCGACATTGTCGCCTGGCTCAGGCGGCGTGCACGCAAGATTCCCATAAGATCGCCCTTCAGCAGGGTCACGCCGGCACTTTCGATGGCGACGTCAGTCCCCGAGCCCATAGCGATCCCGACATCGGCCGCCGCAAGCGCCGGGGCATCATTCACGCCGTCACCTGCCATGGCAACCACGCGTCCTTCGCTCTTCAAGCGCGCAACAACAGCACTCTTCTGATCGGGGAGAACGTCCGCCTCGACCTCATCGATCCCGAGCCTGCGCGCGACCGCCTCTGCCGTGGTGCGGTTGTCACCCGTTAGCATGACTACCCGGATGCCTTCGCGGCGCAAGGCGTCGAGTGCCTCGGGTGTCGTCGGCTTGACCGGATCAGCTATCGCGATGGCGCCAGCGCCCTGTCCATCAATGCCGACAAAAATTGCCGTGGCGCCCTCGCGTCGCAGCTCGTCGGCTGCCGCCGCCAGTGCCGACGTATCGATGTTCTGCTCCGTCAAAAAGCGTGCGTTGCCGAGCACGATCCGCTTGCCCTCGACTGTGCCCAGAGCGCCGCGCCCGGTGGGGGAGTCGAACTCGGCAACCTGAGCCAGCACGAGGCTGCGCACCTTTGCTGCGTCGACGATGGCGAGCGCAAGCGGATGCTCGGACGATTGCTCGACCGCCGCAGCAAGACGCAGAACGTCCTCTTCTGTGTGACCCGCTGAGGGCACAATCGCAGTGACCGCAGGACGCCCCATCGTAAGCGTCCCGGTCTTGTCGACCACCAGCGTGTCGACCTTTTCCATGCGCTCCAGCGCTTCGGCATTCTTGATGAGCACGCCAAGGCCAGCGCCTCGTCCTACGCCGACCATGATCGACATCGGCGTGGCGAGGCCAAGTGCGCAAGGGCAAGCGATGATCAGCACCGCGACCGCCGCAACCAGGCCATAGGCAAAGCGCGGCTCTGGTCCCCAGATGCCCCATCCCACGAAGGCAAGAACGGCGATAGCGATCACCACAGGCACGAACCAGCCCGAGACCTGATCGGCCATGCGCTGTATCGGCGCCCGAGAGCGCTGTGCCTCAGCGACCATCTGGACGATGCGGGCGAGCATGGTATCGCGGCCAACCTTCGTTGCGGCAATCACCAATGCGCCAGTCTGGTTGAGCGTGCCGCCGATAACGGTGGCACCCAAGGCCTTGGTGACCGGCATGGATTCACCGGTGACCATGGATTCATCGAGTGAGGAGCGGCCGTCCTCGACAATTCCGTCGACAGGCACCTTTTCGCCAGGACGGACACGCAAGCGATCACCGACTGCGATATCGTCTAGGCTGACCTCTTCATCGCTGCCATCAGCAAGAAGTCGGCGCGCAGTCTTGGGAGCAAGGCCCAACAATGCCTTGATCGCACCAGAAGTGCGCTCGCGGGCCCTGAGTTCCAGGACCTGGCCCAGGAGAACCAGCACGGTGATCACCGCGGCGGCTTCGAAATAGACGGCAACACTCCCATCGGCATTGCGGAACGCCGGTGGGAACAACTCAGGCGCAAGCGCCGCGAACATACTGTAGACCCATGCGACCCCGGTGCCCATCGCGATCAGGGTAAACATGTTGAGGTTTCGGGTCTTGAGCGATGCCCAACCCCGCACGAAAAAGGGCCAACCCGCCCAAAGCACGACCGGCGTAGCCAGCACGAGTTGGATCCAGGTCGAGAGCCGCATCGGTACGATGTGATGAAGCGCGGGGAAAATGTGGCCGCCCATCTCCAGCACCAGCACGGGCAGCGCCAGTATAAGGCCGATCTTGAACCGCCGGGTCATGTCGATCAGTTCGGGGCTGGGCCCGCTGTCGAGACCGACTTCGGCAGGCTCAAGTGCCATGCCGCAGATCTGGCAAGCCCCCGGGTGATCCTGCCGCACCTCGGGGTGCATCGGACAGGTCCAGATCGTCCCAGCAGGCGCATCGACGGGCTCGGGTGGTGTCAGGTACTGCTCGGGATCAGCAACAAATTTGGTGCGGCACTTGGCGCTGCAAAAGTGCCACTCTTGATCACCATGATGTGCATGATGAAGGGTCGCGGACGGGTCGACAGTCATCCCGCAAACAGGATCACGTACAGAATCCGGTTGGTGATTTGCAGCGAGTCCATTGTCGCCATGCTGATGGCTGCCAGATTGATTAGGAGTCATGTGTCTGTTCTCCAGCTGACGCGCTCATCAGAAGGCATCACGATGCTATCGGCGTTGTGTTCGGTGCCAACGTCCCGAGCCATGCTACCAGGACCAGTATCCCGATCCCCAAGCCAAATTCCAGAACAATGCTCCGTCGCAGCGGCTTTAGCGCTCGCTCAGGATCACCATTCTCGACGGCTGCGGAGAGGGCCGGCGTGAGCCGCAACCGGTTCACTCCGGCCAACCCGAGCATGCCCACAAACAAGACCATCTTCAGGGCCAGCAACTGGCCATAAGGTGCCGCCAAAGCGGCCCAGGGATCTCCGTCGCGCAAAATGAAAAAAGCATTTGCGAGACCCGTCAGCAGTAAAATCACAACCAATGAAGATCCGACAGTCGCAAAGTCGGCAAGCACCCTGCACGTCTGCCTTGCCTCGTCAACTTGACCACTTCCCGCGCGAAACAGCATCCACAAGAATCCTGCCAATGCGCCGATCCAGGTGGAAGCTGCAAGGAGGTGAAGTATGTCGGCTGCCAGATGTACCCATCCGACCGTCCCATCGGTCGCCGCACCGTGACCGGACCAGGTTAAGGTGGCCAAAGCCACCCCGCTTGCCAAAGTCTGGACCGCCGAACTGGACAAACGCCACAGGGCGGCTGCAACAGCCATGATAATCACTGCCAATAATGCGGCGAGGCGGACCTTGAGTGTCAGACCTAGGGCTGTGTCCCCAAGCAGGGATTGAACGGTGGCCCGGTCCACTTCGGCAAACGGTATACCGGCCATGCTGCTGACTTGCATGGCGAAGCCAAGAACCGACAGCACTGCCGCCGAGACTGCTACGATCAGCAGCAGCACTGCATGTCGGACATTTGCATCCGACGGGCGATCATCGCCGAGTGACAGGCGCTTGAATGCGGTCAGCCCAAACAATAGGCCAAGACTTACGAAAAGCGCCCATCTCAGGGCTATGATCCCCCAGTCCGCCACGCGATCAGCGCACGGAAAAAGTGAGAGTGCCGTTGATGCTGTGCGTATCGCTCGAGACGACGTGCCACTGCACGTTATAAGTTCCTGCCATGAGGGGCCGCCCGAATGTAGCGACCAGGGTCTTGCCATCCTCACTGACCGAGGTTTTGTATCCGGTCATTTTCATATTGTGGTCGGGCATGCCTGGCATGCCGGTCATCGTGACTTCCATGCCCGAAACAGCGGCGACAAGACGCTCGCTAAACGTCAAGGTGATGCGATTGGTCGGGGCGGTGGCAGCCTTGTCTGCCGGCTGTGCCGTCACGAGCTTCGGATGGGCGAGCGCCGGCGTGGCAATCGCGGCTCCGGTGACCAGGACGCTTGCAATCAAACTGCGAAACTTTTTCATGAATGGCTCCTTCGCGGGCTCAGGGTGCCCGTGTTGAATACGCACCGCGCTTGGACACCCCTCAAAAATTTCTGGGTCCATATGAGTGCATTTCACCTTTGCTGCGTATTCAACCATGAATATGGGAGAAATGAGCCATGACGGACCTTGATCAACTTCTGGAACGACTGCGCAACGAGCCGCCGCCCGCTCGCCTGGCGTTGATTGGACGCGGTCATGGCGGAGCTCGCCAGACGACGGGCCATTGTTCCCATCAACCGTACGGGCCTCAGCCTCGCGGCAGCGATCGCTTTGTTCATCGGGGTTGGTGGTTCGATATTGTCTGGCGCGCCTGCCGATGGCGCGCCCATTTCCCCTCTCGGCGTTCCGGCCGCACTGGCGCCCTCAACCTTATTGACGTCGCGCTGATATGGCTTGGCGAAAGACCCTCGTTTTCGCGCTCGTTGCATTCGCATTCGCGGTCATTGGAGCACTTGCGGGTCAGGCCTTGATCCGCTCTGGCTCGCCGGAAAGCGAGTTGCATGAGATGCTGCACCACCAGCTTGAACTCGATGCCAAACAGGAAGCACAGATCGAGGTGATCGAGCAGCGTTTTGCGGTGCGTCGCCAGGCTTTGGAACTGGAACTTCGCGCGGACAACGCACGTCTCGCCGAGGCGATCGAGTCCGAGCATGGATATGGCCCAAAGGTATCCGAGGCAATCGACCGGTCGCACGATGCGATGGGGCAGATGCAGAAGGAAACGCTTGAACATATCTTTGCGATGCGATCAGCCCTGACCCCGGAACAGGCGTCCAAATTTGATCGGGCGATCGTCAAGGCGCTCACAGGCAGGGAGCAGTGACAGGGCAGCTCTCTGAGCTCGAAGATCAGGACTTGGCTTCGTTAGCCATCGGCGGAAACCAGGCCGCTTGTTGCGAGCTTGTCCGCCGACATCGTGATTGGGTGTACAGGCTTGTTCGCGCGCAGATCGGCGATGCGGTTGAAAGCCTGGATGTCACACAGGGGGCATTCATCGCGGCGTTTAGCGCCCTTGACCGCTTCGATCGTGCGCGCCCTTTCAAGCTATGGCTGGCTCGTATTGCTTTGAACAAGTGCAAGGACTGGAGGCGGCGTGCGCTGGTGCGCAGGTTTATGCTTGCAGCAGCCCCTTTGACGGAAGCTGAAGAGGTGGCTGATCCGGCTCCAGGAGCTGACATCACGGCCTCCGACCGATCCGAATTAAAAGTGACCCTGAAGGCAATTTCCGAATTGCCCGCTTCATTGCGCGAACCCCTCATCCTCCGGACCATTGATGCGCGCGCACAGGCGGAAACCGCGCAGATCCTAGGATTGAGCGAGAAGGCTGTCGAAGCGAGAGTTTATCGGGCGCGAGCACGCTTGGTGGACAAACTCAAAAAAATTTGAGGGGTTGAGCAACGGGCTGCGTATTCAATGACAGCGGCCCCGATCTCATAGGCAGAAACACCCTCATGACAGTCATTGTCGGACGTAGAGATATCCTTCGTGGCTCAGCCCTGGTGGGAGGAAGTATCGCCCTTGCCTCCTTCTTTCCGGCTTGGGCCAAACCTGTATCTTCCGGCATCGTAGCGCCGCTTCCCACCGTCAGTGGTGAAGACATCAAGCTCACAATCGCCCGCCAATCGATGATGATTGACGGGAAGTCGTTCCGCGCGATCGGTGTGAATGGCACGGTTCCAGCGCCCCTAATCAGGCTGCGCGAAGGTCAGCGGGTGCGGTTGCACGTCCACAACCAGCTTGATGAAGACAGTTCGATCCACTGGCACGGTCTGCTCGTTCCACCGGAACATGATGGCGTGCCCGGGGTGTCATTCCCCGGGATTAAGCCGGGCGAAAGCTATCTTTATGAGTTCGATGTAAAGCAAAACGGCACTTACTGGTACCATAGTCACTCGGGACTGCAGGAACAGGAAGGCCATTACGGACCGATCGTGATCGATCCGGCAGGGACGGATCCTGTCCAATATGACCGGGAGCATGTCATTGTGCTTGCGGATCATAGCCCGCTGACTCCTGCTGCGATCTTCCGTCGGCTGAAGGCCAATCCGGGTCACTTCAACTTTCAACGTCAGACCTTGGCAGGCCTTCTCGGAGGGAAGGATCAGCCCCTCAAGGAGCGTCTCGACTGGGGTCAGATGCGCATGGATCCGGCCGATATTTCTGACGTGACCGGCTCGACCTATACATTCCTGGTCAACGGGCATGGACCGGAAGCCAATTGGACGGCCCTCTTCAAGCCGGGCGAGCGCGTGCGCCTGCGGGTAATCAACGCGTCAGCCATGACCACCTTCAATGTCAGAATTCCGGGGCTCTCCCTGCAAATTGTGCAGGCTGATGGGCAAAATGTCATGCCTGTCGATGTCGAAGAGTTCCAGATCGGGGTTGCTGAGACCTACGACGTAATCGTTCGCCCTACAGCGGACTTGGCCTATACCTTTGTCGGCGAAGCCGTTGATCGTTCTGGCATGGCCCGCGCTACATTGGCCCCGCGCCCGGGCATGAGCGCTGAGGTTCCGGCCCTTCGCAAGCGCCCATTGGCCACGATGAAGGACATGGGAATGGACATGCCCGGCATGGGGGGGATGGACATGAAGGGGCGCGGGGGCGACCCAACCGCCGAACAGAACGCGTCCGCAGGTCTGGCAACGACTGCCGCAGTTGCCGGATCGGCCATGGCGATGGGGACCGCAAGTGAACCATCTGCCGCTGCGGACATGTCGGGAATGGATCACTCCTCTATGGCCGGCATGGACCATAGCAGCATGGCGGGAATGGACGGAGCGGCGTCCGGTGTGGTGGACCATTCAGGCCATCAAATGGGATCGATGAAAATGCGCGACTTCGGCAATGCGCCGCAAGTGAAGCGCGATCCGGGAGTTCAGACAATTTCGCCCATGCCAGTCGATCGGATGGGCGACCCGGGACAGGGCCTGGAGGACACCGGCCACAAGGTTCTCGTCTATACAGACTTGATGGCGCTCGAGCGGAATCCCGACGTAAGGGCACCGTCGCGCAGCCTCGACATCCATCTTACTGGCAATATGGAACGCTTCATGTGGTCATTCGATGGCCAGAAAATGTCCGATGTCCACGAACCTATTCCCTTTACCGAGGGCGAGCGTGTGCGCATCAATCTCATCAATGACACGATGATGGCGCACCCCATCCATATTCATGGACACTTCTTCGAATTGGTCACCGGCCATGGCGACCGCGCGCCGCGAAAGCATACAGTTATCGTGCAACCTGGCGGGATCGCCACTTGGGACTTCACGGCCGATGCAGTCGGGGACTGGGCATTCCACTGTCATCTCCTTTACCACATGCATGCTGGCATGATGCGCGTTGTCAGTGTCCGTCCCAAGGGAGACGCGGCATGAGCACGCTTCGTACGGCACTGATGACGGCGGCCACTCTAGGCCTGTCCGCTCCGGCGTCGGCTCAGGACCACTCGATGGACAACATGCCGGGTATGGATATGCCGGCTGCAAAAAAGGCAGTCCCCAAAAAGGCAAAGACGTCTCCGGCGAAGCCACAGCGGGAGACGCCTGCCTCCGTCCAGAAACCCTCGTCACCTGGAGCCTTGCCTTCGGCATCGGAGGTCGATCACAGCAAAATGAATCACGGACCAACAAGCGACACCGTGATGGACCATGGGACAATGGGCGAAATGCCGATGCCAGCTGCGGAAAGCGAAGGGGGCCCAGAAGGTATGGCGATGTCGGGCACGGCATTGCCTCCTGGAAGTGCGCCGCCACCCCCTTTCCCAACGGATCGCTATGCCGACCGTCACTTCCCTCCCGGAGAAATGGCGCGCGCTCATGCGGAAATGATGAAGGAGAGCGGGGGGCTCAATTTCGGCGCGGCACTTCTCAACATCGCAGAATATCAGGCTCATCGCGGCCGTGATGGCTATCGATGGGATGGTGAGGCCTGGTACGGCGGCGACATCAATAGGCTGTGGATCAAGAGCGAAGGTGAAGGCGAGCTTCGCCGTGGTCTGGACAGTGGCGATGTGCAACTTCTGTACAGCCATGCCATCGACCCCTACTTCAATCTGCAGGCCGGTGTACGGCAGGATATAGGGCCATCGCCGCGCCGCACCTATGCAACCATTGGCTTTGAGGGCTTGGCTCCCGGGATGTTCGAGGTCGAAGGCGGCGTCTTCCTGTCGAACAAGGGCGAGGTCATTGGCCGGGTCGAAGGCTATTACGACCAGCGCATCACGCAGCGCCTAGTTTTCCAGCCACGCGTCGAGCTCAATTTCTCCGCGCAGGACATGCCTGAGATCGCGATTGGCTCTGGCCTGTCAAATGTCGAACTAGGCGCGCGGCTCAGATACGAGATTAAGCGTCAGTTCGCGCCCTACATTGGCGTTTCGTATTACCGCAAACTTGGAGACACAGCCAGCTACGCGAGGGCTCGCGGGGAAGATGTTCACGCCACAAGCTTCGTGGCGGGCGTCCGGTTCTGGTTTTAATCTGGAGGCGAACAAAGGGGCATGGATGAAATTGCCGGCGGCAATGCGGAACTGAGCGATCTTGTGCGCCTCGCCTTCGCGCAATCGGCGAAGCATGTTCAACTCATTCTCGATCCGCACGGCAAGATCCTCGCGCTCAATGGCGAAGGCCATCGAGCGGACCAATGGGCGTCTGCCGAGTGCGTAGGTTGCTCGCACGAGTTGTTTTATTCATCTGAAGAAAAGGCCGCGGGCCTGCCGGATATTGATCTGGCCACAGCGGCGCGCGAGGATGGCTACGAGCGGGAAATGTGGCGTTTGCGGCGCTCGGGCACCGAATATCTGTCGCGAATGACGATTACGGCCTTGCGACAAGAGAACACTCTGCACGGCTTCCATGTCATAGCCCGGGATATCACGCACGAGGCGGCCATTCGGGCGGTGAATGACACGCGTGAGCAGCACCTCCAGTCGATCCTGGATACCGTCCCGGACGCGATGATCGTCATCGACGAGTTCGGATTGATCGTGTCTTTCAGTGCCGCGGCACAGCGTCTCTTCGGATATGAAGAGGGCGAAGTCGTGGGCTGCAATGTGAGCTGCCTGATGCCTGCGCCCGACAAGGAGCGGCATGATGACTATATCCGGCATTACCGAGAAGGAGGAGAGCCTCGTATTATCGGGATCGGACGCACGGTGACAGGCCGTCGTCGTGACGGAACAGACTTTCCCATGCATCTCTCGGTCGGCGTCGCCGGGCATCACGGAGACCGCGTCTTTACTGGCTTCATCCGAGATCTCTCTGAGAAAGAACGCGACGATCTCAAAATGCGCGAGCTGCAGGCCGAACTGATCCATGTGTCGCGGCTCAGCGCGATGGGGACCATGGCATCCACCCTGGCGCATGAACTGAATCAGCCGCTGACAGCAGTTGCCAATTACCTTGAGGAAACGAGAGACATTCTCGCCGATCCTCAAGGCACCCCGATGGCCATAGTTCAGGAGGCACTGTCGGAGGCAGCCAAGGAGACCTTTCGGGCGGGTTTCATTGTCAGACGTCTGCGGGAATTTGTCGCGCGCGGTGAAGTCGACAAGAACGTTGAGGATCTGCGCCTAGTTATCGACGACGCAGCGCAGCTGGCTCTTGCGGGCGCCAAGGAAAGGGGTGTCCGCACCTTAGTGAACCTTGATCCGCACGCAAGGCATGTGTTGGTGGACAAGGTCCAGATCCAGCAAGTCCTGGTCAATTTGCTCCGAAACGCCGTCGAAGCGATGGCCTCGTCAACTGTCCGGGATCTTCATATCGCAACCTGCAAGCGTCTCGACGGATTCATCGAGATCAGCGTTCGGGATACGGGGCCGGGTGTCGCCGCCGAAATCAGACCCCGCCTTTTCGAAGCCTTCGTCAGCAGCAAGATTGACGGGATGGGGCTGGGGCTATCGATTTGCCGAACGATCGTTGAGGCTCATGGTGGACGCATTGCAGCAGAATATCCGGACGATGGCGGCACCATTTTCAAGTTCACCCTGATCGATGCCGATGCGGAGGAAGATGATGAACGCTGACCGAGTTGTGCACCTTGTGGATGACGAGGAGGCAATCCGGAAATCAGCCGGCTTTGTGCTCTCCCGAGCCGGATACAAGGTTCATCCCCACAATTCTGGCGTGGAGTTTCTCAAGCAAGCAAGACACGCTCCAATTGGCTGCGTTTTGCTGGACGTGCGGATGCCGGACATGGATGGGCTCGAGGTTCAGCGGGTGATGGCCGAGCGCGGGATCAACATGCCGGTGATCGTTCTGACCGGACATGGTGATGTAACCACGGCTGTGCAGGCCATGAAGGCCGGCGCCGTCGAGTTTCTCGAAAAGCCATTTGAAAAGGCCTCGCTACTCGAAGCATTGGAGCGAGCATTCGGGCGACTGGAGCAGAATGATGCGCGTGAAATTGAAGAGCGGGAAGCCCGCACCAAAATTGCGGCGCTGACGCCGCGCGAACGAGAAATTCTCGAAGGCCTCGCCAAGGGATACCCCAACAAGACTATCGCCTATGACCTTAGGTGCTCGTCGCGCACCGTCGAGGTGCACCGGGCCAGCTTGATGCAGAAACTGGAGGTTCACAGCCTTTCCGACCTTCTGCGAATAGCGATTGCCGCCGGACTGTAGTTTGGGTGGGAGTGTCCTGAATTTCGTGTACGGGGCGGCGGTTGAACATCAGGCCGCCATGGCCCGAACGAAGCGCTCGCCGAAGAGAACGGCAAACTGAGCTTTTGCCATAGACCATTCGCGGGCCGGCATCACCCACTCTTTTTCGGAGCGATGCAGGATCAGATAGAGCAGCTTGCTAGCCGCCTCATCGCTAGGGAAGTGCCCTCTGGCGCGCACCGCACGGCGCAGCTTGGAATTGAGGGCTTCTATTGCGTTGGTGGTATAAATGATTGCGGATTCCGACGATCCCGCCCACCTATTCCGATCTGAAGCCGCCCACCATTCCGAGCAATTTCCGCCCGGGGCATGAGCCAGATCGTGGTGCTTTATCGTTGCAGTTATCGAGGTGGTCAAGCGAGTGTGTTTGAGCCCGTTTTGCGCATGGACTCTCCATCCATTTCGAGCCTGTGAGCATTATGAACGAGGCGGTCCAGGATGGCATCGGCATAGGTGGGATCACCGAGTGTTTCATGATGCCTGTCTCCTTGAAGGGTTCGTCCGTCGTATTTTCGTTTGCAGCACCTGGATCTGGTCGTCGGTCAG
>NZ_MKVS01000004.1:0-172177 GCF_001898925.1 Novosphingobium sp. 63-713
GACAGCCGCATTAAAGGCCGGACACATGGCCGCACCGACCACCAAGTGCACACGCTCACCAAACCCCTTGCCAACGGAGAGCCGTCCACACATGGGCGTGAGAGGGGAGCTGCCTTTTTGATGAGCTTCGGCGCCCAAGCCTGGATTTCATAAGTGACACTGCGGTCGCCACTTCAAACTTGATACATATTGACACATGGCTTCTGTTATTGACGTTGCCGTCGTGAGGTAGCAGGCTTCCCACATCGGCGGCGAGTTCTTTCGGGTAAGCGCAGAACCATGCGCCCCTCAGCCTTCATCGGCTGGCCGCCGAACCATCATCCTTTCTGTTGACGGGGACGCTCCCCCACAACGTGCTCAACGTGGCAGGAGACGTTCCCCCACGTTGGTTTCGTCAGTTTTGTCAGTTACCCCCAAGGGCGTTTTTACCCCGCTGCGCGATCAGGAAAGGCCAACATGTCAGCCCTCTTGCGCAACGTATCCAGATAATCACTCCACCATTGCGCCATTTCCACGCGCTCTTGCCAATGTGCGCCACGATGATAGGCGGCGCGCACGCTGTCTCTGTCGGAATGAGCAAGGGCGCGTTCAATGGCGTCGGGCGACCAATTGCCGCTTTCGTTGAGAAGAGTTGACGCCATCGAGCGGAAACCATGCCCGGTCATGTCATCTTTGGAATAGCCTAGCCGCCGCAAACCGGCGTTGATCGTGTTTTCGCTCATCGGGCGGGCGTTGGTGCGAACGGATGGGAAAACATAGCCCTTCGCGCCGGTAAGGCCCGCCGCCTCGCGCAGCAGCGCCACCGCCTGCCGGGACAAGGGGATTTGATGGGGCTTGCGCATTTTCATCTTTTCGGCAGGGATGATCCAGATTGCCTTGTCCAGATCGATTTCGCTCCATTCTGCCTGCCGCAATTCGCCGGGGCGCACGAAAACATGCGGAGCCAATTGCATGGCCAGCCGCGTTAAGCCGCCGCCTTCATAGCCATCAATGGCGCGTAGCAGTTTGCCAGCGCCTTCGGCATCGGTAATCGCCGCGTAATGCTTGACCTTTGGCGTGGTGATGGCACCGCGCAGATCGCGGGTTGGGTCGGATGTTAGGCGGGCGGTGGCCACGGCATAGCGAAAGATGCGGCTGGCCAATTGCAGCAGGCGGTTTGCCGTCTCGTGTTTGCCCTGTTTCTCAAAGACGCGCAGCACGGCCAGAACGTCCGAGGCGGTGATGTCGCCAATGGGTAAGCGGCCAAGGGCAGGGGCGAGGCGTGAGAGGTAATAGTCCGCCTTGCCGCTGGTGCTGTCTGAAAGCCCCTCGCGCTTGCGCTTTTCGAGATATTCGGCGCCGATTTCAGCAAAGGTGTTTGCCGCTGCAACTTTGGCGCGATGCTTGGCTTGCTGCTTGTCGCGGGCCGGATCAATGCCAGTTGCCAGCGCTTCCTTCGCCTTGTCTCGTTCTTTGCGCGCGTTGGCCAAGCTGATTTCGGGCCATCCGCCCAGCGATAGCAATTTCTCTTTGCCGTTTACCCGGAATTTGACGCGCCAAAGCTTTCCGCCTGCCGGGGTCACATAGAGAAAAAGGCCGCCCGCATCGCCCAGCTTATAGGGTTTATCCTTTGGCTTGGCATTGCGGATTGCGACATCGGTTAGCGCCATGACTGATTCCCCATTCTGGCTGGTGGGGGTATCTTGAGAGGGGGTATATCGAAATGCCCCCAGATGTACCCCCAAAGCAAAGTGGCTGGCTGCGAACGCGGTTGAACGCCTCCGGCCCCTTATGGGGTGAATATGGCTGATTTCTGGGGTTTGTCCAGACGGGAATGAACGTCTGTGAATGGTCCAATGGTGCCGGATGAGGGGATCGAACCCCCGACCTTCGGTTTACAAAACCGCTGCACTACCGCTGTGCTAATCCGGCCCATGACATGCGCCGCCTTGGGCGCGACAGCCCCATAGCCTTAAAGCGCGCCGAAGGTCCAGCCCTCGGTTTGCGCAATTTTGTCATTCATTATCGCGGGGCGCCACAATTCCCCGCGATGGGCATGGCCGCGCAGCCATGCCGCCGTGATCAGGGCGTCGGCGGCGTGGTCGGAGATCATGTCCGGTATGGCACCCGGCCGACAGCCCAGCGCAGCCAGCGCCTGCTCCAGCGCAGCGCCATCGCGGATCTTGCTGGCGCGGGCGCGGCGCCCGGCGGCGATGGCGGCGATGGTGGTATAGATTTCGACCACCACCTTGCCTCCCGCCGCCGCCGCATCCATCGGCCAGACGGCTATATCGCGCGGCAGGCGGTGCAGCAGGCGCATACCCGAAAGCGATCCCTTGCCCACCTGCGCTGCGCCCACGAGGTTGAAATTGCTGGTCGGGCTGCACCCCATCACGGCCTGAGCGGCCTCGGTCACGCGGAAGCGCCCGCGCCCACCGCCGAACAGATCGCCCTCCCGCCCCGCATGACGGCGGAAATGGCGGGCGATTTCGGGGTGGTCGACAAAGCCGGATACGCCCAGATGCGGATCATCGGCGCAGAATGCCTCCACCATCGCCCAAAGACTGCGCGCATCGGGCGGGCTGTCGGCCCAGCCGGGAAAGAAGGCCCCCGCATCGGCAAAGGGCAGTGACTGGCCCAGATCAAAGCCGAAGATCGTTTGCGGCGGCGTCTCATCGACCAGCCATTCCAGCACCTCGCCCCGCGACCAGACATGGCCGGGGCGGACCAGATGGGGCGCATCATCCTCGGCCGCCATCATCGCCACGGCAATGCCGCGATGGCGCTCTCCGGCCGCGCCGGACCAGTCGATGGCGGCAAAATGGGTGAAGCGCGGCGTCACCCGCCCCGCTCACGCCTCTTGCGCTCCCACCATTCCAGACGCTTGAGGATCTCGCGCTCGAAACCGCGCTCGACCGGGCGGTAGAATTGCTGGGGCGCCATGCCTTCGGGCCAGTAATTCGCGCCGGAAAAGGCGTCGGGCGCGTCATGGTCATAGGCGTAATCCGCGCCATAGCCGATGTCCTTCATCAGCTTGGTCGGCGCGTTCAGGATATTGGCTGGCGGCATCAGCGACCCTGTGGCGCGGGCCGAGGCGGCCGCCTCTTTCCAGCCCTTGTAGGCCGCATTCGATTTGGGCGCGCTGGCCAGATAAAGGCACGCCTGTGCGATGGCCAGTTCGCCTTCCGGGCTGCCCAGAAATTCAAAGGCATCCTTGGCGGCAAGGCATTGCTGCAGCGCCATCGGATCGGCCAGACCGATGTCTTCCGAAGCCATGCGGACAAGGCGGCGAAGCAGATACATCGGATCCTCACCCGCCGTCAGCATCCGCGCCAGATAATAAAGCGCGGCCTGCGGATCGGACCCGCGCACAGATTTATGCAGCGCGGAAATCAGATTGTAATGGCCGTCGCGGTCCTTGTCATAAACGGCCACGCGGCGTTGCAGGAATTGCCCCAATTCAGCCTGATCAAGCGGGGCGGCAATCTGCGCGTTGTAAAGCGTTTCGGCCTGACCCAGCAGGAAGCGGCCATCGCCATCCGCGCTGGCGATCAGCGCCTCGCGCGCAGGCGGCGTCAGGGGCAGGGGTACACCCTCGGCCTCCTCGGCGCGGGCCAGCAGATGGGCCAGCGCCTCGGGCGAGAGGCGGTGCAGGATCAATACCTGCGCGCGGCTGAGCAAAGCGGCGTTGAGGGCGAAGGAAGGGTTCTCCGTCGTCGCGCCCACCAGCGTCACCACGCCCTGTTCGACATAGGGCAGGAAGCCGTCCTGCTGCGCCCGGTTGAAACGATGGATCTCGTCCACAAACAGCAGCGTGCGCCGCCCGGACAGCGCCAGCGCGCCCTCGGCCTCGGCAAACATGCGTTTGAGATCCGCCACGCCGGAAAACACCGCGCTGATCGCCGCGTAACGCATGCCCACGGCGGCGGCCAGCAGGCGCGCGATGCTGGTCTTGCCGGTGCCGGGCGGGCCCCACAGGATCATGCTCGACAGGCTGCCCGCCACCACCATCCGCCCGATCGCGCCATTGGGGCCTGTCAGATGCTCCTGCCCGATCACCTCGCTCAATTCGGTCGGGCGCAGGCGTTCGGCCAAGGGAATCGCGCCCGCCGGAATGGCGCGGGGTGTTGGCGCGGGTTCGTCGGCGGCGAAAAGGTCGGGCATGGGGGGGTATGTAGGGAGGAATGAGGGGAAAAGGAAGGTTTGCCCTAGGCAGGTGGAGGAAGATGCCTCCGGCGGGCAAAGGGCGGGGGCCCTTTGCAATCCCGTTATGGGGTGGTGGGTGGTTTGCGGCGTGGTGCAGATGGGATGATGATAAAAGCCTGCGGCGCAAGCAAATGGGCGCCGCAGGCTTTAAAATTTCAAACGCCGCGTCCGACACCAAACGTCGAACCTTTGGCGCAAACGCAGACAGTAACGGGAGCGCGAGGGTCTAGACCCTCGCATCATCCTTCTTACTTCCCAACCCTAGCCTTCTGCCGGATCAACCGCAGATAAGTATCCGCGACAGACTGATTGATCCGATCCCACGAGAAATCCCGGCTGCGCGCCTCGCCTGCCGCGCCATGGGCGGCGCGTAGGGCAGCGTCCTCGATATAGCCGCGCACGGCTTGGGCAAAGGCGTGGACATGGCCGGGGCGGATCAGGCGACCGGAATGGCCGTTGTCGACAAGGCTTTCCGACCCGGTCGCTTCGGCGCAGACCACCGGCAGCGAGCAGGCCATGGCCTCGAGCGTGACATTGCCGAAGGTTTCGGTGATCGAGGGGAAGAACAGGATGTCCATGCTGGCCACCGCGCGGCCAAGGTCGGTCCCGGCCTGATAACCGGCAAAAACGGCGTTGGACGGCAGGCGGTTTTCGAACCATTCGCGCGCCGGTCCGTCGCCCACGATCAGCACCCGGTGCGGCACGCCGCGCGCCACCAGTTGGTCAATGGTGTCGGCAAAGACATCGAGCCCCTTTTCCATGACGAGGCGGCTGAACAGGCCCACGACTACTTCGTGATCCTCGATGCCAAGGCTGCGCCGCCATGCCATGTCGCGGCGCGATGCGTCGAAGATATGGCGGTCAACGCCCCGGCTCCACAGCGAGATGTCGTAATTCATCCGCTGTTCGCGCAGCACCTGCGCCATGGATTCCGAAGGCGCCACCAGCCCGTCGCAGCGGCGATAGAACCGGCGCAGAATGGCCGTCAGGATCGGTTCGACCCAGGCCAGGTTGTAATAGCGCGGATAGGTGTCAAAGCGCGTGTGAACGCTGCCCAGTACGGGCAGGCCGCGCGCGCGCGCCCATGTCACGGCGCGGTGGGCCGAAGGGTCGGGGCTGGAGACATGCACGATATTGGGGGCAAAAGCCTCAAGATCGCGGCGCACCGCGCGGGGCAGGCCGGTGGCCACCCGATATTCGGCGCGGCCGGGAATGGCAAAGCTGGGCAGGCTGATCAGATCGCCTGCCGGTTCGAAAGCGGGCGCATCGACGGTGGGCGAATAGACGCGCACCTGCGCGCCCTGCGCCAGAAGATAGGCGACCAGACGGTTGAGCGCCTTGTTCGCGCCATCGGTGACCATGTTGTAATTGCCGCTGAACAGGGCAACGCGCAGATCACTGGTTTTGGAAGGGAGTGTCATCGAGCGCGCCATAGCGAAGCCTGTACCTTTTGGCGAGAGGCTGCGCGGTGTGGGACAAAAACGGGCGGCCCTAAACAAAAAGGGCGCATGACGGGCGACCATCCCGAAGGAGGCCGAGGATGCCCGTCAT
Organism: Novosphingobium sp. 63-713; assembly: GCF_001898925.1. Taxonomy (NCBI): domain Bacteria; kingdom Pseudomonadati; phylum Pseudomonadota; class Alphaproteobacteria; order Sphingomonadales; family Sphingomonadaceae; genus Novosphingobium; species Novosphingobium sp. 63-713. The sequence goes on from NZ_MKVS01000004.1 coordinate 5,737, forward strand.
GCGCCCCCAAGGTTTACCCCGCCATGCTGCAGAGGATTGCCGGCGAGGTTCTGGGAGAGGATGTCTGGCGGGATGCCGGTTGCGTAAGGGGAAGGTCAGCACCCCGCCAATTCGGTCAGATGTTACCAGCCGCGACGGCCTTCGTAATAGCCGCGGGGGCCTTCATAATAGCCGCGCCGACCGTAATCGTCGCAGGGGCGGCCATCGCGATAGTAGCGGTTGCCGTGATGGTCCCAATAGTAACCATCGCGCCAGGCCCAGCTGCGGTCCACCACATAGACGGGGGCGGGCGCATAGGCCGGGGCATAGGCCACCGGCGGGGGCGCGTAAACCGGCGCATAGACCGGGCGGCGCTGACGGTCGGAGGCAATTGCGGCACCCAGAGCCAGCCCGATCACGCCGCCGATAACACCGGCCGCAACCGCATCGCCGCCGCCACGGCGGCCGCCGTAATAACCGCCCCGGCCATAGGGATCGGCCATCGCGGGCGTTGCGGCAAAACTGGCAAAAGCGCTGGCGGCCAGAGCCACCGCAGTGATCGTCTTTTTCGTGAACTGGCGCATGGTACACCTCTTCTGAACTTTGGGCTTCATGGAAGTTTCCGGGAAACTCCGTGTCGCCGTTGATTCGTTTTCTACGCCTGGTTTGCTGAATGGAATCGGGATGCGCTTTGCAGGCATTGTTCAGGAATAGGCGGCCTGTCGGAAATTTCGGGCGGACCAACTGGATCATAAACGGAGGCGATCGAGCTGGGCGCGCAACCGGGCTTGGATTAGCCCCATGCGCTCGATGTTTATGAAGAGGAAGGCGGTGGTTGGATGAGTTTGCCCCTCCGCTGGCCAATGCGGATGGTTGGGCCGGCCGGCTTGGGCAGATCAGGCCGACGCTTGGGGCGCCCCGCAGATACGAGGGGCAGGAGGGCCGCGTGCTCGTGCGAATGGCCGGGTAGCCGCTTTGCTTCACAGCCCGGCACGGCCTTGCGTGGATCGGAGGAGCCGGGACATCCAGGCTCGCGGATGATGCCCCAACCGGCTTGGGGATTTTAGGTCCCGGTCCGCCGATCCATCGGTCAGGCGCTGTGTGGCGTGGTCCACGGCTTGGGTCACATCCCGCACCACTCGCCCACAAACGCCGGCCTGAAACACCGACCCCACCCTTGCGCACAGGCGGGAGCGGATGGGGAGGGGTTTAAATGAGGTGATGGGGTGTAGGAAAGGGGAATTTAGGCAGGTTTTGAAAAGATGCCTCCGGCGGGCAAAGGGCGGGGGCCCTTTGCAATCCTTTTAATTTTGATTGTTGATGTATTGGGTATTAGATATTCTGGGAACATAAACGTAAAGCGGCGAATAGGAAATTCGAGATGTTTGGTTGGCTTAAAAGAAGGCGCGTCATTGAGCTTCGAAAGCTAATCATCCAGAATTTCAAGGCTGCGACGGATGCAGAGATATTGTTCAGTTGCTTGATGAAAGGGGGTGTTGATTTAACAAATTTTTATCAAGGATGGGCAAGGCAAGCGAATGAATTTGCAGAAAAATTCGCCCATTGCGGAGCACTGTCCAGTCGTGAGCTAGAAGCTGGTTTGGCGACTAATAAGGATTTGAGGCGCCTCTACGGTCTCTATGGTAGGAAAGAGCGTGGATCTTTCGATCAAGTTTATCAGCCGCTTGGGGGGTGGGACTTTTATTTTGAAGGGAACGAAAGCGATTTGCATTACATAGAAGCATATTGGACTGCTGTTAGGGAGGCTGAAAAAAAGTAAACCTCCCACTAGGCTAATCTGTTCCGTTTGGCGCACTCAATAATTATCGGGATTGCAAAGGGCCCCCGCCCTTTGCCCGCCGGAGGCCCATTGAATTCCCTTAACCCAAACAAAAAACCGGAGACTTTCGCCCCCGGCTTTCGTGTTTCAAAACCGATCCGAAAGGATCAATCCTTCTTGCGCGAGGCTTTTTTGCGCTCGTTGGGATCGAGGATCGCCTTGCGGATGCGGATGTTCTTGGGGGTGACTTCGACCATTTCGTCTTCGTCGATATAGGCGATGGCCTGTTCCAGCGTCATCACCTTGGGCGGGGTCAGACGCACGGCGTCGTCCTTGCCGCTGGCGCGGAAGTTGGTGAGGGCCTTCGACTTCATCGGGTTGACTTCGAGGTCTTCGGGCTTGGCGTTTTCGCCGATGATCATGCCTTCATACAGCGCTTCGCCCACGCCCACGAACAGGATGCCGCGTTCTTCGAGCGGGCCCAGAGCATAGGCATTGGCTTCACCGGCGCCGTTCGAGATCAGCACGCCGTTCTTGCGGCCTTCGATCTTGCCCTTGTAGGGGCCATACTTGTCGAACAGGCGGTTCATGATGCCCGTGCCGCGCGTGTCGGACAGGAATTCGCCGTGATAGCCGATCAGCCCGCGCGAGGGCGCGACGAAGCTGATGCGGGTCTTGCCGCCGCCCGAGGGGCGCATGTCGGTCATTTCGGCCTTACGGTTGGCCATCTTTTCGACGACGGTGCCGGCAAATTCCTCGTCTACGTCGATCAGAACGGTTTCGTAGGGTTCGGTGCGGTTGCCGTTTTCATCGGTGCCGAACAGCACGCGCGGGCGGCTGATGCCCAGTTCGAAGCCTTCGCGGCGCATGGTTTCGATCAGCACGCCGAGCTGAAGTTCGCCGCGACCGGCGACTTCGAAGCTGTCCTTGTCGGCCGATTCGGTGATCTTGATGGCCACGTTCGATTCGGCTTCGCGCTCCAGACGGTCGCGGATCATGCGGCTCGTCACCTTGGTGCCTTCGCGGCCGGCCATGGGCGAGTCGTTCACCGCAAAGCGCATCGACAGGGTCGGCGGATCGATCGGCTGGGCCTTGATCGGTTCGCGCACCGTGGTGTCGGCGATGGTGTTGGCCACCGTGGCCACCGACAGACCGGCAAGGCTGATGATGTCGCCGGCGCGGGCTTCTTCAACCGGCACACGGTCCAGACCCTGGAACGAGAGGATCTTGGAGGCGCGACCGGTTTCGATCACATTGCCGTCCATATCCAGCGCGTGGATCGGCTGGTTGACCTTGACCGTGCCCGAGGTGACGCGGCCCGTCAGCACGCGGCCGAGGAAGTTGTCGCGGTCGAGCAGGGTGACGAGGAAGGTGAAGGGTGCGTCAACGTCGAGCGCCGGCGGCGGCACGTGATCGACGATGAGCTGGAACATGGGTTCGAGCGTGCCTTCGCGACGGTTCATGTCATCGCTGGCATAGCCATTGCGGCCCGAGGCATAAAGAACAGGGAAATCAAGCTGTTCGTCATTGGCGTCGAGCGAGACGAAGAGGTCGAACACTTCGTCCAGCACTTCCTGAATACGCTCGTCGGGACGGTCAACCTTGTTGACGACGACGATGGGCTTGAGGCCCAGCGCCAGCGCCTTGCCGGTCACGAACTTGGTCTGCGGCATCGCGCCTTCCGAGCTGTCGACCAGCAGGATCACGCCGTCGACCATCGAGAGGATGCGCTCCACCTCGCCGCCGAAGTCGGCGTGGCCGGGGGTATCGACGATGTTGATGCGGGTGCCGTTCCACTCGATCGAGGTGGGCTTCGCAAGGATGGTGATCCCGCGTTCCTTTTCCAGATCGTTGCTGTCCATCGCGCGTTCTTCGACGCGCTGGTTGTCGCGGAACGTGCCGGACTGGCGGAAGAGCTGGTCGACCAGCGTGGTCTTGCCATGGTCAACGTGGGCGATAATCGCGATATTGCGAAGCGGAAGCGGGCCGGACATCAAAAAGGCTTTCTGCAACAGCGGGCGGCAAGGCCCGTTTTGGGGGTGGCGCTTTGGTTGCGCCGCAACATGCGCGCGCCCCTAGCTTACGCAGCGGCTTTGGGCAAGACTCGACAAGAGGGATGCTGTCGGAAGGCTATTGTCCACTTATGGGAATTTTGCGGCGGTCTTTGCGTTTTTGATAAGAATTTGTGGGATAAACCGAGGCATGGATCGTTAAAGGATTGAGCCTCATGCCGACAAGGCATAACACAGGGCACGATAAAAAGGAAACCGGGGGTACGACAGGCGGGGGGCTTGTTGGCATGCCGGTTCGTGGGAAGGATGAGGTTTTCATGAACCAGACATCTGCATTGCGCGTGCAGGGGGCCTTGCCCGCGCGTAAAGCAAAAACGCCGGTCTCGTTTTCCTCGCGCCGCCGCATGGCGCTGGCGGCGGGCGGGGCCGGGTTCGCTATGGCTCTGGCCGCTCCGGCCATGGCCGCCGACGACCAGGTCAACAATGAGATCGTCGTCACCGCCACCAAGCGCGAGCAGACCTTGCAGCAGGTGCCTGTGGCCGTGACGGTCACCACGGCCGATGTCATCAACCGCGCCAAGATCCGCGACATCAAGGATCTGACCAGCGTGGTGCCATCACTGCGCGTGTCGGAACACCAGTCGAGCGCGCAGACCGATTTCCTGATCCGCGGCTTTGGCAATGGCGCCAACAACGCCGGGATCGAGCCCAGCGTGGGCGTCTTCATCGACGGTGTCTATCGTTCGCGCAGCGCGGCCCAGATCGCCGATTTTCCCGATGTAAAGCGTGTCGAGGTGCTGCGCGGCCCGCAATCGACGCTGTTTGGCAAGAATGCCAGCGCGGGCGTCGTCTCGATCTCCACGATGGAGCCGCAGTTCAAGCCGGGCGGCAGCGCCGAGGTTTCCTATGGCAATTACAATGCCCTGGTGGTCAAGGGCATGTATACAACGCCTTTGAGCGACACGGTGGCTGTGAGCGTTGCGGGCGGATACAATCGCCGCGATGGCTTTGTCCACGATGGCGCCACGGGCGGCAACACCAACAATCGCAACCGCTGGTTTGCGCGCGGGCAATTGCTGTGGGTGCCCGACAACGGGCCGCGCGTGCGGATCATCGCCGATTATTCGCAGATCAACGAAACCTGCTGCGCGGTGGTCAACCTGCTCTCGTCCTCGAGCACGGCGGCGATTCAGGCGGTGGGCGGCAAGGTTAATGCGCCCGCCAATCCCTATAGCGATGTCTATAACAATTTCGCCTCGACCAACCGCATCCGCGACTATGGCTTTTCGGCCCAGATTGACCATGAAATCCATGGGGTAAAGCTGACCTCGATCACCGCCTATCGCCACAACACCAATTACAACAATCAGGACAGCGACTTCACCTCCGCCGACCTGTTGGGGCAAAACAGCGCCAATGTGCGCATCAACACCTTTACCCAGGAATTGCGCGCCACCGCCAAGCTGGGCGAGAAGGTGAACCTGTTGCTGGGCGCCTATTATTTCAATGAGAAGATCAACCAGACCGGCGCGCTGCTCTATGGTTCGCAAATGCGCTCCTATGCCGACCTGCTGATTCGCGGCGCCAGCGCCAACACGCTCAACGTCGCTTCGCTGGAGGGTACTTTCGGCACGCTTCAGGGCAATCCGGCCAAATATACCGGTCAGTTCTTCAAACAGGGCACCGGCTTGTCGGAGGCCTATCATCTTGCCAATGAGGCGATCTCGATCTTTGGCCAGATGGACTGGAAGATCGCGCCGCGCGTGACGCTGACGGGCGGGTTGAACTATACCAAGGACAACAAGCATTACGCCACCGGCGTGGTGTCGAGCGATGTGTTTTCCGGCATCGACCTGAACGCGATGCGCGCGGCGGCCACCAATGCGGGCATTTCGCAGACCATCGGCGGCCTGCTTTCCGTGCCGGGCGGCTTTGCCTCTCCGGCCCAGATCGCCGCTTTTGCCGGCGCCAACCCCACCGCCTATAATTCGGTGGTGACGGGCGTGTCCAACCAGACCGCGCAATTGCTGGCGCTGCGGGCGCTGCAATTCATGCCGCCTTTCCTCAATGTGCCCAATGCGGTTGAGCCGGGACGGACCAATGACGGCAACCTGTCCTTCACCGCGCGCGTGGCCTATGAGGCCAGCAAGCATATGAATTTCTATGCCAGCATCGGCACGGGGTTCAAGGCCAGCTCGATCAACCTGTCGCGCGACAGCCGCCCGGCCTTGAGCGACGCCGCCGCGATTGCGGCCAGCGGCCTTGCCACGACCAATCTGCGCTATGGCGGGCGCTTTGCCCGGCCGGAAAAATCCACCGTCTATGAAGTGGGGATGAAGGCCAACTGGTCGGTGGCGACGCTCAATTTTGCCGCCTTCTATCAGTCGATCAAGGATTTCCAGTCGAACATCTTTACCGGCATCGGTTTCGACCTGCTCAATGCGGACAAGGAATCGGTCTATGGTTTCGAGTTTGAAGGATCGGTGCGCCCCACACCCGAACTGACGCTGGCCGCCGCCGTCACCTATCTGGTGCCCAAATATAACCGCTTCACCAATTCCAGCTTTGGCGACATTTCGGGCGTGACGCCTGCGGGCATCGCGCCGCTTTCCACCACCATGTCGGCCACATGGGACAAGCCGATCGGGGGCGAGCAGCACATCATCCTGCGCGGCAACTGGCATTACGAATCGCCGGTGCAGAATCAGGACGGCATGCCCGGTTTCATCACCAAGAACCCGCTGACCGGGGCGATCATTTCCTATCAGACCGGGCTGGACGCGGCGCGCCCGTTCAAGCGTACCGTGTCCGAAGTGGACGCCTCGGCCACATGGCAGCTTTCGAAGAAATTCGAGCTGAGCGTGTGGGGCCGCAATCTGACCGACAATCGCTATATCACGGTGATCTTTGACAGCCCGGCGCAATCGGGTTCGATCTCGGGCTATGTCAACACGCCGCGCACTTTTGGCGTGGCCGCGCTGGCCAAGTTCTGAACGCCAATAAAAGGGGCCGCGACTTTGGACGCAGCCCCTTTTATTGGGCAGACCTATGGGATAGCCCTTGGCAGCCGGACAGAAATGTGATGCCTTCGGTAAGAATGAGCGTAAGTTCGTACCGGGGGGATATGCATGGAATGGATGTTTTTGCCTTACAGGCGTTATTTTGAATTTTCCGGGCGGTCCAGCCGCAAGGAATATTGGATGTTCGCCCTGTTCATGTTCCTCGTCTATGTCGTTTTGGGCGGAATTATCGCGGCGCAAATGCCCTGGCAGGCCATGCTCGACAACAGGGTTTCAGGCGCTCTGGCCTTTCAGGATATGATGCGCAGTACCAGCGTCCTGGTTTCCGGCGGTCTGCTGGCGCTGTTCGTGCTGGCCAGCCTTATTCCCGCCATTGCCGTGACCGTACGCCGCTTTCACGATCAGAACCTGACCGGCTGGCTGGTGCTGGTGTTTGCCGTTCTTGAACAAGTGCCCTACATTGGCGGGATCCTTCCCATCGTCCAGCTTGTGATGATGGCGCGCAAGGGTACGGTCGGTGCCAACAAATATGGGGCCGATCCGCTCGATCCCACTTATGCGGGTGTGTTTGAATAATGCATTGGATGTTTCTGCCGCTGCGGCGCTATTTCGAGATTTCGGGCCGTTCGCAAAGGCGTGAGTTCTGGCTCTATTTCATCGCCTTGTGGGTGGTGAACGGGGCGATCATGGCGCTGTTTGGTGCGCCGGTGTCCTATACCAACGGCATGAATTTCTATTGGGGCACCCAGACCAGCCTGACGGGCCAGTTCCTTGTCGGCCTGATCGCCCTGTTCACCCTGATCCCCAGCTATACGGTCAGCATCCGGCGGCTGCATGATATTGACCGGTCGGGCTGGTGGCTGCTGGTGTGGCTGGTGCCTTTTGTCGGCTGGTTCGTGCTGCTGATCTTCTTCTGCCTCGACGGTACCTATGGCCGCAACCGCTATGGCGATGATCCACGCGGCCGCGGCATGGCGGATGTGTTCCGTTAAAGCTCTCCCTAAAGCTCCCTGAGCGCCTCGGCCGGGCGGGTGCGCAGCAAAGGCAGCGACCCGCCCAGCGCAAAACCCAGCACCAGCGCCAGCCCGCCCCCCAGCACGCCCAGCACATAGGTCCATGACGGCAGGAAATCGAAGCTGAAAAGCTGAACCACGATCAGCCAGCCAAGCCCCGTGCCCAGCGCCAGCGCGACCAGCGCCAGCAAGCCGGCCAGCACGCCATATTCGGCCAGCAGCAGCCCCAGCAACTGCCGCTGCCCCGCGCCCAGCACGCGCAGGATCGTGTTGTCATAGGCGCGCGAGGCCCGCGCCGCCGCAATCGCGCCCAGCAGCACCGCCACCCCCGCCAGCACCGCGACGCCCGCCGCCGACAGGATCGCCGCGCTCATCTGCCCCAGCAGGCCCCGCGCATCGCGCAGCAGCGGCCCAACCTCGACCACCGAGGCGGTGGGATAGGCCCGCGTCAGCGCCCGCAGCAAGCCATGCTCGCGCTTGTCCGACAGGCTGATCGTGGCGGCCAGCTTGAAGGGCGCGCCCGCCAGCGCATTGGGCGAAAACACCAGCACATAATTGAACCCGAAGGAATCCCAGTCGATCCGCCGCAAGGAGGCCACCTTGGCGGTCCGCTCCACGCCCAGCAGGCCGACTGTCACACTGTCGCCCACTTTCAGCCCGGTCGATTTCGCCAGCTTTTCATCGACCGAAACCAGCGGTTCGCCCTGATAATCGCGCGGCCACCATGCGCCATCGGTGATGACATTGCCCTCGGGCACGTCCTGCGCAAAGGTCAGCCCCCGCTCGCCTTTCAATTGCCATGCGTCCTCGGGGATATCCTTCATATCGGCCACGCGGGTCTGCGCGCCCGCCGGGCCATAGGCCAGAATTGCCCCGCGCAGCGTCGGCACCGTGCGTACCTTGGCCCCCGGCGCAGCCCCGGCCACGGTGGCGCGGAAACCGGCCTCATCGCCCGGTTGCAGGTCGATGGCGAAATAATCGGGCGCCTTTTGCGGCACGCGCGCGGCAATATTGGCGTCCAGACTGGTCTGCACCACGGCCAGCACGACAAAGGCCGTCAACCCAAAGCCCAGCGCCGTCACCAGCCGCGCGGTCTGATTGCCGGGGCGGTGAATATTGCTCAGCGCAAGGCGCAGGATCGGACTGCGCGGGCGGGGCAGATGCGCGGCCATCCGTGCCAGACCCCAGCCCAGCGCGGAAAGCAGCACAAAGGCCCCCGCCGCCCCGCCAAGGAAGATCGCGGTCGTCTTGGCCGACCCATCGCCCAGAAAGGCCAGAGCGATAATCCCGGCCAACCCCGCGCCCACCCAGCGCCAGCTCTGCCGCCCCGAGACAGGGGCGACCCGCGCGCGCAGCAGCGCCATGGCCGGATAGGTCCGCGCCGCCAGCAAAGGCCCGGCCGCAAAGACCAGCGCCACCAGCAGGCCCCACAGCGCGGCGCGCGCCAGCGCCCATGGCGCCAGCACAAAGCCATCCACCACCGGCAAGACGCCCGCCAAGGCTTTCACCACCAAGGGCAGCACCGCCACCCCGGCCATCAGGCCCGCAAAAGCGCCAACCCCCGCCGCCGCCGCAATCTGCAACACATAGATCCGGGCAATATCGCCGCTGGTCGCGCCCATCACTTTGAGCGTCGCGATCACCCCGCGCCGCGCCTCCAGATAGGAGGCGGTGCCCCCGCCAATGCCGATGCCGGCGATCAGCAGCGCGGCCAGTCCCACCAGCACAAGGAAATCGCCCATGCGCGCGATGAAAGTCTCGGTGCCGGGCGAGGCTTTGTCGCGGGTGCGGACATCAAGCCCGTTTTCCGGGAAACGCTTGGTCAGCCCTTCGGCAATTGCGGCGGCATCGCAGGCCCCGGCGCAATCCATGCGCAAACGGCTGCGATACATCGCCCCCGGTGCGGTCAGCCCAGCGCCATCGGGAAAGCCCATGGGCACGATCACCGTCGGCCCCAGCGCGAAACCTTCGCCAAGCCCATCGGGTTCGACCGCGATGATCCCGCCCACGCGCAGGGGCTTGCCCGCGATGGTGAAGCTGTCGCCCGGCTTGATGCCCAGCCTTTCGGCCGCCCCGCGCGCGATCCATGCCGTGCCCGCCGCCGGGGCGCCTACATGCCGCCCATCGGCCAGTTCCAGCCGCCCGACCATCGGCCAGAGCGCATCGACCGCCTTTAACTGGACCGGAGCGGTGGTATCCCCATTCGAGGCCATCGCCTGCAGCCGCTGACCATCGGAAAGGCGGCCGTAGCGGGCCAGCGCGGCGCGTTCCTCGGCGGAAATCGGGCGCTGCCAGACCGTGATCTGCACATCGCCGCCCAGGATCTGGCGTCCCTTGGCGGCCAGCCCCTCATTGATCGCCTTGGTCAGCGAACCGATCGCGGCCAGCGCGCCGACGCCCAGAAACAGGCAGGCGAGCAGCAAGCGAAGCCCGCGAAACCGCGCCGACAATTCCCGCCGCGCAATGCGCCACGCCGAGGCCCAGTTCACGCCATTTCGCCCGACGCGTATTTGTCCGAAGCATAGGTATCGGATGGATATGTGTCTGATTCTATGCGCCCGTCGGCAATACGAATGATCCGCTGCGCCTTTTGCGCCAGCGCCTCGTCATGGGTGATGATGACCAGCGTGGCCCCGGTTTCGGCGCGGCGGTTCAAAATGAGGTCGATGATCGCCGCCCCGGTCGCGCCGTCCAGATTGCCGGTCGGTTCGTCGGCAAAGAGCAGCGCCGGGCGTGGGGCCAGAGCGCGGGCGATCGCCACGCGCTGTTGCTCGCCGCCCGAAAGCTGGGATGGATAATGGTGCAGCCGGTGGCCAAGGCCCACGGCTTTGAGTTCCTCGGCGGCGCGGGGCCCCGCATCGGCCACGCCCGCCAATTCGAGCGCGGTCATCACATTTTCCTGCGCCGTCATGGTGGGCAGCAGGTGAAACGCCTGAAGCACCACCCCGATCCGCCCCCGCCGGGCCAGCGCCAGTTGATCCTCGGACAGGCCCATGAAATCCGCGCCCGCCACGCTCAATTCGCCCCCGCTGGCGCGCTCAAGCCCCGAAAGCACCGCCATCAGCGAGGATTTGCCCGAACCCGACGGGCCGAGCAGCGCAACGACCTGACCATCGGGCACGGTCAGATCGACGCCTTTGAGGATCGAGGTGGCGCCATCGCCGCTCCCCAAAGAGAGAGTGAGGTTGCGGGCGAGGATCGCGCTCTTGCGGTCAGGGGATTGGGTCACGATATGTTTATGGGTGGCCCGGCCGGATTCGGCAAGGAGGGCCCGCACGAAAGGGCAGGTTGATGAGGGCTTTGGGCGGGATGGCGGCGGTTTTGCTGCCGGTTTTGATGCTGGCGGGATGCGGCGGAGACAAGACGCCCACGCCTGTGCCCAGCGCCTCTGCAGCCGCCGCGCCCGCCCCCCAAGGCCCGCCGGTGCGCATCATCGCCCTGGGCGACAGTCTGTTTGCCGGATATGGTCTGCGCCCCGAACAGGCCTATCCGGTGCGGCTGGAGGCGGCGCTGCGCGCGCGCGGGATCAATGCGCAGGTGGTCAATGCCGGGGTTTCGGGCGATACCACGCAGGATGGTCGCGCGCGGCTGGATTTCACGCTGGCGCAGGGGACGCCGCCCGATCTGGTGGTCATCAGCCTTGGCGGCAATGACATGCTGCGCGGGTTGCCGCTGGCCCAGACGAAGGACAATCTGGACGCCATTCTGGCCGAACTGGAAAAGCGCAAGATCAGGACCGTGGTGATGGGCATGTTGGCCGCGCCCAATATGGGGCCGGATTATGCGCGCGAATTCAACGGGATCTTTCCCGCCGTGGCGGCGCGGCATCATGCCGTGCTCGATCCGTTTTTCCTCAAGCCCATCTTTAACCGCGCCGACCTGCAATTGCCCGATCATATCCACCCCACCGACAAGGGCGTCGAGGCGATGGTGAGCGCGACCGTGGACAAAGTGGAGGGCGCTTTGCCCAAGGCTTGATCAGGGCTGGCTGATATCGGCTCCATTTGCGTGGCAATCGTGCTGGCGGGGGGCCGGGTGGCTCTGTCAAGGCAGGCGCCATGATGGAAACAACTCTCGATTGGCCCCGCGTCGGCCTGTTGCCGGTGGTGCGGGCTGCGCAGGCCGCGCTGACGCAGGGGCGCGGCTTTTCACTGGTCCGGCTGGGCGATGGCGAGGGGGCGATGCTGTCCCACGATGCGCCGCATATGGGCGAGGAGATCGCCTTGTGCCTGCGCATCTGGTTTGGCGATCAGGCGATTGACGGTGATGACCGGCGCGCGATGGCGCGCGGGCTGGAACGTGCGATGCGCGAGGCCAATGTGCTGGCCATCCCCCGCCGCGCCCAGTTGCAGATCTCGATGCGCTATCACGAGGTCTTTGCCAATCTGGAGCGGGTGCTGGGCGAGCGGCGGCCGGTGGTTGGCGATATGGCGCTGCATTTCTATCTGCAATGGTCGGGGGCGCTGGGCGCGCTGGTGCGGGGTGCGCGGCGGCTGGTGCTGATCGGATGCCGCGATGTGGCGGGGCAATTTGCCGCGCATTTCGATGTGCCGGTCGTCCAATGGCTGCTGCGCGGAGAGGCGCGGTTTCCGGGTATTGTGGCCGAGCCACATTGGCCCACCGGCTATGCGCGGATGATGGCGCGGATCGAGGGGCTGGGGCCGGGCGATCTGGTGCTGGTGGGCGCGGGCGTGCTGGGCAAGGCCTATGTGGCGGGCGCGGCGCGGCGCGGGGCTGTGGCGATCGACATGGGCAGCGTGTTTGACGGATGGGCCGGGATCATCAGCCGCGAGGGGCGGATCGGCACCGGCGCGGAATTTTCGATTGCCCATCTGGCGCAGGGCGGCCCGGTGGATGAGGCGATGCGCGAGCGGCTGGGCGCCTATCTGGCGGGCACGAATATTGCCGATGGGATGATCTGAAACGCGCCAATTGCTGCGTGAACGGATGGCGCAGGGATGGCGGCAACGTCATGAAAGTAAACGATGGCCGCAATCGAATCGCGGGCGAATGCGTAATCGCCGCCGAAATGGATAGAGCCTTTGTTGCGCGGGGCAAGGCCCGGTTTTAGCCCAAAGACACACGGCGCGAAGGGATGGGAATGGCCCTCCCGGCGCGGCAAGGTTCGGGGCAGGGATCAGGCAATTATGAACATAGCCACGCAAACCATGGGTGAAACAGCGCTGCGGCCTTTGTCGGAGGTGGGCGGCCCGATCCGGCGGCCCGAAGAGGTGCTGCTGCACGGAGGCGCCCGCAAGCCCGGCGCGGAGCAGGGCCACGCGCCCCGGCCGAGCGCGCGGCGCATGGCGCTGCTGGTGCTGGGCATGCATCGTTCGGGGACCAGCGCGCTGACGCGGGTGTTTGCGCTGCTGGGCGCGGGATTGCCCGCCACGCTGCTGGGCGGCAATCCGACCAACCCCGCCGGCCATTGGGAATCGGATGCGGTGCGCGCCTTTAACGATGCCATTTTGGCGCAGGTCGGGAGCGACTGGTTCGACTGGCTGCCGGTGCATGACGGGTGGCCGCGCTCTTTGGGGTATCAGGGCGATGTGGAAAGGGCGCGCGATGTGCTGCGCGCCGAATTTGGCGATGCGCCGCTCTTTGCGCTGAAGGACCCGCGCATGTGCCGCTTGGCGGGCTTCTGGCTGGATGTGCTGGATGGCGAAGGGGTGGAGGCGGCGATAGTCATGCCGTTGCGCAATCCTTTGGAGGTGGCCGATTCACTGGCGCGGCGCGATGGTGTGGATGCGCAGGTCGCGCTGCTGGTGTGGCTGCGCCATGTGCTGGAGGCCGAGGCGGCAACGCGGGGGCGGGCGCGGCTGGTGGTCCGCTATGATCAGGTGCTGGACCAGTGGGCGCATGTGGCCGACCGGGTGGAGCGCGAACTGGGGGTGGTATGGCCGCGGGTGCCGCTGGGCGTGGGCGAGGAGGTTGAGGCTTTTCTCTCGCAGGATCTGCGCCATCATCGCCGGTCGGACCGGGCGGTGGTGGATAATCCGTTGGTGTCGGCATGGGTGCGGCGGGCCTATGGCGTGCTGCTGGGCTGGGCCCAAGGGGGCGAGAGGGCCTGCGACTATGGCGAATTGGATGCGGTGCGCGCAGCTTTGGACGAGGCCGGGCCGGGGTTTGCGCGGCCGCTGCGCCGGATTGCCCAGCAGCAGCGGGCGCTGGAGGAGCTCCAAGCTCAGCGCGCCGGGCTGGAGGCGCGGGTCGAGGCCCTGACCGAGGAATTGGCCCAGCGCGGGCAAGAGCGGCAGGAGGCGGTCGATGGGCTGGCCGAACTGGCGCGGGCCTATCAACTGGCGCAGGCGCGGTTGGACGAAGCGGCGCTGAGCGAAGGGCGCGGGGGCGAGGAGCGCGCCGCGATGGCGGGTGAGATCGAGCATTTGCGCGCGCAGGCCCCTTTGCAGGAGCAGCGCGTGCAGGAGGCGCAGGCCCGCGCGGCGGTGCTGGAGCAGGAGGTTGAGGCCCTGCGCGCCGCATTGGAGGAACATCGGCAACGAATAGGAGAATGCGAAAGCGCGCTGGCCTGGCGGCAGGATGAGGTGGAGCAGGCCCGGACCGCGCTGGAGCAGGAGCGGGAACAGGCCGGCCGTTTGTCCGCCGAGCTGGAGATCGAACAGCAGAGCGGACTGGAGCTGGCCGGGGAATTGGCCGACGTGCAGGCGCTGTTGCACGACCAAGCCGAACAATTGCGCGCCGCACTGGATCAGGTGGGCGCGATGGCCGAAATGCTGACTGCGCTGCGCGGGGATCTGGCCGATCAGGGCGAGGTGCTGGCCGCCGCGCGGGGCGCGCAGGCCGCATGGGCGGAGGAGGCACGCAAGGCCAAAGCTGCAGCGCAGGACCATCAGGCCGAGGCTACCCGCGAAATTACCGAACTGGCTCGGCTGTTGCAGGAGGCTGAGGGTGAGGCTGCGCTCCGGCAGGGCCATTGGCAGGAGAGCGAGCAGAGCCGCGCCGCCATGGCCACCGGCCATGCCGAGGCCGAACAGGCATGGGGCGAGCAGGCGCGCCAGTTGGAAGAGCAGGTGGCCGAACTGGAGCGGGCGCATGGGCGGGCGGTCGAGGATGCACAGGCTTTGCAGGCCGAGAAGGTCCGGTTGGAGCAGCAATTGAGCGAGCGTTTCGGCGAATTGGCCACGATGTCGGGCCTGTTGTCGGCCGAGAGCGAGAAGGCCTTGCGCGGCGCCGCGCAGGTCGAATGGCTGCGCGAAGTATACCGCGTGACTGCGCGGCGGCCGCGCTGGTGGTGGATGATGCCCTGGCGCTGGCAAAGCGCGCGGATGGCGAAAAAAGTGGCCGAGGCGGGGCTGTTTGATGAGCGGGCCTATCTGGCGCGCTATCCCGATGTGGCGGCGCAGGGGCATGATCCGCTGCGCCATTATATCCTGTTCGGCATGGCCGAGGGTCGGGTGAGAGGCTAAAAAAATGGTATTACAAACAATCGTTTAGTCCGAGACGGTTGGGTAATTGCGCCAGTCGGGCCAATTCGATGCGGCATGGTATGCCGACCGCTATGCCGATGTGGCGATGTCGCGCATGGACCCGGCCGAGCATTACCTGTGGATCGGACGACGGCTGGGACGCCGCGCCGGGCCGGGGGCCGAGGGCCGGGCTGGCCGATACGGCGGCGGCGGCCCCGGCGCGGGCGCGGGCCAAGGGCGATCCGGGGTGGAACGATCTGCCGGTGCATCCCGAAAGGCCCAACCGATGGGTGCATAACACTGCCGCCATCGCCCGCAACCGGGCCCAGCCGTTGGCGCCGTTGACGCGCAGTTTCAACCCGCAATCGATGAACATCCATTGGATCATCCCCGATTTCGGCCCCGGTGGGGGCGGGCATATGTCGATCTTTCGCATGGTCCGCTATCTGGAAAGTTTTGGCCATCGCCAGACGATCTGGATCCAGAACCCCAGCGTGCATCAGGGCGAGAAGCAGGCGTGGGAGCATATCCGCGCATGGTATCAGCCGATTGACCGCGTGATTGTGCGCTTTCTGCCCGAGGAGGTGGAGGGGATTTCGGGCGATCTGGTGATTGCCACCGACATGTGGACGACATTTCCCGCCGCGCAGATGAGCCTGATGAAGGAGCGCTTTTATCTGGTGCAGGACTATGAGGCTTTGTTCCACACGCATGGCACGTTCACCTATGTGGCGGACATGACCTATCGCATGGGGTTCAAGGCGGTCTGCGCCGGGGCATGGCTGAAATCCTTGTGCGAGGAGCGCTATGGGCTTTGGACGCGGGCCTAGGAACTGGCCTATGATCCGATGTATTATTATCGGGGCGATAGGGGGGAGCATGACTC
Source organism: Novosphingobium sp. 63-713 (assembly GCF_001898925.1). Classification (NCBI taxonomy): domain Bacteria; kingdom Pseudomonadati; phylum Pseudomonadota; class Alphaproteobacteria; order Sphingomonadales; family Sphingomonadaceae; genus Novosphingobium; species Novosphingobium sp. 63-713. Next base: position 21,854 of record NZ_MKVS01000004.1, read on the forward strand.
GCCGCGCATCGCCTTTTATGCCCGTGTCAGCACGCCGCGCCGCGCGGTCGAACTGGGGCGCGAGGCGCTGCTGATCCTGCATGAGCGGGGGTACGGTTTCGGGTCGATCTGTTCGGTCAGGACGATTTGGGTGCGGCGCTGCCCTATGAGCATGTCAATCATGGGCTGCTGTCCCCTGCGCAATTGGGCGCCTTTATCGCTCGACCGACATCGGCATGGTCTTTTCGGCCAGCAATTATTCGCTGATCCCGATGCCGCCGTGGCGGGCGTGACGCCCGATGTGCTGGCCCATCAGCAGGTGCTGAACCGCGCCGACGTATGCCGACGCTATCGCGGGCAATTCGATCTGGTCGAACAATGGCGGGCCAAATGGTGCTGAGCGCGCCGGGAGACATCATGTGAAAATCCTGAGCACACACCTGAGCACCCAATGGCTCTGGCGTCAGCGCTGGATTGTGCCGATGGTGGTTTTGCCCACGCTGGCCACGGCGGCCTATGAGGGGCTGTTCGCCTCGGACATCTATGTTTCGGAAAGCCGCTTCGTCATCAAGGCCCCGGCGCAGAAATCGGCGCAGGTCTCCTCACTGGCTAATCTGATCCAGACCACTGGCCTTTCGGGCGGGCAGGAGCAGGCCAATGAGGTGATCGATTATATCCGCTCGCGCTCGGCGCTGGCGGCGTTGAACCGGGGCGGGGCGGGGCGGTGGCGGCCATGTATGGGCAGGCGGGGGTGGATGCGCTGGCGCGCTATCCCGGCGTGCTGCACCGTCCAGGCCATGAACGCCTGTTCCGCTATTACAGCACAATGGTCGATGTGGGCATGGACCATGAAACGGGGCTGGTGGTGCTGAAGGTCAAGGCCTTTGCCCCCGGCGATGCCCAGCATCTGAACCAGCAATTGCTGGGGCTGGGCGAGGATCTGGTCAATGTGCTGAACGCGCGGGCCGAGGGCAAGCAGGTGGCCGAGGCCGAGCGCCGTGTGGGTGCCGCTGAGGCAAGGGTGCAAAAGGCGCGGGCCGCGTTGGGCGCCTATCGCAACAGTGAGGCGCTGATCGACCCCGCGCGTCAGGCGCAGGGCGCGCTGGAGGTGGCCAATCGGCTGGTGGCCGAGCAGGCCTCGGTGCAGGCGCAACTGGATCAGATGCGCGAGGCCACGCCGCGCAATCCGGCCATCCCCGCGCTTCAGGAAAGGGTGGCCGCGACCGGCCGCGCCATCGCCGCACAGAACGGTCGCGTGACGGGCACATCGGGCGGGATCGCCTCCAAAATGGCGGGCTATGAACGGCTGGCGCAGGAGCAGGATTTTGCCGCGCAAAACCTCAATGTCGCCAATGCCGCGCTGGAGCAGGCGCGGGTCGAAACGCTGCGTCAGCAATATTACCTTGAACGCGTGGTCGATCCCGCGCTGCCCGATGAACCGGCGCTGCCGCATCGGCTCAAGATCGTGCTGACGGTGCTGGGCGCCTCGCTGTGCCTCTATTTCGTGGCGTGGATGTTCATCGTGGGCATCCTCGAACATGCGCCGGAGGATTGACCATGGCAGCATTGCACCAGGGCTGGGCGATCCAGACGCGGGTGATACAGGCGCTGATCATCCGCGAATTGACGACGCGGTTTGGGCGGGAAAATATCGGCTTTCTCTGGGTAATGGCCGAGCCTTTGCTCTTTGCGGTGCTGGTGGGCCTGCTCTGGCGCTTTGAAAAGGGGCCGCAGGAGCATGGCGTTTCCATCATCGCCTTTGTCGCCACCGGCTATCTGCCGCTGGTGATGTTTCGCAGCACGGTGCAGCGCGCCCTGGGCAGCTTTTCGGCCAATTCCAGCCTGATGTATCACCGACAGGTCAAGATCCTTGACCTCATCCTCGTGCGCTTTTTCGTCGAGATGATCGGGCATATGATGGCCTATTTGTTTATCGCCACGGTGCTTTATGCGCTGGATGAGTTTCCGTGGCCGCATGATCTTGGCTATCTGCTGCTGGGCTGGTCCTATTATGCGCTCTTCACGCTGACGCTGGCCACGATCGTCGCGCCTTTATCCGAAATGTCCGAGGTGCTCGAAAAGGTCATGCCGGTCACGACCTATCTGATGGTGCCCTTTTCCGGCGCGTTTTTCATGGCCGAATGGCTTGCCCCTGATGTGAAGGCGGCGGTGCTGTGGTCGCCGCCGGTCCATGCGATGGAGATGATGCGTTATGGCGTCTTCGGTGATGCGGTCTATCCCCATTTCAGCTTTGTCTACACGCCGGCATGGTGCCTGCCGGTGCTGATGGTGGGGCTGATGCTGTGTCGGCATGTGCGCCGCGTGATGGTGGTCGAATGATCCGCTGTAGTGGCCTCGTAAAGAGCTATTCGGCCGGGCACAGGCGCAAGATCGTGCTGGGCGGGGTGGATCTGGAAATCGGGCGGGGGCAGAAACTGGGCCTGCTGGGGCGCAATGGCGCGGGCAAGACCACGCTGATCAAGTTGATCGGCGGGGTGGAATTGCCCAATGCCGGGCGGATCGAGCGCAAGATGACGGTGTCATGGCCGCTGGGCTTTGGCGGCGGGTTTCAGGGCAGCCTGACCGGCTATGACAATGCCCGCTTCATCGCGCGCATCTATGGCCGCAACTATCGCGATATTCAGGATTTCATCGAGGATTTTACCGAGTTGGGGCGGCAATTGGCGATGCCGGTCAAAACCTATTCCTCGGGGATGCGCGCACGCCTTGCCTTTGCGCTCAGCCTGGCGATCGAATTCGACTGCTATCTGATCGATGAGGTCATCATGGTGGGCGACCAGAATTTTCAGCGCAAATGCCACGAGGAAATCTTTGTCAAACGGGCCGACCGCGCGCTGATCCTGGCATCGCACAGCGTTGATTTCATCCGCCAATATTGCGACATGGCGCTGTTGATCGACAAGGGCGAGGCCAGCGTCAAAGGCGATATTGACGAGGCCATCGCGCTTTATTCCAATCTGTGATCGGGGCTATAGCGCGATGCGATAGGTTTCCGACGTGGGGTCCAGTGCGGGATGGTGCAGGGGGTCGGCATAGGTGGCCGTACCCCAGCGCTCCTGCAACAGCGCCAATTCGCGCTGATAGCGCTCGACCTGTGTGGCATGGGTGTCGCGCGCGCGGCTTTTGCTCTCATGGTGGACCAGCACCGCGCGCGGTTCATAGATATTGTGATAGCCCGCCGCCTGCAATTTCAGGCACAGATCAACATCGTTGAAGGCGACGGCAAAACCATCCTCGTCCAACCCGCCCACCTGACGGAACAGCGCCTTGCTTACCAGCATGCAGGCCCCCGTTACCGCCGAGACGCGATGCGGCACATGCGCGCGGGCGAAATAGCCCGGTTCGGCATTGGGCTGAAACCGATGGGCATGGCCCGCCGCCTTGCCCAGCCCGATTACCACCCCGGCATGTTGAATCGTGCCGTCGGGATAGAGCAACTTGGCCCCCACCGCGCCAACGCCGGGGCGCACCACCTGGCGCACCATTGTCGAGAGCCAGTTTTCATCTGTGATCTCAATATCGTTATTGAGCAGGCAGAGATATTCGCCCCGCGCCTCGCGCGCGCCCAGATTGTTGAGCGCGGACCAGCTGAAGGGCCTGTCATCCCGGATCACCCGCACGCGCGGATTGCCCGAGACGCGGGCAAAATAATCCAGCGTTTCGGCCTCGACGCTGCCATTGTCGATGATCAGGATCTCGATATTGCGGTATCGCGTGGCGTTCAGCACCCCGGTCACGCATTTGCGCAAAAGCCGGACATGGTCGCGCGTGGGGATGATGATGGAAACCAGCGGCTGCATCTCCGGCATCGGCCAATCGACCGCCACGGTGCCATGGGCGCCGATCCGCGTCGATGCGCCCATGGGCGCGACATGATGCGCGACCGCGGCCGCTCTGGCGGCCAGAGCATCGGGATCATTCGCCCCGGCATTCTGGCGATGGGCAATCACGCGGGGCACATGGACGACCTCGGTCTGGGCCGTCATGTGGATCAGCATGGCATAAAGCCCTGCCGCCGAGAGCGCCGGATGGATCGGCGGCATCGCCAGCGCATCCTCTCGCCGGATCAGACAGGCCCCCGACAGGTAATCATGCGCCAGAAACAGATCGGGGTTCCATCGCGGCTTGAACCACGGATGGCTGCGCAATCCCTTGCGGTTGATCCGATCCTCGTCGCCATAGAACACGCCTGCTTCGGGATTGGCCGCCACCGCCCGCGCCAAATGATAGAGCGCATCGGGCGCCAGCAGCGTATCGGCGCCCAGCGGCAGGATGTAATCGCCTGTTGCGCATTCAATGCCCTGAATCAATGCCTTGGCCGGATTATCCGTCCTCCCGGGCACCAGCGTCAGGCGCGGTACCACCGGCGGGCGGGTCGGCATCGCCGCACGCGATTGGGCCAGCACCATTTCCCATTCGCCATAGGTCTGCGCTTCCAGCGAGGCGAGGCGGCGTTCGACATCGGCGCTTGTTTCGCCCGGCGCCTGATACAGGATGACCGACAGGCGCGGGCGCACCGGCCACTCGGGCCAGTCCTGCGCGGCCTTGGCCACCATTTCCGGGCGCCGTTCGACCAGGGCGATCCAGTCGCGATAGGCATTGGGTCCTTGTTTCAGACAGGCGCGCAATCTGTTTCGCGCGCGCGCTTTTCTGCCGGTCAGACGCCAATAAAGCGCTTCTGCAGCAAGTTTTGGCCTACGCAGGGCCGTGTGAAACAAGATCCTGTAAAAATTCACCATTGCTCTATGGGTAAAATCCTTATCCACATCTCTTGTTGCACTGCAAAAGGATGGACGCAAGGCTGGCTTTTGCTAAAACTTGGCCTCATCCATTGCAATTCATCGCGCCGATGGATGCATTGGGCGATGATTTCGCCCCAATCCTCCGGTCGGTCGGGCGCCAACAGCACGCCTTCGCGCCCCTGCGCCGGGGGCCAGCCCTGCGGATACAGGGCCACCGCGCCCAGAATCGCATGTTCGGTCAACTTGCTGGCCGAACGCGCGCGGTCAAAGGCGGTTTGCGCCAGCGGATAAAGCGCCAGATGAAATCTGTTGCGCGCCATCCAGCGTTGGTATTCGGGCCATGTCATCGGTTCGATCCGCCGGGCGCGGGCGTGGCGTTCCAGTCCTTCGTCGATGGTGCGCGGCGAAAAATAGGTAAAGGTTACAGGCTCATGCCGGTCCAGCAGGTCGCGCATGATGGGGGTTATGGCCATCAGGGCGCCGCGATGGCTGGCGCTGCCCAACTGGACGATATGCAAGGACGCCCCGCGCGACAGCGGAGCGAAATGCGCGCCATCGGCCGCCGCCTGTCGCCACACGGGATCGATCCGCGCAACCGGCCCGGCCCGTTCCTGCGCCAGCATATCCGAGGCCGCCAGCACAATATCGGCCCGTGCCAGCAGGTCGCGGTGAAACTGCCGCTCGAACCGGGCCAGCCGCGCGCGATAGCCATCGGGCAGCAGCGGACACACCGCGCCCGCCGCCACATCATCGTCGATCACATAGATCATCGGCCCGCGCCAATCGAGCGCCGCGCGCATCACATCGGGCGTATCATGGCGGATCAGCACAAATGCATCGCCCGCGACAAAAGCATTGGCCCCCACCGCCCGGATCGGGTTTTTACGCGCGCGCCGGCGCAGGCCAAAACGCGGCCGTACCCATGACGCCATGGTGTTGAGAAAATAGAGGTCGGTGGACGGCAGGCGGTTCACAGCCCCAGCCATCGGGCGCGCTGTTTGCGGGCATAATCAATCGCCCGCTCAACCGGCCAGACCGCCCCGCCGCAGGGATCGACATAGCGCGCCGCCTCGATCATCGCGGCATGGACCAGATCCTCGATGGCCGCCGCGCGCCGCCGCGCCGGGGCGGGCATGGCGTCCCGAGTCAGGCCCCATCCGGCGTAAAAAGGCATCCCGAAACAATGCACCGCCCGCCCATGCATCAAGGCCTCAAACCCGATCAGCGAGGTGACTGTATAGACCGCCGAAGCGCCCCGGATCAGCCGGACGGGATGGCATCCATAATCGATGACCCGGATGCGTGGATGGTCCAACGCCGCCTTTCTCAGCCAACCCGTCTTGCGATGGGTGCGCACATCGGGATGAACTTTGACCAGCACATCGTGGTCGGGCCAGTCCTGCAGCGCGGATTGCAGCATGGCGGCAAAACACGGCCCATCGCCCAGCCCCATCGCTACCGATAGATCGCCATGGCATTGATCTACAACCAGAATATAACGGTCGGGCAGGGGGCCGTCATATTCGCGCGCATGGTTATATTTGGACAGGCCGCTGCCCCGCCACAAAGCGATCAGCGCGCGCGCGCGGCGGGCCTGATCCGGCGCGGCTCCGCGTGCGGTGGCGGCCTCGATCCGGCTGGGGTGCGAGGCATCATAATAGCAGCCCAGATCATCGACGATCAACGAGAGCGGCGGATCATCGCGCCCTACCGAGCGCAGAAAACCGTCCTCCAGCAAGGCAAAGGGCCGCCGCAGCCATTGTGCCGCCATTTCCGCCCGCCGTCCCGAAGGCTTGCGCCCCCATCCCACCATGGCGCGGCCATGATCGGCCAGAAAGGCATCGAGATGGGAAATGCGGCCAATCGCAAGATTGGTGGCGGTCATGCCCATGATGCTGGGCGCCTGCGCGACCCTGCCGGTCAGCGGGCCGACCGGGGGGCAGGTGATGGCGCCGCAGGCCGGGCCGAATTTTCGCATTGTCGCGGTGGATTCGCTGGCCGCCTTGCCGGTGGCCCCGGTTCTGAGCGGTCCGGCGGCGGGGGAGGATGATGGCGCGGCCGCGCCCATCGACATGATCGGGCCGGGCGATATGCTCGATATCCAGATCTATGAGGCGGGCGTCAGCCTGTTTGCGAGCACGCGCCCCATCGCGGCGGCGGGCGGCAATGGCGCGGCGCAGGCTGAGCGCCTGCCCGCGATGCGCGTGGATGACAAAGGGCAGATTTTTGTGCCCTTTGTCGGGCGGATGCGCGCGGGTGGGCTGACATCGACGCAACTGGCCCATGCGATCCGGGCCGAATTGAAGGATCTGTCGCAAAATCCGCAGGTGGTGGTGGGCATCGCCCAATCGGTGACCAACAGCGTCATTCTGGGCGGTGAAGTGGCGCGGCCCGGTCGGCTGGTGCTGACCACGAACCGGGAAACCCTGCCCGAGGTGATCGCTCTGTCGGGGGGCTATCGGGGGGAGGCCAAGGATCTGGCGGTGCAGGTGACGCGCGGGGCGCAATTGCGCGAATTCCGTTTGGCCGATGCCGTGCAGGGCGCGGCGCGCGACTGGCGCATCCGCCCCGGCGATCAGATCGAACTGATCAAAAAACCGCAGACCTTTGCCGTGCTGGGCGCGGCGGGGCGGGTGGAGCAACTGCCCTTTGCCGCCCCTTCGGTCAGTTTGGCCGAGGCGCTGTCGGCGGCGGGAGGGCCGAACCCCAATCTTGGCGATGCCAAGGCGGTGTTCATCTTCCGCTTTGACGCAGGGGACGCGCCCACCGTCTATCACATCAACATGATGAACCCCGGCAGCGTCTTTCTGGCCCAGCGCTTTGCCATGCGCGACAAGGACGTGCTCTATATCGGCAATGCCGCCGCCAATCAGCCGGGCAAGTTGATCCAGTTGTTCAGCCAGTTGTTCAGCCCGATCATTGCTGTGCAGGGGGCTTTGGTGAACACCGGGGTGGTGAGGTAGGGCGTTGGGTTTGCGGGGGTTGGGGTTTTGTATTTTGCCTCCGGCGGGCAAAGGGCGGGTACCCCTTGCAATCCCGGTACTGTCGGCGTTGCGCGGGATGGGCGGCGTGGCGTTTGGCACGACGGGCCGGTTGTGAAGGCTGCTGCGCGGTGGGGATGGGGCGCAAGGTTGGGGAGAGCGAACCTTTATCTTTGAGTTTGCACTTGTGAGATGATGATAAATGGACCGTTGGTATAATGACAGTATCCCATCACCATAATTGCCCCCGGCCACGCCGTTTCGCATTTCTTTATTACGCCTGAAACGACGACCGGCCTTGCTCGCTTTGGTGCAGTGTAAAGTAACCGCTTGCTGGCATAAACACCCAGTCGGTTCTGCGCAAATTCGCCCCTGAAATTTGAACCTTCGCTGTTTGCGGCCTCCCTTGAGCGAAAAATCGCTCGTCGTATCCAATATCCGGTCACAGCCACGCACTTACCGGCGAAGATATCGGGTTTCTGCATAGCATCATCGAAACTGATCGTAGTTGCATTTGCCAAATTGCATTTAGCAGTGTCCAGCGAGACGGTCGTAACTATTCCATCATCCATGGCCTGCGGCGGCGGTGCTGAAGCACTTTGGGCGACGAGAAGTCCAAACGCGATAAATGATTGCAGCATGCACCCTGCTTGCGCCTGTTAACGACTATCCGCAACCGTGCCGTCTACGGAATGCCGCTTTTCAAACCGCCAAACGGCATCATTGAGAACCTCGCCCTTAAACTCCCGGTCTCCCACAAACCACAGTGTGGATAATATCGGGATCGTTAAGGGCCCCCGCCCTTAACCCGCCGGAGGCAAAGCAAACTTCACCCCACCAACCGCTCCACCGCATTGGCGATCAGGATCCGCGTGGCTGATTCGCTGGCCAGTCCGCCGCGCACAAGGCAATGGCGGTGCAGCACGCGGCAGAAGGCGTCATAGAGCGCTTCATCGGGCGGCATGGGGGCGGCCCAGAATTGCGCCAGCGGTTGCTCATCGGTGATGCCGGGAATGGCATAGACCGCGCGGCCCAGCGCCTTGACCGGGATGCCGCCTGCCAAGGCAAAGGTAGCCGAGGTGGAATTGACCACGACCATCGCCCGCGCGCCCTGCGCCAGCGTGTTCAAATCGCCGCCCGCCAGATGGATCAGCCGATCACCCAGCCCCAGCGCCCGCGCCCGGTCGCGCACATAGGCCCCCCATCCGCCCAGCGTGGCATCGAGCGGGTGCTCCTTGATGACAAGGCTGGTTTCGTGCGGGGCGTGGGCGGCAAAGCTGGCCAGCACATAATCGGCGGCCTGACGCATCGAGGAAAAGGGGGAGTGAACGCGGATCTGGTAATCGGATGAGAGTTGCAGCGGAAAGAGGAAATAGCTACGTCCTTCCAGTCGCTCCAACGTCACTTCTGCCTTGGCCGCTTGACGCCCACGCATCAGATATTTGGCGATCCAGCCCAGCCCCTCCATGACGATCGAGCCGGGCCGATGCGAGCGATAGAAGGGATAGCGCAGCGTCACCGCGCCCAGCAGCATATGGCCGAAATAGCCCCATGTGTCGCGCGCCCGCCGCCCCAGCGAGGCGCCGATGGGCGGCATGGGCGCGGGGCCGGGCAATCCGCGCGCGGCGGCCAATATGTCCTGCGGTCTGTGCGGCAGGGGGGAGTGGCCATTGACACCTTCGCGCTCCAGCGTCAGCCAATTCGGACGGATATAGCCTTCCTCGAACACATGGACCCGCACACCGTTCAGGCGCGCCATCTGATGGGCCGTCATATGCATTGACCTGCAATCGCCGAAGAGCACCAGATCGGTTATACCGCTGCGGCGCAAATAGCGGTCGATGAACAGCGGCCAGCCTTCCTGGGTGCCGCGATAAGGGGAGGCGCGATGCGTGCCGGAACGATCGGCGACCGGGCCGGGCCAGTCATGCTCATCGCCGCCGTTCAGATTGATGCGGCGCACTTCCTGACCCTTCTGAGCAAGAGTTTGGGCCAGTTGAAAAAAGAAGGTGCCGGGAGGGCCTTGCAAAAACAGGAAGCGCCGGACCGGAGCGGGCATGGGCAGGACCGGGCGCGCCCATCTGATCTCCGCTGGTAGGGGCGTCGGCTGCAGCCCCGGCGCCGCTCCGCGCCAAGAGGCAGTATCAGGTCCGGCCGGGGCGATGAGGCGGAAGACGCCGAGATCCTGCATGGGCATCCCATTGTGAACAGTAGTTAATGAGAAGAGAATTATAAGCCGTTATTTTCATTAGCTATGGATCCGCAAATTACGCTGGATACCTAGTGCTTTCCATTAGTAACTCCTCCGTATTGGAACTAATGGGAGCGAAGGTGCAGTTTAGGTGTTCCACAATGAATTGGTGCCAAATTGGATTGTAGTGTAAAAAATAATAACCACCGATGGGTGGGCGCTGAGGCTTGGTTCAGGCAATATCCCGACGCTGCCCGCGAACTGACGCTACGCTTGCGGACTGAATGAAGAGCCCTGTTGCGATTGTCTCAGCGCCTATACATCTGAACAGTCCAGCGATTAGGCAGAAATGGTCGGTCCCGCGTCTTCGCATGAAAACACGCCCGCCGGTGCAAAAATCTCTTCGGTTTTGTGGCGCTGTGCGAAATGCAATAAATTGGGAACATCATCAATATGGGTGGATTTACGCGCTTTGGTGTGGCACTCGCCATGCCAATTCTCTTGATTCAGCGGTGGAAGGGCAACATGCAGAAGATTACCCCGGTTATCCTGTGCGGTGGTAGTGGAACCCGTTTGTGGCCGCGCAGCCGCGCTGTAAAACCAAAGCCGTTCCTGCCGCTCGTGGGTGATGTGACCCTGTTCGAGCAAGGCATTGCGCGGGCCAGCGATCGCACCATTTTCGAAGCACCCATGGTGGTGACGGGAACCAGGCATCTCGACCATGTGGAAAGCCAGCTGGACGGGGCCCCGGATGCGCAGATTCTGGTCGAACCTTCGGCGCGCAACACGGCGGCGGCGATTGCGCTGGCCGCTTTGCGGATGGAGCCTGATGCGGTGATGCTGGTTTGTCCCAGCGATCACCATATCGGTGATTCTGCCGGTTTTGTCGCCGCCGCTCAGGCCGCCGGGCGACTGGCTCAGGAGGGCTGGCTTGTCGCTTTTGGGATTGTCGCCACGGCCCCGGAAACCGGATTTGGTTATGTGAAGCGTGGCGAGGCCATCGGCAGCGACGGGTTCAGGGTCGACCGTTTTGTCGAGAAGCCCAATTTGGAGCGCGCGATCGAATTCCTCGCCGAGGGTTCCTATGCATGGAACGGCGGCATTTTTGCGATGCGCGCGGGCGATTTCCTCAAGGAACTGGGCACCCATCGCCCCGCCATTCTCGAAGGCGTGGCGCAGGCGGTGGCGGGCGGCGTGACCGATGGTCAGCGCTTCCACCCCGACGCGGCCATTTTCAACGCGGTGGAAAGCGATTCGATCGACTATGCCGTGATGGAAAAGACCGAACGTGCAGCCGTGGTTCCGGCCAATATGGCCTGGTCCGACATCGGCAACTGGCACGCCCTGTGGGAGGCGCGCGAGAAGGACGAGGCGGGCAACAGCGTTATCGGCGAGGCGGAACTTGTCGGCTGCCGCAACGTTCTGGTGGAAAGCGACGGGCCGAAGGTTTCGGTGGTCGGTCTTGAAGGCGTCATGGTGGTGGTCGATGGCAGCGACGTGCTGGTAACGAGTGTGCCGGGCGTTCAGAAGGTGGGCAAATTGCTGGGCGCGGTGAACCAGTAATCGGGCGGTCATGACGCAGGAGGCGGTTTTGAGCGAGATGCTGTTGCCTGTCAGGCAGGTGGAAAAGCCATGGGGCTGTGATGTTCTGCCGCGGCCTTTTGAGGCGCCCGATGGTAAGCGCATCGGGGAAATCTGGTTCGAGCCTCCGGCGCAGATCCCTGAATTGCTGGTGAAATATATCTTCACCAGCGACAAGCTCTCGGTTCAGGTCCACCCCAGCGACAGCCAGACGATGGCCAAGGGGCTGGGCCGCCAGGGCAAGGAGGAATGCTGGCTGGTCATCGACGCTCAGGATGACGCGCGGCTGGGCATCGGTTTTGACCGGGCGGTGGATACCGAAACGTTGCGGGCGGCCGCGCTTGATGGGCGGATCGAGGATATGCTGGTCTGGCACAAGGTCCGGCCGGGCGATTTCTTTTATATTCCGGCCAACACCGTCCATGCCATCGGCGCTGGCGTCAGTGTGATCGAGATCCAGCAGAACAGCGACATCACCTATCGCCTGTTCGACTATGGCCGCCCGCGTGAACTGCACCTGGATGAAGGTCTGGCTGTCTCGCTGGGTGAGGTTTACGATCTGGCCCGCTGGCACAAGCGCTTGCCCGAAACGGGCACGGTGGCGCTGGTGGACGGGCCTTATTTCCGGCTCGACCGGGTCAATGGTGTGGCCGATCAGGACCTTCTGGCGCGCTATCCAGAGGGGCCGCTGCTGGTGATCCCGGTGGAGGGGCTGGTGATGGTCAAGGGTCAGCCGGTGCCGGCCGGAGCCTGCGCGAAAACGGCCGGTTTGGATGAAATTAGCTGGGAAAGCGATGCGCTTTGGCTCGTCGCCAAGCCGCTCCGGGCGTAAACCCATAGGTCTGAAGGGCGGGAGGAACCGCCCGGCGCTCTGGCCCTGATGAGGGGCCGGGCGCTGCCCAAAGGGTTGCCGGACCGCATGAATCACCCCGCCATTGCCCATTCCATGCCCAGCGCCGCCCAGATCGCGACGATCCGGGGGCGTGGCCGCGCGATCATTGCGCATGAGGCGGAGGCCCTGCGCCATCTGGGCGATGGGTTGGACGACAGTTTTGCGCGGGCATGCTGGCTGATCGCGGGCGCGCGGCGGCGGCTGGTGGTGTCGGGCATGGGCAAATCGGGCCATATCGGGCGCAAGATCGCCGCCTCCTTTTCCGCCACCGGCACGGCGGCGCTGTTTCTGCATCCGGCCGAGGCTTCGCATGGCGATCTGGGCATGATGATGGCGGGCGACGTGTTGCTGGTGCTGTCGAATTCGGGCAATACGGCCGAATTGGGGCCTGTGCTGCGCCATGCGCGGGCGTTGGGGGTGGCGATCATCGGCATGGTGGCGCGCTCGCGCTCTATGGTGGGTGATATGGCCGATGTGCTGCTCCTGCTGCCTGACCGGCCCGAGGCCTGCGAGGACAGTTTTGCGCCGACCACATCGACGGTGATGCAATTGGCGCTGGGCGATGCGCTGGCGCTCTCGGTCATGGACGCGCGCGGGGTGAGCCGCAGGCAGATCCGCGCGCTGCATCCCGGCGGCGCGATCGGTCAGCGCTTGACCCCGGTGGGTGAGGTGATGAGCCGCGCCGGATTGCCGCTGGTTTCGCCCGATGCGCCGATGCGCGACGTGGTGCCGGTGATCACCGACCATCGCTTTGGGCTGGCCGGGGTGGTGGACGCGGCGGGGCGGCTGATGGGGGTGATTTCCGATGGCGACCTGCGGCGGCATTTCAGCGCGCTGGGCAAGGTCAGCGCAGGCGAGGTGATGACGCGCGATCCGCGCTCGCTCTGCCCCGATATGGTGGCCGTGGATGCGCTGCAATGGATGAACGAGGCCAAGATCACCGCCGCGTTTGTCGTCGCGCCCATGGCCGAGGGTGGAGAGATGCCGGTCGGCATTGTCCATATGCATGATCTCTTGCCGATGGGGCTGGAGCCGGCCTGACGCACCGGGGCGGCGGGTGTTGAGGGCAAGGCGTCCGGCCATAAGGGTTATTTCGGGCCGATGGGCGCGGCGCGGGGGCGGCAAAATCGGCCCTAAAACCGCCAAACCTGCAAAACCCCCGGATTTATCCCCAGAATCGCTGCACCTTTGCGATGAAACTCTTGCTGCGCGCCGATGGTGCGTTAGGAAGGTGATCCGAATTGGCGGATGTTTGGACGAATCCGCGCTTTCCCGCCGGTTCGGGCCGGTTTTACGCTTGGGGCCTGTCATCACATACTGGCGGCCTCCACACAGTTTGGGAACAGAAACGCCATGAAAGCCACGATCGAACGCGCGACCTTGCTGCGTTGTTTGAGCCATGTGCAATCGGTGGTGGAACGGCGCAATACCATCCCCATCCTTTCCAACGTGCTGATCGAGGCCAGCGGCACCGGTTCGGTCCGCCTGATGGCCACCGACCTTGATCTTCAGGTCGTCGAGCATCTGCCCGCCGTCAGCGTCGAGGCGCCCGGTGCGATCACGGTTTCGGCGCATCTGCTGTTCGACATCGCGCGCAAGCTGCCCGATGGGGCGCAGGTCTCGCTTCAGACCGCCGACAACCGCCTTGTGATCAAGGCCGGGCGCAGCCGGTTCCAACTGCCGACCCTGCCGCGTGACGATTTCCCCGTCATCATCGAGGGCGATCTGCCCACCAGCTTTGAGGTGCCCGCCGCCACGCTGGCGCAATTGATCGACCGCACGCGCTTTGCCATCAGCACCGAGGAAACGCGTTACTATCTCAACGGCATTTTCCTCCATGTCTCCGAGGAAGAACTGAAGGCGGCCGCCACCGATGGCCACCGTCTGGCACGCTTTACGCTGGCCAAGCCGGAAGGCGCGGACGGCATGCCCGACGTCATCGTGCCGCGCAAATGCGTGGGCGAATTGCGCAAGCTGCTCGACGAACATGCGGACAGCAACGTCAGCATCGACCTGTCGGCCAGCAAGATCCGTTTCTCGCTGGGCGGGGAAGAGGGCGTGGTGCTGACCAGCAAGCTGATCGACGGCACGTTCCCCGATTACAATCGCGTGATCCCGACCGGCAATGACAAGCTGCTGCGTCTGGACCCCAAGAGCTTCTATGAGGCGGTGGACCGCGTGGCCACGATCGCTACGGAAAAGACCCGCGCGGTGAAAATGGCGCTGGAAACCGACCGCGTGACGCTCTCGGTGACTTCGCCGGACAATGGCACGGCGGCTGAAGAACTGCCCGCCGATTACGGTTCGACCGGGTTCGAGATTGGTTTTAACGCGACCTATCTGAAAGACATCCTGAACCAGATCGATGGCGACAATGTCGAACTCCATCTGGCCGATGCCGGCGCGCCGACCCTGATCCGTCAGAGCGACAAGAGCCCCGCGCTCTATGTGCTGATGCCGATGCGGGTGTGATCGGCTCGGGCGATTGAGCAAAGGGGCGGGGGCTTTCGGGCTTTCCCGCCCTTTTGTATTGGGGTTTTGGTGCCTCCGGCGGGCAAAGGGCGGGGGCCCTTTGCAATCCCGATACTGATTTGGGTTTGTCGGTGGCGGAGTGTTTGGGCCGGGGGTGACAAGCCGCTTCGCGGGAAGGACAGGAGACCGTCGGGGAACGACGCCATGGCTGAGGTTTCTTGAACCTGAGCTCATATGCTATCGCACGGGGATGAATGATATAAGTGGAATACCTTTTAAGGAAGTTTTTGATCTGGCGAAAATGCCAGATCGCTGGCGCGTATTTTCTCTTTTTATAATTACAATCCCGGCGCTTGCGCTGGCATTAGCAATTGCGCCGAGAAGATTTCACGATTTCCTTGATCGAATTCCGCTTCAAGGAATAACGGGGTTACCAAGAAGAATTTTTGCACTTTTCGTGTTTACTTTTAGCAGCCTCATTCTTTGGGGTGCAGGGTACGATCACTTTCGCCAAGTGGAAAATGATCTCGCATTGGAACGGTCTGGTAACCTGAGTTTGGTTGAAGGCTGTTTGCAAAGCTTCCATCCGATGCCCGCCGACGGGCATGAAAATGAGCGCATCCTCGTCAATGGCAAAGCTTTTTCTTATTCAGATTTTGATGAGTCCACGCCCGGCTTCAACAACACATTGTCACACGGTGGTCCGATTCACGCTGATAGCGCAGTACGAATCCATTACGTTGGGAACACAATCGTCAAATTGGCTGTTCGGGACCATGCATGTCGGCCCGCTCCAGATTTGCTTCGCTAGGTATCCGCTCCCCTGCTCCTTCCCAACAGAACCCTGCCGCGCAGCGGCCTTCAAAACCTGCGCTTCCCCAAGCCACTATGTTGCCAACCTCACGCCGTCCCATTAACGGGATTGCAAAGGGACGAGTCCCTTTGCCCGCCGGAGGCAAACTTTTCTCCTAAATCCTTTTAAAACCGCCAAATCCTTTGCGGCACCTCACGCGGCGCAGCACGCTTGCGGGAGGCTTTGTCGGCATAGAGGCGGCAGTCGGCGGACTGGATGAGCGCGGCGGCATCGGCGCCTTCGAGGGGCGCGATGGCGGTGCCGAAGCTGGCGCCGATGGGGACGATGATGCCGTTCCACACGATGGGCAGCGAGAGGCCCGCACGCACCGCCGCGACCTCGCCCAGCGCGAGTTGCTGGCCGCGCGAAATGTCGTAGAGCATGGCGAATTCATCGCCGCCCAGTCGCGCCACACACAGTGCCCGCGCGCCGAGGCGCTGCATCCGGTGGGCCACTTCGGCCAGGATGGCGTCGCCCGCCAGATGGCCGTGGGTGTCATTGGCCTGTTTCAGTCCGTCCAGATCGGCCAGCACCAGCATCATCGGCCGGTCCCGCATCAGCCGGTCCTCCAGCATCCGCATAAAGGCGAGGCGGTTGTCCAGCCCGGTGAGCGGGTCGGTCAGCGAGGCGCGGATCGCCTGATGCTGCTGGGTCAGCATGGCCAGCGTTTCGTTGAATTTGGCCAGCACGACATGGATCTGCATCACCGTCATCAGCACCAGCATCAGCGCCAGCGCCCGCATGCCCAGCGAATCATAAAGCGCCAGTTTCAGCGCAATCGGGGCGATCGCGCTCACCATGCCCGCAATGGCCGCGCGCGGCACGCCCAGCAGGCACGAGGCGCTGGTCAGCGCGGCGATGGCGATGAAAACCGGCGCGACCATGCAATATTGGTGAGAGGCATGGGTAAAGGCATTGGCGGCCCAAATCCCGGCGATCAGCCCGACCGGCGCGCTCATCATGCTGGCGCGGCGCAGGTGGCGATAGATCTGGGCGCGCGGAAGCGGGGCCGCGGCGCGATTGCGGCGGCGGTTGCGGATCAGGACATAGAGGCAGGTGGCCGAAATCAGCCCGGCGGGTCCCCATTGCTGCCACAGGGGCAAATTGCCGCGCAGCGCCAGCGCCGTGGCCAGCGAGTGGATCCCCAGCAGCAGGCACAGCCAGGGCAAATGGGCGCTGACCCGCTGATACTGCAGGCGCACCATGGCCCCGGCCACGCGCGGCGGCACGGGGGCGGTAAAAGGCGAAAACAGGCGGCGGCGCATCTTGTGCCATCGCCTGCGCGGGGAGGGGTTTGACAAATCCCGCTTTGGATCAACCGGCAATTAGTCACTCCCCGCTTAGCTCTGCTGACGCGAGAACTAAGTGGAAATGACTAATTCAGGGTTAAGCTAACAAGTTTTTAATGCTTACCGGCGGCGGCAAGCATTTGATCGAAGGCTACGAATTTCTCACGCGGGGCGCCATCGCGGGCGCGGGCGACTTCGGCTTCGTCAATCTTTCGCCAATCGCGGAAAGTTACGAAATCAACCCCGCGCGCGGCGGCCAAAGCCTCGAAACCGGCGCGGCCCTGTTTGTCGCCGGGGGTGGGGAAATCCTCCGCAATGCGATCGACGATGGCGAAGCCGTCCGGGCGATTGGTGCCGATCGTGCCCGAAGGCCCGCGCCGCGCCCAACCGACGCAATAAAGGCCGGGCAGGATGCGCCCCTCCTCATTGGCAAAGCGCCCGGCGGCAGTGTCATAGGGCACGCCCTCGATGGGATTGGTGCGATAGCCGATGGCCGCAATCACCAGATCGGCGGGGACCTGATAGGTCTCGCCTGTGCCCACCGCGCGGCCATCGACCAGCGCGGTGCGTTCGACCTCGACCGCGCGCACCGAGCCATCGCCGATCAGCGCGCGCGGGGCAGCAAAAAAGTCGAAGTCGATGGTGAAGGGTTTGTCTGCACCCCCATCGGCGGCAAAGGCGCGCAGGTGCTGAACCGATTTGCGCATGCCCGGATCGAGCGCAGCGTCCTCGGCTTCGGGCGGCAGGTCGGCGGGATCGACGCGCGGGCGGGCGCGCTCCAGATTGCCCAACTCGCCCAGTTCCTTGGGGGTCATCGCAATCTGATGCGGGCCGCGGCGGCCCAGGATCGTGACCGAGGCGATGCCCGAGCCTTTCAGCGCATCAAGCGCATGGGCGACAATATCGGCGCCCTCAAACTCCTGCGGCACCTTGGCCAGAATCCGCGCAATATCGAGCGCGACGTTGCCGTTGCCGATCACCACCGCATGGGCTCCGGCAAAATCGGGGGCCAGATCGGCGAAGTGGGGGTGGCCGTTATACCAGCCCACGAAGGCTGCGCTGCCAAACACATTGCCCAGATCATCGCCCGGTATGCCCAGCGCGCGATCCGACGGCGCGCCCGTGGCCAGCACCACCGCGTCATACAATTCCTGCAATTCGGCAATCGAGACATCGCGCCCCACCGCCACCTTGCCGATGAAGCGCACATTGGGGGCCTGCGCCACCGCGTCATAGCGTTTTGCAACGCCCTTGATCGATTGATGGTCGGGGGCCACCCCGCTGCGGATCAGGCCAAAGGGCACCGGCTGAAGATCGAATATATCGACATGCACCTCCTCGCCCCAGCGCTTGAGCGCGGCTTCGGCGGTGTAATATCCGGCCGGGCCGGAACCGATGATGGCAAGATGCAGCATGGGTCTGATGCACTCCCTTTTATGGCGCCTTGTTGCGCCTCCTTTTTGTGCGGGCCCGTTCGGCTTGCGGGCGTTCTCGCGTTGATTCTTATCACATACCTGTTTGCTTGCCGTTGCAAGCCCCGATGGGCGCGCGGCTCCGCAGATGTCCTTAACGCGATTTAAAAGCATTTCGGGCATTTCGGGTGCCATGACTTCACCAATTCCCACAGGGGCACATCAGGCGTGACCAAGTCCAATCGGGCGCAAGCCCTGCTGCGAAAAGCCGAAACGCCAGCGCCCGCTCCGGCCATGGAGCGCCGCCGCGCCGCCGCCGCGCCCGAGCCCGAGTCGGCCCCTGTTGATGTCACGCATCTGCGCCGCAAAAGTGATCCCGTGCGCCGTGAAAGCGAGCCCTATCTGGGCTATTTCCTGATTTCCGAAGGCTGGTCGATGACCGCGATCGCGATGGGCATCGCGGCCATGATGCTTTGGCTCAATCAGTTTCGGATGCCGGGGCCGGTGGTGCTCGGCCTGCTGGGCGCGGCGGTGGCGATAGTGGCGGCCGCGCGCCTGTTCGTTTCGTTTGAACGCACCAGTCGCCGCCCGCTGGCGCTGCGCGTGGCCGCGATGGTGGCGGGGGTGGTCGTGCCCATGCTGCTTTACGGCGCGGGTCTGGCCATGTGGTTCGCATCGGGCATGTTGTCCGAACCGGTGCTGCTGATCGGCGCGATGGTGGTGGTTGGGCTGGTGATGGCGGTCACGCTGTCGGGGCGGCTGTTTACGATGGTGGCGGCCAAGCTGGCGCTGTGGACGCCGATCGCGCTGGCGCTGGGCTCGGTCTATACGCTGGTGACGCTGGTGCTGGGCGGGGCGATCGGGCTGGTGGCGGCGCTGCGCCAATTGGGCATCGACCGCGCCGGGCAAGCCGAACAGCGCGAGATGCGCCACGCCCAGATGCGCGCCGAGGAATTGCTGAACGAGTTTGAAAAGACCGGGCAGGGCTGGTTCTGGGAAACCGACCGCAAGGGGGCGCTGACCTATGTTTCGCCCAATATCATCGCCTTGCTGGGCCGCGAGGAGGGCGATCTGATCGGCCGCCCGCTGACCGACCTGTTCGTGATGCAGGAGCAGGAGCAGGTGGGCGAGCGCACCTTGCTGTTCCACCTTAACGCGCGTTCGGGCTTTAACGATCTGGCGCTGCGCGCGGCCAAGGATGGGGATGAGCAATGGTGGGCGGTCAATGGTCGCCCGGTCTATGATGCTTTCAACAATTTCCTGGGCTTTCGTGGCGCGGGCAGCGATCTGACCGAAAAGCGGCGCAGCGAGCAACATGCCACGCGCCTTGCCCATTTCGATTCGCTGACCGGGCTGGCCAACCGGTTCCAGATGAGCCAGACGCTGGAAAAGATCCTGTCGGCGCCCAAGGTTGATCATCGCGATTGCGCGGTGTTCCTGCTCGATCTGGACAGGTTCAAGCAGGTCAATGACACGATGGGCCATCCGGCGGGCGACGCGCTGCTCAAACAGGTGTCGCAGCGTTTGCAGCGCACCGTGGGCGAGGCGGGCCGGGTGGGGCGTCTGGGCGGGGATGAATTCAAGGTCATCCTGCCGGGCCGCATTGCGCGTGACAAGCTGGCCACGCTGGCCACCAGCATCATCGAGAACCTGTCGCAGCCCTATTCGATCGACGGCGCGCGGGTGGTGATCGGGGCCAGCATCGGCATCGCCATGGCCCCCGATGACGGCGTGACCAGCGAGGCGATCATCCGCAACGCCGACCTTGCGCTCTATGCCGCCAAAGATCGCGGGCGCGGCGTCTATCACTTCTATGACGAGGAACTGCATTCCGACGCCGAGGAGCGCCGCCAGCTTGAGCATGACCTGCGCGACGCCTTGGCGCATGGCGGGCTGGAGCTGTATTATCAGCCCTCGGTCGCGCTGAGCCAGCAGAAGATCACCGGGTTCGAGGCGCTGCTGCGCTGGAACCATCCCACGCTGGGCCGCCTGTCGCCCGCCAAATTCGTCGAGGTGGCCGAGGATACGGGCCTTATCACCCAGATCGGCGAATGGGCTTTGCGCACGGCCTGCCATGATCTGGCGCGCTGGCCCGAGCATGTGCGGGTGGCGGTTAATGTCTCGCCTTTGCAATTTGCAAATCCGGCGCTGCCCATGATCATCACGAATGCGCTGGCAGCCGCCGGCGTCGATCCGGCGCGGCTGGAGCTGGAAATCACCGAAAGCGTGTTTTTGAACGACAGCGCCAATACGGATGCGATGTTCACCGCGCTCAAGCGGATCGGCGTGCGTCTGGCGCTCGATGATTTCGGTACCGGCTATTCCTCGCTGGGCTACCTGAAAAAAGCGCCCTTCGACAAGATCAAGATCGACCAGAGCTTTGTGCGCGGCGCGACCATGCCGGGCAGCCGCAATGGCGCGATCATCGCCTCGATCGTCAGCCTTGCCGATGCGCTGGGCATGGAGACGACGGCGGAAGGCGTGGAGACGCTCGACGAACTCGATCTGGTGCGCGAACTGGGCTGCAGCCATGTGCAGGGCTATATCTTCTCCAAGCCCCTGCCGCGCGACGAGGCCGACATGCGGCTGAGCGCGGGCGGCATCATCGAGGCGAGAGGCCCGCGTTCGGCCCGCGCCCCGCGCCGCACGATGCTGCGCAAGGTGATGCTGACCGCGCAGGGCCGCCGCTATCCCGCCACGATCCGCAATATTTCGGAAAATGGCGCGATGTTCGAAGGGCTGACCGATGTGCCGATGGGCATGGAAATGTTGATCGAACTGTCCGACGATCTGGCGGTGGGGGCCACGGTGCGCTGGAGCCGCTATGGCCGCACGGGTGTTGCCTTTGCCGAGCCGGTGGCCTTTGAGGGCAGCGGCGCGATCATCCGCGCCAGCCTGTTCGGCCCGCAGGACCGCGACGGCGAGGCGCCGACCTATCGGCAGGTGGGGTAGGAGGTTAGGGGAACCGCCTTGTACGGTTCCCTCCGGCGTCGGCTCTCTCCCCCGGCCCTGTTACCCTATGGGGTATGCTGTTGGGCGGCAGGTCCGGGGGAGAGGGCCGGTGCCGGGGCAAATCGCGCAGGCGATTTGCCAACCATCATAACGTGACAGGGCGGGCCGGTGCTGCTAACGGCTGCGATTCTATGTGGGGTGGGGATTTACCGCCCTTTTGGCCCGCGCCCTTTTGATAAAGACATTTCATGACCGACCAGTCCAAGATCCGCAATTTCTCCATTATTGCTCATATTGACCATGGCAAAAGCACGCTGGCCGACCGGCTGATCCAGTTCACCGGCGGGCTGACCGAGCGCGAGATGAGCGCGCAGGTGCTGGACAATATGGACATCGAGAAAGAGCGCGGGATCACCATCAAGGCCCAGACCGTCCGCCTGAATTACAAGGCGCATGACGGCGAGGTCTATGAGCTGAACCTGATGGACACGCCGGGCCATGTGGACTTTGCCTATGAGGTCAGCCGGTCTTTGGCAGCCTGCGAGGGCGCGCTGCTGGTGGTCGATGCGGCGCAGGGGGTTGAAGCTCAGACGCTGGCCAACGTCTATCAGTCGATCGAGCATGACCACGAGATCGTGCCCGTCATCAACAAGATCGACCTGCCCGCCGCCGAGCCGGAAAAGGTCAAGGCCGAGATCGAGGAAGTGATCGGTCTGGACGCCAGCGAGGCGGTTCTGGCATCGGCGAAGTCGGGCATCGGCATTGAGGAAATCCTTGAGGCCGTGGTCAAGAAGATCCCCGCGCCCAAGGGCGACCGCTCCAAGCCGCTCAAGGCGATGCTGGTCGACTCCTGGTATGACCCCTATCTGGGCGTGGTCATTCTGGTGCGCGTGATCGACGGCGTCATCAACAAGGGCCTGAACGTCAAGTTCATGCAGGGCGGCACCGAACACCTGATCGACCGCGTGGGCTGTTTCACGCCCAAGCGCGAGGAACTGGCCGAACTGGGGCCGGGCGAGATCGGCTTTGTCACCGCGCAGATCAAGGAAGTTGAGCTGGCCAAGGTCGGTGACACGATCACCACGGTCAAGGGCGGCGCGACCGAGGCCCTGCCGGGTTATAAGGAAGTGCAGCCGGTGGTGTTCTGCGGGTTGTTCCCGGTGGACGCGGCCGATTTTGAAAAGCTGCGCGAGAGCATTGCCAAGCTGCGGTTGAACGATGCATCGTTCAGCTTTGAAATGGAAACATCGGCGGCGCTGGGTTTTGGCTATCGCTGCGGTTTCCTTGGCCTGTTGCACCTTGAAATCATTCAGGAGCGCCTGAGCCGCGAGTATGACCTCGACCTCATCACGACCAGCCCTTCGGTGGTCTATCGCATCCAGTTGCGCGCCAGCCGCACCGACGATGCAGGCGAGATCATGCTGCACAATCCCGCCGACTATCCCGATCCCAGCCGGATCGAACAGATCGACGAGCCGTGGATCAAGGCGACCATCTACACGCCCGACGAATATCTGGGCAGCATTTTGAAGCTGTGTCAGGACCGTCGCGGCATTCAGACCGGCCTGACCTATGTCGGCGGGCGCGCGCAGGTGAATTACGAGCTGCCGCTCAACGAAGTGGTGTTCGATTTCTATGACCGGTTGAAGTCGATTTCGCGCGGCTATGCGTCCTTCGACTATGAACAGATCGGCCTGCGCGAGGGCGATCTGGTCAAGATGGGCATCCTGGTCAACAACGAGCCGGTCGATGCGCTCTCGATGATCGTCCACCGCAGCGTGGCCGAGGAGCGCGGGCGCCATATGTGTGAGCGTCTGAAAGACCTGATCCCGCGCCACCTGTTCAAGATCCCGATTCAGGCGGCCATCGGCGGCAAGGTCATCGCCCGCGAAACCATCGCGGCCATGCGCAAGGACGTGACCGCCAAGTGCTATGGCGGCGACATCAGCCGCAAAAAGAAGCTGCTCGACAAGCAGAAGAAGGGCAAGGCCCGGATGCGCGAGTATGGCAATGTACAGATCCCGCAGGAAGCGTTCATCGCTGCGCTGCGGATGGGCGAGGAATAAGGGTTTAGGGGGCCTCCGGCGGGCAAAGGGCGGGGGCCCTTTGCAATCCCTTCATGGGGTTGCATGTTAAAGGCGCGGTGGCTTTCTGGCGATTTTTTGAAGCCGCTTCGCGGGTTCAGCCTCTCAGCACAAACCTTGTGCCATCGCCTATATCGAGCGAAAAGCCCACCGTCCGGCCCGGTTCCACATCCAGCGCCAGCGAGACCGGACATTGCTCGGCCTCATCGCTCATGCGGTAGAGCGGCACCCCGTCACACATCCCTTGCAACTGATCGCGCTGGCCCAGGATGATGTCCCCCTCGGCCAGACACAAAGGCGTGCCTGCGTCGCAGCAGCCCCCCGTCACATGCAGCACCAGCCGTCCATGCTCGGCACGCAGCCGGTCGAGAGCGGCATGGGCGGCGGGGGTGATCGGGATCTGGCGCGTGCTGGTCATCGCACACCTATGCCATGGCCGCCCCCTCTCTGGCGAATGGGACTTTGGCACAAGGGGGGCTTGCGACGATGGGCGGGGCATGAGAACCCAAAGTATGCCCGAACCTGCCCCCATGTCCCGTCCCATGCCCATCGCGCGCGGCTTTGTCGGATGGCTGGTGATGGCGGCGGCGCTGGCGGCGTTGATGGCGGGCTTTGTGCTCAGCCTTCGCAGCGCGGCGCGGCAGTTCGAAATCGCTCTGCTGGCCGAGCGGCAGGCGGGTCTGATCGCGGGCCTGTCGGGCCAGCCTCTGGCGAAAATCCCGCCGCGTCTGGCCGAATATCGCGCCTTGGTGGCGCAGGAAAGCGCGCTGGGTTCGCCCGCGCACAGCGACGAGCTGGCCCGCATCAACCGGCTGCCCGCCATGGGCGACACCGCCCGGCGCGAGGCCCTGTTGGCCACGATGATGGCGGGCGAGCGCGCCGAAGTCGCCGCCGCCCGCGCCGCGCTTGATCACAGCCGCCGCCGGATGCTCGTGCTGGGCGGGTTGTTGACGCTGCTGGCGCTGGCCTCGGCGGGGGCGGGGTTGTGGCGGCTGGTCTGGGCCAATCGGGCGCTGGAGCGCGAAGTGGCCGCCCGCAGCGCGCAATTGCAGGCCGTGGACCGCTCGCGCCGCCTGTTCTTTGCCAAGGCCAGCCACGAATTGCGCACCCCGGTTGCCGCGATGCGCTCGCTGGCCGAGGTGACGCTGGCCGCCGAGGGCGATTGCCCGGCCGCGCTGCAGGATGTGGTGGCGCAGGCGCAATTCCTCTCGCATCGCATCGACGAAATGCTCAGCCTTGCCAGCGCCGAAGAAGGCAAACCGGTGCTGACGCTCGCCCCTTGCGACCTGCGCGACATCGTTGCCGGGGCGCTGTCGGCGGCGGGGCCTTTTGCGCGGCTGGTCGAGGTTGATCTGGCCTATGATCCGCCCGCCGATCCCATGCGTGTGCGGGCTGACGGTCGCTGGTTGGGTCAGGCGCTGCTGGCCATCATCGACAACGGGCTGAAAATCTCCGACCCCGGCGCGGCGCTGGAAATTGCGCTTGTCCGCGATGGCGCCCATGCCATCGTGTTGATCGCCGATCATGGCCCCGGCATGGGCGAGGCCGATTTGCCTTTGATATTCGAGGCCTATTATCAAAGCGAGGAAGGGCGCCATCGCGGCGGCACCGGGCTTGGCCTTGCCCTTGCGCGATGGGTGGCCGATCAGCATGGCGGCGCGATCCGCGCGGAAAACCGGCCGACGGGCGGCGCGCGCATCGTCCTGAGCCTGCCCATGGAGGAGGCGTGATGATCCTGATCGTCGAGGATGACGTGACCATTGGCCGCACGCTGGCGCAGGGGCTGACAGCGGCGGGGCTGGCTGCGCGCTGGCTGCGGCGGGGGGCGGAGGTCGCCCCGCTGGTGGCGCAGGGCGGGGTGGAGGCGCTGGTGCTCGATCTTGGCCTGCCCGATGGCGATGGGCTGGATGTTTGCCGCGCGCTCCGGGCTGATGGGCATCGGCTGCCGGTGCTGATGCTGACCGCGCGGGGCGGGCTGGATGATCGGCTCGATGGCTTTGCGGCCGGTGCTGATGACTATCTTGCCAAGCCCTTTGCCTTTGCCGAATTGCTGGCCCGCGTGCGGGTGATGGTGCGCCACGCGCAACAGCGCCGCCCCGATCCGCTGGTGCTGGGCGTGCTGGAGGTCGACCCCCTGGCGGGCGAGGCGCGATGGGCGGGGCAAAGGCTGGATCTGGAGCCGAAGGGCATTCTCGTACTGGCGCAATTGCTGCGCGCGCGCGGCGGCGTGGTGACGCGCCGGGCGCTGATGGATGCGGTGTGGGGCGATGCGGCGGTGACGGATAATGCGCTGGACGTGGTGCTCTCCTCGCTGCGCAAAAGGCTGGCGCAGGCCGCCCCCGAAGTGCAGGTGCGCACCGTGCGAGGAACGGGTGTGACGATAGAAATCCCTGAAAATAAGCCGTAATTTCGGCCTCCTTATACCTTTGCCAGTCTGAGGCCTTTCTAAGGTTTTCCCGGCGCAACCTCTGATAGCCAGAACCCGTCAGGCGACCCGGCCAAAGGGCGCATACAGGGAGAGGCATATGCAGGGGCGTTTTGCGTTGATGGTTGCGGCTATGGTCATGCCCGCTGTGGCACAGGCCGAAGATGCGGCCATTGTCGTCAGCGCCAGCACGCCTTTGTCGGGCGCGGCGGACAATGGGCGGGTGCTGATCGACGCCAAGGCTTTGCGCGCGATGCAGGCGTTGAGCGTCAGCGATGCGCTGGCGCGGCAGACGCCGGGCGTGGTCATCAACGAGGCGCAGGGCAATCCGCTGCAAAGCGACCTGTCGTTTCGCGGCTATACCGCCTCGCCGCTGCTGGGCACGCCGCAGGGCATCGCGGTCTATGTCGACGGCGTGCGCGCCAACCAGCCCTTTGGCGAGGTGGTGAGCTGGGATCTGCTCCCCTCGGCGGCGATGGAACAGGTGACGCTGGTCGAGGGCGCCGCGCCGCAATTCGGGCGCAACGCTCTGGGCGGGGCACTCAGCATCCGCACCAAGGATGGACGCAGCGCGCCGGGCATTGCGGCCTCGGTGGCGGGCGGCTCCTATGGGCGGCTGCGCGGCAGCATCGAGGCAGGCGGCAAGGCCGACAATGGTCTGCACTGGTATGGCGCGCTGGAAGGGTTTCAGGAGGATGGCTGGCGCTATGCCTCGGCCAGCAAGGCGTGGAAGGGCTTTGCCAAGGCGGGCTGGGAAGGGGCAAATAGCGGAGTCAGTCTGAGCTTCAACCGCGCGCAATCCGACCTCAACGGCAACGGCCTGCAGGACTATCGCCTGCTCGCCCGCGACTGGCGCAGCGTCTATACCTCGCCCGACAACACCCGCAATATCGCCAGCAAGATCACCCTGTCGGGCCATCATCGCCTGTCGGAAAATCTCACCCTCTCGGCCAATGCCTTCTGGCGCAGCATCGTGACGCGCAGCATCAATGGCGACATGAACGAGGGCGCGCTGGGCGAGAGCCTGTATCAGCCCAATGCCGCCGAGCGCGCGGCGCTGACGGGGGCGGGCTATACCGGTTTCCCCATCAGCGGCGAGACGCAGGCCAACACGGCGTTTCCCAAATGGCGCTGCATCGCCAATGCCCTGCTCAATGATGAGCCCAACGAGAAGTGCAACGGGTTGCTGACGCGCTCCTCGACGCGCCAGCAAGAATGGGGCGGGGCGGTGGAACTGGCCTGGACCGGCATGGGGCAGCATCTGACCGTGGGGGCCGGCTATGCGCAGGCGCGGGCGCGGTTTATCCAGAACAGCCAGTTTGGTTACTTGTTGTCCGATCATTCGGTGGTGGCCGTGTCGGGGCCGGGGGCCTTTGCCGATGGCACGCAGAACAGCGAGAATGCCTTTGACGCCCGCGTCGATCTGCATAGCCGGATTTCCAGCCTTGGCCTCTATGCCGCCGATGTGCTGACGCTGGGGTCGCGGGTGACGGTGACGCTGGCGGGGCGGTATGACCGCACGCAATTGCATAATCGGGATCAGATCACGCCGGGCGGCGGCACGGGGTCGCTTGACGCCGATCCGGTGTTCCAGCGCTTCAACCCCTCGGCCATGGTCGATTGGCACGTGGCCCATGGCCTGACCATCACCGCGCAGGCGGGCGAGAGTTCGCGCGCGCCCTCGGCGGTGGAGCTGGGCTGTTCGGACCCGGCCAGCCCCTGTCGCCTGCCCAATGCGATGGCGGGCGATCCGCCGCTGCGGCAGGTGGTGGCGCGCAGCCTCTCGCTGGGCGCGCGGATCGAGCGCAAGGCGTGGAACCTGCGCCTGACCGCGTTTCGCAGCGATAATCACGATGATATTCAATTCATTGCGGGCGGGGCTTCGGGCTTCGGCTATTTCGCCAATGTCGGCACCACGCGGCGGCAGGGCATCGAGGCCAGCGGCGCGGTGCATTGGGGGCGCTGGCAGGTGGGGGCCAGCTATACGTTGCTCGACGCCACCTATCGCACCCCGCTGACGCTGAACGGCGGATCGAACAGCAGCAATGACGCCGCGGCCCCCGGTTTCGATGGCGAGATCGCCGTGCGCCCCGGCGACCGTCTGCCGCTCCTGCCGCGCCATCTGTTCAAGGCGCAGGCGGGTTTTGACGCGGCCTCATGGCTGAGCGTCCGGGCGGAAATGGTGGCGGCCGGCGGCGTCTATGCACGGGGGAATGAGAACAATCTGCACCAGCCCGACGGCACCTATTATCTGGGCGCGGGCAAAACCGATGCCTATGCGGTGGTCAATACCTCGGTCGAGATCAGGCCGCGCAAGGGTGTGATCTTTACCGCCGGGGTCAGCAATCTGATGAACGCCCATTACGCCACGGCGGCGCAGTTGGGGGCCAGCGGGTTTGACACGAACGGAGCCTTTGTCGCCCGCCCGTTCAGCGGCCCGGTGATCGGCGGCGAGCGGCCTTTGGTGCACAGCACATTCCTTGCCCCCGCCGCGCCGCGCCGGTTCGAGGTGGGGCTGCGGGTGCAGCTGTGATTAACCGTTTCGGTTAAAATCCTGTCCTACACGGTCGAGGCGCTGATAACTCTGCCGGGCCGGGCGATTCGCATAATGCGATGACGCCCGGTCTTTGGGAGTTGTTCTCATGGGTCTTAACACGCTGTTTTTGAGCATGGAGGGGGCCTTGCGCTGGTTGCGCGGGCTGGCCCGCTGGCTGGACGGTTCGGCCTTGCGGCTTTGGGCGGGGTTGGCGCTGGTCGCGATCGGTGCGGCGGGGTGGCAATATCATCGCGCCGCGCATTGGGCCGCCACCGTCCGCGCCACCCAATCCGCTTGGGATGTCGAGCGCAAGGCCGCCGCCGCCGCCAAAACCGCCGCCGAAACCCGCTACAGGAGCCTTGCCGATGATGCCGATGCCCGACATGCCGCCGCGCTGGCGCAGGGGGATGCTCGCCTTGCTGCCTATATTGCCGCTCACCGCCTGCGCCCATCCGCGCCCGATCCAGCCCGCGTCGCCACAGATCACCCTGCCGCAATTCCTGAAGGCTCCGCCGCCAATCCCGTCCTGGCGAGCATCACCGAGGCCGACCTGAAAATCTGCGATGCCGATTATGTTTATGCGCAGGCCGCCCATGACTGGGCCAATGGCCTGAACCCGTAATACGACAAACCCCCGCCCGGCAGCGCCGGACGGGGGTTCACGCAACCCTCGGGGGGCAAGGGTTGTGCGGGCAGCTCTTACTTGGCCTTTTCAAAGGCCGCGCTGATGCGCAGGGTCACTTCATCGCCGATCAGCGGGATGTAGGTCTTCACGCCAAAATCGCTGCGCTTGAGCGCGGCGGTGGCGTTAAAGCCCACCGTATAGCCCTTGCTCAGCGGGTTCACGCCGCTGGCCAGAAACGCGGCCTTCAGCACCACCGGGCGGGTCACGCCGTGGAACGTCAGGTTGCCCGCGATATTGGCGGTGCGCGGGCCGGTGGGCGTCACGCCGGTCGAGGTGAAGCGGATTTCGGGATATTTGCCCGCATCCAGCCATGCTTCGCTCTTCAGCTCGCCGTCCAGTGTGGCATTGGTGGTCGAGATGCTGCTGACCGGGATGGTGATGTCCACCTTGGCCGCGGCGGGCGCCTTGGGGTCAAGCACCAGCGAGCCGGTGACGCCGGTCAGATCGCCGTACCAATCGGAAAAGCCCATATGGCTGACGGTGAACTGCACGCGGGTGTGGGTGGTTTCGACCGCGTAATTGCCCGCCTGCACGGCGGCAGGGGCGGGGTTGGCCACCGGCGACTGCGCATAGGCGGCAACCGGGGCAACGATCAGGGCGGCGGCGATCAAAGAACGAAACATGGCGATGGTTCCTTACAAAGCGCTGATTTCGGCAACCGCGCCCGAGATGGCTTCGGCTGCGGCTTCGGGGCCAAAGGCCAGACCTTCGGCGGTGACGACGGTGACATCATCGACGCCCACAAAGCTGAGCAGGCTCTTGGTGTGGGGCACGGCGAAGGGGAAGCCGGTGGCGTCGTCATACTTGCCGGCGCGGGCCTGGGCCAGAATGGCCTTCTTGCCCTTGACCAGACCTTCGGGGCCCTTTTCGGTGTACTGGAACGTGGTGCCGGCGCGGCTGACGTAATCGAACCATGCCTTGAGCGTCGAGGGCATGCCGAAGTTATAGACCGGCACGCCGATCACGATGATGTCGGCGGCAAAGACTTCGCCGATGATTTCATCCTGAAGCGCGCGGGCGGCGGCGAACTGGTCGCCTTCGGGGGCCTGACGGCCGATCCCGGCCAGCGAGGCGGAGTCGACATGGGGCACCGGATTGGCGTCGAGGTCGCGCTCAACCACATTGGCTTCGGGGTGGGCGGCCAGATAGGCGTTGATCAGCTTGTTGCTGACCGAGGCTTCGCCAGTGGCGGCCGAACGGATGACAAGAACATTAGCCATGGGAATTCTCCTGTACGGGGGAAATGAGAGGGGAAGGTTTCAGTCGAAGCGGTAGGCATCCATGCGCAGGATGCCCAGATCGGTGGATTGGTGAATGCGGGTCGGCTTTGCCCCTTCGCCCGCCGCGCCCAGCGCGACAAACAGCGGCAGCAGATGCTCGTCGGTGGGATGGTTTTCCACCGCATAGGGGGCAAGGCGGCGATAGGAGACCAGATCGCAGGTCCGCCCGTTCATCAGCGCCTCGTGCATCCAGTCGGCGAAGGACGTCACCCATTCCGGGCTGGGTCCATCACCCAGATGGCGGCTGATGGCGCGCAGATTGTGGGTAAAGCTGCCCGAGGCCAGCACGAGGACATTCTCTTTGCGCAAGGCGTTCAGCGCCCGGCCCAGTTGCACATGATGGCCCGGCCCGAGGCGGCTCTGGATCGAGAGCTGCACCACCGGAATGGTATGTTCGGGCCACATCAGCAGCAGCGGCGTCCATGCGCCATGATCCAGCCCGCGCCGCGTGTCGATCCCGGCGCGCAGGCCCGCATCGCCCAGCAGATCCACCACCCGCGCGGCCAGATCGGGCGATCCGGGGGCGGGATAGTTCAGCGCATAGAGCGCGGGCGGAAAGCCGTAGAAATCGTGGATCGTCTCGTTGCTTTCCACCGCATTGACGGTGGGCACATCGGTTTCCCAATGGGCCGAGATCACCACGATGGCGTCCGGGCGTTCCAGCTGGCCGCCAAGGCCCGCGATGAAATGGCGCGCCGGGTGGTCCTGCAGCGCCAGCATCGGCGAACCGTGTGAGAGATAGAGGGTGGGCTGCATCGGTTTTCTCCGTGCCGAGGCTTGCTCGGCGTTGAGAGCTAAATAGGCTAATGACTTTTGCATTCCAATTGGCCAATATTGCAGATCATCCATGCGAAAACGGATAGGTGTCTATGGATTGGGATGACGTTCGCAGCTTTCTGGCCATTGCCCGCACGCGCAGCCTGTCGGGCGCCGCGCGCGAACTGGGCGTGCGCCAGTCCACCATGAGCCGCCGGTTGGAGGCGATGGAAGCGCGCAACGGCGCCCGCCTGTTGCAGCGGACCACCAATGGTTATGAGCTGACCGCGCTGGGCGAGGCGGTGCTGGGCAATGCCGAGCGGATGGAGGCCGAGGCCATCGCGGTCGAGCGCATGGTGCAGGGGCGCGACGTGGCGCTCTCGGGCGTGGTGCGGCTGACCACGGTGGAGGTCCTGTCGAACCTGCTGCTGCCCGGCGCGGTGCGGGCTTTGCAGGCGCGCTATCCGGCGATCACGCTGGACGTGCTGACCGACAGCCGCTCGCTCAGCCTGTCCAAGCGCGAGGCCGACATTGCCATCCGCATGACCCGGTTTGACAGCCATGACGTCATCACCCGCCGCATGACGACCGCCTCGAGCGCGCTTTACGCCAGCCCCGATTATCTGGCCGAGCATGGACAGGATCTGGCCAGCCCGGACCAGGCGATCATCACCGTGCTGGAGGATCACGCCCATCAGCCCGAGGCGCGCTGGCTGGCTGAAATGCTGCCCCATGCGCGCGTGGCCATGCGCAACAACAGCCGCGATGGGCAACTGGCCGCGGCGCGGGCGGGGATCGGCGTGGTCTGTCTGCCTTGTTATCTGGCCGATCGTGATCCGGGGGTGGTGCGGCTGGATGCGGGGCTGGGGCCGTCGCGCGAAGTGTGGCTGGGGGTTCATGCCGATTTGCGCCACATGCCGCGCATAAGGGCGGTGATCGATGCGCTCAACGATGCCTTTGCGGCCGAGAAAGACCTGTTTTCCGGCGAGGCGCCGAACAGGCCGCAGAGCGGGAAAGCCTGAGGTAAAACCCCGTTCTTTGTGCGCAGCATTGTACGGCAGGCGTTGCGCCCCGGCCCCGGCGGGCTTACACAAAAGGTTCAGGGAGATTTTGTCATAATGTCATCTACAGCCACGCCGCCACCCGCCACCAGATCGCGCAAGCGCAAAGGGGGCGAGGGGCTGCGCATCCATCAGGCCATCGCGCGCAAGCTGGGCATCGCCATCCTCAACAGCACGCATGAGCCCGGCTCGTCGCTGGGCGGAGAGATCGAGGCGTCCGAGCGTCTGGGCGTATCGCGCACGGCCTATCGCGAGGCGATCCGCATCCTGATCGCCAAGGGGCTGATCGAGAGCCGGCCCAAGGCGGGGACGCATGTGTTGCCCCGGCGACGGTGGAACCTGCTGGATCCCGACATTCTGGCGTGGATGTTTTCGGAAAAACCGGATCGCGATTTCGTGCGTGACCTGTTCGAACTGCGCGGGATCATTGAGCCTGAGGCGGCGGCGCTGGCGGCCGAGCGGCGCCATGACGGCCATCTGGCCGGAATGCGTCAGGCGCTTGACGGGATGCGCGTCCATGGCCTTGCCTGCGGCGAGGGACAGGCGGCGGATCAGGATTTCCACTCCACCATGCTGGAGGCGGCGGGCAATGATGCGCTGACCTCGCTGATCGGATCGGTGGGGGCGGCGGTGCGCTGGACCACGCATTTCAAGCAGAGCAATTCGCCCGCGCCGCGCAATTCATTGCCCGAGCATGAGGCGGTGCATCAGGCCATTGCGGCGGGCGACCCGGATGGCGCGCGCCGCGCGATGCGGGTGCTGCTGGAATATGCCCGTTCGGACGTGGTGGACAGCATAGCCTGAATTTTCAAAGCGGCGATGGCGGCCCTGCGCGGCCCGCTCCGGCATGGGGCCGGGGCGGGCCGTTTTGCGCTCGCGTTTGAGAGGCCTTGCAGAGCGGCTTGACGCGCTCGGGATAAATGTTATGAATAATAGCATACGCCGTCCCAAGCGGGAGGCACCGTCCATTCGGAGAGGAGCTTGTCATGACCGAGCAGACCATTGAACGCGCAGAAGAAGATACCGTTGCGGTCCACATCGAGAATCGCATCGCCTGGGTGAAGTACAACCGCCCCGAGAAGCGCAATTGCATGAGCCCCAAGCTGAACCGTCAGATGACGCGCGTGCTTGAAGATCTGGAATTCCGCGAAGACGTGGGCGTGGTCGTGCTGACGGGCGAAGGCTCGGCTTTCTCGGCGGGCATGGACCTTCAGGAATATTTCCGCGAAAACGAACAGAAGGGCCTGTGGGCCACCCGCAAGGCGCAGCGCGAAGCCTATAACTGGTGGGAACGTCTGCGCTGGTATGAAAAGCCGACCATCGGCATGATCAACGGCTGGTGCTTTGGCGGCGCCTATGGTCCGCTCTATGCGGTCGACATCGCCATCGCCTCGGACGATGCCAAGTTCGGCCTTTCGGAAATCAACTGGGGCATCCTGCCCGGCGGCGGCGCGTCCAAGGTGGCGCAGGAACTGATGCCTCTGCGCAAGGCGATGTATCATGCGATGATGGGCGAGAACCTGACCGGCAAGCAGGCCGAAGCGCAGGGTCTGGTGACCGAAAGCGTGCCGCATGACCAGCTCAAGGCCCGCGTGATCGAGATCGCCGAAGCGCTGCTCAAGAAGGACGCCAACGCGCTGCGCGCCACGAAGTGGGCGATGCGCCGCATGGTCGAAATGACCTATGACAATGCCGAAGACTATCTGATCCGCGCGCAGGAAGCGCTGAACGGCTTTGGCGGTCTGGAAGGGCGCAAGGAAGCGACCAAGCAGTTCCTTGACGACAAGACCTTCAAGCCGGGTCTGGGCACGTTCGACATCACCAAGATCAACAAGTAATCATCCTCCGGAGAGGGCAGTAAAGATGGCAAGACTGGAACGGGCGAGCATTGCTCGCCTGCTCAAGCCGCGCAGTGTTGCGGTGGTGGGCGCAAGCGACAAGCCGGGCGCTCTGGGCGCAACGCTGATCAGCAATCTGGACCGTGCCGGATATGCGGGCGCGATTTACCCGATCAATCCCAACCGGGAAAAGATCGGGGAGCGCGCCTGCCTGCCCTCGGTGGATGCTTTGCCCGATGGCGTGGATGTGGCGGTGCTCGCCATTCCCCGCGCCTTCGTGCTGGATACGATCAAGGGCCTTGCCGCGCGCGGCGTGGGCAGCGCGATCATTTTTGCCGCCGGTTTTGCCGAGGATGGCGAAGCGGGCATGGCCGAACAGGCCGAGATCGGGCGCATTGCGGCCGAATCCGGCATGGTGATCGAAGGGCCGAACTGCCTTGGCATGGTCAACCATGTCGATGGCGTGCCGCTGACCTTTGTGGAAACGGCGATTGTGCCGCCCGCCGGACGTCGTTCGGTCTCGGTGGTATCGCAGTCGGGCGCGATGGCGGCGGTGCTGTGCACCACTTTGCTGGCGCGCGAACTGGCCTGCTCCTATTCGGTTTCCACCGGCAACGAGGCGGCTTCGGGCGTGGAGGATTATCTCGACTGGCTGGTCGATGATGCCGATACGCAGGTGATCGCGATGATCGTCGAGCAGTTCCGCGATCCGGCCCGCTTCATCGCGGCGGCGGACCGCGCGCGCGCGGCGGGCAAGCCCATTGTCCTGCTGCACCCCGGCAAGTCCTCGGCGGCGCGCGAAAGCGCGGCCACGCATACCGGCGCCATGGCGGGCGATTACAAGCTGATGCGCGCCAAGGTGGAACGTACCGGCGTGATCTTTGCCGAAACGCTTCAGGAACTGGGCGATATTGCCGAGATCCTGATCCGCTGTGCGGGGATGAGCCACCCTTCGGCCGCCGTGCTGGGCGAGAGCGGCGCGTTCAAGGCGCTGACCCTCGATCTGGCCGAGGAACTGGGTCTGCCGCTGGCCGATCTGCATGATGAGGACAGTCCGGAACTGCGCGCTGCCTTGCCGCCTTTCGTGCCGGTGTCGAACCCGCTCGACATTACCGCGCAGGGCTTGTCGCAGCCGGTGATCTATACGCAGTCCTTGGGCGCGCTGATGGATGATGCGCGCGTGGGCGCGGTCGTGGCCGGCATCATCCAGTCCGATCCGATCACGGCCAAGATCAAGGTGCCTGCGATTGTTGCCGCTCTCGACGGGCGCGAGATCACCAAGCCGCTGGTCTTTGCGGGCCTCGATGAAGGCGCGGATATGCCCGCGCATTACATCGCGGATCTGCGCGCTCGCGGCATTCCCTGGTTCCCCACCACCGAGCGGGCTTTCCGCGCTCTGGCCGCGCTGACGCGGCGGGCGGCGCTGGATCTGACCAATGCGGCCCCGGATGCGCTGTCGGTGGCGGGTCTGGGTGACTATGCAGGCGTGGTGGCCGAATATCAGGCCAAGGCGCTGCTTGGTCCGCTGGGCATCAGCTTCCCCACGGGTCAGTTCGCGGCGGATGCCGAAGCTGCTGTGGCTGCGGCCGAAGCCGTGGGCTATCCGGTGGCGATGAAGGCGCAGGCGGCTGCTCTGGGCCACAAGTCGGACGCTGGCGGAGTGATGCTCAATCTGGCGGATGCTGACGCTGTGCTTGCGGCTTTCCCCAAGATGATGGCCAATGTCGCGGCCTATGATGCCTCGATCAATCTCGACGGCGTGCTGATCGAGAAGATGGGCAAGCGCGGTCTGGAAATGATCGTGGGCGCCAAGAATGATCCTGAATGGGGTCCGGTGGTGCTGGCCGGTTTTGGTGGGGTGACGGCGGAAATTCTGGCCGACGTGGCACTGATTACGCCCGACCTGTCGGAAGACGCCATTGTCGATAAGCTCTATGGGCTGAAGCAGGCCGCTTTGCTCAAGGGCTATCGCGGTTCGCCTGCGCTGGACGTGGCGGCGCTGGCCAAGCTGATCCGTCAGATCAGCGCGGTCTTGCTGGCCGAACCGTCCATTCTGGAAATGGACCTCAACCCGGTCATCCTGCATCCCGCTGGCGAGGGCGTTGTGGCGCTCGATGCGCTGATGCTGGTAAAGTAAACGGTGAACTCAGGCGGAGTGATCTCGCTCCGCCTGAGGCCGCTGGCCCATCACGCGCAGGTAAAAGCGCGAGAAATAGGACGGGTCGGCAAAGCCCAATTCCTGCGCGATCTGGGTGATGGTCGCATTGGTATAGCGCAGCAGGCGCTGCGCCTCGACGCCCAGACGGCGATGGATGACCTCCAGCGGGCTGCCCCCCAGACGGGCATGGCACAGGCGCCCCAGCGTTCGCGGTGTGCAGCCGATATGATCGGCGTAAAAATCCAGACCGCGATGTTCGCGCAGATGCACCTCGACCAGATGGCGGAATTGCGCGAGGCGGCGGTCATCCACGCTCTCGGCGCTCAATTCCGGGTCGGGCAGGCTTCGCGCCAAAGCCTCGGCCATGGCGAGGAAGAGATGACCGTCCTGCCATTCCTGCGCCAGAGCGTTCATTTCCCCGGCCAGCAGGCCCACACGCCGCGCCGCGCTTTCGCCCATCGTGCCATGGCCGCCCTTGGCCAATAATCGTTGCAGCGGATCATCCGCCCCCTGCGCGCGGCCTGCAAAATCGAGCGAGAGCGTCAGCACATGGCCATGGGTGCCGGGGCTGAAGCGAAAGCCATGCACGCTGCCCGCGGGCAGCACGACATAAGCGGGCGGCACCAGTGCGAAACGCGCGCCATCCAGCGTCACCTCGGCTTGGCCTGCGCTAACGATAAGTACCTGAATGCCGCGTTCATGGCGATGGGGCGAGATTTCCCAGTCATGCAGGCTGGATCGTTCGGCAATCGTCTCGATATGGGCAAAACCGGCGGGCGAGGGCGTATTGCTCTCGCCAAACAGGCCATAGACGGGAATGGCAGGGGATGTGTCGCGCATGTCCGAAAAGTGCCAATAGAATGACCGACCCATCCCTTTCCGCATGGCTGCGCCAATGTCAATGTCCGCGCCAATCGGCCTGCCCCCGCAACGTAGGCTGTAGGTGGAATTAGGGAGATAAATCCATGAAAACTCAGGTCGCCATCATTGGCGCCGGGCCTGCGGGTCTGCTGCTGGGCCATTTGCTGAAATCCGAAGGCGTCGATTGCGTGGTGCTCGAACGCCAGACCGGCGATTATGTGCTGGGCCGCATCCGTGCGGGCGTGCTGGAACAGATCACCGTTGGCCTGATGGAGCGCCTTGGTCTGGACGCGCGCCTCAAGGCCGAGGGGCTGGTTGAGGAAGGCTTCAATCTGGCCGATGGCGAACGCCTGATCCGCATTGATGTGGCGAACCTGACCGGCAAGACCGTGGTGGTTTACGGCCAGACCGAGATCACCAAGGACCTGATGGATGCCGCCCCCTCGCGCGGGCTGGAGGTGATCTATCAGGCGGGCGACGTTGCGCTGCATGACATCGAATCCGAAGCGCCCTATGTCACCTATACCAAGGAAGGGGCCGAGCATCGCATCGACGCGCGCTTTATCGTGGGCTGCGACGGTTTCCACGGCCCCAGCCGCAAGGCGATTCCCGCCAGCGTCGCGCGCGAGTTCGAGCGGGTCTATCCTTTCGGCTGGCTGGGCATTCTGGCCGATGTGCCGCCCTGCAACCATGAGCTGATCTATGCCAACCATGAGCGCGGCTTTGCGCTGGCCTCGATGCGTTCGCATACGCGCAGCCGCTATTATGTCGACGTGCCGCTGACCGAAAAGATCGAGGATTGGTCGGATGATCGTGTGTGGGACGAGCTGGCGATCCGCCTTGGCCCGGATGCGGCGGCCAATATCACGCGCGGGCCCAGCATCGAAAAGAGCATCGCCCCGCTGCGCTCCTATGTGTTCGAACCGATGCGCCATGGCAGCCTGCTGCTCTGCGGGGATGCCGCCCATATCGTGCCGCCCACCGGGGCCAAGGGGCTCAACCTTGCCGCATCCGACGTGCATTATGCCGCCGAGGCGCTGGTCGGCTTCTTCCGCCGCGCCGACAATGATGCGGTGATCGGCTATTCCGCCAAGGCGCTGGCCCGCGTTTGGAAGTCGGAGCGTTTCAGCTGGTCGCTGACCAAGCTGATGCACCGCTTGCCCGAGGACGGCCCGTTCGAACGCGCGATGCAGGTGGCCGAGCTCGACTATATCGCCACCAGCAAGGCGGCCCAGACCAGCATTGCCGAAAATTACGTCGGCCTGCCTGTATAATACCCGTGGGGCGGAGGGGAAACCTTCCGCCCCTTACAGTTTCCAGTTGAAGTTCAGATTGACATAGGTCCGGTTCGGCTGGTTCGCGCTGCCCGGCCCCAGGCGCATGTCATAGCCGGTTTCGGCCGAGAGCGACTTGTCCTTGCCCAGCAGTTTGAGCCGGGCCACCGCGCCCGCATCATGCCGGGCCAGAGGCGCGAAATTGTCGAATGTCCCCAGATCGCCCCGCGCCACCATACCCAGCGCCAGCGCTGAATTGAGCCGATAAAACGCGCTGGAATTATAGGAAAGATGCATGGGGTTGGGGTTGGCCAGCGACTTGTTGCCCTTCACATCGACCTGCAGATCGACCGGGCCGGACATATGGCGCAGCTTCACATTGGTGGCCATATTGCGTGCATCGGCAAAGCGCTGCTCGATGCCCACGGCCAGCAGGCGGGGATCGCCCAGCTTGTACGTGCCCAGATCCTGAAACTTGACGCCCGGATCGGGGAACATGTCGTTCTTGCCATGCTTGGCGCCGTTGACCACGATGGCGCGGCCATTCACGGTTCCGCCCCAACTGTCGGGCGAAAATCCGGTATATTGCCCCGTGGCCGCAATGTTCATGGCCAGCGCCGCATCCATCGCCCGTTCCAGTTCCGGTCCGGTTTCATCGGCAATGGCCATGGCCGTTTCCTCGACCGAGGTTTCCTCGCGCATGTCGATGCTGCCCTGCAGCGCCTCGGGCCAGCGGACAGGCATATCCTGCGCACACGCGGGGGCGGCGGACATCAGGGCGCAAAGGCCAGAGATGAGAGGGCGAATGATCATGGCCGGTTCTAAACTGCGTGAACAAAATCCAGACTTGGCCGCACTATAGCGAATATTGGGCCAAGGAACAGAGCGCCATACTGGCTTTCCTTGCAACTCCTGCCTATCTCGGCGCGGTTAGGAAAGTGAGAATCGCATGGCAACGCATACTACTCGGATGCTCATCATTGGTTCCGGCCCGGCCGGGCTGACCGCGGCGATCTATGGCGCGCGGGCGGGTTTGAACCCTATCGTGGTGCAGGGGCTTCAGCCCGGCGGGCAATTGACCATCACCACCGACGTTGAAAACTATCCCGGTTTCCGTGAAGCGGTGCAGGGCCCCTGGCTGGTGCAGGAAATGCAGGCGCAGGCCGAGCATGTGGGCACGCGGATGATGTGGGACACGATTGTCGATATCGACCTGTCGGGGCCTCCTTTCCGCGCCATCGGCGATTCGGGCGATGTCTATGAAGGCGACACGCTGGTCATCTGCACCGGGGCGCAGGCCAAGTGGCTGGGCACAAAGGGCGAGCAGGAATTTTCGGGCAAGGGCGTTTCGGCCTGCGCCACCTGCGACGGCTTCTTCTATCGCGGCAAGAAGGTCGTGGTGATCGGCGGCGGCAATACGGCGGTCGAGGAAGCGCTTTACCTCACCAACCATTCGCAGGACGTGACGCTGATCCACCGCCGCGATTCTTTGCGCGCGGAAAAGATCCTGCAGGACCGCCTGTTTGCACATCCTAACATCAAGGTGTTGTGGAACAAGGAAGTCGAGGAATTTGTTGGCGATGGCGCCATCGGCGGGGCGGGCCTGACGGGTCTGGCGCTGGTCGATACGGTCACGGGCGAAAAGTCGGTCGAACCGGCGCAGGGGGCTTTTGTGGCTATCGGCCATGCGCCCGCCACCGAATTGTTCAAGGGCAAGCTGGAGCTGGACGAAAGCGGCTATATCGTGGTCCAGCCCGGCACGCCCAAGACCGCGATCCCCGGCGTGTTTGCGGCTGGCGACGTGATGGACCACACCTATCGTCAGGCCGTGACGGCGGCGGGCACGGGCTGCATGGCGGCGCTGGATGCGGAACGCTTCGTCGGCGCGCTGGATTTTGCCGCGCAGGCAGCCAAGGCGGACGCCTGATCGTAAAAGGGGCGGCGGGTTTACGCGCCGCCCTTTAGCGCCCCGATGATCTGCGCCATCAGCCATTCGCGCGCATGGGGTTCGACAAAGGAATGGCTGGCCCCATCGCAGCGGGCGATCCGCGCATCCTTGCCGTCCCACACCCCCGCAAAGGCCTGCGCGGTCGAATCGTTGCCCGCCAGCAGCAGTCGCACCGGACCGGTAAACGCGCCCAGCCCATCGCGCATTTGCTGCACCAGAGGCGCAGGCGGCGGCGCGGGCCGCGCCAGACGCAGCAGCGAGCCGAGCAGGCTGGCCAGCGAAACTTTCCCCGTCAGCAAGCGCATCAGCGCATCACTATTGACCAAACGCTTGCGATAATGCGCGCGCAGGGCCTGCACCGAGGGGCCTGCATTCTCTTCCTCAAACGTCCAGGGGTTGGACAGCACCAGCGCATCCACCCCCGCGCCCGAGGACAGCATCAGCGCGCTGGCCGCATCGCAATTGCCCAGCGCGATCACGCGGGTCATGGACGGCACCGCCGCGCGAAACGCCGCAATCGCCGCCGCCAGATCGGGCGCGGAAGACTGGAACCCGCCATTGGCCCCCTCGCTGTCGCCCACGCCGCGCCGGTCGAAACGGAATGCGGCATAGCCTTGCGCCACCGCGCCCTCGGCAATGCGGGCATGGCTGCCCCATGCGCCGCTGCGGATTTCATTGCCGCCCGAAACGATCAGCAGGCCGGTGGTGGGCGCCGCATCGGGCAGGTCGAGCGTGGCGAAGAGCATGGCGCCCTCGCAAGGAAAGCTCAGCATCTGCCGCATCACGCCGTCTCCTTCTGCGCCAGAGCGACGGCGATGATCGCGGCCAGAGCATCGGCTTGGCCTGCATCCTCGCCCGGTTCGGGGCGCAGCCACAATCCGGGGCCGCCCAGCCCGTCCTGCGTGATGGTCTGAACGGCGGGGTCCTCGCGCGCGACCAAACCACCAAATTCCGCGATAAAATCGGCCCCCAGGCGATATCCGGCCAGTTCCAGCCCATGCACCCGTCCGGCTTCGAGCAGACTGTCCTGCGTTTCGCTGCGCCCCGCCTCACGCGCGGCAAGGATGCGCGCGCGCAGCATCTGGCGCAACTGGCTGGCCCCGGCCACCGGCGCGTAATACCATCCCGGCACCCCGCGCGGCGCGGCCAGCGCTCCGCCTCGGATGGTTAGCATATGGCTGGCCGTGAAATGGCGCGCGGCCCCTTCCATCGCCACCTGCCAGTCGCCGGGCGTTTGGGCCTCCAGCGGCAGGATGCTTTCGTTAAACCCCGGCAGATCGGGCAAGACGCAGGCGATCCCGCTGGCCGCCAGCCGCCGCATCACCTCGACGGTAAAGCGGCGCAGCTTGTTGCCCTCGTCAAACAGCGCCGGAACGATCAGCAGACAGGCCTTGGCCGCGCCTTCGGGGCGCAGCGTCAAAACCCATTCCTCCACCGTTCCGCCGCCCGGCAGCGGGCAGGGCCATTGGGTCATTTCTCGCAACCGAACAGTTCCTTATATGGGTTCAGGCCGCGCCGGTTCTTCGTTTCAGGTCGCGCTCCGGCGCTCCGTCACGAAATTCAGCAGCGAGCCGTAATCGGCCAGCATGTCGCCATCGACATCCTCATCCTCGACGATGATGCCCAGACGGTCCTCGATCTCCGTCAGCAGCCCGGCCACCGCCATCGAATCCAGTTCGGGCAGATGGCCAAACAGGCCGGTTTGCGCCGTAAAAGCCTCGGCCTGGCCCGGTTTCAGCCCCAGCACATCGCGCAGGATGGCGCGGAGCAGTTGGTCGGTGTCGTCTTGCATGAGAGTCCTGTAGGTTTAATTCACCATGCCCCGGTAGCCGCCCTGTGGGTTTGCCTCAAGCCTTGGCTGCATAGCGGCATTTGGTTTCCAAATTATCGACGCCGAATTATTTGGGTTAAATCATCTGGGCCTATCAAACCACCGACGCAGCAGCGATTTGGCGATCGCCCCCCACTGGCCGGGGCGCAGCGGGTGATAGGCGGTGATTCGGTAGCGCGGGCGGGATTCCTCCATCCAGTCGCGTTTGTAGGGATCATCGCCCGTGCCAAAATCGACGGTATGCACATGGTCGCCGTCGATCACCCGTTCAAACAGCGCCGCCGAGAGGCTGGTGCCCGGCGAGATCGGCTTGGCCGCCTCGATATAGGCCAGCTTGTGAATATAGGCGGTGCCGTTTTCGACGGTCCACATCTGGGCGGCAACGGGCTGGTTCACCCCCTCGATCTCGCCATGGGCCACACCCATGCGCAAACGGCCCGCTGCGCCTTCTTCCTGCGCGAAACGGCGCAAGAGGGCAGGCGAACCTTCCTCCGGCTTCCAGCTTTGCGCATAGATGGCCTCGTAATCATCCCATGCGGCATCGGAAAAGGCGTCATAGAGGGTGATCGAAACCTTCTTGGCCTTGCGCTTCAACGTGGTGCGCAAAGGGCCGGGGCGGGCGGCGAGATAGTCCGCATAGGACCGCCCGTTCAGGCGCAGAAAGTGATTGGTGTCGCAAGGCGCGCCCTCGACAAACCAGCCCGCGCGGGCAAAGGCAGCCTCCAGCAGGCCGGCCTCGCCATCCTCATCGGGCACTGGCCAGAGCGTGACCCGCCCCGTGCGCCCCTTCAGATCACGCGCCAGCGCCGTAAGCAGCCCCAGCCCATCGGCCTCCGCCGAGACGCGGGGCCGCACCGTAAAGGCATACCAATTGGCCAGCGGCCCCAAACCATCCATGCGATGCGCCAGCGGCAGTACTGCGACATTATCCCCATCCCGCGCCACACCCAGCATCGGGCGCACCCCGCCCAGTTCGGCAAGGCCCGCAAACCATTCCAGCCGGTCAAAAGGGCCGGGCGCAACAGGGGCACGCAGCAGCGCGCCCAGCGCATAATCGCCTTGCAGTTCGTTAAGGTTAGCGTGATAGCTGAGCCGGGTCACAAGCCTGTCCGAAATCGGGAAAATCCATGGTACAGCACAGTATTCCGCTCGAAACCGCTCCTTTGCCGCTGGACCATCTGGCGATCCGGGGCAGGGATGAGGCTCCGGCTCTCGTGCTGCGCGAAGGTGTTCTTAGCTATAAGGATTTAACAGAGCGTGTCGGTGCGATGGCGGCATGGCTGGCGGCGCGTGCGGAGCCGGGCGCGCGCATCGCCACATGGGCGGCCAAGGGCGAACTGACTTGCCTGATGCCTCTGGCGGCGGCGCGGGCGGGGATGGTGCATGTGCCGATCAATCCGCTGCTCAAGCGGGCGCAGGTGGCGCATATTCTGGCCGACAGCGGGGCGGCGCTGCTGATCGCCACGCCCGCGCGGCTGGCTTCGCTGGAGGCGGCCGATGCGGATTGCCCGACCATGGGCGAGGGCGAGGCGATTGAGGAGAGCCGTGGTTTCGATCCGCTGGGGCCTTCGCAGGGCGATCCCGATGATCTGGCCGCGATCCTTTATACCAGTGGTTCGACGGGGCGACCCAAGGGGGTGATGCTGTCCCACGCCAATATGTGGCTGGGGGCGCAGAGTGTGGCGGCCTATCTGGAGCTGCGCGAGGATGACCGGGCGCTCGCCGTGCTGCCTTTGAGTTTCGATTATGGGCAGAACCAGTTGCTCTCGCACTGGTATGCCGGGGCCAGCGCGGTGCCGCTCGATTATCTGATGCCGCGCGATGTGGTGAAGGCCATCGATCGCCATGATGTGACCACGCTGGCCTGCGTCCCGCCGCTCTGGGTGCAATTGACCGAGCAGGAATGGCCCGCGCATGTGGCCGCCAAATTGCGGCGGCTGACCAACAGCGGGGGGGCGTTGACGGTCGATCTGGTGCACCGCCTGCGGGGGATATTTCCCGATGCGCGCCTGTTCGCCATGTATGGATTGACCGAGGCGTTTCGTTCGACCTTCCTCGATCCCGCGCTGATCGACGCAAATCCCACCAGCATGGGGCGCGCGATCCCTCATGCCGAAATCCTGGTGGTGCGCGATGATGGCGCCATCGCCGGGGATGATGAGGAAGGCGAGCTGGTCCATTGCGGCCCGCTGGTGGCCAAGGGCTATTGGCAGGATGAGGTGCGCACCGCAGAGCGCTATAAGCCCGCACCAGAAGCCAGCACCTATGGCGGCATGGCGGTGTGGAGCGGCGACAGGGTGCGGCGCGATGCGGCGGGCCTGCTTTATTTCGTGGGGCGGCGCGATGCGATGATCAAATCCGCGGGCAACCGCATCAGTCCCCAGGAGATCGAGGATGCCGCCGTCGCCACCGGATTGGTGGCCGAGGCGGTGGCGCTGGGCCTGCCCGATGATCGGCTGGGCCATGCGGTCTGTCTGGTGGTGCGCGCTGTGCCGGGCGTGC
Organism: Novosphingobium sp. 63-713; assembly: GCF_001898925.1. NCBI lineage: Bacteria > Pseudomonadati > Pseudomonadota > Alphaproteobacteria > Sphingomonadales > Sphingomonadaceae > Novosphingobium > Novosphingobium sp. 63-713. The sequence continues at coordinate 66,458 of NZ_MKVS01000004.1, forward strand.
AAAACCCGGCCGAGGAATTGCCCCGAAGGTTGAAAGCCGATCTGCCCAATTTCATGCAGCCTTCGGTGATCCACTGGAAGGAGGCCATGCCCATCAGCCCCAATGGCAAATTGGACCGCACAGGATTGTATCAGGAAATGCTGGAATGGAAGATTGCCGTCGATCAGGCCACCTCGCGGGAGCGTGATGCATGAAGCCTTTGGGGCCGATTCCGGCGGGTTTTGCCGGGCGTGACGGGGTTTTGACGATTGACGGGGCCAAGGTCACCGAACTGATCGCGCAGAGCGGGGGGGCAACGCCGCTCTTCATCTATTCGGGCGCCATGCTGCGCGCGCGGGTGGCGGATCTGCGCGCGGCGATGCCGGACCGGCTGGCCATCCATTATGCGATGAAGGCCAATCCCTTTGCGCCCCTGCTGCGGCTGATGAGCGGGCTGGTCGATGGGTTCGACATTGCCAGCGGCGGCGAGTTGGGCATGGCGCTCGAGGCGGGGCTGGACCCTGAGAGGATCAGCTTTGCCGGGCCGGGCAAGCGCGACATGGAATTGCAGGCTGCAATCATGCGCGGGGTCACGCTCAATCTGGAATCCGAAGGCGAGGCGGAGCGCGCGCTGAAGATCGCCGAGCGAATCGGCAAGACTCCCAGGCTGGCGATACGGGTAAATCCCGATTTCGGCCTTGCGGGCAGCGGTATGAAGATGGGCGGCGGGGCCAAGCCCTTTGGCGTGGATGCCGAGCGCGTGCCCGAACTGGCCCGGCGAATCGTTGCGGCAGGGGCGCAGTGGCGAGGATTTCATATCTTCGCCGGGTCGCAATCGCTCTATACCGATGCGATCATCGAGACACAGGCCCAGACCATCAAACTGGCCGCCCGGCTGGCCGAGGAGGCGGGCGTTGGCCTGCCGCATTGCAATCTGGGCGGGGGCATGGGCATTCCCTATTTCCCCGGCGACACGCCTGTCGATGCGGAGCGTGTGGGCGAGGCATTGGCGCACGAATTTGAACAGATGCCTGACGTTCTGGCCGAAACTCAGTTCTGCATCGAACTGGGCCGTTATCTGGTGGGCGAGGCGGGAGTTTACTTGACCCGTATTGTCGATCGCAAGATCAGTCATGGCGAAGTCTATCTGGTGACGGATGGCGGATTGCATCACCAACTGGCCGCCAGCGGCAATTTCGGCACGGTCGTGCGGCGCAACTATCCCGTTGCCATCGCCACGAAATTCGGCGCCGAATCGGTTGAAGAGGCCAGCGTCGTGGGCTGTCTTTGCACCCCGCTTGACCGGCTGGCCGACAAGGCGGGCTTTCCCCATGCCGATGTGGGCGATCTGGTCGCGGTGTTCTGCGCGGGCGCCTATGGGGCCAGCGCCAGCCCTTCGGCCTTCCTCGGACAGGGCCCGGCGCGCGAGATGATGGTATAGGGTTTATTGCCTAGTCGCGACGGCTTCGCCTTTACCAATATGGCTTTACTTTGCCTGACGCGCATCGGGCAAAGTTTTGCGCAAGACGCGCCAAGACGCCGCAAGAATCCCGGCTGTTAAGAAGTTTCCGGCAATTGTCCCTATCTGGGACCACTATCCAAAAAGGCCGGATTTGGCCGATTGCGTGCCGCAATGGCTAACCGGATCTTTACCCTTCTTGCCCATACCGCACCTTGAACTGCCGTACCTTCCATCAGGAATGCATCCTGTTGGGCAACCGGACGGCGCCGTCGAGGAAAAGGACCATGTCGAGCAAGAGTTTTGCAACGCTGCTTGGCGGAGCTGCGCTGGCCAGCGTCGCCATGGCGGGCTGCGCCGACGCTAGAACCGCCCCGCGTTTGCCCTCCGCCAACTTTGTCGCGCTTCAGGAAGGGCCGGGCGAGGATTACGTGATCGGGCCGATGGACGAACTGACCGTGTTCGTCTGGCGCAACCCCGAACTGGGCGCGCGCGTCCAGGTCCGCCCCGATGGCCGCATCACCACGCCGCTGATCGCCGACCTGCCCGCCACGGGCAAGACGCCCAGCATGCTGGCGCAGGACATCCAGCTTCAGCTCAGCCAGTATATTCAGGACCCGCTGGTCTCGGTGATCGTCAACCGCTTTGCCGGCACGTTCTCTGAACAGATCCGCATCGTCGGCGCCACCGGGCGCCCCGCCTCGATCCCCTATCGCGCGAACATGACCATTCTGGACGCGATGATTGCGGTGGGCGGGATGAATGAATTTGCGGCCGGCAACCGTTCGAAGCTGGTTCGCTTCGACAAGGCCACCGGCAAGCAGAAGGAATTTTCGCTGCGCTTGGGCGACCTTTTCAAGAAGGGCGATTCCAAGGCCAACGTGATGCTGATGCCGGGCGATGTGATCATCATCCCCGAAAGCATCTTCTAAGCAGGGGGCCATCCGATGAATACGCTTCTGGAAGATTTCCGGGCCACGTTGCACAGTATCTGGCAACGCCGCTGGCTTGCGCTCGCTGTGGCGTGGGTGGTGTGCGTTCTGGGCTGGCTGGGTGTTTCGATGGTGCCCAACACCTATGAATCGCGCGCGCGCATCTTTGTCCAGCTCTACGATCCGCTGGCTGCGCAGGTCGGCATCAACGACACCGACCGCAAGGCCGCCATCGACAAGGTGCGCGATTCGCTGACCGGCACGCTCAATCTGGAGCGCGTGATCCGCTCGACCCGTCTGGGCGAGAACATCACCACGCGCAAGCAGATGGACGGCGCCGTGGCGGGCCTTGGCAAGGCGATCAAGATCAACGCCGATCAGGAAAACCTGTTCACCATCACGGCGCGTTCGTCTTCGATGCGCTATTCCGATGGCGAAAACGCCCGCCTGTCGCGCGATGTCGTCCAGAAGCTGATCGACATTTTCCGTGAGGAAAACCAGAACGGCGGGCAGGGCGAAATGAAGCAGACGCTTCAGTTCCTCGACCAGCAGCTGGCCAACCGTCAGGGCGAGCTTCAGGCTGCCGAACAGCGCCGTCTGGCCTTTGAATCGCAGCATCCCGAACTGGCGCAGGGCGGCGTTTCGCTGATCCAGCGTCTGGAACAGAGCCGCGCTTCGATCCGTGGCCTCGACGCCGACATTGCCGCCGCGCAAAGCTCGCTTGCCGCCATTCAGGCGCAGGTGGCCAGCACGCCCCAGACCGTGGCCGTTTCCGGCCCCACCGGCGGCCTGCGCGGTCAGCTGGCTCAGGTCCAGTCGGATCTGGCGATGATGCGCGCTCGCGGGCTGACGGAAAACCACCCCGACGTGATCACCGCGCGCAACCAGATCGTCTCGCTGCGCCAGCAGATCAAGGCGGAAGGCAATTCGGGCGTCGCCTCGGGCACGCCGAACCCGGCCTACAGCTCGCTCGAATCGATCCGCGCCGAACGTCAGGCCAACCTGCAATCGCTGCAGGCCCGCCGCACTGCCGCCGAAGGCGAGATCGCCCAGATCACCTCGCAGCAGTTCACCAATCCTGAACTGATGCAGGAAGCCCAGAACATCAGCCGCGACTATGACGTGCTGAAGAGTCAGTATGACAAGATGCTGACCGACCGCGAAAACCTGCGCCTCAAGGGCCAGGTCGTCTCGGCCCGCGGCACGGCCAAGGTTGATGTGCTCGATCCGCCGGTTCTGCCTCGCGCGCCCACCGCGCCCAATCGTCCGCTGTTGCTGCTGATCGTTCTGGCAGGTGGCATTGTGGCCGGGATTGGCGTGGCTTTCGCCACCGGTGAGCTTCAGTCGAGCTTCTCGACCACGAGCAAGCTGGAGCGTTCGACGGGTCTGCCGGTGCTGGGCGCCATTTCCCAGACGCTGACCGCCGAAGGGGCGGCCAGCAAGGCGCGCCGCACCCGCAACTTCTACGCTGCATCGGCGGCTCTGGGCGGTGTGTTTGCCCTGCTGCTGGCGATGGAATTCATCCAGCGCGGCACGATCGCCTGAGGAGGATGACATGAACGAACCTCTCAAGAATCAGGACTTTCCGCAAAAGCCGGAAGAATCGCACAGCTCGCTGATCCAGCGCGCGATGCAGGCCTTCGATCGCGGCCAGTTCGTGCCGCCTTCGGGTCCGGCCGATCTGCTGCCCCCCTCGCTGACGCCGCAGGCGCCGCAAGGGATCGCCGCCGCCCAGCCGCAGGCCTATGCGCCGGTCAACCCGAAAGCACCGGTCAATCCGCAGGCTTATGCCCCGGCACCGATCGTGGCCCCGGTCGCCTCGCCGCCGCAGTATGGCGGGCAGACCTATGGCGAGCCGGGCGCCCATGCCACCCAATTTGCGCCCCAGCAGCCTGCCCATGCGCCCGCTGCTCCGGCGCAAGCCTTTCACCGCATCAACCACCAGCGCCTCGCTCTGGAAGGTTTCGCGGTGCCGGGCGGCGCGGCCAATGCGCAGGTCGAGGAATTCCGCATCGTCAAGCGTCAGCTTCTCGAACAGGTCGAGGATCTGCGCCGTCAGGGCGCAGGCGTCGAGGCCCAGGCGATCCTGGTGACTTCGGCTCTGCCCGAGGAAGGCAAGACCTTCGTGGCGATCAACCTTGCCATGTCGATCGCGGCGGAAAAGGACAGCGAAGTCGTGCTGGTCGATCTCGACATGGCGCGTTCGTCGGTGCTCTCCACGCTGGGCCTGCCTTCGGGTCCGGGCCTGGTCGATGCGATTGCCGATCCGCGCATCGATGTGCGTGATCTGGTCATCAAGACCGATCTGGGCGGGCTTTCGGTGCTGCCGGGCGGCCGCCCGACGGCGTCGGACTCCGAATATCTGGCCTCGGCCCGCGCCAAGGCGGTGCTGGCCCGGCTGGTCGAAGGACACCCGAATCGCGTGGTCGTGTTTGACACGCCGCCGGTTCTGGCCGCAGCCTTGGCGGTCGAGGTCGCCAAGCTGTCGGCCCAGACCGTGCTGGTGGTGAAGGCCGAAAAGACCTCGGGCAGCGCGGTGCAGGATGCCGCAGGGCTGCTCTCGGCGGGCTGTCCCAATGTGCAGGCGCTGCTCAACGGGGTGCAGTTCAGCCCCAGCGGCCGTCGCTTCGGCACCTATCACAACTATCGCGGGTAATTGATCATGCGGGCGATGCCTCATCGGATTTCTGTTCTGGCGCTGGGCGCGGTGCTGGCGGCTTTGCCGCAGGTGGCCGCCGCCCAGCCCCGCCAGACCGCCGCTCAGACACAGGGTCTGAACGATGCGGCGATGCAGGCCATCGCCCCCAATCTTGCCGACAACACCATCCAGACCACCGACAACAGCCGCGACAATGGCGCGCAGGGCGTGGTCCAGCAGGATCAGGCGATCGGGGCCAATCCCTATACGCCCTTCTCCTATGACAATGACGTGACCTATACGCAGGCCGATGGTTTGCGCACCAGCAACACCAACCGGCGCGAAACCCCGGCCGACCGCGCGGGCCGCTATTACGGCGCGGCCTACAGCAGCGGCGATCTGGCCTCGGCGGCCTATTCGGACGACGATTACAATTCCACGCGCGGCAAGACCACGATGAAGCCGCGCCGCCTTGGCGTGTTTGATCAGGGCACGGTGGACAAGCGCCGTCTGGCGATCCGCCCCTATATCGAGGCCGCGCAGGTGGTGCAGGCCAATCTGGGTTCGCGCAGCGGCCTTGCCTATAATGACGATGTCGTCACCTATTCGACCTTGGCGGCGGGCGCCGACGCCACGATCAACGGGCGCAACAATCAGGGCGTGATTTCCGCGCGTTACGAGCGCCGCTTTACCTGGAACCGCAAGAGCAACACCGATGGCGTGACGGGCATCGCGCGTATGTCCTCCTCCATCGTCCCCAATGCGCTGCGCGTCGATTACGGCGGCTTTGCCAACCGCACTTATGTGACCGAAACCGGCGCGGCCTTTGGGTCGAGCGCGGTGGGCGCGGATTCGCTGACGCAGGTTTACTCGGTCTATGCCGGGCCGACGCTGGCCACGCAAAAGGGCGATGTGGCCGTGACCGCGCATTATCATGCCGGTTACACCGCGCTCAATTCGCAGGGCAATGTGACGGCCAACGGCGTTTCGGCGGGCGTGGACCGGCTCGACCATTCGACGGTGCAGGAAGGCCGCTTTGCCATCGGCAACCGTCCGGGCGAGGGGCTTCCCGTCGGCCTTGGCGTGGATGCGGGCATCTATCAGGAAGACGTCTCGAACCTGACCCAGCGGGTCAGCGACAAGCACGCGCGCGCCTCGATCACCATCCCCGTGGCCGATGACGTTTCGCTGGTGGGCGGCGCGGGCTATGAGCATGTGCGGGTTTCGGCGCGCAACGCCAAATTCGACAGCGCGGGCAATGTGGTGGTCGACGCCAATGGCCGCTATGTCACCGATTACTCGCAGGGCCGCCAGATCGCCTTCGACACCGAGGGCCTGATCTGGGACGCGGGCGTTGTCTGGCGCCCCAGCCGCCGCACCAACATGGAATTCCATGTGGGCGAGCGTTATGGCCGTCTGGGCGGCTATGGCTTCATCAATTATCAGCCCGACGATCATTCCAGCTTCAATCTGGTGGTCTATCAGGGCGTGACGGGCTTTGGCGGGGCGCTGACCAACTCTCTCTTCAACCTGCCCACGCAATTTTCGACCGTGCGCGATGCGATCACCGGCAATCTGTCGAGCTGTGTTGCGGCGGCCACCTCGGGCAACTGCCTTGCCGGGTCGATCGGTTCGGTCAATTCCACGGTCTATCGCGGCAATGGCTTTTCGGCCGGTTATTCGTTTGACCACAGCCGCCTGCGCGGCGGTATCGGCTTTGGCTATGAGCGCCGCCAGTACATCACCGCGCCCAACACCATTCTGGCCAATATCAACGGCAAGGTGGACCAGTATTACTGGGTCTCGACCTATCTGGGCTATCACGTGACGCCCCGTTCGACCTTTGGCGCCACGCTGGACGGGTATAAGTATATCAGCGGCCTCAACACTGCGCAGGGCGACATCAACGCCATTCGCGCCGTGGGCCTTTATCAGTATTACATGTCGCGCCACCTGACGGCGACCGCATCCTTGGCTCTGGACGGGATCACCCGCGAAAAGGCCGATGACCTGTGGAGCACGGCGGCCGCGCTTGGTATGCGTTACACCTTCTGATCCCATTGGGGAGAGCAAGAATGTTCGATAATTTCTATGGTTTCACCGGGCGTCCGTTTCAGCTCACCCCGGACCCGGCCTTTTATTTCGAGAGCCTGACCCATCGCAAGGCTTTGTCCTATCTGGGCTATGGCCTGGCGCAGGGCGAAGGCTTCATCGTCATCACCGGCGAGGTAGGCGCGGGCAAATCGACGCTGGTGGCCCATCTGATGGCCACCATCGACCGCAACCGCCTGACTGCCGCGCAAATCGTCACCAGCCGTCTGGACAGCGGCGAGCTGGTGCATGTTGTGGCGCAGGCCTTCGGGCTGAGCGTGCCGGGGCAGGACAAGGCCAGCGCGCTGGGCGCGATCGAGAAATTCCTGCATGACGAGGCGCGCGCGGGCCGCCGCTGCCTGCTGGTGGTGGACGAATCGCAGAACCTTGCGCTGGGCGCGCTCGAAGAATTGCGGATGCTCTCGAACTTCCAGCTTGGCAGCCATCCGCTGCTCCAGATCCTGCTGCTGGGCCAGCCCGAATTCCGTGAAAGCCTGCAGGGCCACCCCGGCCTTGAGCAATTGCGCCAGCGCGTGATCGCGGCCCACCATCTCGACGCGATGGAGCCGGGCGAAATGGAGCCCTATATCATGCACCGGCTGCGTCTGGTGGGGTGGAACGGCAATCCGACCTTCGATGCGCGCGTCTTTGACGAGCTTTACACCGCAACGGCCGGTGTGCCCCGCCGGATCAACCAGATCGTCAACCGCCTGCTGATCCTTGGCGCGGTCGAACAGCGCCAGCATCTTGACGGCGTGATGCTGGCGCAGGTGCTGGCCGAGCTGACGGCCGATGGCGGTCTGCAGATCGCCCCCGCGCCCAGCCAGCCCACGCCCGCCACCGCCGCCGCGCAGGGTCTGACGCTGCCCACCACGCCGCAGCCCAATGCAGCGCAGGCCACCGCCCCGGCCCAATTCGCCGCCGAAGGGCTGACCCAGCTTCAGGCCGCTTTGGCCCAGCGCGACGGCCAGATTGCCGAGTTGCAGCAGGCCGTGATCGAACTGGCCAATCAGGGCGACACGTCGGGGCTGGAAGGCGCGGATGCCGCGCATAAGGCCGCCATCGAGGTGATGCAGGAACGTCTGGCCAAGCTGGAAAGCCGGTTGATCGAGCAGGACCGCACGATCCGCCACACGTTGACCATGCTGATCGAATGGATCGAGCGCGACGAGGCGCAGCGCGTCGCTGCCTGATCCACTGCGCAAGATTTCATCAGGGCCGGGAGACAGATGTATGGTGGCCGAAATGCCGCTGGTAAAGGGGCCTGCCAAGACCGGGCTGCTCAACGGCTTTTCGGTCGATGTTGAGGATTGGTTTCAGGTCGGCGCTTTTGAAAAGGTGATCGACCCGGCCGATTGGGACAGTCTGGCCTGCCGGGTCGATGTGAACACCAACCGCCTGCTCGATATGTGCGCGGAACTGGGGGTCAAAGCCACGTTCTTCACATTGGGCTGGGTGGCCGCGCGCCATCCGGCGCTGATGCGGCGGATTGTGGAGCAGGGGCATGAACTGGCCAGCCATGGTTGGGCCCATGCCCGCGTGTTCTCGATGGATGCCGCCGGTTTTGCCCGCGACATTGGCGATGCGCGCAAGGCGCTGGAGGATGCAGGCGGCGCGCGGGTCATCGGCTATCGCGCGCCCAGCTTCTCCATCGACACCCGCACCCCATGGGCGCATGAAATCCTTGGCGAACAAGGCTATCTCTATTCCAGCAGCGTGGCCCCCATCGCCCATGACCATTATGGCTGGCGCGAGGCACCGCGTTTCGCGTTCCGCCCGGTGGCCGGGGCCGATCTGATCGAAATCCCCGTCACGACCGTCGAGGCGATGGGGCGGCGCATGGCGGCGGGCGGCGGCGGTTTCTTCCGCGTGCTGCCCTATGCCTTCAGCCAATGGGCGATGCGCCGCGTCAATATCCAGGACGAGCGCCCGATCATCTTCTACTTCCACCCCTGGGAAGTCGACACACAGCAACCGCGTGTTGCCCATGCTCCGCTGAAAAGTCGTCTGCGTCATTATACAAATATTGACGGGATGGAGGCTAAACTACGGCGAATGCTCAAAGAATTCGCATGGGGGCGTATGGATAACGTGGCGGCAACCGAGGTTTTACGCTTGGTGGAGTTCGAGCGGTGAACGCGCCTTTTCGCCTTGATATGGACCTGCGCGTGGGGTTGGCCGATCTGGGCGACCCGGACGTGGCGCGCTCGATTGAGGCCTTCGTGGCCGCCCATCCCGAGGCGACGCCTTTCCACCGTCCGGCATGGCTTCATGCCGTGGCGCGCGGCACGGGCAATGAGGCGCTGGCGCTGGTGCTGACCCGCTGCGGCGTGGTCGAGGGCTATCTGCCGTTGACGCAGGTGCATTCGCCGATCTTTGACCGGGTGCTGGCGTCGAGCGGCTTTGCTGTGGGCGGGGGCGTGCTGGTCGCGCCCGAGGTTGATCCCGCGCCCTTGTTCGCGGCCGTTGAGGAACTGGCGCTGCGCCAATCCAGCCCCAGCGTCGAATTACGCGGCGGTTCTTTGCCCGATGGGCGCGAAGGCTGGGCGATCAAGCGCGAAAGCCATTGCGGCTTCATCCGCCCGCTGGCCGAGAGCGACGAGGCCGAACTCACCGCCATCCCGCGCAAACAGCGCGCCGAGGTGCGCAAGAGCCTTGCCGGTGATTTGACCGTGGAAACCGGCACCGGCCCGGCGGATCGCGCCGCTCATTACGCCACCTATGCGCAAAGCGTGCGCAATCTGGGCACGCCGGTGTTTCCGCGCGCGCTCTTCGATGCGGTGCTGGACCTGTTTGGCGATGATGCCGATATTCTGACCATCCGCCACGATGGCGCCCCGGTGGCCAGTGTGCTGTCGGTCTATCACAAGGGCGCGGTCATGCCCTATTGGGGCGGGGGCACGTGGGATGCGCGGCGGCTGCGCGCCAATGATCGCATGTATTACGAACTGATGCTGCACGCCCGTCGCCGGGGATGCAGCCATTTCGATTTCGGGCGCAGCAAGACGGGCAGCGGCGCCTATGATTTCAAGCGTAACTGGGGCTTTGATCCACAGCCGCTTTCCTATGGCGTATGGACCGCGCCCGGCGCGCCCAAGCGCGATGCCGATCCCACCAGCGCCACCCATTCGCGCCGGATCGATCTATGGAAGAAGCTGCCCTTGCCGGTGGCCAATCTGATCGGGCCGTGGATCGCCCGTGGGCTGGGATAGGGGGCTGGGATGAGCACGGAAATCCTGTTTCTTTCGCATCGGATTCCTTTCCCGCCCAACCGGGGCGACAAGATCCGCTCGCATCATATCCTGCGCCGTCTGGCGCGGATGGCGCCGGTGCATGTGGGCTGTTTTGCCGACGATCATGCCGATCTGGCCGAAGAGGTGGAACTGGCCTCGCTGTCCCATTCCTATCGGCTGGTGCGCCGGTCAAAGCCTCTGGTGCTGGCCGGATTTCAGGCGTTGAAGCAGGGCAAGCCGATCAGCCTGACCGCGTTTCGCGACGATAGTATGGCGCGCTATGTCCGCGACATGCTGGCCAGCGGGCGGATCGGCACGATCTATGTCTTTTCGAGCCAGATGGGCCAATATGTGCCCGATGATTTCGCGGGCCGCGTCATCATGGATTTTGTCGATGTCGATTCGGCCAAATTCGACGCCTATGCGGCAAAGTCGCGCGGGCCGATGGGCTGGGTCCATGGCCGCGAGGGGCGACTGCTGGCCGCCGAGGAGGCGCGCCTTGCCCTGCGCGCCGATTACAATCTGCTGATCAGCCGGGCCGAGGCGGACCTGTTTGCACAGAGGTTGGGCGCGCTGGCGCGTCAGGTGCGGATCGAGGTGTTGGGCAATGGCATCGATTCGGAATATTTCGATCCTTTGGGCGTCGGACCGGAATGCCAGATGGCCGCTGTGCCGGGCCCGCGCCTGATCTTTACCGGCCAGATGGATTATCAGCCCAATGTCGCCGCCGTGATCCGCGTGGCGCGCCAGATCCTGCCGCAGGTGCGCCGTCGCCACCCGGACGCCAGTTTCCACATCGTGGGCCGCAATCCGACCGATGCGGTCAAGGCGCTGGACAATCTGGCGGGCGTCTATGTCTGGGGCCGGGTGGATGACATTCGCCCCTGGCTCAAGGCGGCGGATATAGCGCTTGTGCCGCTCGACATCGCGCGCGGGGTTCAGAACAAGGTGCTTGAGGCCATGGCGATGGAATTGCCGGTGGTGCTGACCTCTGCGGCGGCCAATGGCATTAACGCGGTGGCGGGGCACCATTTTGCCGTGGCCGACAGCGACGAAGGGCTGGTGGGACTGGTCAACGGTCTGGCCGACAGGCCGCATGTGGGCAAGGCGATGGGCATCGACGCGCGCCGCCTTGTGGTCGAACGGGCCAGTTGGCAAAGCACGCTGGCGCCGCTGGCCGATATGCTTTCGGCCCCGGTGCGCAAGTGGCGCGATGCGGCGTGAGCCTTGGCCTTTCTGAACGTGCCCGCCCGTCATGGGCGGTGGATCAGGCATGGCGCGGCGCGTTGGCAAGGCTGGCGCTGGTCTGGGTCGGGCTGATCGCGCTGTTCTGGCGCGATTGGGCCGCGATGGGGCATCAATGGTGGAATTCCTCCACCTATAATCACATTCTGATGGTGCCGGCCATTCTGGGCTGGCTGGTGGCGCAAAGGCTGCCTGATCTGTTTGCCTTGCCGGTGGGCCTGTGGCGGGGCGGGCTGGGGCTGATGGGGGGGGCGCTGCTGCTCTGGGCGCTGGGCGCGTTGGCCAGTGTGGCGCAGATCACGCAGATCGCGGCGGTGGCGATGCTGATGGCGGCGGTGCCTTTGGTGCTTGGGCCGAGGGCGGCGCTGGGGCTGCTGTTTCCGCTGGCCTATATGGGCTTTCTGGTGCCGTTTGGCGATGAGGCCATTCCGCTGCTCCAGACGATTACCGCCAAGATCACCATCGCGCTTGTCCACATCAGCGGCATTCCGGCGCGGATCGACGGCGTGTTCATCGCCACGCCTGCGGGCCTGTTCGAGGTGGCCGAGGCCTGTTCGGGGGTGAAGTTCCTGATCGCCATGATCGCCTTTGGCGCGCTGGCGGCGCATGTGTGCTTCATCTCGTGGCGGCGAAGGGCGGCGTTCATTGCGCTGTGCGTGGCCGCGCCTATTCTGGCCAATGGCGTGCGGGCGTGGGGCACGGTCTATGTCGCGCAATATTACGGCGCGGCCGTGGCGGGCGGGGTCGATCATATCATTTATGGCTGGTTTTTCTTTGCGGCCGTGATTGCCGGGGTGATCGCGCTGGGCTGGCGGTTTTTCGACCGGGCGGCGGGGGCGCCGATGCTGGACGTGGGCGCGGTGATGGCGCTGCGTTTGCCTGCGGGGCGGGGGATGTCGGTGGGGGCGTGCTTTGGCGCGCTGGCGGTGATGGTGCTGGCGGCGCAGGGCTGGGTGATGGCGGCGGATCGTTTGGCCGCGCCTATGCCCGCGCGTATTGCCCTGCCCGAGGTGGCGGGCTGGCACCGGGTCGATTATGCTCCGCGCCATGCGTGGGAGCCGCGCGCGGGCGGGGCCGATCATCGCCTGCTGGGCCGCTATGCCGATGCGCAGGGTCATGAGGTGGACGTGTTCTTCGCGCTTTATGCCTCGCAGAGGCCGGGCAAGAAGGCGGGCGGCTTTGGCGAAGGGGCGCTGCGCCCCGAAACCGGATGGTCATGGCAGGCGCCGGGGCCGGATGTGCCGGGTGCCCACAGCGACCGCCTGCTGGCCGGTGGCCCGACCGAGAGGCTGGCCCAGACCAGCTACAAGACCGGCGATCTGGTGACGGGCAGCAATGCGCGGCTGAAACTGGCCAATATCATGGACCGGCTGCTGCTGCGCCGCCGCGCGACGATGCTGCTGATCCTCTCGGCCGAGGAGGGCGGGGCGTATCGCGCCGCCGATTCGCTGGCTGCGTTCCGGGCCAGCGTCGGGCCGATCGGCGGCTGGATGGACGCGGCGGCCAAGGGTTTGTAAGGGGTTCTCATATGTGTGGTTTTGCTGGAATCTTTCACCTTGAGACCCCCAAGCCGGTCGATCCGGCGCGGGTTGAGCGGATGTGCGATGCCATTGCCCATCGCGGGCCGGATGGCTTTGGCGTGTGGACCGCGCCGGGGATCGGCATGGGGCATCGCCGCCTCTCGATCATCGACATCGAGGGCAGCCCCCAGCCGATGGCCAGCACCGATGGCCGCGCGATGCTGCTCTTCAACGGTGAGATCTACAATTACCGCGAATTGCGCGCCGAACTGGCGGCGCAGGGCGCAGTGTTTCATACCGATGGCGACAGCGAGGTGATCCTTGCCGCCTATCAGCGCTGGGGCGCCGATTGCGTGTCGCGTCTGTCGGGCATGTTTGCCTTTGCCATCTATGACCTCGATCAGCGCTCGCTGCTGCTGGTGCGCGACCGATTGGGGGTCAAGCCGCTGTTTCTGGCCGAACTGTCGGATGGCAGTTTGATTTTCGGGTCGGAGTTGAAAGCGCTGATGGCGCATCCCGCGCTGCGGCGCGAGATCGACCCGTTGGCGGTCGAGGATTATCTGGCCTGGGGCTATGTGCCGGATCATCGCTCGATGCTGCGCGGCGTGGAGAAATTGCCCGCAGGCCATCTGATGATCCTGAAGCATGGCACCCCCAAACCGGCCCCGCGTCAATGGTGGGATGTCAGCTTTGCCGAGCGGCGCAAGGGCAGCGCGGCGGATCTGTCGGCCGAACTGATCCATCTGATGCGCGATGCCGTGACCAGCCGGATGGTGGCCGATGTGCCGCTGGGCGCGTTTCTGTCGGGCGGGGTCGATTCCTCCTCGGTGGTCGCCCTGATGGCCGAGGCCAGCCATTCGCCGGTCAAGACCTGCTCGATCGGGTTCGACGTCAAGGCGCTGGACGAAAGCGATTATGCGCGGCGGATCGCCGAGCAATTCGGCACCGACCATCAAAGTCGCATCGTTTCGCCCAATGACTTCGAGGCGGTCGATCATCTGACCGCGATGTTCGACGAACCCTTTGCCGATGCCAGCGCCCTGCCGACATGGCGTGTGTGTCAGTTGGCGCGCGAGACGGTGACGGTCGCGCTCTCGGGCGACGGGGCGGATGAGGCCTTTGCCGGGTACCGTCGCCATGTGTTTCAGCATGGTGAGGACCGGGTGAGGGGGATGCTCCCCGATGGACTGCGCCGGGGCCTGTTCGGCACACTGGGGGGGATTTACCCCAAGGCGGACTGGGCGCCGCGTCCCCTGCGGGCGAAAACCACGCTGCTCAACCTCGCGCGGTCCAGCGAGGAGGCCTATACGGACGCGATCAGCGTGACGGGGCCAGCCCTGCGCGACCGGCTCTATACCGAGGAATACCGGCGGTTGCGGGGCGATTACCGCGCGGAGCAGGCCTTTCTGGACTGTATGGCCCGCGCACCTGCGCGATCGGGGCTGGACCGGGCGCAATATGCCGATCTCAAATTCTGGTTGCCGGGTGACATCCTGACCAAGGTGGACCGGGCCAGCATGGCGGTCAGCCTTGAGGCACGCGAGCCGCTGCTGGATCACCGGCTGATTGAATTTGCCGCCGGGTTGCCCGAAGCGATGCGCGTCAAGGGCGGGCAGGGCAAATGGCTGCTCAAGGATTCGATGCGACGCTATCTGCCCGATGACATCCTGTTTCGGCCCAAACAGGGATTCGTCACCCCCATCGCGCAATGGCTGCGCGGGCCTTTGGCGGGCGAAGCGCGAAAAATCGCTGCGCAGGCCAAAGACGGCGGAGGAGCGCTGGGGCGAACAGGTTGGTTAAATCCCATTAACCTCAATGAAATCGCGGAAGCGCATATTTCCGGGGTTTCTGACCATTCGCGCCTCTTGTGGCAGTTGCTGATGCTCGACAGGTCGCTTGTCCATCTGGGAATTGCCTGATACGCTTTGCAATCGGCACAGGGATCAATCCGGGAAAATTGTCCCATTTTGATACATTGCGATGCAAAAAGTCTTTGCAATCCGTGGTTTAGCGTGCCTAAACTTTACCCGGTACTAGAGAGCGGAAATGACGCAATCGCGCGGCATTTTTCGTGATCGGAAAGGGTCGTGACGAGATGGACCGGATGACCGGTGAAATGGGAAATTTGCCTCCCTATGGGGACAAGGGGGGCAATCATGGCATCTTCTTTCCGCAAGAAGATGCTGCCCAGGCGGCCAGAAACCGGCTTGCCGTTCCCGAAGCGCTGACCGATCTTGAACAACTCGACGTCCTGTATGACGATGCGGCCGGGACGATCTGGACCTTTATGCGCCCCAACGGGCGGCCCAGCTTTACCCCGGCGTTGCTGCGCGATTTCGAAAACTGGCAGGATCTGATTGCGGCCAATTTCGGGCCTGACAAGATCCCCTTGCGCTATCTGGTGCTGGGCAGCCGGACGCCGGGCGTGTTCGGCTTTGGCGGCGATCTCGAGCTGTTTCAGAGCCTGATCCGGGCGCAGGACCGCGAAGGGCTGGCCGCCTATGGCCATCGCTGTGTGGCCATTCTGGACCGCAACCGGCGCGCGCTGGATCTGCCGATTGTCACGATCGGGCTGGTTCAGGGGCAGGCGCTGGGCGGCGGTTTCGAGGCTGTGCTGTCCTTCGATTATCTGGTGGCGGAAAAGGGCGCGAGTTTTGGCCTGCCCGAGGTGATGTTCGGCCTGTTTCCCGGCATGGGCGCCCATGCGATCCTGTCGCGCAAGCTGGGCACCGCGGCGGCGCAGCGCATCATTCTGTCCAACCGTACCTACACCGCGCAGGAAATGTATGATCTGGGCGTCGTCACGCATCTGGCCGAAAGGGGCGAGGGCGTGGCCTATGTGCAGGATTTCATCGCCAAGAATCAGCGCCGCCATGGCGGGCTGGTGGCGGCGCAAAAGGCGATCCGGCGCGCGGCTCCGCTCGAACTGCAGGAATTGAACGATATCGTCGACCTGTGGGCCGAGGCCGCGCTGGGCCTGTCGGAAAGCGATCTCAAGCTGATGTCGCGTCTGGCCGGGGCGCAATCGCGCAACCATTCGGCGGTGGCATAAGGATCAAAGGGGGCGCTTTTACCGGGCGCCCCTTTATTCTTCCCGCCTTTATTCTTCGCCATGCCCCTTGGCCATGTAATCCTGGCTCTGCATTTCGGTCAGGCGGCTGATCGTACGGTCGAATTCAAAGCTGCCGGTGTCGGTGTCCTTGTCGCCCGCATCATAAAGCCGGTCGAGCGGCGCGTCCGCCGTCACGAACAATTTGACCTTATGCTCATAAAGCGCGTCGATCAGCGTGACGAAACGCGCCGCCTCGTTGCGCGTATCCTTGCCGAGCCGCGGAATGCCCACCAGAATCACCGTGTGATAGGCCCGCGCCACCGCCAGATAATCAGCCGCCCCGCGCGCATCGCCGCACAGCTTTTTAAAGCTGAACACCGCCACGCCCTTCAGGCTTTTGGGCACATGCAGGATGCGCCCGCCGCCCACATCCAGATCTGCCGAGGGCACATGGCGCGCATCCTCGGGCGGAAAGTCGGTCAGACGGAAGAACACTTCGCGCACCCGCTCGGTCGCGGGCAGGCCCAGCGGACAATGCCAACTGCGGATACCGGCCAGACGTTCGAGCCGGTAATCGACCGGGCCATTGAGCGTCAGCACATCCAGTTCGTTCTCGATCAGTGCGATGAAGGGCAGGAAATGCTCGCGGTTGAGCCCGTTCTTATACAGTTCAGACGGCGCACGATTGCTGGTGGTGACCAGCGTCAGATTGTGATCGTGGATGAGAGCCGTGAACAACCGGCTCATAATCATCGCATCGGCCGAATTGTTGACGACCATCTCGTCAAAGGCCAGCACGCGCAGCCCCTCGGCAATGCGCGCGGCGACCTGGGGGATCGGGTCGCCCGTTTCGCCCTGACGCACATCGCGCATGATGGCGTGGACTTCCTGCATAAAGGCATGGAAATGCACGCGCCGCTTTTCTGTAATGTTCAGCGTGTCGTGAAACAGGTCCATCAGCATGGACTTGCCGCGCCCGACCCCGCCCCACATATAGACGCCGCGCGCGCGCACCGGTTTGCGCCCCAGCAGGCGACCGAAGAAACCGCCGCCCGCAGGCGCCGCCTCCAGTTCCTGTTGCAGCCTGTTCAACCGTTCTGCGGCGGCCGCCTGTTCCCGATCGACGCGTAATTCATGGGTATGGATCAGCGCCCGATAGCGTTCGATCACAGTCGCAGGATTGGCCATCGTAGCGTCTTTGAACTCTCAATCGCAGGTGATGCGGGCCAGAATATCGCCATCGCCATCGACCCGCGTGGTCAAGGGCATCGAGCGATAGATACCGCCGTCACGCTTCATTTCCGGGCCGTTGCCCTGCCAGTGCAGTTTGCGGCCCGCGTCGGTCGTTTCCGCATAGGCGTAAAGCGGGATATCTTCAATCTGGGTCAGCTTCTCGCCGGTGGGCGCGCGCAGATACGAGCTTTCGCGCGGGTTGAAATAATACCAGCCCTGATCGTGCAGCCCCTTGTGATCGGTATAATCCAGCAGGACGCGCAGCGGGCGCGGACAGGCGTTCTGGACAAAGATCTGACGCCGCGCCTGCGCAGAGGCTTGCTGCGCGCCGCCGACGATGGCGGCAAAAGCGATAAGGCTGGCAAGGGTGGTGCGGAGCATCGTATTTTCCCGAGGATCAAGCGCAGATTGCGATCATTTACGTGTCGCTAACCTATTCATACGGGGGGCATCAAGAGTTTGCGCGGAAATCGGATGCAAAAAAGCACCGCCGGGCGGGACCCGGGCGGTGCTTTTTGCGTTCTGGGCGCCGGCCTCAGACGTGGCGCTCGGCCTGCATCTTCTTGATTTCGGCAATGGCGCGGGCGGGCGAGAGGCCCTTGGGGCACACATTGGCGCAGTTCATGATCGTGTGGCAGCGATACAGACGGAACGGATCTTCCAGCTCGTCCAGACGCTCACCGGTGAATTCGTCGCGGCTGTCGGCCAGCCAGCGATAGGCCTGAAGCAGGATCGCCGGGCCGAGGAACTTGTCGCTGTTCCACCAGTAGCTCGGGCACGAGGTCGAGCAGCAGGCGCACAGGATGCACTCATACAGACCGTCGAGCTTTTCGCGCTGTTCGGGGCTCTGCAGACGCTCCTTGCCCGAAGGCGTGGTCGAAACGGTCTGCAGCCAGGGGCGGATCGAGGCATATTGCGCATAGAAATGCGTAAAGTCAGGAACGAGGTCCTTGATCACTTCCATATGCGGCAACGGCGTGATGCGCACATTGCCCGAAAGGTCTTCGATCGCGGTGGTGCAGGCAAGGCCGTTGCGGCCATTGATGTTCATCGCACAGGAACCGCAGATGCCTTCACGGCACGAACGGCGGAAGGTCAGCGTCGAGTCCATCTCGTTCTTGATCTTGAGCAGCGCGTCCAGAACCATCGGACCGCAAGCGTCGAGATCGATCTCGAACGTGTCATAGCGAGGGTTTTCGCCGCTGTCGGGATCATAGCGATACACGGTGAATTTCTTCACCTTGGTCGCGCCCTCTGCCTTATGGACGATGCCATTCTTGCTGATCTTGCTATTGGCGGGGAGGGAGAACTGGGCCATTTTCCGCTGCTTCCATCTCTGAACACGATTCTGTTAGGGGCGTACAGCCCCCGCTCCGTAGGGCGCGCATAGCCGCCTGCTTGCCCGCCTGTCTAGTGTCTTGTCGGGCAGGAGCAAGCAGAGATTTTTGCACTGCGGCGAAAGTCGCAGGTTTTGTGCCCGATCGGCCGCTGTCGCAGGCCTATGTAAAAAGCCGGGGAGCGCTGGGCCCCCCGGCTTGATACTCTGGCAAAGGCCCGAAGGCCGTCACCCTTTCAGAGGCTTATTCGCCAAAGGTACGCTGCCACCAGCCGCGACGGGGCGAGGCGGAAGCGTCGTCCTCGGCCGCAGGGGTGGCTTCGGTCGGTGTCTCGACCGGGGCTGCCTCAACGGCAACCTCAGCCGGGGCGGCTTCGACCGGGGCTTCCACCGGCGCGGCATCGGCCTTCTTGCGGCGAACGCGCTTGGGCTTGGCCGGGGCTTCCTCGGCGACCGGTTCGGCCGGAGCGACCTCCACTACGGCCTCCACCGGCGCGGCATCGGCCTTCTTGCGGCGAACGCGCTTGGGCTTGGCCGGGGCTTCCTCAGCCACAGGTTCGGCCGGAGCAGCTTCAGCCGGAGCGGCCTCCACAACGGCTTCGACCGGCGCGGCATCGACCTTCTTGCGGCGGACGCGCTTGGGCTTGGCCGGGACTTCCTCGGCCACAGGCTCAGCCGGAGCAGCTTCCACCGGAGCGGCCTCGACCGGGGCGGCAACCGCTTCGATTACCGGCTCGGCGACAGCTTCGACCGCCGGAGCGGCATCGGCTTCGTCTTCGCCCGCTTCGGCCTGTTCCTCACTGGTGCCTTCTTCGCCTTCGCCACGGTTGCGGCTGCGGCGGCGCTTGCGACGGCGGCGCTTGCGCGGACCTTCCTCGCCCGCTTCGGCGCTTTCGGATTGCGCCTCGGTGTCGCCCTCGGCTTCCTCGGCCTCGTCGCCTTCCTCGCCCTCAACCGGCTCGGCGCCTTCGTTCACGCCCTCCTCGGCGGTGCCATCCTCGCGGCGGTCGCGGCCACGGCCACGGCGACGCTTGCGGCGCTTACGGCGACCATCGGCGCTTTCGCCGCCGTTTTCGGCTTCGGCTTCCTCGGCCTCTTCCTCGATCTCGTCCTCAAAGTCCTCCTCGGGCAGGTCCTCGAGGTCTTCCTCCAGCACCAGCGGCTCGAACTTGGGCACGAATTCGTTGCGCGGACCCGACGAGACGACGCGCATCTTGGCGCCTTCATTCTCGCCTTCGGGGATCACTTCGACCGAGACGCCATAGCGATGCTCGATCTCGCCCAGGTCAATGCGCTTGGCATTGAGCAGGTAGATCGAGGCTTCCTGGCTGGCGAACAGGGTGATGATCGTACCCTTGCCCTTGGCCGCCTCTTCCTCGATCAGGCGCAGCGCCGACAGGCCCGCAGACCCGGCGGTACGCACCAGACCCGTGCCGTCGCAATGCGGGCACGAACGGGTGGTGGCCTCCAGCACGCCCGTGCGCAGGCGCTGGCGGCTCATTTCCATCAGGCCGAAGGACGAAATGCGGCCCACCTGGATGCGCGCGCGGTCGTTCTTCAACGCCTCCTTCATGGCCTTCTCGACCTTGCGGACGTTCGAGCCATATTCCATGTCGATGAAGTCGATGACGACCAGACCGGCCATGTCGCGCAGGCGCAACTGGCGGGCGATCTCGCGCGCGGCCTCAAGGTTGGTGGCAACGGCGGTCTGCTCGATGCCATGCTCCTTGGTGGAACGGCCCGAGTTGATGTCGATCGAGACCAGTGCTTCGGTCGGGTTGATGACGATATAGCCGCCCGACTTCAACTGAACCACCGGATCATACATCGCGGTCAACTGATCCTCGGCGCCAAAGCGCTGGAACAGGGGAACCGGATCGGCATAATGCTTCACCCGGCGCGCATGGCTGGGCATCAGCAGCTTCATGAAATCACGCGCCGCGCGATAGCCATCGTCGCCCTCGACGATCACTTCCTCGATATCGCGGTTATAGATGTCGCGGATCGCGCGCTTGATAAGGTCGCTGTCCGAATGGATCAGCGCGGGCGCGGCGGATTTCAGCGTGTTCTCGCGGATATCGTCCCACAGGCGGGCCAGATAGTCGAAGTCGCGCTTGATTTCGGTCTTGGTGCGCTGAAGGCCCGCCGTGCGCACGATGCAGCCCATGCTCTTGGGCAGGTCCATTTCGGCGATGATGGTCTTCAACCGCTTGCGGTCGGCAAAGCTGCTGATCTTGCGCGAAATCCCGCCGCCATGGCTGGAATTGGGCATCAGCACGCAATAGCGGCCCGCCAGGCTGAGATAGGTGGTGAGAGCCGCACCCTTGTTGCCGCGCTCTTCCTTCACGACCTGAACCAGCAGCACCTGACGACGATGGATCACGTCCTGAATCTTGTAGCGGCGGCGCAGAGCCATACGCTTGGCGCGCAGTTCTTCGGCTTCCTTGGCGTGGGTGGCATTGCGCCCGCCCTGACGGCGCCCGCGACGGCCGCGACGCTCGCCGCCTTCTTCGCTTTCCGATGCTTCTTCGGCTTCATGATCGCCGTCGAAGCCGTCTTCGATATGACCGGCCTCGATCGTGGCCACGCTGCCCTTTTCCGACGTGTCCACCTCGATCAGCGAACCGGCGTCCTCGACGCTGCCGCCCGCGAAATCGTCGGCCAGACCTTCGCCCAGATCGTCGTCGCCGACGAAATCTTCCTCACCCTCGGCCACCGCGCGCAGGGCGGCTTCTTCCTCGGCATGGGCGGCCTCTTCGGCCAGCAATGCCTCGCGGTCTTCCTTGGGGATCTGGTAATAATCGGGGTGGATTTCGGAAAAGGCGAGGAAGCCGTGGCGGTTGCCCCCGAAATCGACAAAAGCGGCCTGAAGCGACGGCTCGACGCGCGTCACCTTGGCCAGATAGATATTACCCTTGATCTGCTTGTGATCGGCAGAATCAAAGTCGAATTCTTCAATACGGTTGCCCTTGAGCACCGCCACCCGGGTTTCTTCCGAGTGGCGCGCATCGATCAGCATGCGCGTTGACATTATGATTTCTCCAGCCGCGCGCGGTCCGGGCTGTGCCCAGCGGCGAAAGGCCCGGCAATTGGGCGCGGCAATTGTTGTGGTGTTCGCACGGCGTGGCATATGGCTTTGTTGGGGCCATGGCCGTCTGCGCGAGGATCGACAGACCTGGCGCGTTCATCGCGCGCCGGGCATGAGTGGAAAGGCCGGAGGCGCCATCAGGGCCGCCGGCGTTTTTCGTGTCTGCAAGGCAGGGGAGGCGCCGCGAAATGCTGCGCGCGGCGATGGCATGATGCTTCATCGAAACGCAACCCATTGCTTCCGGATAGGAAATCTCGGGTTGTTTTCTGGAATGCGACCAAATTGTCGTGAAGCGATCGGCCATCGACAAGTCTTCCGCCCACGCCGCAAAGCCGCCTTGCGGCTGCGGATTCTGGGACGGAACACAACTCATCATACCTGCATCAACCTGTACGTCCGGCCAGAAAACACGACCGGGGCCAAGGGCAGGTTTTATCGCGCTTCCCTTTTGCTTGGCCCGGCCATAATGGCGGGCGGCGATGCCTTGGGGTGGACACGCCTGCGTACCTGTCTGGTTTGTGCGGGCGGGCCCTGAAAAAGGCAGGGGCGCGGGGAATAGACTGCCCCCGGTCTTTCCCTGCTAGCACCCCTTGTCTTTCCGGGCAAGTTCCATGCGATGCGTGATTCTACCCTTTTTTTGGCGGCCCCCATGCGATTAACACCAACGCGTCGTTAACCCCATTGCGCCCATAAGGGGCAGCGCTTACCAAAGATTACGCTTTCGCCCCGATGGACCCCATAGCCCCACGCAATGCCCCAAGCCCCGTCCGATCCTGTTGCCGCACTCATGGATCTTTCCTTGCCGGATCACGGGCCGGGGCCGGATGAGGCGCCCCGGCGCGGGCTGGGGCTGGGCCTGCTGATCTTTGCGCTGTTCGCGCCGCTGCTTCTGCTGGTCGCGATGCTCCTGATGGACGGCTGGATGGGTGCGCCGGGTTTTACCCGCGATTATGTGGTGCGTTTTGATCTGCCTCCGGCGGGCGCATTGGCGGCCTTGCCCGAAATCGCCGGGCCCAGCGATCCTCATAGCCCTTTGGTGGTGATTGACGCCGGGCATGGCGGGCATGATCCGGGCGCGCATGGCGAGCATCAGGCGGAAAAGGAGTTGACCCTCTCGCTGGCTCTGGCGCTGCGCCAGCGTTTGCTGGAGGTGGGCGGCATACGCGTGGCCATGACCCGGATGGATGATCGCTATCTGTTGCTGGAGGAGCGTTCGGACATTGCGCGGCGGATGAAGGCGGACCTGTTTATCTCGATCCACGCCGACAGCGCCGATACGCCCGGCGCCCATGGCGCGACCGTTTACACTTTGTCCGACCGGGGCAGCAGTCAGGAGGCCGAACATCTGGCCGCAGCGGAAAATCGCGCCGATACGGTCAACGGCGTGTCGCTGGCCAGTACCAGCAGTTCGGTTTCGGCCATTCTGGTCGATCTTTCGCAGCGCCATGCGGCGGAAATGTCGACCAACCTTGCCCGGCTGATCCTGCGCGAGGGGCAGGGGGGCGAGAGCGGCGCGCGAATCGATTTCCGCGAACGCGCGCTGCAATCGGCGGCCTTTGTTGTGCTCAAATCGCCCGATGTGCCCTCGGTGCTGTATGAGGCGGGCTATATCTCCAATGCCGAGGATGCGGCGCGCCTTTCCTCGCCCGCCGGGCGGCGCGATTTCGCCCATGCCACCGCGCAGGCGATCCGCGTTTACTTTGCCCGCCAGCGTGAAACGCCAACACAGAGTGAAACGCCAACGCCGGGCGAAACAGCGATCCAGCGCGAAGCCCCCGGAGCGCTTGCAACACCTTAACCGCTGGCAAAACCCTGCCCGCCCATGCTAGGGGCGCAAGTCTATGGCGCCCAGCGATCCTTCCCAGCCCGGTTCTGATCCGAACAATTCGCCCGATCAGAATGAAAACTCCCACCTGCGTATCCGCCGTCAGGCGGGTGGCGCATGGCGCCGGATGCTGGCGCGGCCATTGGCTTTTCTGGGGCCGATAACGGGGCGCTTTGGCGCATGGCTGCGCGCGCGCTGGCAAAGCGGGCGGCTGTTTCGCATCGGCGCGCTGGTGCTGGGGCTGGGCCTGGCTTTCTGGGTGCTGCTCTATGTGACGGTTCTGCGCACGCTGCCCTCGGCGGATACTTTGCTGACCTATCAGCCGCCGCTGCCCACGATGGTGCGCGGCAATGACGGCGGCATCGTCTATTCCTATGCCCGCGAGCGGCGCGTCCAATTGCGCTATGTCGATTTCCCCAAGCAATTGGTGAATGCGTTCCTCTCGGCCGAGGACAAGAACTTCTTCCATCACGGCGGGGTCGATTTCATCGGTCTGGGGCAGGCGGTGGTCGATTACGCGCTGAAATATGGCAGCGGTGAGCGCGCGCGCGGCGGCTCGACCATCACGCAGCAGGTGGCCAAGAACATCCTGATCGGCGATGAATATTCGGTCAGCCGCAAGCTCAAGGAAATGATCGTCGCCTTCCGCATCGAGGGCGTGCTGAACAAGCAGCAGATCCTTGAACTTTATCTCAACGAAATCCCGCTGGGCCGCCAGAGCTTTGGCGTGCAGGCCGCCGCGCGCGCCTATTTCGGCAAGGATGTGGACAAGCTGGAGCTGCATGAGGCCGCTTTCCTCGCCATCCTGCCCAAGGCGCCCGAAGTCTATGGCCGCGCCAAATTCGCCGACAAGGCCATCGCGCGCCGCAACTGGGTTCTGGACCAGATGGTCAAGAACGGCGCGGTCGATGCCGGTGCCGCCGCCAATGCCAAGGCGCAGCCGCTCGGCCTGATCCAGCGCCGGGTGGAAACCTATGATCCTTCGGTCGGCTATTTCGTCGAGGAAGTGCGCCGCCAGTTGATCGCCAAATATGGCGAGAATGCCGAGGACGGCCCCAACAGCGTCTACGCGGGCGGGCTGTGGGTGCGCACTTCGCTCGATTCCGAGCTTCAGAAGGCGGCGCAGGAATCCCTGCGTGGGGGCCTGCTGCGTTATTCGGCGGGCAAGGGATGGCATGGGCCGATCGCCCATATCGACCTCGACCCCGAACATTGGCAGAGCCAGTTGATCGGATTGAACAAGACGATTGCGTACAAGGACTGGCGTGTCGGCGTAGTCCTGCGCCGGGGCGGGAATGGCCAGATCGGCTTTACCGACGGCAGCACGGCGGCGCTGACGGGCCTGCTCGATCCGGTGCGGGTGGGCGATGTCGTGACCGCTGCGCCGGTTGGCGGCGGGGTCTATGGCCTGCGCCTGCTGCCCGGCGTCGGCGGCGGCATGATGGTGGAGCAGCCCGGCACGGGCCGCGTGCTGGCCGTGGCGGGCGGGTTTGATGATGGGCTCGACGCCTTCAACCGCGCCACGCAGGCCCAGCGCCAGCCCGGTTCGACCATCAAGCCCTTCGTCTATGCCACTGGCCTCGACAATGGCATGACACCCGCCAGCATGGTCGCGGACCAACCCTTCTGTGTCTATCAGGGCGCCAATCTGGGCGAAAAATGCTTCCGCAACTTTGACAGCCGGGGCATGGGCGGCATCCATACGATGCGCTGGGGCCTGGAACAGTCGCGCAACCTGATGACGGTTCACATCGCCAATGATGTGGGCATGGACAAGGTGGTCAAGACCTTTGCCAATATGGGCATCGGCAAATATCCGCCCTATTTCGGCTTTGCGCTGGGCGCGGGCGAAACCACTGTGGCCCAGATGGTCAATGCCTATTCGGCGCTGGCCTCGAACGGGGTGCAGCATGACCAGACCTTTGTGGACTTCATTCAGGATCGCAACGGCAAGGTCGTCTGGCGCGCGGATGAGCGGGCCTGCAATGGCTGCAACATGCCCGATTGGGATGGCAAGCCGATGCCGCGTTTTGCCCCGCGCGGGCATCAGGTGATGGATGCGCGCACCGCCTATCAGACTGTCCATATGCTCGAAGGCGTGGTCCAGCGCGGCACGGCGGTGACGCTGCGCGATCTGGGTCTGCCGCTGTTTGGCAAGACGGGCACGACCACCGGGCCGACCAATGTGTGGTTTGTGGGCGGATCGCCCAAGATCGTTGGCGGCGTCTATATCGGCTATGACCAGCCCAAATCGCTGGGCGGCTATGCGCAAGGGGGGACCTATGCCGCGCCGATCTTCAAGCAATTCGTGCAATTGACCAAGACGCGCTGGGACCACACGCCCTTTGTCGCGCCGCCGGGCATCCGCATGATGAAGATCAGCCGCGCCACCGGTCAGCGCGTGTTCGGCGGCACGCCGGGCGATGATCCCAAGGCGGAAGTCATCTGGGAGGCCTTCAAGCCCGAGACCGAGCCGCAGCGTGTGGGCCGTCAGGAACAGGTCGCGGCCAAGCGCAGCGAATTGCTCGACGCGATCCGGCGCGGGTTTGATGCCTTGGGCGGGCGCGTGTTCCAGCGCGGCGATGGCGAGGATATGGTGGTCGAGCAGTAAGCCCGGCCGCCATCAGCCCATCTTGCCGGTCCGCAGGGCCTGCGCCCATCCGGCGCGGCCCATCGCCTCGGCCCGCCGCGCCGCGCTTTCATGGTCATAGGCCACCGCGTGCAGCGTGACATGCCAGCGCCCATCGACAAATTCGGCGCTCAGATAGCGGGCGTCGGGCGTGCCGGTTTCGACCACATGCCATGATGGCACATCATCCTCATAGGCGGGCAGGCCGACGCTGCCCGCATTGGCGATCTGGCGTCCATCGGGCAGCGCCACCACCCGCGGCATATGCGTATGGCCGCAAAGCGTCAGCGCATGATGGCTGGCGTGGGGCAGGATCTCCTCATGCGTCGATTCGCGCATCCGCCCGCGACTGCCCTTGCGGCGGCGGTGGAGCCAGTAGGTGTCGTCGCTGTCGGGCGTGGCGTGGCACAACAGGACGTTGCCTGACGAGTTGGGGTCGGGCCATTCCATAGTTCCGGGCAGGGCGGCCATCCATGCGCGGATGTCATCATCAATGGCGGCATGGGCGGCGGCATCGGTCGGGCCCATCTCGGCCGGGTCGATGGTCAGCAATTGCCGCTCATGATTGCCCGCCAGCGTGGGCCAGTTCAGCGCCATCAGCCTTTGCGCCGTTTCGCGCGGCCAGAGCGGGCCGGAGAGGGAATCGCCCAGATTGACGATCTGCGTGATCCCGCGCGCGGCAATGTCGGCCATCACGGCCTCAAGCGCGGGCAGGTTGCCGTGAATATCGGAAACGGCGGCGAAATGCAGGCTCATCTGGCGCGCCCTAACGCGCCTTCCACGCCGCCTCGATCAGCGCAGCGTCGGCGGCCATCCCGGCCTGATTGGGGTGATAATTGACCCCGTCCTTCTTGGCCAGATCGGGGCTGGCGCCGTTCGACCACGGCGCCGCGCCGCAAATGCCGTGATCCGCCGAGGCGCGATCAAGCGGCACTGTGCGGGCAAAGGCGCGATAGGGGCGTACGGCGGCCTCGGTGATGGCGCTGAGCGTGGCGGGAATCGGGCGAATCTGTTCGACCGCTTCATCCGACAGGCCGGTGGCGGGGCAATTGCCCTTGGCGGGCATCAGCGAGAAATATTGCACGATCAGCACGCGGGCCTTGGGCGAGCGCTGGTGGATGGTGGCGATCATCCGGTCCATATCGGCGGCCAGTTTCGCCTTGGCCTCCTGCGTCAGCGGGGCGAAGGGCGTGCAGCCGCCGCCGAAATAGCGCGCGCGCTCCGCTTCGCTCAGCGAGGGGCAGCGCAATTTGCCGATGGCGGTCATATAGCCCAGATCATTGCCGCCGATCGTCACCGTCACCAGCCGGGTATCGGCATCCAGCGCATCGACCTGCGCGGGCAATTCATTCCACGGCCCCAGAATATGCGCGGTGGTCGCCCCGCTGCATGAAACATCCTTCAATTCCAGCCCGGCCTTTTGCGCGAAAATATGTGCGGCATTGCTGGCCGAACGGGCGCAGCGGTTGGCGGGCGTGTCGGCGCTCTGGCCGATGTTGGGGCCTGCGGCATAGGAGCTGCCCATGGCGACATAGGGCGCGCCCGCAAAGGCCGCGGCAGGCAGCAGGGCAGGGACGAGCGAGAGCGCGAGCAGGGCGGGGTTTTTCATGGGAGGCAGGATTTGCCGATTATCGCCCCGCTGGCAAGAGAGCGGCTGCGTTTCGCCCAACGTGTCCGTTCGTTCAGGTCTCTGGACAGAAGGGGGCAACAGGCACATTCTGCGCATCCATGATGAACCCCCGTCACCTCTTCGCCCCTGCGCTGGCCGCTGTTGCCGCTGGCGCCCTGTTGTCCACCCCGGCGCAGGCCGAACTGGCGGTGGGAGCCGCCGCGCCCGCCTTTGTCACGCAAGGGGCCAAGGCCGGCAAACCCTTCACGTTCGACCTGAAACAGGCGCTGAAGAAGGGGCCGGTCGTGGTCTATTTCTATCCCAAGGCTTTCACCAAGGGGTGTACGCTGGAGGCCCATGCCTTTGCCGAGGCGAGTGATGATTTTGCCAAGGCGGGCGCGATGGTGATCGGTATGTCGGCCGATGATCTGCCCACGCTGGAAAAGTTTTCGACGATGGAATGCCGCGACAAGTTCCCCGTGGCGATTGCCGATGCCGGTATCATCAAGAAATATGACGTTGCGCTTTCCATCCTCGGCATCTCGGCGTCGGTGACCAAACGGACTTCCTATGTGATCGGCACGGATGGCAGGATCAAGCTGGCCTTCACCGACATGGACTACAAGGATCACGTCTCCAAGACGCTGGCCGCCGTGCAGGGGCTGGCCAGGCATTGAGGCAGGAGTCTGGCGAGGGGGTTAACACCTGCCCGCCCGGCCATCCCGTTTTGAGACTTTTGCATTGTGCGAATGGGCGTGGCGCCCATCCTTGGGCATGAGGGTTTTGCGCCTGATTCCGGGCGTTTGATTCACCCGCATGGCCAAGGAGGTGTGCGATGATGCAAACTGTGTTGAACAATCTGACACTGCGCACCTCGGCGATTTCCCTGCTGATGCTGGCCCCCCTGATAATGCGGGGCGGGCATTGATCGGGGCGGTCGGGGTGGCTGCGCCGAATAACGCAGGGAAGCCCTGTCGCTTTCCCTTTACTTTCCCCTCAATCCGGCTAACGCGCCGTGGTTTGGATAAAAGACAAGGGTAAAGACCATGCGTGCCGAAGGGCAGGCCCATATTGACCGGATCGAAGCAGCTTTGGCGCTGGTCCGCAAGTTTCTCGACTGGGAGCGTGCGCTACGCCGCTTTGACGAGCTGAACGCGCGCGTCGAGGACCCCAAGCTTTGGGACAATCCCAAGGAAGCCGAAGCGGTGATGAAGGAACGTCGCCGCCTTGAAGCCAGCATCGGCGCGGTCAACGAGATCAGCGCGGAAATGCGCGACGCGATCGAGTTCATCGAGCTGGGCGAGATGGAGGATGATGAGGCCACCGTTGAGGAAGGTCTCTCGACTCTGGCCGCTCTGGCCGAACGCGCGGATCGCGACAAGGTGCAGGCGCTGTTGGCGGGGGAAGCCGACGGCATGGACACCTATATCGAAATCCACGCGGGCGCGGGCGGCACCGAATCGCAGGACTGGGCCTCGATGCTGCTGCGCATGTACACGCGCTGGGCGGAAAAGCGGGGCTTCAAGGTCGATCTGATCGAGTTTCAGGCGGGCGACACGGCGGGCATCAAGAGCGCGACCATCCTGTGCAAGGGTGAGAACGCCTATGGTTATGCCAAGACCGAGAGCGGCGTGCATCGCCTCGTCCGCATCAGCCCCTATGACAGCAGCGCGCGGCGGCATACCTCGTTCAGCTCGGTCTGGGTCTATCCGGTGATCGACGACAGCTTTACCATCGACATCAATCCTTCGGATCTCAAGATCGACACGTACCGGGCTTCTGGTGCCGGTGGTCAGCACGTGAACACCACCGATTCGGCCGTGCGTATCACCCACGTGCCCAGCGGCATCATCGTGGCGTCTCAGATCGACCGCAGCCAGCACAAGAACCGCGAAACCGCGATGAACATGCTGAAGGCGCGTTTGTACGAGGCCGAAATGCAGCGCCGCGAAGAAGCGGCCAATGCCGAACATGCCTCGAAGAGCGACATCGGATGGGGTCACCAGATCCGCTCCTACGTGTTGCAGCCCTATCAGATGGTGAAGGATCTGCGCACCGGCGTGACCAGTCCGACGCCCGCCGATGTGCTGGACGGCGATCTGGACGCCTTCATGGCCGCCGCCCTGTCGCAGCGCGTGACGGGCGAAAAGGTCAATGTCGAGGACGTGGACTGATGATCCCGATGCTGGGGCGCCGGCATTTTATGAGTGGCGCTCTGGCGGCGGGGGCATTGGTCGGTGCGCGCGCGGGCGCGTCGTCGCCCTTGTCCCGGCAATGGGGCCTTCATCTCGGGCGCGATATTGAGCGGCAATATGGCGGGCGTCTGGGCTTTGCTGTGGCCTTCTCGTCGGGCGGTATCGTCAATTGGCGCGGACATGAGCGTTTTGCATTTTGCTCATCCTTCAAACTGAGCCTCGCCGCGCTGGTGCTGACCGGAGCGGAAAAGGGCGAGTGGCGGCTGGATGAGAAGCTGCCTTTCGGCAAAGGCGAGGTTCTCTTCAATTCGCCCGCCTTGCAGGCACGGTTGGGGCTGGGCAGCATCTCGATGGCAGAGGCCGCCGAGGCGGTGCAGAAGCAGTCCGACAATGGCGCGGCCAATCTGCTGATGCGCCGGATGGGCGGTTTCGACCGGGTTAACCGGTTCTGGCGGGGCCTTGGCGATATGGTCAGCAGGCTGGACGACTACGAAACCGCGCTCAATCGCGTGCCTCCGGGCAGCTTGCGCAACACCACCACGCCTGAGGCCATGGCGGACAATCTGTTCAGGATGTTCAGGCAAGGGGCCTTGTCGCCCGCCGTTGTCACCCGGCTGAAAGACTGGATGCACGATACGACCACCGGGGCGAAGCGCCTGCGCGCGGGCCTGCCTGGTAACTGGTGGGCCGGGGACAAGACGGGGACCGGCCTTCCGGCCGATATCCCCGGCACCTATGTCGATCTGGCCTGGGTGGAACCGCCCGATTTGGCGCCATTTGCGATTGCGGCCTTTTATCAGCCGCCAAAGCCCACGCCCGACGGCGATTCGAATGCCGAAACGGTGCTGGCGCAGGTCGGTCAAAACATTGCCCAGACCATTGTGCTGCAAGGAAAATGAGGCAGAATGCAGACGAGCTATGCTGATTTTAGTCGCATGCTTGGCCGAAAGGTTTATGAACGCTATTTGAACAATTGGAAGATCCGGTCGCCCCGATTGGATCTTCCGGGGCCGCAGAGGGGAGGGAGGGTGCTTCTCTTTCTGTGGTGTGTCGGGGTTTGTGGTGAAAGTTACAGGCAATGAGTTTCAAGGGTTTGCAGCCGATCCTTTATGGTGGTCGTGAGGTTTGGCCGCTGGTGGAAGGCGGCAAGGGTGTGGCGGCGACCAACCATGCCAGCTCGGGCGCATGGGCGGCCGCAGGCGGCATTGGCACCGTCAGCGCGGTTAACGCCGACAGCTATGACCCCGAAGGCAAGATCATTCCCCAGGTCTATCATGAGCTGACCCGACAGGGGCGGCATGAGGAATTGATCCGCTATGCCATTGATGGCGCTGTGGAACAGGTGAAGCGTGCCTATGACATCGCCTCGGGCCGCGGCGCGATCAACATCAACGTCCTGTGGGAAATGGGCGGGGCGCAGCAGGTTCTCGAAGGCGTGCTCGAACGCACCAAGGGGCTGGTGACGGGCGTGACCTGCGGGGCGGGCATGCCTTACAAGCTCTCGGAGATCGCGGCGCGGTTCAACGTGCATTACCTGCCCATCGTCTCCTCGGGCCGCGCGTTCCGCGCGCTGTGGAAGCGGGCCTATCACAAGGTGGCCGAACTGATGGCGGCGGTGGTCTATGAAGACCCCTGGCTGGCGGGCGGGCACAATGGTCTGTCGAACGCGGAAGACCCGACCAAGCCTCAAGATCCTTATCCCCGCGTTAAACAACTTCGCGAAACCATGCGCGCCGAGGGCGTGCCGGACAGCGTTCCCATCGTGATGGCGGGCGGCGTGTGGTTCCTGCGCGAATGGGAAAACTGGATTGATAATCCGGAGCTTGGCGCGATCCTGTTCCAGTTCGGCACGCGTCCGCTGCTGACCGAGGAAAGCCCGATTCCGCAGGCGTGGAAGGACCATCTGCGCACCATCGAGCCGGGTGATGTGCTGTTGCACAAGTTCTCGCCCACGGGTTTCTATTCCTCGGCGGTCAAAAATCCCTTCCTGATGAGCCTGGTTGCGCGCAGCGAGCGCCAGATCCCCTATTCCAAGGTCGAAGCGGGCGATCATACGGTACAGCTCGACGTTGGCGTCAAGGGCAAGAATTTCTGGGTCACGCCTTGCGACCGGGCCCGTGCGCATCAGTGGGTGAACGAAGGCTTTGTCGAGGCGCTGCGCACGCCCGACGACACGGTGATCTTTGTCTCCAAGGCCGAGCGGGAGGAAATCCGCAAGGATCAGGCCGATTGCATGGGCTGTCTGTCGCATTGCGGTTTTTCCAGCTGGAAGGACCATGACGACTGGACCACGGGCCGCATGGCTGACCCGCGCAGCTTCTGCATCCAGAAGAGCCTGCAGAACATTGCCCATGGCGGCGACATCAACGAAAACCTGATGTTTGCGGGCCATGCTGCCTATCGGTTCAAGCAGGACCCGTTCTATTCGAACAACTTCACCCCCACGGTGAAGCAGTTGGTGGATCGCATCCTGACCGGCGATTGATCGGCGGGTTTCAGAACCCAATCGAAATTGGCCCGGTCATGTTCAGGCGTGACCGGGCTTTTTCTTGGCCTCTTATGCCCGGCCTTGCGGCGGATCGCATAGGGTGGCGCTTGCCGCATCGGTGGCAAGGTGGCTATAGTTGAGCCATGTTGGATGAATTCTGGAATAAGTTTGGGCGGGCCGGCCTGCTGGCGGGCCTGATGATCGCCGCGCTTGCGGCCAATCCAGCGGGGGCCGAAACGCCGCAATTCCCGGCATGGCGGTCGCTGCGCGATCCGGTGGTCAATATGCGCACCGGACCGGGCGAGGATTATGCGATCCGCTTCGTCTATCGCCGTCAGTTCCTGCCGATCAAGGTGCTGCGCGTGTTTCAGGGCTGGTATCTGGTCGAAGACCCCGATGGCGCCCGCGGCTGGATGATGATGCGGTTTCTCAACAAGACGCCCACCGCGCTGATCCGTGGCAAGGGGCCGGTGGAAATGCACGCTGGGCCAGGCGAGGGCACGCCGCTGTTGTGGAAACTGGCGCCGGGGCTGGTTGGACGCTTGGGCGGGTGCAAGGATGGTTGGTGCCAGATTGATGTCGAGCGGCATGTGGGCTTTGTGCCTGAGGGGCGTTTGTGGGGGGCGGGGAAGCCTTAAAATTATGCGAGGGTCTAGACCCTCGCGCTCCCGTTACTGTCTGCGTTGTGTAAAGGGTTCGGCGTCAGGTGTCGGACGCGCCGTTTGAGTTTTGAAAGCCTGCGGCGCGGTAAGATTTGCGTTCACCGCGCCGCAGGCTTTATTCGCATTCTACAAAAGCGGAACCCGCGATTATTTCACCACCCCATTAATGGGATTGCAAAGGGACGAGTCCCTTTGCCCGCCGGAGGCACCCAAAAACCCCAAACAAAAAAGAAGCGCCCCAACGTCCCCGTCAGAGCGCTCCTTTTAAACAAATGCCGGTGAATTAAACCAGTTCAACCGCCACAGCCGTACCTTCACCGCCGCCGATGCAGAGCGCGGCCACGCCCTTCTTCAGCCCGCGCGCCTTGAGCGCCGCGATCAGCGTGACGAGGATGCGCGCGCCCGAGCAGCCGATCGGGTGGCCCAGGGCGGTTGCGCCGCCGTTGACGTTGACCTTGGCGTGATCGAGGCCGAGGTCGTGGATCGCGAACATGGCCACGCAGGCAAAGGCTTCGTTGACTTCGAACAGGTCGACATCGGCAACGGTCCAGCCCGCCTGATCCAGCGCCTTCTGGATCGCGCCGACCGGGGCTGTGGTGAACAGCTTGGGGTCATGCGCGTGGGCGGCAACGGCCTTGACGATGGCGACGGGCTTGGCGCCCTTGGCATCGGCCACGCTCTGGCGGGTCAGCACCATGGCCGCCGCGCCGTCCGAGATCGAGGAGGACGAGGCCGCCGTGATCGTGCCGTCCTTGGCAAAGGCGGGCTTGAGGGCAGGGATCTTGTCCGGGCGGCCCTTGCCGGGGGCTTCGTCGGTGTCGACCACGACTTCGCCGCTGCGGGTCTTGATCGTCACGGGGGCGATTTCATCGGCAAAACGACCTTCTGCGACAGCCGCCTTGGCGCGGGCCAACGATTCGATCGAATAGGCGTCCATGCCCTCGCGCGTCAGGCCGTAATCATTGGCGGTGACCTGCGCAAAGCTGCCCATGGCGGCGCCTTCATAGGCGTCTTCGAGGCCGTCGAGGAACATGTGGTCATAGGCGGTGTCATGGCCGATGCGCGCGCCCGAGCGGTGCTTTTTGAGCAGATACGGCGCGTTGGTCATGCTTTCCATGCCGCCCGCGATGACGAAATCGACGCTGCCCGCCGCCAGCGCCTCAGAAGCCATGATGACCGTCTGCATGCCCGATCCGCAGACCTTGTTGACGGTGGTGGCCTGAACCGACTTGGGCAGACCGGCCTTGATCACAGCCTGACGGGCAGGGGCCTGGCCAAGCCCTGCGGGGAGGACGCAGCCCATATAGGCGCGTTCGAATTCCTCACCAGCGATGCCGGAGCGCTCGACGGCGGCCTTGACGGCGGTGGCGCCAAGTTCGGTGGCGGAAACTTCGGAGAGGCTGCCCTGCATCGCGCCCATCGGGGTGCGGGCGTAGGAAAGAATGACGATCGGATCAGCAGCGGAAATCTGTGCCATGAAACTTGGACCCTCCGGTATGTAAGGCGCAGGTTGCGCCTGATGCTGCGAGGCGCATAGGCGCCTGAGGTTACAGGCGTGCGTGCCTGTTGAATCAAGAGATAGTGTCGCCATGCAGCAAAGGCAATCAGGGATAGGTCTATGGCCCGAAGTGGCGCAAATAGGTGAAAAATGCGCTATTGAGAAGCACTTGCAGATATTCTCGCAGGTTCTTTTCGCTCCTGCACAGTTTGAGGCTTCAGGACACTTGCACACCCCGGAAAGGGGGACTAGGGCCGCCAAAGCTCAACTTAATCTGCGAGTCAGCTCTTGATCGACCTGTCGCACTACCTGTCGAACTACCTTCCCATCCTGATCTTTCTCGGGATCGCGCTTGGTCTGTCTTCGGCCTTCGTCATTTTGCCCATTCTCGTGTCGCGCCTTACGGGTTCGTACAAGCCGGATGCTGACAAGCTTTCGGAATATGAATGCGGCTTCCCCGCCTTTGAAGAACCGCGCAGCCAGTTTGACGTGCGTTTCTATCTCGTGGCGATCCTCTTCATCATCTTCGATCTCGAAGCAGCTTTCCTGTTTCCCTGGGCGGTCAGCCTGAAGGAAACCGGCTGGGCTGGCTGGCTGACGATGATGGTGTTTCTTGCCGAACTCGTGATCGGCTTTGCCTATGCGTGGAAGAAGGGAGCGTTGGACTGGGAATGAGTACAAATCCCTCCTTTGAACCGATCATGGCGGCTAACGGCAAGTTGGTCGCCCCCGATCAGGGTTTCTTTAACGACCTGTCGAACGAAGTGTCCGACAAGGGCTTTCTGGTAACCAGCACCGAGGAACTGTTTCAGTGGGCCCGTACCGGCTCGCTGTGGTGGATGACCTTTGGCCTGGCTTGCTGCGCCGTGGAAATGATCCACGTCAATATGCCGCGATATGACATGGAGCGCTTTGGTGCTGCTCCGCGCGCATCGCCGCGTCAGTCGGACGTGATGATCGTGGCCGGCACGCTGTGCAACAAGATGGCCCCGGCGCTGCGCAAGGTCTATGACCAGATGTCGAACCCGAAGTATGTGATCTCGATGGGGTCATGTGCGAATGGTGGCGGCTATTACCACTATTCCTATTCGGTGGTGCGCGGATGCGATCGCATCGTGCCGGTCGACATTTATGTGCCCGGTTGCCCGCCGACCGCCGAAGCCTTGCTCTATGGCATCATGCAGTTGCAGCGGAAGATCCGCCGCGTCGGCACCATCGAGCGTTGAGGGAGGGACGAATGGCTGTTCTGCATTCCGCCCCCAAGTGGAGCTCGAACGAGGGCGTTCTCGACAAGCTGGTAGCCGCTTTGGCCCACCGCGTCGCGGCGTCCAAGGAAGAGCATGGCGAAATCGTCATCACGGTGACGCGCGAGCACGTCGAGGATGCGTTGCGCATCCTGCGCGACAAGCATGAATATCAGCAACTGGTGGAAATCGCCGGCGCCGACTATCCGAGCCGCCCCGAGCGGTTTGAAGTCGTCTACATGCTGCTCTCGCTGACGCAGAATCACCGCATCATCGTCAAGACCACCACCGATGAGGTTGCTCCGGTTCCCACCGTGACGACGCTCTGGCCGGTGGCTGGCTGGCTCGAACGCGAAGTGTTCGACCTGTATGGCGTGGTCTTTGCGGGCAATGCGGACCTGCGCCGCATCCTGACCGACTATGGCTTTGAAGGGCATCCCTTCCGCAAGGACTTCCCGCTGACGGGCTATCAGGAACTGCGCTACTCGAACGAAGAGAAGCGTGTGGTTTATGAGCCGGTGCGTCTGGCGCAGGATCTGCGTCAGTTCGACTTCACTTCGCCGTGGGAAGGTGCAGACTATGTGCTGCCGGGCGACGAGAAAGCTGGGGAAGGCAAATGAGCGGTCTGATCCTCGAAGAATCGCCGACCACCGGCGATGAGATCATCACCAATTACACCATCAACTTCGGCCCTCAGCACCCCGCCGCCCACGGCGTGTTGCGCATGGTCACCGAGTTGGACGGTGAAATCGTCACGCGTATCGACCCGCATATCGGCCTGCTGCATCGCGGCACCGAAAAGCTGATCGAATACAAGACCTATCTACAGGCGCTGCCCTATTTCGACCGGCTGGACTATTGTTCGCCGCTCGGCATGGAGCATTCCTATGTTCTGGCGGTGGAAAAGCTGCTGAACCTGGAAGTGCCCGAGCGTGCCAAGTGGCTGCGCACGATGTTTGCGGAAATCACGCGTATCTGCAACCACATGCTGAACATCGGCTCGCACGTCATGGACGTGGGCGCGATGACGCCGAACCTGTGGCTGTTCGAAATCCGCGAGGATTGCCTCAACTTCTTCGAGCGCGCTTCCGGCGCGCGTATGCACTCGGCATGGTTCCGCCCCGGCGGCGTCCATCAGGATGTGCCGCAGAAGTTGATCGACGACATCAGCGTCTGGCTCGACAAGCGTCTGCCCGAACTGTTCGAAGACGCGATGAGCCTGGTGTGCGACAACCGCATCTTCAAGCAGCGCAACGTCGATATCGCCACGGTCAGCAAGGAAGACGCGCTGGCATGGGGCTTTTCCGGCCCGATGATCCGCGGCAGCGGCATTGCCTGGGATCTGCGCAAGTCGCAGCCCTATGATGCCTACGATCAGGTCGATTTCGAAGTGCCCGTGGGCACGCGAGGCGACTGCTATGATCGCTTCATGGTTCGCGTCGAAGAAGTGCGCCAGTCGGCCCGCATCATCCGCCAGTGCATCGAAAAGATGCCTGCCGGGCCGGTGCTGAGCAGCGACCGCAAGGTGGCTCCGCCCAAGCGCGCCGAGATGAAGCAGGACATGGAAAGCCTGATCCATCACTTCAAGCTCTACACCGAAGGCTTCCACGTTCCGGCGGGCGAAGTCTATGTGGCGACCGAAAGCCCCAAGGGCGAATTCGGCGTCTATCTGGTGTCGGACGGCTCGAACAAGCCCTATCGCTGCAAGATCCGCCCGACGGCTTTCTCGCACCTTCAGGCGATGGACTTCATGACCAAGGGGCACATGCTGCCCGATATCACCGCCATCCTTGGCGCGATGGATATCGTGTTCGGGGAGTGCGACCGGTGAGCCATATCGCAACCGCCGAGGCGATGATCGCGGCCTATAACGCGCAGGATGCCGACCTTTACGTGTCCTATATGACCGATGATGCCTGCGAAGCGGGCTATCGCGGCGCTGTGGTGCGCGAAGGCAAGGAAGGCACCCGCACGGGTCTGGCCGCGGCTTTCGCCAAGTGGCCGCAGAACCATGCCGAGATCCGCGAAAAGCAGACCATCGGCAATTATGTGC
Organism: Novosphingobium sp. 63-713; assembly: GCF_001898925.1. Lineage (NCBI taxonomy): Bacteria > Pseudomonadati > Pseudomonadota > Alphaproteobacteria > Sphingomonadales > Sphingomonadaceae > Novosphingobium > Novosphingobium sp. 63-713. Next base: position 104,467 of record NZ_MKVS01000004.1, read on the forward strand.
TGTTCCGCGAATATGTCACGCGCGGCCCGGCCAGTGATGGTTCGGAATTGGTCGAGCCGTTCGAAGTCATCGCCGTCTATTCGTTCGAGGGCGACAAGTGCTCTCGCGTGGAGTTCATCCGCTAATGGCTGATCGTCATATCTACCCCGATAGCCCTGAGCTGCGCGCGCGCTGGGGCAATTTCGCCTGGACCGAGGCCAATGCGGCCAAGGCCAAGGAAATCGTCGCGCGCTATCCCGAAGGGCGTCAGCGCTCGGCCTCGATGCCGCTGCTCGATCTGGCGCAGCGTCAGGTGGGCGCGGAAACGAACACGCAGGGCTGGTTGCCGATCCCGGTGATGGAATATGTCGCGAATTATCTCGACATGCCGATCATCCGCGTGGTCGAAGTCGCCACCTTCTACACCATGTATAATCTGGTTCCGGTCGGAAAGTTCCATGTGCAGGTCTGCGGCACCACGCCCTGCATGCTGCGCGGCAGCGACGACCTGATCTCGGTGTGCAAGGCCAAGAAGATGCCGACCGGCGGCGTTTCGGAGGATGGTCTCTGGACCTTCACCGAGGTGGAATGCATGGGCAATTGCTCGTCGGCGCCGATGGTGCAGATCAATGACGACAATTACGAAGACCTGACCGCCGAGCGTTTCGAGGGCATTCTGGATGCTCTTGCGCGCGGCGAAAGCCCCAAGACGGGCACGCAGGAACCGGGCCGCCACACGGTGGAGCCGGTGGGCGCGCTTTCGTCGCTGACCGCCATGGTCAATGAAAATCACGATTATCGGGGGGAGTGGTAAGTCATGGCCCTTCAGGACAAGGATCGTATCTTCACCAATCTCTACGGTTATCAACCGTGGAATTTGGCGGCGGCACGCGCTCGCGGCGATTGGGACAACACCAAGGCGCTGATGGAGCGTGGTCGCGACGCGATCATTCAGGAAATCAAGGATTCCGGCCTTCGCGGTCGTGGCGGTGCGGGCTTCCCCACCGGCATGAAGTGGAGCTTCATGCCCAAGGAAAGCAAGGACGGTCGTCCCAGCTTCCTGGTTATCAACGCCGACGAATCCGAACCTGGTTCGTGCAAGGACCGCGAAATCATCCGTCACGATCCGCACAAGCTGATCGAAGGCGCGCTGGTGGCCGGTTTTGCGATGGGAGCCCGTGCGGCCTACATCTATATTCGCGGCGAATATATCCGCGAAGCCGAAACGCTGTTTGCTGCTGTTGCCGAGGCCTATGACGCCGGGCTGGTGGGCAAGAACGCCAGCGGTTCGGGCTATGATTTCGACGTCTTCGTCCATCGCGGCGCGGGCGCCTATATCTGCGGCGAAGAAACCGCGATGATCGAATCGATCGAAGGCAAGAAGGGCCAGCCCCGTCTCAAGCCTCCGTTCCCCGCCGGTGCCGGTCTCTATGGCTGCCCCACCACGGTGAACAATGTCGAATCCATCGCTGTTGCTCCCACCATCCTGCGTCGCGGCGCGGGCTGGTTCGCTTCGTTCGGGCGTGAGAACAACAAGGGCACCAAGCTCTTCCAGATCTCGGGCCATGTGAACAAGCCCTGCGTGGTCGAAGAAGAGATGTCGATCCCGTTCAGCGAGCTGATCGAGAAGCATTGCGGCGGCATTCGCGGCGGCAAGGACAACCTGCTGGCGGTCATCCCCGGCGGTTCGTCGGTGCCTTTGGTGCCGGCCGATCAGATCTGGGACGCGCCGATGGACTTTGACGGTCTGCGCGCGGTCGGATCGGGTCTGGGCACCGCGGCGGTGATCGTCATGGACAAGTCGACCGACATCGTGCGCGCGATCAGCCGCCTTTCGTACTTCTACAAGCACGAAAGCTGCGGCCAGTGCACGCCGTGCCGCGAAGGCACCGGCTGGATGTGGCGCGTGATGGAGCGTCTGCGCAAGGGCGATGCCGATGTGCAGGAAATCGACATGCTCTGGAACGTCACCAAGCAGGTTGAAGGTCACACGATCTGCGCGCTGGGTGATGCGGCGGCTTGGCCAATCCAGGGCCTGATCCGTCATTTCCGCCCCGAAATTGAGCGTCGCATTGCCGAAAAGGGCGGTGCGCTGCGGGAGGCCGCTGAGTAATGCCTAAGGTCAAAGTTGACGGCGTGGAACTTGAGGTGCCGGCCGGCGCCACTGTTCTGCAAGCCTGCGAAATGGCGGGGAAGGAAATTCCGCGCTTCTGTTATCACGAACGTCTGAGCATTGCGGGTAACTGCCGCATGTGCCTGGTCGAGGTGAAGCCCGGGCCGCCCAAGCCGCAGGCTTCCTGCGCGCTTCCGGCCAGCGAAGGCCAGGAAATCCGCACCGACAGCGAGATGGTCAAGAAGGCGCGTGAAGGGGTGATGGAGTTCCTCCTCATCAACCACCCGCTCGACTGCCCGATCTGCGATCAGGGCGGCGAATGCGACCTTCAGGACCAGAGCGTGGCCTATGGCCGCGGTTCTTCGCGTTACCACGAGCACAAGCGCGCGGTGACCGAGAAGTATATGGGTCCGCTGATCAAGACGGTAATGACGCGCTGTATCCAGTGCACGCGCTGCGTCCGTTTCAGCGAGGAAATCGCGGGTGTGGATGAAATCGGCGCGCTGTATCGCGGCGAGAACATGCAGATCAGCACCTATCTGGAAAAGGCTTCGACGCATGAGCTGTCGGCCAATGTGATCGATCTGTGCCCGGTCGGCGCGCTGACTTCGCGTCCCTACGCGTTCGAAGCCCGTCCTTGGGAACTCAAGAAGACGATCTCGATCGACGTTTCGGACGCTATCGGCTCGAACATCCGCGTCGATGCGCGCGGCCGCGAAGCCATGCGCATCCTGCCGCGCGTCAATGATGACGTGAACGAGGAATGGCTGTCCGACAAGGGCCGCTACATGGTCGATGGCCTGTCCAAGCGCCGTCTCGACCGTCCGTTCATCCGTCTCGACGGTAAGCTCAAGGCGGTGTCGTGGGACGAGGCGCTTGCCGCTGTCGCTAGAATCGCGCCGGGCAATTCGATTGCGGCGGTCGCGGGCGATCTGGTCGATGTCGAAACCATGTATGCGGCCAAGAAGCTGCTGTCGGGCCTCGGTTCGTCGGTCCTCGAAGGGCGTCAGACGGGTCTGGCTTACAGCACGGCCAATCTGGCGGCGGTGAATTTCAATTCGGGCCTGGCCGGGATTGAAAGCGCTGATGCCATCCTGATCGTGGGCAGCCATGTTCGCTGGGAAGCCGCGGTGCTCAACGCCCGTCTGCGCAAGGCGGTCAAGCATGGCGCCAAGGTGTTCATCATCGGCCCCGAATGGGAAACGACCTATCCGGCCGAATTCCTGGGCTCCGACGCTTCGGTGCTGAATGCGCTCCCCGCGCATGTCTGGTCCGCTTTGCAGGGCGCCAAGCGTCCCGCGCTGATCATCGGCGGGGCAGGGCTGGCCAAGGGCGCGCTCGAAGCGGGTCTTGCGATCAGCCAGCAGCTTGGGCTGGTGCGTACGCTGGAAGACGGTTCGGTGTGGAACGGTTTCAACGTTTTGCACATGGCGGCTTCGCGCATGGGCGGCCTGCTGCTAGGTTATGCGCAGAAGGGTGGCATCAATGATGTCGCCGCTGCCAAGCCCAAGCTGCTGCTTTCGCTGGGCGCGGATGAGGTGGATTACACCAAGTTTGCCGACAGCATGATCGTCTATGTCGGCCATCATGGCGACAAGGGCGCGCATGCCGCTGACGTGATCCTGCCGGCTTCGGCTTTCACCGAAAAGGCGGGCATTTACGTCAACACCGAAGGTCGCGTGCAGTTTGCCGAAAAGGCTGTGTTCGCGCCGGGGGATGCGCGGGAAGACTGGGCGATCCTGCGCGCGATTGCGCAGGTGCTGAACGTGAACGTCGGCTTTGACAGCTTCGACGAACTCCGCTCGGCGCTGTTTGCCGAATATCCGGCGCTGCTGGTTGATGGTGGTCTGATCGATTTCGGCCCGCTGCCCACCGGCGTTTCGGGTTCGGCCGCTGGCGAAATCGCCTATCCGATCAAGGATTTCTATCTGACGAACCCGATTGCGCGGGCGAGTGAGACGCTGGCGCGTTGCTCGGCCGAACTGCTGCACGGGTCGCAACCCCAAGCGGAGGCTGCGGAATGACCGCCTTCTTCCAATCGCTTGGCCTGCCGTTTGGAGCGGCATGGCTGATTTCCACCATTGCGGGGATCCTGCTGATCGCGCTGCCGCTGATGCTCAGCGTGGCGATGATCATCTATGTCGACCGTAAGATCTGGGCGGCCATGGCGCTGCGTCGCGGTCCGAACGTTGTCGGCCCGCTGGGTCTGCTTCAGTCGTTTGCCGACGGTCTGAAGGTTTTCCTGCAGGAAACCATCGTTCCGACCGCCGCCAACAAGGGCATCTTCCTGATCGGCCCGGTGGTTACCTTCACGGTGACGCTGTTGGCCTGGGCGGTGATCCCGTTCAACTCGGGCGCGATCCTGGCCGACATCAATGTGGGCCTGCTCTATGTTCTGGCGATTTCGTCGCTGGGCGTTTACGGCACGATCATGGCGGGTTGGGCTTCGAACTCGAAATACCCGTTTTTCAGTGCGATGCGCGCCTCGGCTCAGATGATTTCCTATGAAGTCTCGATCGGCTTCATCCTCATCTGCGTGGTGCTGTGGGCGGGCTCGTTCAATCTGGGCACGATTGTTTCGGCGCAGAAGGGCCATGTGTTCGGCATTCTGAACGGCTTTGGTTTCAACCCGTTGCTGTTCCCTATGTGGGTGCTGTTCCTGATCTCGGGCATGGCGGAAACCCAGCGCGCTCCGTTTGACCTTTGCGAAGCGGAGTCGGAACTCGTCGCCGGTTATCAGACCGAATATTCCTCGATGGCCTTCGCGCTGTTCTGGCTCGGCGAATATGGCAACGTGCTCCTGATGTGCGCATTGAATGCCACGCTGTTCTGGGGCGGTTATCTGCCGCCGCTGGATATTCCGGTGCTTTACATGGTACCGGGCGTGATCTGGCTGCTGCTCAAGATCTTCTTCTTCTTCTTTGTGTTCAGCTGGGTGAAGGCCACCGTGCCGCGCTATCGCTATGACCAGCTGATGCGTCTGGGCTGGAAAATCTTCCTGCCGCTCTCGCTGCTGTTCGTTTTCCTCGTCAGCGGTTACCTCATGGCTACGGGACATTTTGCATGAGCGTCGCCCATCTCATCAAGAGTTTCACCCTCTGGGAGTTCGTGAAGGCTCACGCCCTGACCTTGAAGTATTTCTTCAAGGAAAAGGCGACCATCAACTATCCCTATGAGAAGAACCCGCTTTCGCCCCGTTTCCGTGGTGAACATGCGCTGCGCCGCTATCCCAACGGGGAAGAGCGCTGCATCGCGTGCAAATTGTGCGAGGCGATCTGCCCCGCGCAGGCCATCACCATCGAGGCCGAACCGCGCGATGACGGCAGCCGCCGCACCACGCGTTATGATATCGACATGACCAAGTGCATCTTCTGCGGTTTTTGCCAGGAAGCATGCCCGGTCGACGCCATCGTCGAAGGGCCGAATTTCGAATACGCGACCGAAACGCGTGCCGAACTGCTCTATGACAAGAACAAGCTGTTGGCGAACGGGGACAAGTGGGAGCGGGCGATTGCCGCGAACCTTGAAGCCGATGCGCCCTACCGTTAAGGCGCGGGCCGGAGACAAGAGATGATCCAAACGCTTGCCTTTTATCTGTTCGCCGCGCTGGTGATTGCCTCGGCCGTGATGACCATCACGGCGCGCAATCCGGTGCATTCCGTGCTTTGGCTGATCCTGGCCTTCTTCAACGCCGCAGGTCTGATGATCCTGATCGGTGCCGAGTTCATCGCGATGCTTCTGGTCATCGTGTATGTCGGCGCGGTGGCGGTGCTGTTCCTCTTTGTGGTTATGATGCTCGACATCGACTTTGCCACGCTGCGGGCCGGTTTCGTGAAGAATTTCCCGCTGGGTCTGGCGATTGCCGGCATTCTGCTGGCTGAACTGCTGTTTGGTCTTGGCGCTCATTCGGCCGGTGGCCTCGTGTTGGGCACGCCCGACGCGGCGACGGCTCCTGCGGCCAATGTGCCCAATATTCAGGCGATCGGCGCAGTGCTCTATGGGCACTACCTGTTCCTGTTCGAAGCGGCGGGTGTCGTGCTGCTGGTGGCCATGATCGGCGCCATCGTGCTGACCCATCGCCAGCGCAATGACGTGCGTCCGCAGAATATCTCCGAACAGGTCAAGCGCCGTCCGGAAGATGCCACCATCAACACCCGTCCCGAAGTGGGCGGCGGCGTGAAGCTGTAAGGGGGCGGCCATGATCGGTATTGAACATTATATCGTTGTCAGCTCGATCCTCTTCGGGCTGGGCGTGCTGGGCATCGTGCTCAACCGCAAGAACATCATCATCGTGTTGATGGCCATCGAGCTTATTCTGCTCTCGGTGAACATCAACCTCGTGGCCTTCAGCGCCTTCCTGCATGACCTGGCCGGTCAGATCTTCGCGATGTTCGTGTTGACCGTGGCCGCGGGTGAAGCAGCCGTGGGCCTGGCCATCCTCGTGATCTACTTCCGCAGCCGCGGCACGATTGCGGTGGACGACGCCAACCGGATGAAGGGGTAAGACCTGTGCATTCGATCCTCTTCATTGTTTTCCTGCCGTTGCTGGCCTCGGTTATCGCCGGGCTTGGCAACAAGGCGCTGGGCAAGTTCCCGGCCAAGGTGGTGACGACGGGCGGGCTTTTCGCTGCCTGTCTGCTCTCCTGGCCGATCTTCATCAGCTTTCTGACCGGCCATGCCGAAGCCACCGTCGTTCCTGTGCTCAAGTGGGTGCAGTCGGGCGATCTCAGCTTTAACTGGGAATTGCGCGTCGACACGCTTACGGCGGTGATGCTGGTGGTGATCACCAGCGTCTCGGCGCTGGTCCACCTTTATAGCTGGGGCTATATGGACGAAGAGCCGGATCAGCCGCGCTTCTTCTCCTATCTCTCGCTCTTCACCTTCGCCATGCTCATGCTGGTGACCGCGAACAATCTGGTTCAGATGTTCTTCGGCTGGGAAGGCGTGGGTCTGGCTTCGTACCTGCTGATCGGTTTCTGGTTCCGCAAGCCTTCGGCCGGTGCGGCCGCGATCAAGGCTTTCGTGGTCAACCGCGTGGGTGACCTTGGCTTCATGCTGGGCATTTTCGGCGTGTTTCTGGTGTTCGGCACGGTGTCGATCCCCGAGATCCTCGCCAATGTTCCCAACCATGCGGGCAGCACGATCGGCTTCCTTGGCCACCGTTTTGACACGCTGACGATCATTTCGATCCTGCTGTTCATCGGTGCGATGGGCAAGTCGGCGCAGCTCGGCCTCCACACCTGGTTGCCGGACGCGATGGAAGGCCCGACGCCTGTGTCGGCGCTGATCCACGCGGCCACCATGGTGACCGCAGGCGTGTTCATGACTTGCCGCCTTTCGCCGCTGTTCTCGGCCAGCCCCGATGCGATGACGTTTGTCACCGTCGTTGGCGCGGCCACCTGCTTCTTTGCCGCCACCATCGGCACGACGCAGTGGGATATCAAGCGCGTGATCGCCTACTCGACCTGTTCGCAGCTGGGCTATATGTTCTTTGCGGCTGGTTCGGGCGCTTTCGGCGCTGCCATGTTCCACCTGTTCACGCACGCCTTCTTCAAGGCCCTGCTGTTCCTTGGCGCCGGTTCGGTGATCCATGCGATGCATCACGAGCAGGACATGCGCTATTATGGCGCGCTGCGTAAGAAGATCCCGCTCACCTATTGGGCGATGATGGCCGGTACGCTGGCGATCACCGGCGTGGGTATTGTCGATGTGTTCGGTTTCGCGGGCTTCTATTCGAAGGACTCGATCCTCGAAGCCGCCTATGGTTCGGGCACCGGCGTTGGCCACTTTGCCTTCTTCATGGGCATCACGGCCGCGTTGCTGACCTCGTTCTATTCGTGGCGTCTGGTGTTCCTGACCTTCTTCGGCAAGGCCCGCTGGTCGCAGTCGGAGCATATCCAGCACGCGGTTCACGACGATCACGGCCATGGCCACGATCACGCGCATGGCCACGACCATCACCATGGTCACGCCCATGACGATGACGGCACCGCCGGTTATCACCCGCATGAAAGCCCGCTGGTGATGCTGCTCCCGCTCATTATCCTGAGCATGGGCGCGATCTTTGCCGGTTTCGTCTTCAACCATGCCTTCATCTCCGAAGGCGACGGTGAATTCTGGAAGGGCAGCCTCGTGTTCTCCGAACACCTGATCCACCACATGCACGAAGTGCCGGTGTGGGTTAAGTGGGCTCCGTTTGGCGTGATGGTGACCGGCCTGCTGGGCGCGATCTACGCTTACATCATCAATCCCGGCTTCCCGGCGGCCTTTGTCCGCGCGATCAAGCCGATCCACACTTTCGTTTACAACAAGTGGTTCTTTGACGAGCTCTACAACTTCCTGTTCGTCCGTCCTGCCTTCGCGCTGGGCCGGTTGTTCTGGAAGGCTGGCGATGTCGGCTTCATTGACCGCTTTGGCCCCAATGGTGCGGCCTGGGTTGTGGTTCAGGGCACGGGTCTGGCCCGTCGTCTCCAATCTGGTCTGCTCACCAGCTATGCGCTGTGGATGCTGATCGGCCTGGTGGCTGCGGTCAGCTGGGTTCTCACTCGATAAAGGCGGGCAGCGAAAAGGTTTTATGGCAATGACCGGTTTTCCCATCCTTTCGCTGATGCTGGCGGTGCCAGCGGTTGCGGCTGTGGCGGCTTTGTTCGCCTCGGCCGGGGCCGCGCGCACCATCGCGTTGGTGGCGACGTTGATCGACCTGGCGCTGGGCCTCGATCTCTGGGCCAATTACCAGATCGGCGGGCCCCAGTGGCAATTCGTCGAACACGCCCAATTGTTCAGCGGTTTCAGCTGGGCGCTTGGCATTGACGGCATCGCACTGGTGCTGATCGTCCTGTCCGTCTTCCTGATGCCGATCTGTATCGGCGCCAGCTGGGACGCGATCGAGAAGCGCGTGCCAGAATATATGGCCGCGTTCCTGTTCATGGAAACGCTGATGATCGGCGTCTTCGCAGCGCAGGATCTCTTCCTGTTCTACATCCTGTTTGAGGCAGGCCTGATCCCGATGTATCTCATCATCGGCATCTGGGGCGGCGCGGATCGTATCTACGCCAGCTACAAGTTCTTCCTCTATACGCTGCTTGGCTCGGTGCTGATGCTGATCGCCATGCTGTGGATCGTGAACCTGACGGGCACCACCTCGATCCCCGTGCTGATGGAATATAACTTCCCGGTGCAGGCGCAGTATCTGCTGTGGCTGGCCTTCTTCGCCTCGTTTGCGGTGAAGATGCCGATGTGGCCGGTGCACACCTGGCTTCCCGATGCGCACGTTCAGGCGCCGACCGCTGGTTCGGTTATTCTGGCAGGCGTGCTGCTCAAGATGGGCGGCTATGGTTTCATCCGTTTCAGCCTGCCCTTCTTCCCCGAAGCCAGTGCCTATTTCGCGCCGCTGGTGTGGGGCCTCTCGATCGTCGCCGTGGTTTATACCTCGCTGGTCGCGCTGGTTCAGTCGGATATGAAGAAGCTGATTGCTTATTCGTCGGTGGCGCATATGGCCATCGTGACGCTGGGTCTGTTCGCTTTCAACCGTCAGGGCCTTGAAGGTTCGATGGTGGTGATGCTGGCCCACGGTCTGGTGTCGGGCGCGCTCTTCCTCTGCGTCGGCGTGATCTATGATCGCCTGCACACTCGCGAGATCAACCGCTACGGCGGCATCGCGATCAACATGCCGCATTATGCGCTGTTCTTCATGTTCTTCACCATGGCTTCGGTGGGTCTGCCCGCCACCGCCAACTTCGTGGGTGAATTCCTGTCGCTGCAGGGTATCTACAAGGCTTCGAGCTGGACCGCGCTGATCGCGGGCACGGGCATCATTCTGGGTGCGGCCTATATGCTGTATCTCTATCGCCGGGTTGCCTTTGGCGAGCAGAAGAATGCCGATGCCGCCGCGATGCCCGATCTGACGGCCCGCGAATATCTGCTGCTGACGCCGCTGGTGATCGCGACACTGTGGATGGGCATCTATCCCGAAAGCTTCATCGCGCCGATCCGCGCCGACATCGCCCATCTTGACGCCCGCCTTGCCGCGGCCCGTCCGGCCGGCGATGCGCAGGTGACGCCGGGCCATCCTGTGGCTGAAACTCATGAAAGCGCCGAGCATAGCGGCGAAGGGAGTGAAAAGTAATGAACTGGGCATCTTCCCTTCGCCTGGTGGCTGCTGAGGAATTCCTCAGCGTCTCCGGGCTGGTGCTCCTGCTGGTCTGCGCGTGGGCGGGTGATAAATCCGCCCGTCTGGTGACCTGGCTGGCGGTCGCGGCTCTGGTCGTGGCGGGCGTGCTTGTCGCGCCTGCTCTGTTCGGCGGCGTGTTCGGTGCCGAGGCTTCGGCCTTTTATGGCCAGTATGCGGCGGACAGCTTCTCCTCCTTTGCCAAGCTGTTGATTTACAGTGCTGCGGGTGTATCGCTGCTGGTGGCGCCCGGCTTCTTTGAGCGTCAGGGCGGCTATCGCGCCGAATATCCGGTGCTGGCGCTGTTTGCGGCGCTGGGCATGGGCCTGATGGTCTCGGCCACCGACATGCTCACGCTCTATGTCGGCCTCGAAATGAACTCGCTGGCGGCCTATGTGCTGGCGGCCATGTCGCGCTCGGATGATCGTTCGCCCGAAGCGGGGCTGAAATATTTCGTGCTGGGTTCGCTGGCCTCGGGCATCCTGCTCTTCGGCATCAGCCTGACCTATGGCTTCGCCGGCAGCACGAGCTTTGACGCCATCCACACCGCGCTGGTTGGCAAGATGTCGACCGGATCGCTCTTCGGTCTGGTGTTCATTCTTGTCGGCCTGTCTTTCAAGATCAGCGCCGTGCCGTTCCACATGTGGACGCCTGACGTCTATGAAGGCGCGCCAACCCCGGTGACCACCTTCTTCGCCACCGCGCCCAAGGTTGCCGCTCTGGCTCTGACCATGCGCGTGACGCTGTTTGCCTTTGGTATGCAGGCCGCCGCATGGCAGCAGATCATTGTCGCCATCTCGCTGCTCTCGATTGTCGTGGGCGCGCTGGGCGCTATCGGTCAGGGCAATATCAAGCGCCTGATGGCCTATTCGTCGATCAACAACGTGGGCTTCATGCTGATCGGTCTGGCCGCTGCCACGCCGGGCGGCGCGGCTTCGATGCTGGTTTACCTGTCGATCTATGTCGTGATGTCGATCGGCGGTTTCGTGGCGATCCTGTCGCTGCGCGATGCCGAGGGCAATGCGGTGGAAAAGATCGCTGATCTTGCCGGTCTGTCGCGCAGCAAGCCGGGGCTGGCCTTTGTGCTGGCAATGGTGATGTTTAGTCTGGCCGGCATCCCGCCGCTCTTCGGCTTCTGGGGCAAGTTTGTGGTCTTCCAGTCGGCGGTCGCCGCCGGTCTGGTCCCGCTTGCAACGGTGGGCATCGCGGCTTCGGTGATCGGTGCTTTCTACTACCTCAAGGTGGTCAAGGTGCTGTATTTCGACGAACCGGCGGACAAGGTTGTGGGTTCGGTGGATGGCGTTCACGCGGTTCTGCTCTATGGCAGCGCCATCGTGATCTCGCCCATCGGTTATCTGTTCACCGGTTGGCTGGGCGGTCTGGCCCAGTCGGCGGCGGCGGCGCTGTTCCACGCGGCCTGAGAAACTGTGCTTTGATGGAAATCATCGGCCTGACCGGCTCGACCAATGCTGACCTTGCGCAAAGGCTGACATCGGGCGAGCCGGTTGCTGAAGGGCATTGGCTGATCGCCGACCGCCAGAACGCGGGGCGGGGGCGCTTGGGCCGGGTCTGGAATGACGGGCTTGGCAATTTCATGGGCTCGACTGTGGTGCGTATCGATGCGCATCAACCGCCTGCTCCCAGCCTCGCGCTGGTGGCAGGCGTTGCCGTTCAGGCCTGTGTTGCCGATCTGGTGCCTCCGCCGCGCTGCGCCTTGCTGAAATGGCCCAATGATGTGCTGGTAGGGCAGGCCAAGGTGGCCGGGATCCTGCTCGAGGCGGTGGCCGGGTTTGTGATTGTTGGCATCGGAGTCAACTTGGCCAGCGCACCGCAATTGCCTGATCGTGAGACGGCGGCGCTCAGCGACTATGGCCCGGCGCCTGATCGCGATGCCTTCGCCATGAGGCTGGCGGCGCGGTTCGCGCAGGAACTGGCGCATTGGCGGCAGTTCGGTCTTTCCGCGCTGGTTCAGCGCTGGCAGGCTGCCGCCCATCCTATCGGCACCCCTTTGCTGGTCCGCGAGGCCGACGGGCAGGTGGTCAGCGGCAATTTTTGCGGGCTAAGCGAGGATGGGGCCTTGCGGTTACAGCTTTCGGGCGGCACGGTCCAAACCATTCACGCAGGCGACGTCGAACTCGCCTGATATAAGACAAGCGGAGAGAGGCGGCATGCTGCTGGCCATTGATGTGGGCAATACCAATGTCGTCTTTGCGCTCTATGACGGGCGCGAGATGAAGACGCGTTGGCGCATTGCTACCGATCCGCGCCGCACGGCCGATGAATTTGCGGTCTGGCTGCTGCAACTGATGACGATCGAGGGATATACCCGCGATCAGATTGGGGGCATGATCGTATCGACCGTGGTGCCGCGCGCGCTGCATAATCTTCAGGTGCTGGCCACCAAATATTTCGACACCGAACTGCTGGTCGCGGGCGTGGGCAAGGCTGATTACGGCATTGATGTTGATGTGGATTCGCCCAAATCTCTGGGTGCGGACCGCGCTGTCAATGCGATTGGCGCGCATGAGAAATTCCCCGGCGATCTGATCGTCGTCGATTTTGGCACCGCCACCACCATTGACCATATCGACGGGCGAGGGGCCTATAAGGGCGGGATCATCGCGCCCGGCATCAACCTCTCGCTTGATGCGCTGGTGGGCAATACGGCGAAATTGCCGCGTATCGCAATTGCCGTGCCGGAAAAGCCCGGCGTCATCGGGACGAATACCGAGGACCAGATGCTGATCGGCGTCTATTGGGGCTATGTCGCGATGATCGAGGGGCTGATCGCGCGGATGCGGGCCCAGATTGCGCGGCCGGTCACGGTGATCGCCACCGGGGGGCTGGCCGTTTTGTTTGATCATCAGCCCGGATTGTTTGACGTGGTCGAACACGACCTCACCCTTAACGGCCTGGCGCTGCTCGCCGAACGCTCGGCTACACGATAAACTGGCACACGATAAACGGAGAAGTACGATAGCGCGCAAGTCTGACAACAAGGATCCGTTCACGCCCGGCAAGGAATTGCTGTTTTGCGCGCTGGGCGGGTCGGGCGAGATTGGCATGAATGTCAATCTCTACGGCGCGCATGGCAAGTGGCTGATGGTCGATCTGGGCATGACCTTTGCCGGGAATGAATATCCGGGCAGCGAACTGGTCTTTGCCGATCTGGCCTTTATCGAGGAGCGGCGCGAGGATCTGGTCGGCATTGTGCTGACCCATGCGCATGAGGATCATATCGGCGCAGTGCCCTATTTCGCCGCCGATCTGGATGTGCCGCTTTATGTCACGCCATTTACCGCGAAACTGGTGGCGGCAAAGCTCGCCGAGGCGGGGATCGAGCGCGACGTTGAACTGAACGTCATCGACCATTTCGACCAGTTTGAGCTGGGACCTTTCGGCATCCGCTATGTGCCGCTGGCGCACTCGATTGCCGAGGGCCACGCGCTGCTGATCGACACGCCCTATGGCCGGGTGTTCCATACCGGCGACTGGAAGCTGGATGATGAACCGATCATCGGCACGCCCGCCACGCCCGCGCAATTGACCGCGATTGGCGATGAGGGCGTGCTGGCGCTGGTCTGCGACAGCACCAATGTGTTCAATCCCGCGCCTTCGGGCAGCGAGGGCGAAGTGGCCCGCGCGATGAAAGAGGAAGTGGCCCGCCACAAGGGCAAGCGCGTGCTGGTCACGACCTTTGCCAGCAATGTCGCGCGCCTGCACACGCTGGGCGAGGTGGCCAAGGCGACCAACCGGCGGCTTTGTGTCTCGGGCCGCTCGCTTGATCGGATCATTCAGGCGGCGGAAGGGTGCGGCTATCTGGGCAAATTGCCCGATATCATCGACCCGGAAACCGCGATGAGCCTGCCGCGCGGGCAGGTGCTGATCGTGGCCACCGGCGGGCAGGGCGAACCGCGCGCCGCCTTGGCACGCATTGCCGAGGGCAATCATCCGATCAAGCTGGAGTCGGGCGATGTGGTGCTGTTTTCCAGCCGCCAGATCCCCGGCAATGAGATCGCCATCGGGCGCATCCAGAACCAGTTGGCGGGCGATGGCATCACCGTCGTCACCGACCGTCAGGCCGATATCCACGTGTCCGGCCATCCGGGGCGGCCCGAGCTGGAGGCCATCTATAGCTGGTTGCGTCCCCAGATCCTGATGCCCGTGCATGGCGAAATGCGCCACATGCGCGAGCAGGCCAAGGTCGGCAAGGAAAGCGGCATTCCCACGCAGGTGGTGCAGAAGAACGGCGATCTGGTGCGTCTGGCGCCGGGCCGTCCGGGCAAATTTGCCGAGGTGCCGAACGGGCGTCTTGTGCTGGATGGCGACATTATCGCGCCCGCCGATGGCGAGGCTGTGGCGATGCGCCGCCGCCTGGCCTGGCATGGCGTGCTGATGGTGGCGGTTTCGGGCAGGGGCAAGCATCAGGATTACCACGTTCAGGTGGCGGGTCTGGGCCTGCCGCTGGTCGAGGATTATGATGCCTTTGTGGCCGAGGCGCAGAATGATGTGATCGAGGCGCTGGGCAAGCTGCGCGGACCGGACAAGCGCAATGAAAGCGCGATGGCCGAGGCGGCGCGTCTGGCAGCGCGGCGGGCGGCTGGGCGCTGGTGCGGCAAGAAGCCGCAGGTCAAGGTGATGATGATGGTGGAGGGGCTGGATCGGTGAAACCGGCCTCCATCCTTGCCATCTATCTGCTTTTCTGGGTCATTTCGGCCTTTTTGGTGCTGCCCTTCGGCATCCGCACGCCCGACGAGACGGGCGAGGAAATGGTCAAGGGGCAGGCCACCAGCGCGCCGGGCAATTTCCGCCCCGGCCGCGTGGCGGTCCGCGCAACACTGGTTTCGGCCATCCTGTTCGCGCTGTTTTACGCCAATTATGTCTATGATTGGGTGCGGATCGAGGATCTCGCACCCTTTCATATGCCTGCCTCGCTCGAAAAGGACTAGGCGCGTATCTCTAGGCTCTCAGGCGCTCGATAGCCTGTGCCAGCGCGACATAGAGCTTGCCCATATCCGAGGACAGCAGCGTCACCGTGATCGCGTGGCCATCGCGCGTCGAGAGCAGATGACGCAGCATCGCCTCGAAATCATGGATATAGCGGTTCACATGGGCCTGAAATGCGCCGTCATTCTCATAAAGATGCAGCACATGGCGCGCATCGCCCGTATCGAGCAGGCGCACCGCGCGGCGGGTGAAAATGCCCCGGTCGCCGCGCAGATAGGCTGCCCATGCGGTGTCGGCCACTTCGGTGTCCAGCGCGCGCGTAATGTCCACAGCCTTGGATTGCAGCGTGTCGGTGATGATGGCCATCCGGCGTGAGAAATCGCCGTCCATGCGGTCTTCGGCCTTGTCGCGCGCCTCGGCCACGCGGGTTTCGAGATGGGCGATCACGCTTTCCACCTCGCGCAGTTGATCGCGCAATTGATGCGCCGCCTCTCGGCTGATGCCCAACGCATGGGCTGCGGCCTGCTCCAACTGTCCGGTGATCTCGCTGGCCTTCAAGCGCATCGCGCGTTCCAGCGCCGCACCGCTTTCATTCGACAATTGATCGGCCAGCGCAGTGACATGCGCCGCGCCCTGACTTTCGATCAGGGCGAGGGTTTGCACCACGCTGCCGCCCAATTGGCGGATAGCCTCGCCCAATTCGCCCTGCGCGTCGCTGGCGATGCGCTGGGCCTCGCTCTCCACCTGCGCCAGATGGTCGCGCAGCAGGCCGACGGCCGTATCCTGCGCGCTCAGTGCATGGCCCACGCCCAAGGCCACACCCTGCGCCTGATCCATCCGCTGGGCCAGCATTTCGCCCTGCGCGCCCGCCTCGACCACAATGCCGCGCAAAGCCTGGATCCGCGCCTCAAACCCGGCCAATTGTTCCTCGCTCTGCGCCAGAGCGGGGGGCAGCGTCTCACGGCTGTGCAGCGCCGAGGATTGGATCAGTTCGAGCAGGCGCACACTCGATGCTGTCAGCTTTTCTAGACTCCTGTCGGTCTCGCCCAGACGCCGTTCCAGCCCTTCAATCCGCTGCTCCATCGCGCCCGACACCGCCACATCGGCTGCGGCAATCGCCTCCAGCCGCGCCTCGGCCTGCGCCAGACGCAGGCTTGTGGCCTCGCTCATCACGCCCAGCTTGCCCGCGCGCTCAATGGCGGCATCATGGCGCTGCGCCAATTCGCGGTCGATGCGCGACAGATCATTGGTCAGGCGCGCCGTCGCCGCCTGCCAGTCGCCCAGCGCCACGGCCTCGTTCTCGCGCAGCGAACGGCCGATCGTCGCCGCCTCATCGCGAAGGGCCGACAGGCGAGCGCGCAGCGAGGTCAGCGCTTCAGCCTCATCCTGATCCAGCCGGGCGCGGGTGGCGGCGATTTCATCGCCCATCGCGGCCGCGCGCCGCTGCAGCGTGTCGCGCGCCTCGACCTCATGCCGCTCCAGATCCAGCGCAAAGCCCGTCGAGCGAGCCTCCAGCGCGTCGAAGCGCCCGGTGATCACCGCGTCCAACTGCTGCGTCCGGCTCTCCAGCGCAGCCAGCCCGCTCTCGATCCGCTCGCGCAGGGCCGTCACCTGCAATTCGCTCGACTGGCCAAAATCCTGCAAACGTTCCAGACCTTTGACCATGTCCTGAAGATGGGCATGGGCGATCCGTCCGGCATTGCCGATATTGCTGGTCACATCCTTGGCCGCATTGGTGATGACGGGCAGATGGACGCGCAATTGTTCCATATTGTTCAGCGCGGCGGCGCTGACATTGCCGATCACCTCGACCTGCGCGGCATTGTCGCGCACCAGCGAATCGATGCGCCCGGCGCTTTGGCCGATACGATCAACGGCGGTGCGGCCCAGCGCATCCAGCTCACGTGTCTGTGCCGCCAGAAATTCGCGCGCCAGACTCAATTCGCGGTTCAGCGAGGTCAGCCGATCCTCCAGCGCCTGCGATTCGCGGCGCAGCAGCGCGGCGGCATCGCCAAAACGGCCAGCCTCGCGGCGGCTCGAGCGCTGCACGATCAGATAGACCAGCGCGATCAGCAGCACCGGCGGCGACCATCGCAGCGCCAGCGCGCTCCACGCCTCAGGCGTGCGCGCCGTCGCTATGGCCACGGCCTGACCAGCGGCAAACAGCGCGCTCCAACCCGCCGCCAAAACCAGCGCCACCACGGGAGGCAGCCATTCGGGCATCCGGCGCGGCGCAGGCCCGCCCTCATCCCAGCCGGCCTCTTCCTCGCCTCCTGTCAGCGCGTCTAAGGGTATACCCTTATTCACTTCTTCCTCGGAAGATAGCTGGGCCTCGATGCTGTAGATGGGTGTTCCGCTCGCCATCCTTCCTTGATAGCGCACAAGCCGCGTTTGGGGAAACACTGCTTTAACTTCTGCGGCGTAGTGTGCATCCCATGGCTTATGAAGCAGGTGCCCTTGACGCGACCCTCGCCGCCGCCGCCGGCGACGATCCGGTATTGATGCGCGAATTGCGCGCGAGCTTTCATGAAAGCCTCGCGCGACAGATCGACCTGCTGCGCCGGGCGCGCTGTGATGGCAATTGGGAAGTTGCCGCGATGCGCCTGAAAGGGCTTGCCGCCAGTTTTCAGGTCTGGCCGCTGATCGCTCTGGCCGATCAGGCGCTGGATGGCGCGCCGGGCGATCCGGTGGTGCTGCGCCAGTTGCAGGCTTTTCTGGATGAATTTCCGCTTGGTTGACCCTGCCGCGCGCATTCGGGTGTCGGTTGCGTATCGCTGCTTGGCATAATCGTTGGCCTTGATTACAACCCGCCCGGTTCGGCCAGATTGGCATTTCCGGAGAATGTTTTGCGCGTTGCGCTTTTATCCCTGATCGCGCCCGTCACTGGCGATAGTGGCGGGGCAGGTGGCGTCCCCGGCGGCGCGTCTCCCATTGCGCCGCGCGGATTGATGCGGCTGGGCGGGCATACGCTGGCGCGGCATCAATTGGCCATTGCGCTTTCTTTGGGATGTGACCGGGTGATCGTGGTGGCGCCGGGCGGGCTCGATGGGCTGCTGCCTTTGCAACATGCCGCCGAAAGCGCAGGGGCGCTGTTCCACCGCGTCACCGGCGCGCATGGCATTATGGGGCTGGTCAGCGCGCAGGACGAGGTGATCGCTCTGGGCGATGGCGTGTTGGCATGGCCGGATCTGGCGCAGGAGTTGCTGGCGACGCCTACCGTGCTGGTGCAGCCGGTCGAACAGGGGGTGGCCGCCGGTTTCGAGCGGCTCGATTTCAACTATGCCTCGGCCGGGGCGATGCGCTTTCCCGGCCGTCTGGTCGAGCGTTTGTCCGAATTGCCGGGCGACGTTGAACCCTTCGCCTGCCTTCAGCGAATCGCCTTGCAGGGCGGTGTGCCCCAGCGTTCGGTGCCCGACGAGGTGATCGCGCAGGGGCGGTGGAATCTGCTCCACAACGAACGCGAAATTCAGGCGGTAGAGCCGGACTGGATCAGTCATCATTTGTTCGAGGATGGCCCGCTGCAACCCTCTGAATGGCTTGCGGGACAGGTGGTGCGTCTGGCCGGACCTGCCTTGCTTGAGGCCGGGTCGGGCGGAACGGTGGTGGCCATGGCGGCGGGCGTGCTGGCCGCGCTGGGGCTGGTGGCGGGGGGCTTTGGTGCCTTGACCCTGGGGCTGATGCTGGTGGCGCTGGCGTGGCTGGGCTTTGCCTGCGCCTCGATGTTTGGCCGTTTTGAGCGGCGTTCGCTGCGTTTGCCCCGGCCGCGTATGGCTCCTGCGGTCACCTATCGCTGGATTGTCGATGGCGTTTTGCTCGCTCTGCTGGGGCTGGCCCATGGCGAACGAGGCTATGTCGCGGGCCTGTTTGCGCCGCTGATGCTGCTGGGGCTGATCCGGCTGGTGCCGGCGGTGGTGGCGAGTCGCAAGGCGGCGTGGATGGAGGACCGGGCGCTGCTGGCGCTGGTCCTTTCGCTGCTCTCGCTTCTCGGTTTGTTGCGTAATGGGGTGGCGGTTTTGGCGGTTGCGCTGCTGCTGGGCGGCATAATTATGGCCGGAAGGCAAAATCGGCTAACGCCAACTTAACTCCCTGTCCACTATAGTGGGCACATGACCGACCGTATGTCTGAAGCTCCTGGCAGGGATTCGAGTGATTCCTCGCTGCGCCTGCAACTGGCGCGGGGCGATGCTGTGGTGGGGTCGGTGGTGCCGGTTTTGCGGCATTTGCTGGTCTGCGGCGATCAGGGCCTGTTTGGCGACGATGTGCTGGCGCGGCTGCGCGCGATGCTCGACGATCTGGCGAATCAGCTGGAATATGCGCTGGTCGATGCGGGCGGGCGCGGCGGCATTATTGACATGCTGATGGAGCAATTGCCCGAGGTTCCCGGCCTGCTGGCGCATCTTCACGCGCTGGCGCTGGAATGGCAAATGACGCAGCGTCTGGCCGACCGGCTGGGGGTCGATCCGGTGGTTTCGCCTTTGTTGCAGGCGCTTATTGCATCGAGCGAGGCAGAAACATCGGCGCGTGGCATGAAATTGCTGGCCGCGCAGGCCCGTTTTGCCCAAAATCAGCGGCGGATGCAGTTGCCCCTGAGCGAGCTGCCCGCCGAATTGCTGCATGGCGTTCTGGTCGCGCTGCATGTTGCCGTCGAGGATGATGGCGAGGCTGCCGCCCGCGCCGCTCAGGCTTTGCGCGAACATTATGATGAGGCGTCGACTCGCCTTGGCCTGTTGGCGCGGCTGGTGGCAGCAATGGGCGCAGGGTCGGTGGCGGCGTTGGCTCTGGCACATGGCGGGGTGGCGATGTTCGCCTCTGCGCTGGCTTTGGCGGGCGATGGAGTCCGCGAATCGGTCCTGCTTTCGATGCGTGACGGGCAACAGGCGCGTTTGTCGGTGTCGCTGCGCGCGGGCGGGGCGAAACTGGGCGTGATTGAAGAAAATCTGCTCATCCTCCATCCGCAGACGATCCGCCCCGACGGTTTGGCGCGGCTCAGCGTTGAGCGCGCGGGCGAATTGCTTGTCGAGGCGGCGCAGGCTTTGGGGCGGCTTGCATGAGCGCGCCGGAGCGCATTCAGGTTGAGGCGCAAAGCGATGGTGAGGATCGGCTGCTAAGGGCGGACGAACCGCTTTCGGCGCTGCAGATCCGCTGTGGGGGAACGATTCCGGGCGCGATTGCCGTGCCGGAACTGCGCGAACTGGTCAGCAAGGCGCGAGGCTTTGGCCTGAAACTGGCGCGGCCGATCATCGCGCAGGATGGACAGGAAACCATCCGCGCATGGATCGAAGTGACCCCGCAGGAGGGCGGTTGCCTGATCATCCTGCGCCATTGGCAGGCGAGCAGTCTGCCGCCCGAACCGGCTGATCTGGCCAACCGGCGGCGTGTGGAAATTGACAGGGCACTGGCCGAATTGACCGCGCGGCTCGATCCGGGCCAGCGTCTGATGACGGTCGATGCTTCGGCCGGTGATCTGGCGCAGGTGGCGCAGGCGATGCGCGGCGGGCTGGGGCGGCCATGGACCGATTTTGTCGAATTGCCCGGCAGCGGGTTGCGCCAGCCTTTGCATTGGCGTCTGCTGGATGGTGCGGCTGTCGTGGTGCCCGGATCGCAGCGCGTGTGGCGCGCGACGATCCTGCCGCAAACCGGACCGGAGGGTGAAACGCTCGGTTTCGACCTGTGCCTGACCAGCGATCAGCCATTGCCGGAACCGGTCGAACCAGCGGCTCCTGCTCCCAGCCCGCCAAGCAAGGCCAGTTCGGTGATCGGCCGGGAAATGGCGCCTGTTCTGCGCCAGCCCATCGCGCGGATCATCGCCAATGCCGAAACCATCCGCACCCGCCGCGCGGGTCCGCTGACCGAGGAATATGCCGGTTATGCGGGCGATATCGCGGCGGCGGGGCAGCATCTGCTGACGTTGATCGAGGATCTTTCCGATATGGAGATCATCGAGGCGGAAGGTTTTGCCCCCGCGGCGGACCGCATTGACCTGGCCGATGTGGCGCGGCGGGCGGCGGGGATTCTGGGCGTGCGGGCGCGGGAAAAGAACATCACCATCCATGCGCCGGACGAAACCATGCATCTGGGCGCGGTGGGCGAATTTCGCCGGGTGCTTCAGGTGCTGCTCAATCTGATCGGCAATGCCATCCGCTACAGTCCGGAAAACTCGGCCATCTCGGTGCTGCTGACCGCTGGCGCGGGGCGCGCGCGGATCACCATCGCGGATCAGGGGCCGGGCCTTTCGCCGCAGGACGCCGCCCGCGTGTTCGACAAGTTCGAACGGCTGGGGCGCAGCGGGGATGGGGGCTCCGGACTGGGGCTCTATATCTCGCGGCGTCTAGCGCGGGCGATGGGGGGCGAATTGAGCGTTGAGGGGCATGAAGGGCAGGGCGCGCGGTTTGTACTGGAATTGCCGCAGGGGTAGGGGAAGAGTGCCTCCGGCGGGCAAAGGGCGGGGGCCCTTTGCAATCCCGTTAATTTGGGGTGGGTTTGAGGCCATTGTGCCATAATCATTAAAGCCTGCGGCGCAGTCAGAGGGCGCCGCAGGCTTTAATGATTCTACGCCGCGTCCGACACCCGGCGTTAAATCCGTGGCGCAACGCCGACAGTAATGGGAGCGCGAGGGTCTAGACCCTCGCATTCAACCCCTTTCTCAATACCCAAACCCCAAACAAAAACGCGGGGGAAAGTTTCCCTTCCCCCGCGTTCCTGAATAGTCGAGCCTTAAGGCTTAACGCTGGCCAACGGGCACGTAATCGCGCTGCGTCGGGCCGGTGTAGAGCTGGCGCGGGCGGCCGATCTTCTGGCTGGGATCTTCGATCATTTCATTCCACTGAGCCACCCAGCCCACGGTGCGCGCCAGAGCGAAAAGCACAGTGAACATGGTGGTGGGGAAGCCGATGGCCGACAGGATGATGCCCGAATAGAAGTCGACGTTGGGGAACAGCTTCTTTTCGATGAAGTAGGGATCGTTCAGGGCGATCTCTTCAAGGCGCAGCGCGGTTTCGAACAGCGGATTCTGAACGTTGAGTGCTTCGAACACTTCGCGCACGGTCTTCTGCATCACGGTCGCGCGCGGGTCGCGGTTCTTGTACACGCGGTGACCAAAGCCCATCAGACGGAACGGATCGTTCTTGTCCTTGGCGCGCTCGATATAGTGCGGGATCTTGTCGGGCGTGCCGATTTCGCGCAGCATATTGAGGCAGGCTTCGTTCGCGCCGCCATGGGCCGGACCCCACAGGCAGGCGATGCCGGCGGCAACGCAGGCAAACGGGTTGGCGCCCGACGAACCGGCGAGGCGCACGGTCGAGGTCGAAGCATTCTGTTCGTGGTCGGCGTGCAGGATGAAGATGCGGTCCATCGCCTTTTCGACGGCGGGCACAACTTCATATTCTTCGGCCGGAACGCCAAAGGTCATGCGCAGGAAGTTGCCGGCATAGGACAGCTTGTTGTCGGGATAGACAAAGGGCTGACCCACCGAATACTTGTAGGCCATGGCGGCAATCGTCGGGATCTTGGCGATCAGGCGGTGGGCCGAAATGCGGCGCTGCACCGGATCGGAGATGTCCGTGCTGTCATGATAGAAGGCCGAGAGCGCGCCGACCACGCCGACCATGATGGCCATCGGGTGGGCGTCGCGGCGGAAGCCTTTGAAGAAGCTGGAAAGCTGCTCATGCACCATCGTGTGGCGCGTGATCGTGCGCGTAAAGCCGTCCAGTTCGGCGGCGCTGGGCAGTTCGCCGTTCAGCAGGAGGTAGCAGACCTCCATGAAGGACGAATTTTCGGCCAGCTGACCGATCGGATAGCCGCGATGCAGCAGCACACCCTCGTCGCCGTCGATATAGGTCAGCGCGCTTTCGCACGATGCCGTCGAAGTGAAGCCGGGGTCATAGGTGAATGCGCCAGTCTGGGCATAGAGCTTGCGGATGTCGATAACATCCGGACCCACGCTGCCCTTCAGGATCGGAGATTCAACTTCCTTGCCCTCGACGATGAACTTTGCCGTATCACCCACCGCAACACTCCTTGTACTTTGGCTCTAAATATGGGCTCAAATGTTTGTGGTTTCCATTTGCTCCGCGATGCGCGCGAGGCTTTCCTCTCGCCCAAGTAGGATCAAAACGTCGAAAATGCCCGGAGACGTGGTTTGCCCGGTCAGCGCCGCGCGAAGCGGTTGCGCCAGTTTACCAAGACCGAGCCCAAGCTCGCCGGCCAGTGATTTGACCGTGGCCTCCAGGGCCTCGATTGTCCAGTGCGTTTCCTGCAACAGCGTTGCGTGTATTTTTTGGAGAATGGCGCGCGCTTCTTCGGTCAGCAGCGCGGCGGCCTTTTCCTCCAGCGCCAACGGGCGCGACACGAACAGGAAGCGCGCGGCGCCTGCCAACTCATTGAGATCCTTGGCGCGAACCTTGAGCACCGGCATGGCGCGGGCCAGCAGGCCGAGGTCAACCGGCAGATCGGTGATCCGCGCAGCCACCAGTTCGGCCAGACGCGCATCATCGGCTTCGCGCAGGTAATGGCCATTGAGATTGGCCAGCTTGGCAAAGTCGAAACGCGAGGCGCCCTTGTTCACATCCTTGATGTCGAACCATTCGATGGCCTGCGCGATCGAGATGATTTCCTCATCCCCATGACCCCAGCCAAGCCGCATCAGATAGTTGAGCACGGCCTCGGGCAGCAGACCCATGTCGTCGCGATAGGCATCCACGCCCAGCGCGCCGTGGCGCTTGGACAGTTTCGCCCCGTCCGCGCCATGGATCAGCGGGATATGGCCATATTCGGGATCGGGCCAATTGCCTTCGATGGCATCCATCGCGCGGATGATCACCAACTGGCGGAAGGCGTTGTTGATATGGTCGTCGCCGCGGATCACATGGGTCACACCCATATCGTGATCGTCCACCACCACGGCCAGCATATAGGTCGGCGTACCGTCAGAGCGCAGGATGATGAAATCATCCAGCTCGACATTCTGCACCGTGATGCTGCCCTGCACCAGATCGTCGATCACGGTCGCGCCCTCGCGCGGCGCCTTCATGCGCACCACATAGGGCTGACCCTCGGGCCATTGATCGGGCGTGGCGTCGCGCCAGGGCGACTGGATGCGGAACGGGCGCTTTTCGGCCTGCGCCGCCTCGCGCATTGCGGTCAGTTCTTCCTGCGTCAGATAGCAGCGATAGGCATAGCCCGCGCCCAGCAGTTTATGCGCCACCTCGGCATGGCGGGGCGAGCGTTCGAACTGCATCACCGCAGGCTGATCGCCATCAAGGCCCAGCCAGCGCAGACCGTCAAAGATCGCGTCAATGGCGGCATCGGTCGAACGCGCGCGGTCGGTATCCTCGATACGCAGCAGATATTGGCCGCCGGTCGCACGGGCATAGAGCCAGTTGAACAGAGCCGTGCGCGCGCCGCCAATATGCAGAAAACCTGTGGGAGAAGGCGCAAAACGGGTGACAACAGGGCGTTTGCCGGTGCTATTGCTGCCAGCCAACCCCGAACTTGTCATTCCCTTGTCCTTTCTGTCCTATAAGGGCCCATGGTTCCAGCGACCCACAGCAACACACAATCGGCAGAGCGTCCCGCCTCTTTGGGGGGGGATAGCGCTGCAACGCAACATGGCCCTTGGCGCAGCCGCGCGCGCTTGGCAAGTTTTGCTTTGGTCTTAGAGCATTTTCTGTTGAACGCTGGGCCGACCCTTGCGCCATGGCTGGCGGTGGGCATGGCGGCGGGTGTGGCGGGGTGGTTTGTTCTGGCTGACGTCAGGCAATGGATATATCTGATAACATTATGTTTATTGGCGGCGGCTGCGGCCAGTCTGGTTCTGCGCCGGAGTGGCGATTTGGTGTGCCTGCCTCGGGCGATTTTGTCGCTCTCTTTGTCGGTCGCGCTGGGTTGCGGTCTGGTCTGGGGCAAGTCGACCTTGGTCGGCGCGCCCGCGATTCCCGGCCCGTTGGTGCTCGATCTGCGCGCCGTGGTGCTCGAGCGACAGGAATTGACCGCCCAGTCGCGGATTCTGCTGGTGGTTGGCCTGCGCCTGCCGGGCGCGGATCGGGCGATCAAGGCACGGATCTCTTTGAAGTCCAATGAGTTGGCGCCGGGCGCGCGCGAAGGCGCGGTGATCCGGCTGCGCGCGCGGCTGTTTCCCCCGGCCCCGCCACGTCTGCCGGGGGGCTATGACTTTGCCCGTGCGGCGTGGTTTGACGGTCTGGTCGCCACGGGCAGCGCTTTGGGGCCAGTTCAGGTCGAGTCGCAGGGTACCGAGTCGGGCCTTGCGCCGTGGCGCCATGCGCTGGCGGCTCATGTGCGCGCGGCGCTGCCGGGATCGGCGGGCGGCATGGCGGCGGCCTTTGCCAGCGGCGAGCGCGGAGGCATCACACCTGCCGACGAGGCAGCGATGCGCGACGCGGGCCTGACGCATCTCCTGTCCGTCTCCGGTCTGCATGTCAGCGCAGTGGTGGCTGCGACCTATTTTCTCGCGCTGCGCCTGCTGGCCCTGTGGCCATGGCTGGTGTTACGGGTCCGCCTCCCCGTGCTGGCCAGCGGGATGGGCGGGCTGGCGGCGGTCGGCTACACGCTGCTGACCGGGGCGGAGGTGCCGACGGTGCGTTCCTGCCTTGGCGCGCTGCTGGCTCTGGCGGCGATGGCGGCGGGGCGGCGGCCCTTTTCGGTGCGTTTGCTGGCGCTGGCGGCCGGTTTCGTCATGCTGCTCTGGCCCGAGGCGGTGGTAGGGCCGAGTTTCCAGATGAGTTTCGGCTCGGTGCTGGCGATTGTGGCCCTGCATGAGGCGGCGCCGGTACGGGCCTTTCTCGCCCGGCGTCCTGAAGGCTGGTGGATCCGGCTGGGGCGCGATCTGGCGATGCTGTTGCTGACCGGGCTGGTGATCGAACTGGCCCTCATGCCGGTGGCCTTTTTCCATTTCCATCGTGCGGGCATTTATGGCTCGCTGGCCAATCTGGTCGCCATCCCATTGACCACCTTTGTCTCCATGCCGTTGATCGGGGCGGGCTTGGCCTTTGATCTGGTCGGGGCGGGGGCGCCCTTCTGGCATCTGTGCGGCTGGTCGCTTGATCTGCTGCTGGCGCTGGCGCGATGGGTGGCGGCGCGGCCCGATGCGGTGGCGCAATTGCCGGTGATGGGCGGCTGGGCCTATGGTTTGATAGTGCTGGGGATGCTGTGGCTGGCGCTTTGGCGGGGCAATGTGCGGCTCTTCGGGCTGGTTCCGGCGGTGGTGGGATGTCTGTGGCTGGCGCTATTGACGCCGCCCGATATGGTCATCACCGGCGATGGGCACCAATTCGGCATGATCGACCCGCAAAGCCGACAATTGCTGATATTGGGACAGGGCCGCTCCACCTATGCCCGCGACATGATGCAGGAGGCGATGGGCGCCAGCGGCGAGGCCATGCCTATCGAGCAATGGCGCGACGCGGAATGCAACGAGAGCTTTTGCCGCATCACCATCCGGCAAGGAGGCCGTGACTGGCGCATTCTGGCCGCGCGGGGCGGCGGTATGGTGGAGGAGCGGGCGATGGCGGCGGCCTGCGCCTATGTCGATATTGTCGTATCGCGGGTGGCGCTTTCGCCTTCGTGCCGCCCCCGCTTGCTGAGGGCCGATGAGCCTTTGCTCTATCGCACCGGCGGCCTCGCGCTTTATCTGGCGCAGGGGCGGATCGTCACCGTGGCGCAAAGTCAGGGCCAGCATCCATGGTGGCGCGCGCCCAGTCTGAAACCGCAGGAGGGAGCCATCGAGCCCCCTCCCGTCACATTGCTGGATCAGTGATAGCGGCGGAGCAATCCGGCCAGCTTGCCCTGCACCTGAACCTCGCCGGGCTGATAATATTGCGGATCATAGGCCGCATTGGCCGGATCGAGCCGCACCATGCCGCGTTCACGCCGCAGATATTTGAGCGTCGCTTCCTCGCCGCGCACCAGCGCGACCACGATCTCGCCCTCACGCGCGATATCGGTCTTGCGGATCAGCGCCAGATCGCCGTCAAGAATGCCCGCCTCGACCATGGAATCGCCCGACACCTCAAGCGCATAGTGATCGCCCGCGCCCAGCAGCGCAGCAGGCACCGGCAGCATTGTCTGCCCTTCCATTGCCTCGATCGGCACGCCCGCCGCGATCCGCCCATGCAGGGGGATTTCAATCACATCATTGGCGGGCGCGGGCGCTGCGGACCTGGCCAGTTCAACCGGCTTTTTCGGCGCGGCAGGCTTGGTCCCGACCGGGGGCGTAACATCCTCAGGCTGGCGCAAAACCTCCAGCGCGCGGGCGCGGTTGGGCAGGCGGCGGATAAAGCCGCGCTCCTCCAACGCGGAGATCAGCCGATGCACCCCCGATTTCGACTTCAGATCCAGCGCTTCCTTCATTTCCTCAAAGCTGGGCGAGACGCCGGACTCTTCGAGGCTGGATTGGATGAAGCGCAGCAATTCGTGCTGTTTGCGGGTGAGCATAGAAACCTCCCAACGGGGGTGTTGCGTGAACAATTGCGGAACAATTACGCAACCATTACCCTTTCGTCAAGCGCTTCCGCCATTTTCGATCAAATGGATGCGCACCGCGTCGCCCGCCGCCATCGCGGGAGCATGGGCGTCATGTTCGATCAGGCAATTGCTGGCCGCCATTGCTGCAAGAGCCGAGGAATCGCGCATCGGGCGCGGCATCACATCGCGACCGTCCCACCATCCGCGAATGAACTCGCGCCGGTCCGCGCCCGGCCCCAGAGGCTCGGTCAAATGCGCCATTGCCGTGCGGGGCAGGGGATCGCCCGCGCCCTGCATCGCGCGCAGCAGCGGCAGCAGGAACAGATGGGCGGTGACAAAACTCGACACCGGATTGCCGGGCAGTCCGATCACCACATGCTTCCCTCGCGTGGCCACCAGCAAGGGTTTGCCGGGCCGGATCGCAACCTTCCAGAAATCGACCTGCGCGCCCCAGCGGGCCAGCGCAGGCTGGATCAGGTCATGATCGCCCACCGAGGCCCCGCCGCTGGTGACGATCACATCGGCATCGCCCGCGCGCGCCAGCGCCGCGTCCAACGCGTCCAGATCATCGGCCACCGGCCCCAGACGCAGCACTTCCCCGGCCAGCCCGGCCACCATCGCCCCCAGCATCGCGCCATTGCTGGCGGGCAGGCGGTCGGGCGGGCAGGGCAGGCCCGGCGCGATTAGCTCATCCCCGCTGTCGAGGATCGCCAGACGCGGGCGCTGCCGCACGCAGAGCGCGCCATGCCCCGCCGCAATCGCCAGCGCCAGTTGTGCCGCACCGATCCGCGTACCTGCGGGCAGAACCATGTCGCCGTCGCGGAAATCCAGACCCTTGCGGCGGATGTGGCGCCCCTCCGGCTTGGGCGGGGTTCCGGTCAGGGTGAGGTGATTGCCTTCGCGCGCGGTGTCTTCCTGACACAGCACCACGCCCGCGCCCTCGGGCACCAGCGCACCGGTGGAAATGCGCACCGCCTGTCCGGGTTGAACCGCGCCCGCAAAGGGATGGCCCGCCGCGCTTTCGCCCACAATATCCCACGGTCCCGCCAGATCGCCCGGCGCCAGCGCATAGCCATCCATCGCCGACAGATCAGCGGCAGGTTGCGTGCGGCGGGCCAGCAGCGGCGCGGCCAGATAGCAGCCCAGCGCGGCCTCAATGGGCGTCTCCTGCGCCTGCGTCAGGCCGGCCAGCGCCAGGACGCGCGCCTGCGCCTCGTCCAGCGGCAGGGGCGCGCGGCTCATCTTTCCGCTTTCCAGTGGCCCGATTTGCCGCCGCGCTTTTCGATCAGTCGCACTTCCTCGATCACCATGCCCTTGTCGATGGCCTTGGCCATGTCGTAAATGGTCAGGAGCGCAAGGGAAACAGCAGTCAATACCTCCATTTCCACCCCGGTTTTGCCGGTCAGGCTGGCCGTGGCCGTGGCCCGGATCGCGCCTTCCTCAATGGCAAAATCGACGCTCACGCTGTGCAGCGGCAGGGGGTGGCACAAAGGGATCAGGTCGGCGGTTTTCTTCGCCGCCATGATCCCGGCGATGCGGGCTGCCGCCAGAACGTCGCCCTTGGGCACATCGCCGTCGCGGATCGCGCTGAGCGCCGCCGCGCTCATGCGGATGCGGCCAGCGGCAATCGCCACGCGCGCGGTTTCGGCCTTGGCGCCGACATCGACCATGCGTGCATGGCCCTGGGCATCGAGATGGGTCAATTCGCTCATGCTTCTCTCTTGCCAAAGCGGAGGCATCAGGCAACGAAGAAATGTGCGATCTGGCGTAAGCCTGCTTCAAGATTTTGAGGGAATAGGGAAATATGGCCGAAATTATTGCCCGGCAGCTGATCTACGATGGCTGGTATCGCTTTTCCCGGCTGGAATTGCGGATGCCCGACGGCACCGTGGCCGAACGGCACCTGATCGACAATGGTCAGGCGGTGGCGGTGCTCCCCTTTGACCGGGCGCGGCGGGTGGCGATGCTGATCACCCAGCCGCGCGCGGCGGTGTTGGATGCGGGCCATCCGCCCTTGCTGGAGGCGATTGCGGGCGGGCTCGATGGGGCCAGCCCGGAGGAGCGCATTCATGAGGAGGCGATGGAGGAGGGCGGCATTCGCCTTTCCGCGCTCGAACCGCTAGCCAATATCTGGCCCATTCCGCCGGTTTCGACCGAGCGGGTGATGCTCTATCTGGCCGAATATACTGCGGCCGATCGGGTGGGCGCAGGCGGCGGGGCCGATGGCGAGGATGAGCATATCAGCGTGGTCGAAATCAGCCTTGACGTCCTGCGCGACCGGGTGATGGCCGGCACGCTGGAGGACGCCAAGACGCTGATTTTGGCGCAGGCCCTGATGCTGCGCCATCCTGAACTCTGGGCTTAAAGACCCAGCAGGGCCTTTGTCGCCGCCGTCACGTCGGCCTGCCGCATCAGGCTTTCCCCGACAAGGAAAGTCCGCGCCCCGCAAGGGGCCAGACGCAGCAGGTCGGCATGGGTGTTGATCCCGCTCTCGGCCACCAGCAACGTGCCCTCGGGCGCCAGCGGAGCGAGGCGCTCGGTGGTGGCGATGTCGGTCTTGAAGGTCTTGAGGTTGCGGTTGTTCACCCCGATCAGGCGCGAGCGCAGATTGGCGGCGCGCGCCATCTCTTCCTCATCATGCACCTCGACCAGAACCGACATCGCCCGCTCGATGGCTGCCTGTTCGATCTCGGCCATCTGGGCGTCCGACAGCGCGGCCACGATGATGAGGATCGCATCGGCCCCAATCGCGCGGGCCTCGGCCACCTGCCAAGGATCGACCATGAAATCCTTGCGCAGGACCGGCAGATCGCAGGCCGCGCGCGCGGCGATCAGGTAATCCTCATGCCCCTGAAAATAGGGCGCATCGGTCAGGATCGAAAGACAGGCCGCGCCGCCCGCTTGATAGGCGCGGGCATGGGCTGGCGGATCGAAATCGGCGCGGATCAATCCCTTGGACGGGCTGGCCTTCTTGATCTCGGCAATCAGCGCGAAGCCACCCGCAGCCTTTGCGCGCAGCGCCGCCTCAAACCCGCGCGTGGGGGTCTGTTCGCTGGCGCGCGCGTCAAGGTCGGCCAAACTTGCCAAAGGCTTGCGCGCGGCAACCTCTTGGCGCTTGGTGTCGCAGATTTCTGTCAATTTGTCGGTCATTCGCAAGCCTTGATCCAGCAATCGAGCAGCCCCTTGGCCAGCCCCTTGTCAATGGCCTCTGCGGCCTCTTCGGCGCCCTCGCGCCAGTTCGAAACCTCGCCCGCGACCATCAGCGCGCCAGCAGCATTGAGCAGCACCGCGTCGCGGTAGGCCCCATGCTCGCCCATCAGCAGGCGGTGCAAAGCATCGGCATTATAGGCCGGATCGCCGCCCTTGATCGCTTCAACCGGATATTCGGGCAGGCCAGCGTCGGCAGGAACCACGCGCTTCATCGCCACCCCATCGCCGCGCACGTCGGCCACTTCATTGCCGCCTGCAAGGCTCAGTTCGTCCAACCCCTCATCGCCCGAAATGACAAAGCTGCGCTCGGTGCCAAGGCGGCGGATCGCTTCGGCATAGATCGGCACATAGGCCGGGCGCGCGATGCCCACCAGTTGATGGCGCACATTGGCCGGATTGGCCAGCGGCCCCATCAGGTTGAAGATCGTGCGCGTGCCCAGCGCCCGCCGGATCGGGGCGATATGTTTGAGGCTGGGATGATGCGCCTGCGCAAACAGAAACGCGATGCCGATCTCGCCCAGCGTGCTTTCCGCGCGCTCTCCGGCATGGGCCAGATTAAGGCCCAAAGCCTCCAGCGTATCGGCCGCGCCCGCCTTGGATGATGCCGCCCGGTTGCCATGCTTGGCCACCGGCACGCCGCAGGCCGCGACCACCAGCGATACGGCGGTGGAGACGTTGAGCGTATGATGCCCATCGCCGCCGGTGCCGCACACGTCAATCGCTCCCTCGGGCGCATGGACCGCGATCATCCGCGCACGCATGGCCCGCGCCGCGCCCGCGATCTCGCTCGACGTTTCACCGCGCGCCGAAAGGGCGACGAGAAAATCGGCAATCGCTTCGTCGGACACCTGCCGGTCAAGGATCGCGCCGAAAATGCTCTGCGCCTCACCCTCGTCAAAGGGATGGGCCGAGACTTCGGGCAGGGCGTTCATGCGGGCATACGGGCATCAATCCCGCACAGTTTCAGGTAATTGGCCAGCATCGCATGGCCATGCTGCGTGGCGATGCTCTCGGGGTGAAACTGCACCCCGTGGATCGGCAGGCTGACATGGCGGAAGCCCATTACATGCCCATCGTCGCTGCGCGCATTCACATGCAGGCAGGCCGGAATGTCGGTCACGATCAGCGAGTGATAACGCGTGGCGATGAAGGGCGAGGGGATGCCCTCGAACAGGCCGCTGTTGTCATGCGTCACCGGGCTGGTCTTGCCATGCATCAGGCCGCCGCGCTGCACCGTGCCGCCGAAATATTGCCCGATGGACTGATGGCCAAGGCACACGCCCAGCAAGGGCTTGCCGCTATCGGCCGCCGCGCCCACCAGATCTAGGCTGATCCCGGCCTCGTTCGGCGTGCAGGGGCCGGGCGAAAGCAGGAAGCCTGCCGCGCCGCTGTCAATCGCCTGCGCGGCGGTCAGCGCGTCATTGCGCACCACTTCGACCTCAGCGCCCAGTTCCATGATGTAATGGACCAGATTCCAAGTGAAGCTGTCGTAATTGTCGATGACGAGGATTTTATTATTCATTGCCCAAACCCCGCTTCCTGCGCCACGCGCACCGCCTCACGGGCGGCGGCAAAGAGGGCGCCGGATTTATGTTCGCATTCGCGCTGTTCATAGACCGGATCGCTGTCGGCCACGATGCCCGCGCCCGCCTGCACGTGCAACACGCCATCCTTGAGGATGCCGGTGCGCAGCACGATGCAGCTGTCCAGATTGCCGTCCGGCCCGAAATAGCCGACGCCGCCCGCATAGGCGCCGCGCGTTTCGCCTTCCAGTCCGGCGATGATCTCGCAGGCCCGGACCTTGGGCGCACCGCTGACGGTGCCTGCCGGGAAACCGGCGAACACAGCGTCAATCGCATCGGCGCGGTTGGTGTCCAATTCGCCCACCACGTTCGAGACGATATGCATCACATGGCTGTAACGCTCGATCGTATAGCTTTCGGTGACCTTGACCGTGCCCTTGGCGGCCACACGGCCCACATCGTTGCGGCCCAGATCGAGCAGCATCAGATGCTCGGCGCGCTCTTTCTGATCCTCCAGCAGGCTGATCTCATTGGCTTTGTCCTCGGCCGGGGTCTTGCCGCGCGGGCGCGTGCCCGCGATGGGGCGGATAGTCACCTCGCCATCGCGCACCCGCACCAGAATTTCCGGGCTGGACCCAACCACGGCAAAACCGGGCAGGTCGAGGAAATAGAGGAAGGGCGAGGGATTGACCCGGCGCAGCGAGCGATAAAGCGAGAGCGGCGGCAGAGTAAAAGGCGCGGTGAAACGCTGCGCCAGCACGACCTGAAAAATGTCGCCCGCCTCGATAAATTGCTTGGCGCGTTCGACCATCTCGCCATAGCGGCCCGGCGCCATCACCGGGGTCGGCATCGGCATGGGCATGTCGGGCGCGGCGCGCACAGGTTCGGGCGCGGGCGCAGCCAGCGCGCGCAGGGCCTCATCGATCCGCTCCTGTGCCACTTCCAGCGCAGCTTCGGGCGCGCGATCCGAAGGCCAGACCGGCGCAACGGCAAACAATTCATCGCCCAGCCGGTCGAACACAAGGATCACCGTGGGGCGGACAAACAGCATGTCGGGCAATTCCAGCGCGCTTTGCGGCGCGCGGGGCAGTTTTTCGACAAGGCCAAAGGTTTCATAGCCGAAATAGCCCACGATACAGGCCAGCGCGGGAGGCAGCGCGGCGGGCACATCCATCCGGCAGCTTTCGACCAGCTTGCGTAATTCGCCCAGCGCGTCGCCTGCCAGAGGCTCAAACGCCTCGCGGTCCTGCGCCCAGACGCGGTTGATTTCGGCGGCATGGCCGGTGGCGCGGAACACCAGATCGGGGGCCAGACCCAGCAGGCTGTACCGCCCCCGCACCTCGCCGCCCTCGACCGATTCGAGCAGGAAATCGCCCCGCTCGCCCGCGAACAGCTTTACCGCCGCGCCCACGGGTGTCTCAGTGTCCGCAATGACGCGACGCCACACCAGCGCCGGATTCCCGCCAGACAGCAAGGAAAGGGCGGCGTCCCAGTTTTCTGGGCGATGGGTGTTGTCGGTCATTGGTCTTTCGCTTTTTGGGATTGAACGTCAGTTGCCGCCGGCCAGCGTGGCGGCGACGGTCTTGATGGCGCTTTCGTTGCGCTCCACCTTGACTTCGGTGCGGATCGCGCGGCGCAGGCTTTCGGCCTGTTCGCGCGCGGCCAGATTGTTGAGCTCGCCCTTGACCTGCCCGACCAGCGGATCATTGGCGGCCACGGTGCCCGGCGTGATGGTTTTCAGCTGAACAGCCATAAAGCCCTTGTTGCCCGCAATCGGGATCAGCTTGGTCGTGCCGGGCGCCATGCCGAAGAACATGGCCACCGCAGGCGGGATCTGCCCACCGCGCGACATGATTTCCTCGCGGCCCAGATTCATCTGCTGAACCGGGGGCAGGGCTACGCCCAGCTTGGCCACTTCGGCGGCCAGATCGGCGCCCTTCTTGCCTGCTGCCAGCAGCTTCATCGCGGCGGCGCGCGCGGCGACCGAGCCCTTTTCAAGCTGGATGTCGGCCATCACCTGCGCGCTGATCTGGTCAAGCGGGGCAGGGGCGGCGGGCACGATCTTGGTCACGTCAAAGATCACAAAGCTCTTGCCCGCGACCAGTTCGCTGATCTGGGGCTGGCCCTCGTGGTCCATGCCAAAGGCGGCGGGCAGAATCGAGGCCAGTTCGGCCGGAAGCCCCATGCCAGCGGGCGTCTTGGCCGTCAGCAGCGGGGTTTCGGCCATGGTCAGGCCCAGTTCCTTGGCGGTATCGGACAGCGCGCCGCCCTTGCCGAAATCATCGTTCACCTTCTCGGTGAGAGCGGCCAGCGCTGCCTTGCGCTTTTCCTCGGTCAGGGCGGCGGTGATCTCGCCCTTCACCTGTTCCAGCGTGCGCGCAGGTTTGGCGTCGACGGCATCCACGCGCACCAGCGCCCAGCCCAGCGCGCCCTTGACCGGGCCAGCGATGGCCCCGGCCTTGGCGGCATAGGCGGCCTCGGCCACGGCGGCGCTGCTCTTGATCGTCAGGTCGGCCTTGCTGACCGCGCCCAGCGAGGCGACCGAAAGGCCCTTGGCCTTGGCGGCGGCCTCAAGGCTTTCGCCCTTGGCCACGGCGGCGGCAATGTCCTTGGCCATGCTCTCGCTGATGACGATGACCTGCGACACCTTGCGGGTCTCGCTGGCGCCATACTGGGCGGCATTGGCCTTAAATCGGGCGGCCACTTCGGCATCACTGGGGGCCGAGGACTGCTTGATGACCGATTCGTCGAAGCGGGCGTAACGAATCACGCGGCGTTCCGGCACGGTGTAGGCGGCCTTGTGGTTGTTGTACCACGCGGTCACTTCGGCCTGCGTGGGCAGGCCCTTGGGCGCGAAGGCGGCCGAGGGCAGCATGGCGGCCGAACCTGCGCGATGTTCCTTGAGCAGCGAGGCATATTGCACCACCGCGCTCTGGGGCAGGGCGGCGCCGAATTGCGCCGGGGCCAGCAACTGGCGCGAGACCAGATCGCGCGCGAAACTGTCGCGCACATCGGCATCGTTCATCTGGCGCTGGGCCAGAACCGAGAGATAGGCGTTCTGGTCGAACTTGCCGCCTGCGCCCTGAAACGCCGGGATCTTGGCGAGTTCGCTGTCGACCAGACGCTTGCCCGCAACGATGCCGACCTTGCGGCCAAAGGCCATCTGGGCCTCGCCGTCGATCATCTGGTCCAGCACCAGATCGAGCCCGCCTTCGGCCAGAAAGCTCTTCATGGTGACGCCGGGCTGCTGCTGGCGGGTGATTTCCACGGCCTGCTGCATCTGCTTGGTCAATTGCGCGGTGCCGATGGCGGTGCCGTCGACCTTGGCTACGCGGTCACCCCCGGTGATGCTGCCCGATGAGATCATGTTCGACACATCGCCTGCGGCAAACGCCATGGCCAGCATCACGATCAACCCCAGCGCGGCGAACACGCCCACCGAGGAGTGGAAGAACTTGCGGAACACTTGCAGCATCAAACCAACCCGTCACCGCGGCCCCGCCCAAAAGGCGCGCGCCGTCAAAACCATCAGCAGGCGGCTTTAGGCGGCTTGGCCGAATCCCGCAAGCGGCGCCATCGCGCAAATTTGTGGTGCCTTTATGCTGCGTTTGCGTCTTTTCGGTGGGTTGTCGACCACGCGCCTTTTGACAAGCGGCGCCTCCTTGCCCTAGGCGCGCATACGCATGCTGGGGAGGCGTGATGCGGCGCGGCCTGTTGCGGGCCGTGCTTTGGCTCCCCGCGATTTAGGAAGGACAAAGGGATCATGGCTTTGCGGCCCTATATCGTCGGCAACTGGAAGATGAACGGCCTGCGCGCCACGCTGGCCGAGGCGCGCGCGATCGACCGCGTGGCGGCCCGCCATCCGGCGGTGGACGTGGGCATCGCCCCGCCCTTCACGCTGGTCCATGCGATGGCCGAGGAAGCTCAGGCGATGGCCGTGGGCGGTCAGGACGTCCATGCCAAGCCCAGCGGCGCCTATACCGGCGACATTTCCGCGCCCATGCTTGAAGATGCCGGTGCGCGCTTCACCATCGTGGGCCACAGCGAGCGTCGCAGCCTGCATGGCGAGAGCAATGCCGATGTGCAGGCCAAGGCGCTTGCCGCCCGCGCGGCGGGGCTGGGCGTGATCCTGTGCGTGGGCGAAACGGAGGCCGAGCGCGACGCCGGGCAGGCCGAAGCGGTGGTTTCGGGCCAGCTTCACGGCTCGTTGCCCAAGGAAGGCGCCGAGGGGCTGGCCGTGGCTTATGAGCCGGTCTGGGCCATCGGCACGGGTCGCGTGCCTTCGGTGGAGGATGTGGCCGCGATGCACCAGGCAATCCGGGCCGATCTGGTCGCCATCTACGGCGATGCGGGCAAGGGCGTGCGTATCCTTTACGGCGGCTCGGTCAATGCGAGCAATGCCTCGGAATTGCTGGGCGTGGCCGATGTCGGCGGCGCGCTGGTCGGCGGGGCCAGTCTGACGGCGGAGAGCTTTGCCGCGATCATCAATGCCGCCGCGATGCTCATCGAAGGCTGAGGTTCGGCGTCCGGATCAAGGCCCAGGTTGGGGGTGGGGTGGAAGCACCCCCTTGCAACTGGGCTCATGCGCGCCTAGATGCGCGCCATTCCATTCATGCGGTGGCCTTTGCTGGCTGCCATGTCGAGAGTCGCGCTTCATGTTCATCTTCCTTATTGTGCTTCAGGCCATTGTCGCGGCCATGCTGGTCGTGGTGATCCTGATTCAGAAGTCGGAAGGCGGCGGTCTGGGCGTTGGCGGCAGCCCTTCGGGTTTCATGTCGGCGCGCGGCGCGGCGGACTTTCTGACGCGCAGCACGGGCGTTCTGGCTGCGATCTTTGTCGGCCTCTCGATTGTGCTGGCGGCTCTGGCCGTGGCCAGCGCGTCGAGCCAGAAGGTCGATACCTCGCTTGATCGCAGCGTTTCGGCCCCGGCTGCGGCGCCTGCCGCTCCTGCGGCTCCGCTTCCTGCCGCTCCTGCGGCTCCGCTTCCTGCCGATCCGCTGGCCGGCGCGGCCAAGAAGTAATTCGGTGTTTTTGTGTCAGCCACCCTGCCGCACGCGCGGTGGGGTGGTTGGCGTTTGGGCATTCCGCCGTCTGCGGCGCGTTTTTGGCGCGTCCATGAACAGGACTGTGGATTGCTTGCTCGTTGGCGCGCATTGCGCGCTTGGATTGATGGTTCAAAAAAGGTAAGGCGCAATCCCCATGGCGCGGTATATTTTCATCACCGGCGGCGTGGTCTCCTCGCTGGGCAAGGGTCTTATGGCGGCTTCACTGGCCGCCTTGTTGCAGGCACGCGGCTTCAAGGTCCGCATCCGCAAGTTCGACCCCTATCTCAACGTCGACCCCGGCACCATGAGCCCGTATCAGCATGGCGAAGTCTATGTGACTGACGATGGTGCAGAGACGGACCTCGATCTGGGGCATTATGAACGCTTTACCGGCGTTTCGGCGCGCAAGAGCGACAATATCACCTCGGGCCGCATCTATCAGACGATCATCGCCAAGGAACGCCGCGGCGACTATCTGGGCGCGACGGTGCAGGTGATCCCGCATGTGACCGATGCGATCAAGGATTTCGCGCAGGCCGACACCGAGGATCTGGATTTCGTGCTGTGCGAAATCGGCGGCACGGTGGGCGACATCGAGGGCCTGCCCTTCATCGAGGCGATCCGTCAGCTTCGCAACGAACTGGGGCGCGAGCAGACCTGCTTTGCCCATGTCACGCTGGTGCCCTACATCGCGGCGGCGGGTGAGCTCAAGACCAAGCCGACTCAGCACTCGGTGCGCGAGCTGACTTCGTATGGCATCCAGCCTGACGTGCTGCTGTGCCGTTGCGAACAGGAATTGCCCGAGAACGAGCGCAGCAAGATCGCGCTCTTCTGCAACGTGCGCAAGGAAGCGGTGATCCCGGCTCTGGACGCGCCCAATATCTATGCCGTGCCGCTGCAATATCACGCCGAAGGGCTGGACAATGCGGTGCTGCACCACTTTGGCCTGACCGCGCCCGAGCCAAAGCTCGACCAGTGGCAGGCGCTGACCAAGACCTATGCCGCCCCCGAGGGCGAAGTGACCATCGGTGTGGTGGGCAAATATGTCGTGCTTCAGGATGCGTATAAGTCGCTGAATGAAGCGCTGGTGCATGGTGGCATTGCCAACAAGGTCAAGGTCAACATCAAGTGGATCGACGCCGAAATCTTTGAAAAGGACGAGGAAGAGATCGTCTCGACGCTCGAACCGCTGCACGGCATCCTTGTGCCCGGCGGTTTTGGCGAGCGCGGCACCGAGGGCAAGATCTCGGCGGTCCGTTTTGCCCGCGAACGCAAGGTGCCGTTCTTCGGCATCTGCCTTGGCATGCAGATGGCCTGCATCGAAGGCGCGCGCAACACGGCGGGGATCGCGGACGCTTCCTCGACCGAATTTGGCGAAACCAAGGAGCCGGTCGTCGGCATCATCACCGAATGGATGAGCGAAGAGGGGCTGCAACAGCGCACCGCCGAAACCGATCTGGGCGGCACGATGCGCCTTGGTGCCTATGAAGCCAAGCTGGCGGGCAACAGCCATGTCGCGGCGATCTATGGCAGCGAGACGATCAGCGAACGCCACCGCCACCGTTACGAAGTGAACTCGCACTATCGCGAGGCGCTGGAGCAGGGCGGGCTGGTGTTCTCGGGCATGTCGCCCGATGGCCTGCTGCCCGAAATCGTCGAGCGGCCGGACCATCCGTGGTTCGTGGGCGTGCAGTTCCACCCCGAACTCAAGAGCCGTCCGTTCGAGCCGCATCCGCTGTTTGCCGGGTTTATCGGCGCGGCGTTGCGTCAGGCGCGGTTGGTTTAAGGGTTTAAAAGAGGGCCTCCGGCGGGCAAAGGGCGGGGGCCCTTTGCAATCCCGTTAATGGGGTGTGGTTCGAGGTCTTGTGTGATTATAATTAAAGCCTGCGGCGCCTTCTAACGGCGCCGCAGGCTTTAATTTTGAAACGTTGCGTCCGATACACAACGCTGAACCCTTAGCGCAACGCAGACAGTAACGGGAGCGCGAGGGTCTAGACCCTCGCATCATCCTTCTATTCCGCTCTTGTCCAGATCCAAGTCCCCGACAGAACCATCACCCCAGCGGGAATCAACACCCACGGCCACCCCGCCGTAAACGCGGTAATCCCCACCGACACCGCCATAGCGATCAGCGCGGCTTTCTTCGCCCGGCGCGGGATCGCCCGCCGCTCGCGCCATTGGCGCAGGGGCGGGCCATAGGTGGGATGATCGAGCAGACGCTGCTCCCACGCGGGGTTGGAGCGGGCAAAGCAGAACAGCGCCAGCAGCAGGAAGGGCACCGTGGGCAAGAGCGGCAGAAATGCCCCCACAATACCAAGGCCGACAAAGAACAGGCCGCCCGCTTGATAAAGGTGGCGGCGCATGCCCGGTTCAGCCCGCTGCGAGCCGTGATGCGTGATCCTTGATCAGCGCGATCATGTTGGGCACGCCCTGTGTCCGATTGCTGGAAAGCTGGTTTTTCAGATCAAACGGAGCGAGCGCCTCGGCAATGTCCATCGCGACCACTTCCTCGGCGGGCTTGCCCTGCACCGCCGAGAGAACCAGCGCGATGATGCCCTTGGTGATCGCCGCGTTCGAATCGGCCAGGAATTGCAGCCGGTCGCCCTGTTCCACCGGATAGACCCAGACGCTGGCCGAACATCCGCGCACCAGCGTGGCGTCGGTTTTCAACGCGTCGGGCATGGGGTCCAGTTCGCGGCCCAGTTCGATCAACAGGCGGTAACGTTCGTCGGCTTCGAGGAATTCATATTCCTCGGCAATATCGGAAAGGCTGCGCATGGGGATGCGATAGCGCCCAAGGGGCTTATAAATCAACCCCGGCGGCGATGGCTTCCAGCTTGCGGATGCGTTCTT
Source organism: Novosphingobium sp. 63-713 (assembly GCF_001898925.1). Classification (NCBI taxonomy): domain Bacteria; kingdom Pseudomonadati; phylum Pseudomonadota; class Alphaproteobacteria; order Sphingomonadales; family Sphingomonadaceae; genus Novosphingobium; species Novosphingobium sp. 63-713. Next base: position 144,781 of record NZ_MKVS01000004.1, read on the forward strand.
TCAGGTCTGCGATCTCGATGCGATGGGTGGCCGAAGGCTGGGCGGGCTGATCGGCCTTGCTCACCAGATCAAGTTCGCGATGCTTGAGCGCCAGCCATCCCGACCATCCGCGCAGCAGGGCGATGCTGAGCATGGCGATGGCGGTCAGGGCGGAGACCAGTTCGGGCAGGGTCAGGCTGTCCATGGGAAATCCTCCGGTTTAACGATCGCAGGTTCAACGATCACGCAGGGCTTCGATTTCGGCCGAGAGCCGATCCGCGCTGCGCCCCTCCAGCGAGGAGGAAGTGGCGATGCGTTCCAGTACGCGGATGCGCTCGCGCAGGGCCTCGACCTCGGCATCTTGGGCGGCGGGGCGTGCCTCGCCATAGGACATCGCGGCCATCTTGCGGCGGTGGCGCAGGACGATGGCGGTCAGGATGATGCCGGTCCACATCAGGGGGGCAAGGCTATGAATGAAATCATGCAACATGGCTTCAAACCCTTTTATCGGCCCCTCTTATCGACGGAGCGATTCAATTTCATCGGCCAGATCGCGGGCCTTGCGGTCCTCGGTGGCGATGCGTTCGAGCACCTTGATGCGTTCGCGCAATTCCGCGACCTCGCTTTTCAGGCGCTGGTTCTGGAGATCGGTTTCGGCATCGCGGTCGGCGTGTTCGATGATGGTCTGCTTGCCCTTGTCATCGATGGTCACGCGGCGTGCGCGGCCCGACCGGCTGTAGAGGCCCGCCTGAAACACTTTGGCGACCGAGGTGACGATGACAATGAGAACAATGGCTTCCCAGAAGTTCATGGCAGTCGCTCCGAAGAGGGATCAGTTGAGCGGATCGCGGCGGCGGTCTTGAATATGGCCTTCGACCGCCTTTGTGTCGCGCAGGGCCTCGATTTGCGCGGCAATGTCATAGCCCTTGTCGGTGACGATACGCTCCAGCACGCGCACCCGGTCTTCCAGTTCCTGCGTCTTGGCGGCGTATTGGGCGGCGCGTTCGGCCGTGTCATCGGCGGTGGCGCGGATGTGCATTTCGGCGATGCGCGTTTTGTGTCTGGTCCAGATCGCCACGATCGGGATCGAAAGCGCGACAATCGGAATGAACGCGCCAATAGTGCCAGCGGACATGGAATTTCCCCCTAAATGCTGTGCTTTCAGCGCAGCTTTTCGATTTCTTCGGACAGGCGCGGGTTGGAGGAGACATAGTAGTCCTCCACCGCAGCCAGACGGCGGTCCAGATCGCGGAACTTGGCGCGGACCTCGCGGGTGGTGCGGCCCGGCGACTGGCGCACACCCTGCCAGAAACGCTGCTCCTCGCGGTCGGTATAGAGCGCGCGGGGCTTGTCGGGCGCCAGAAAGCCGATGCCGAAATAGATCACCCAGGCGGTGCCCCCGCTCATCGAGAGCAGGACCAGCGTGGCGATCCGCACCCAGAGCACGTCAATTCCGGTATAATCGGCAATCCCGGCGCAAACGCCCATGAACTTGCCATTGGCCTTGTCACGGTAAAAACGGGTGTGGATCGGGTTCATCGAAAGCTCCTGTCGGCAGAGCGGGCGCGCAAGCGGTCAATGTCTTTGGCGATTTCGCGCAGCGGTTGGTTGTCGATTTCGCGGTTGGGCATTTGGGCGGCGGGGCGGAAATCGGGGTGATCGGAGGCGACGAGGCGCTCGACCGTATCCATCCGTTCATCCAGCCGCCGGGCCAGTTGGTAAAGCTCCTCCAGCAGCGCTTCGTCATCCGATGTCAGCGTGGCGGAAGTTTTCCATTTGGTGACATAATGCAGGATGATCCACGGCAGGCCGATGAAAAGCGCGCAAATGGCCACCAAAGGCACGATATCCATGGCTTAGCCCTCCTTCTTCAAGGCGCGCTTCATAGCCTCAAGCTCCTCGTCCACCTTGTCGCCCGAGGCGAGGGCGGCGATCTCGTCGGCAAGGCTGGGCTTGGCATTGTCGGCCAGACCCAGCGCATCGGCGCGCCCTTCGGCATAATCGACGCGGCGTTCGAGTGCATCAAAGCGCGCCATCGCCTCGTCCACCCGCTCGCTGGCCAGCAGCGTGCGCAGTTTCACGCGGTTCTCCGCGCTTTCCAGACGGGCGGCAATCGCGGTCTGGCGGCTGCGGGCTTCGCGCAGGCGGGTCTGGAGCTTTTCGATGTCGGCCTCAAAGGCGCGCAGCGAATCGTCCAGCACCGAGACTTCGGATTGCAGCTGGTCGGCCATGTCCGATGCCTTGCGCTTTTCCACCAATGCGGCGCGGGCCAGATCCTCGCGGCCCTTGGACAGGGCCAGTTGCGCCTTTTCGCCCCAGTCGGCCTGCAGCCGGTCGAGCTTGGCGATATGGCGGCGCATCTCCTTTTGATCAGCGATGGTGCGGGCGGCCGACGCGCGCACTTCGACCAGCGTTTCCTCCATTTCGAGGATGATCATGCGGATCATCTTGGAAGGATCCTCGGCCTTTTCCAGAAGATCGGAGAAATTGGCGGCGATAATGTCGCGGGTGCGGCTGAAAATGCCCATGCGGCTTGCTCCCGAAGGTGGATTGGATTGCAGTTTCTCGATTTCCCGTTCTAGCCTGTTGTGGCCGCGCGAGAAATCCTGAAGCGAAAAAAACCGGGCCGGAGGGGGAGTGTGGCGATCACGCAGGGGCGTTGCGCGATCATCGCCCGACGGACGGGCGAATGGCCCCTCCGGCCCGACTTTCGCCGCACCCATGGGAATGCGCATCGAGTGTGTCGGCGATGCGCCCGCCATGCCGGGGGTTTCGGCATGAGGGATGGGTTCGAGAGGCGAAAGTTTGGTCATGCCGGATATATCGCAAAGCCCGTGCCAATTTGCGGATGGCGCGAAAATTGGGGGTTTTGCGCTGCGCCGCCGCTTGACGGGATTTGTGTGTTTTGCCAAACTTCGGGAAATTTCACCAAGGATAGGCAATTCATGGCGCTATCTCCCCACCATGCTCCGCGCGATGTGCAATTTATCGGCCAGTCGGGCGCTTTCCTCGATGCGGTCGAGCGCGCCAGTCGCGCCGCGCCGCTGCGCCGCCCGGTGCTGGTGATTGGCGAGCGGGGGACCGGCAAGGAGCTGATTGCCGAGCGTCTCCACCGCCTGTCCTCACGCTGGGACGAGCCATTGGTGACGCTGAACTGTGCGGCCATGCCCGAAACGCTGATCGAGGCGGAATTGTTCGGGCATGAGGCTGGGGCCTTTACGGGGGCGACGCGGGCGCGGGCGGGACGCTTTGAGGAAGCCGATCGCGGCACGCTTTTCCTCGATGAACTGGGCACGCTGAGCATGGGCGCGCAGGAGCGCCTGCTGCGCGCGGTGGAATATGGCGAGGTGACGCGGATCGGGGCCTCTCGGCCTTTGCGCGTGGATGTGCGTATCGTGGCGGCCACCAATGAGGATCTGCCCCGCATGGCGCGCGAGGGGCGGTTTCGCGCCGACTTGCTCGACCGTTTGAGCTTTGAGGTTATCACCCTGCCGCCGCTGCGCGCTCGCGAGGGCGACATTTCGGTGCTGGCCGAATATTTCGGGCGGCGCATGGCCAGCGAGATGGGTTGGGACCGCTGGCCGGGGTTCAGCGGGGCGGCGGCGGCGGCGCTGGAAAAATACCACTGGCCGGGCAATGTGCGCGAGCTTCGCAATGTGATCGAGCGGGCGGTCTATCGCAGCGACAGTCCGGAAATGCCGATTGCCGAAATCACCTTTGATCCCTTCGATTCGCCATGGAAGCCGACCCAATCGCTGCGCGCCGCCGATCATGAGGCCGCGCCCGCGCCGGTGATGGCGGGCGATCTGGCTGGGGTGTCGGACCTGCGCGGGGCGGTCGATGCGCATGAAAAGGCCATTGTCGAAGCCGCCCTTGCCCGCCACCGCTATAACCAGCGCCAGACCGCCAAGGCGCTGGGCCTGACCTATGACCAGTTGCGCCACACGATGCGGAAACATCATCTGCTTTGACTTGGGCGGCGCGAGGCCTAAGTTGCGCGCAAATCTGAGAAAGGCGGGCGCATGGGCAAGGTGATCGCGGTTTACAGCATGAAGGGCGGGGTGGGAAAATCCTCGCTGGCGGTCAATCTGGCACATGGCTTTGCGGTGTCGGGCAAAAGGACGCTGATCTGGGATATTGATGCGCAGGGGGCGGTGGCTTTCCTGCTGGGGCAGTCGGGCGCAGCGGCCAAGGCGAAGAAGATTTTTGCTCGCGATGCCGATCCCGCCGATGCGATCGTGCCGACCAACTGGCCCGAACTGGACCTGATCGCGGCGGACCTGTCGCTGCGCCATCTGGAAAGCGATCTGGCCGATGACAAGCCCAAGCGGTTGAAGAAATTGCTGGAGAGTCTCTCGCCCGATTATGATCGGATTGTGGTGGATTGCCCGCCAGGTCTGGGCGGGATTTCGGATCAGATTTTCCGCGCCGCCGATTTGCTGGTGGTGCCTTTGCTGCCTGCGCCGCTGGCGATGCGGACTTTGGAGCAGGTGAAGGAGCATCTGGAGGCCGAGCGCGGCGGCAAGGCGCCGGGCATTCTGCCGGTTCTCTCGATGGTGGACCGGCGCAAGGCGATGCACCGCGACATTCTGGCCCAGCATCCTGACTGGCCCGCGATTCCCCATGCCAGCGTGATCGAGCAGATGGGGCAAAAACAGGCGCCTCTGGCCGAATTTGCGGGCAAAAGCGCGGCCATGCCGGCGGTGGAAAATGTTCTGGCGCGGGTGGAGCTGATGCTGGGCAGCGGGGTCTGGCTGACGCAGGCGACGGATGAGGGGTGGGTGAAGGAGTAATTGCCGACCACCCCCTTGCATTCCGTTCCAAACAGGCGTAATGGCCCGATCAATCCCGACATTGTGAAGCAAAGCGGGGCTGGCGCCGGAAGGGGCCGGCGCGAAACTGCTTGCTATTCTGTCGTTCAATACAGGAACTTACATGGCCAATATCGCGCGTATTACCGAGATTGTCGAACCAGAGGTGAAGGCCTTGGGCTTGGATCTTGTGCGCGTGATTCTGTTTGGCAAGTCGGACGTGGGCGATGAGGAGCATACGCTTCAGATCATGGCCGAGCGCCCCGAAACCGGGCAATTGGTGATCGGTGATTGCGTCGCGCTCTCGCACCGCATTTCGGACAAGATCGACGCGCTGGAAGAAGCGGGCGAGACGCTGATCGAGGAGGCCTATCGCCTTGAGGTCAGCTCGCCCGGTATCGACCGTCCGCTGACCCGGATCAAGGATTTCACGGCGTGGATCGGCCATGAGGCCAAGGTCAATCTGACCGTGCCCGTCGATGGCAACCGCAAGAGCATTGTGGGTAATCTTCTCTCGGTCGAGGGCGAGGTGATCGCGCTGGACGACAAGAAGTCGGGCCGCGTTACTTTCCCCTTTGCCGATATTCATTCCGCCAAGCTGGTGTTGACCGATCGCTTGCTGGCCGCAACCAAACCCATTGATCCCGATGAAGATTTCGACGAGATCGACGAAGAAACCGAAACGCAGGAAGACTGATTATGGCCAGTGCGATTTCCGCCAACCGCGCCGAACTGCTCGCGATTGCGACAGCCGTTGCCACCGAGAAGATGATCGACAAGGCGATCGTTATCGAGGCGATGGAAGAGGCCATTCAGAAGTCGGCCCGCAACCGCTATGGCGCCGAAAACGATATTCGCGCCAAGCTGGACCCGCGCACCGGCGATCTGCGCCTGTGGCGCGTGGTGGAAGTGGTCGAGCATGTCGATGACTACTTCAAGCAGGTTGACCTGAAGGCGGCGGAAAAGCTGCAGAAGGACGCCAAGATCGGTGACTTCATCGTCGATCCGCTGCCCCCGGTGGATCTGGGCCGCATTGACGCGCAGAGCGCCAAGCAGGTCATCTTCCAGAAGGTGCGCGATGCCGAGCGCGACCGTCAGTATGCCGAGTTCAAGGACCGCGCGGGCGAAATCGTCACGGGCGTCATCAAGTCGGTCGAATTCGGCCATGTGATCGTCAACCTTGGCCGCGCCGAAGGCGTGATCCGCCGCGATCAGCAGATCCCGCGCGAAACCGCCCGCGTGGGCGAGCGCGTCCGTGCGCTGATCCTCAAGGTCGAGCGTCAGAACCGCGGCCCGCAGATTTTCCTGAGCCGCGCGCATCCCGATTTCATGAAGCGCCTGTTCGCTCAGGAAGTGCCTGAAATCTACGACAACATCATCGAGATCAAGGCCGCCGCCCGCGATCCGGGTTCGCGCGCTAAGATCGGCGTGATCAGCCGCGATTCCAGCATCGACCCGGTCGGCGCCTGCGTCGGCATGAAGGGCAGCCGCGTGCAGGCCGTCGTGCAGGAAATGCAGGGCGAAAAGATCGACATCATCCCCTGGAGCGAAGACACCGCCACTTTCGTGGTGAACGCGCTTCAGCCCGCGACCGTGTCGCGCGTGGTGATCGACGAGGAAGAGGGCCGTATCGAGGTCGTGGTTCCCGACGATCAGCTGTCGCTGGCCATCGGTCGCCGCGGTCAGAACGTGCGTCTGGCCAGCCAGTTGACTGGCCGTCAGATCGACATCATGACCGAGGCCGAGGCGAGCGAAAAGCGTCAGAAGGAATTCGCCGAAAAGTCCAAGCTGTTCGAAGAAGAGCTGGATGTCGATGAAACCCTCTCGCAGTTGCTGGTGGCCGAAGGCTTCAGCGAGCTGGAAGAAGTGGCCTATATCGAAATCGCCGAACTGGCGCAGATCGAAGGCTTTGACGAAGAGCTGGCCGAAGAGCTCCAGAACCGCGCACAGGAAGCGCTCGACCGCCGCGAAGAGGCCGCCCGTCAGGAGCGCCGCGCTCTGGGCGTCGAGGATGCGCTGGCCGAACTGCCGCATCTCAACGAAACCATGCTGGTGACGCTGGGCAAGGCGGGGATCAAGACGCTCGACGATCTGGCCGATCTGGCCACCGACGAGCTGATCGCCAAGAAGCGCGCCAATGACCAGCGCCGCCGCAATGAAAAGCGCGACGACAAGCGTGATGAAAAGCGCGAGGAAGTCAGCCGTGGCGGCGTTCTGGGCGAATATGGCCTGAGCGAAGAACAGGGCAATGAGATCATCATGGCCGCCCGCGCCCACTGGTTCACCGATGAACCCGAAGTTGGTGCGCCGGAAGTAGACGGGGGAGCCGCCGATGCGGATTCCTCGCAATGAGCGCGTAAGCTCCGACATTGCTGACGCCGGGCCGGAAAGGAAATGCATCCTTTCCGGCGAGGTGGCCCCGCGCGATGCGCTGATCCGTCTGGCGATTTCGCCCGATGGACCTGATGGGGTCGCCTTTGTCGCGCCTGATGCTCTGGCCAAGGCGCCGGGGCGCGGGGCGTGGATTGGCGTGCGCAAGGATGAACTGGTGCAGGCCATGGCCAAGGGGCGTCTGAAGGGCGCTCTGGCACGGGCCTACAAGGGCGCGAAGATTGCCATTCCCGATGACCTGCCCGAAAGGATCGAGGCCGCGTTGACGCGGGCCTTTACCGACCGGCTAGGTCTGGAAATGCGCAGCGGGCGCCTGTTGGTAGGTTCCGACCGCATCGCTGAAAATGCGCGCATGGGGCGGGTCGTATGGCTGGCCCATGCGGCGGATGCGGGCGACGATGGCAATCGCAAGCTGGACCAGGCTTGGCGCGTGGGCAGGGAAACCGAAGGCAGCGGTGAGAAGGGTGATACCTTGCCACTGGACCGGGCGGCCCTGTCTGTGGCATTGGGCCGCGACAATGTCGTGCATCTGGCGTTGACCGACCGGGCATCGGCCGAAAGGCTGGCCCCCTTGCTCGCGCGCCTGAATCACTATCTTGCCAAAGATAATCAAGGCTTTGGTGGCGATGCCGCCGAACCGGACGCACATCATGATGACGCTGACGACTGCGAGTCGCCGGCTGAGACGAATTGAGACTGAAGGGCTGTTTGAACCGATGACCGATAGCAATGACAAACCGACACTGGGCCGCAAGCCGCTGGGGCTGAAGCGCTCGGTGGAAGCGGGCGAAGTCAAGCAGACCTTCAGCCACGGCCGCACCAACAAGGTGGTGGTTGAAGTCAAACGCCGCAAGGTGATCCCGGGCAAGCCGGGCGAGGGCGGGCAGGGCGCTGAAGCGCCTGCGGCCGCTCCCGCCCCTGCGCCCGCGCCCGTGGCCCAGCCGGTGCGCCCGCCGCTGCCGCCTGTGCGCCCTGCGCCCGTGGCCGCAAGCCGCGAAACGCGTCAGGAAATGCAGGCCCGCCTGCTGCGTGAAGCAGAAGAGGCCCGCTTGGCCGCCAGCGAAGCGGCAACGCGCCGTGAGCAGGAAGAAAAGGCCCGCCAGATCGAGGAAGAGCGCCGCCGCGCCGAGGAAAACCGCCGCGCTGCCGAAGCGGCCGCTGCGCCCGCGCCGGTGGTTGAGGAAGCGCCCAAGGTTGAGGAGGCGCCTGCTCCGGCTGCTCCTGTGGTTGAGGCTGCGCCTGCGCCCGCTGCTCCTGTGGTTGAGGCTGCGCCTGCGCCCGCTCCTGCCGCTCCGGTTCAGGTTGAGGCTCCGAAGGCCGCGCCGGTGGAAGAAAAGCCCGCTGCCCCTGCGCCGCGCCGCTTTACCCCGGTGCAGTCGCCTGCGCCCGCGCCGCGTCGCCCCGAGGCTGCCGCGCCTGCTGCCAAGAAGCCCGCACCCAGCCGCGACCGCAAGGCCGCCGATGAGCGTCGTGGCGGCAAGCTGACCGTCAACCGCGCGCTGAACGAGGACGAGGGCGCCCGCGCCCGTTCGCTGGCCGCGCTCAAGCGCGCCCGCGAAAAGGAACGCCGCGCCCACTTTGGCGGTCAGTATCAGCAGCGTGAAAAGCAGGTGCGCGATGTGATCGTGCCCGAGGCGATCACGGTGCAGGAACTGGCCAACCGTATGGCCGAAAAGGCCGCGGATCTGGTCAAGTCGCTCTTCAAGATGGGCATGGTGGTGACGCTCAACCACACCATCGATCAGGACACGGCGGAGCTGCTGGTCGAAGAATTCGGCCACAACATCCAGCGCGTTTCGGAAAGCGACGTTGACATCGACACGACCGTTGACGTGGACGCTGATGAAACGCTCAAGACCCGTCCGCCCGTCGTGGCGATCATGGGCCACGTTGACCATGGCAAGACCTCGCTGCTCGACGCGCTGCGCGGGACGGACGTGGTGCGCGGCGAAGCGGGCGGCATCACCCAGCATATCGGCGCCTATCAGATCAAGACCAAGGGTGGCGATCTGGTGACGTTCCTTGATACGCCGGGCCACGAGGCTTTCACCGAAATGCGTATGCGCGGTGCCAATGTCACTGACATCGTCATTCTGGTGGTGGCCGGTGATGACGGGCTGATGCCGCAGACGATCGAGGCGATCAACCACACCAAGGCGGCCGGCGTGCCGATGATCGTGGCGATCACCAAGAGCGACAAGCCCGAATTCAACCCGCAGAAGATCCGCGAACGCCTGCTCGAACATGAAATCATCGTCGAGCAGATGTCGGGTGACGTTCAGGACGTGGAAGTTTCGGCCAAGACCGGCGCGGGCCTTCAGGACCTGATCGACAAGATCCTGCTGCAGGCCGAACTGATGGAGCTGAAGGCGAACCCGGATCGCGCGGCCGAAGCCACCGTGATCGAGGCCAAGCTCGACAAGGGCAAGGGGCCGCTGGCCACCGTGCTTATCAACCGCGGCACGCTCAAGGTCGGCGACATCTTCGTGGTCGGCACCCAGTCGGGCCGCGTGCGCGCCATGCTGGACGACAAGGGCCGTCAGGTGAAGCAGGCTCCGCCCTCGCTGCCGGTTGAGGTTCTGGGCCTTGGCGGCGTGCCGATGGCGGGCGATACGCTGACCGTGGTGGAAAGCGAAGCGCGTGCCCGCGAAGTGGCGGCCTTCCGTCAGGAGCAGGCCACCGCCAAGCGCACGACTTCGGCGCCCTCTAGCCTTGAAAACATGTTCTCGGCTCTGGCCGCCAAGCAGTCGGTGATCGAATATCCGATTCTGGTGAAGGCGGACGTGCAGGGTTCGGTCGAAGCCATCGTCAATGCGCTCAACCGCCTGTCGAATGACGAGATCAAGCTCAAGGTTCTGGCCAGCGGCGTGGGTGCGATCACCGAAAGCGACGTCAATCTGGCGGCGGCTTCGGGTGCGCCGATCGTGGGCTTCAACGTCCGTCCCAATGCCAAGGCGCGCGAGATCATCGAACGCTTCAAGGTGCGGATGAAGTATTTCGACGTGATCTATCACCTGACCGATGACATCGCCAAGGAAATGGCGGGCGTCTGGGGTCCGGAGCGGATCGAAACCGTGGTGGGCCGCGCCGAGGTCAAGGAAGTGTTCCCGGCGGGCAAGCACAACAAGGCCGCCGGTCTGCTGGTCGTCGAGGGCTATATCAAGAAGGGTCTCCACACCCGTCTTACCCGCAACGACGTCATCGTCTCCAAGACCACCGTGGCCTCGCTGCGCCGGTTCAAGGACGATGTGGCCGAGGTTCGCGCCGGTTTGGAATGCGGCGTGGTGCTCGAGGCGACCAACGATGTGAAGGCGGGCGATATGCTCGAAGTCTTCGAAGTCGAGATGCGCGAGCGCACGCTCTGATCCTTTGACGGATCGATGAAGAAAAGGGCGGCTTCCCTATCCGGGATGCCGCCCTTTTCCGTGTCTGAGGCCCGCCCGGCCGGTGGGAAAGGGGGCAAGGGGGAACGGCCCCTGCCATGTTTCCATTATCGGGCCAAAGCGGGTTCAGGGTCGGGCGATGCGCAAGGCACCGCCCTGAGAGGCTTAACGGATGGCGCCGACGATCACGCTGGCCACGATGCCGGTGGTGATGGCCACCAGCACGGCGTCATTGCCGCTGCGCACCCATTGATATCCGCGCGGGGGCGGGCCAAGGCGGCGATAGCGGTGGTAATCGACCACGGCATAATTGGGCGCCCGGCGGCGGTCGAAACGCTCGCCCTTGCGGAACTGGACAAAGGCGGAGGGGCCGTGACCTTGCGGGCCGCGATAGTCATGGCCGCCCCGGTTGTCGGGCCCGCGATGATCGCCCGGGCCGTCATGCCTGCCCGGCTGCGCCAGAGCGGGCGCCGAGGGGGCCAGCAGGGCTGCGGCCAGCACCAGCGCGATGGGGGTCTTCATATTGCTTCTCCTTCAGGAAGAGTTGAACTCTTCAATGTCCCTTTCTTACAATGGCCTAATGCGCGGGAACCTGAACGGTGCCGGTCATTCTTGTGTTAAATTGTCGCATGGCCGACCGAAGATGACACAAGGAAAAGGCCCGCCTTGACGATGCAAGGCGGGCCGCATTGGACGAAACAGGCGGGATGATCAACGCATGGCGCCCACGATAACGCTGGCGACGATGCCGCTGGTGATGCCGATCAGCAGGGCGTCGTTGCCGCTACGCACCCAGCGATAGCCGCGCGGGGGCGGGCGCAGGCGGTGCCAGCGGCGATAGTCGTTGATGATGACATAATTGGGGGCGCGTTCGGCATAGAAGCGTTCGCCGCGACGGAACTGGCGCCAACCGGGCTGGGGCGCCCAGCCGTGGCCGCCGTGCCATTGGGGGCCGCGACCGCCGTGGCGGCCATGGTCCCAATGCCCCCGCCCGCCGCGCCCATGATCGGGGTCGGCCGAGGCAACCGTGGGGGCAAGAATCAGCGCGCAAAGCGCCAGTCCGATAATTTTACGCATTCATTCCTCCTTGAAGGCGTTGAAATCGACGGCTGAGCTCCGATTTCAATACCGCTCAGAGCACAGAAGTCATTGCCAAGCGATGCGTTCCGTGAGCAAAGCAAATTTACGACAGGCCGGGACGATCCGGCGACAGAATTGACGAGACATTATGGCACGCCACCAAACTTCCACCCCCGAGAACCGCTCGGTCCGCCTGCTCAAGGTGGGCGAGCAGGTGCGGCATGTGATTTCCGACCTGTTGACGCGCCAGATGGTGCATGACGACGTGCTGACCGCCCATTCGGTCAGCGTCACCGAGGTCCGCATGAGCCCGGATCTGCGCCATGCCACGGTCTTTGTGAAACCCCTTCTGGGCCAGGATGAGGAGATCGTGCTCAAGGCCCTGCGCACGAACATCGCCTTTTTCCAGAAAGAGGTCGCGGGCAAGCTGAAGCTGAAATATGCGGCCAAGATCAAGTTTCTGCCCGATGAAAGCTTTGACGAGGCGAGCCGGATTGACGCGCTGCTGGCCGATCCGCGCGTGCGGCGCGATATCGGTGAGCATGGGGATGAGCAGGGGGACGGCGAGTAAGCCTGTCCGATGGCCAAGCTCTATTTCTACTATGCCAGCATGAATGCGGGCAAATCGACCACGCTGCTCCAGGCCGATTTCAACTATCGCGAACGCGGCATGGCCACGATGCTGTGGACGGCGGCGCTGGACCATCGCGGGGGCGATCATGCGATCGAGAGCCGGATCGGGCTGGCGGCGGATGCGCATCGGTTTGGCGCACAGACGGATATTCACGGCGCGGTGATGGCCGCGCATGGCGAAACGCCGCTCTCCTGCGTGCTGATCGACGAGGCGCAGTTCCTTTCCGCCGAGCAGGTGTGGCAAGCCGCGCGCATTGCCGACGAGGGCGGAATTCCGGTGCTGTGCTATGGCTTACGCACCGATTTTCAGGGCGAATTGTTTCCCGGATCGGCGGCCTTGCTGGGCATTGCCGATGCTTTGGTGGAATTGAAGGCGGTTTGTCATTGCGGGCGCAAGGCGACGATGAACCTGCGCGTGGACGCGGCGGGCCATGCGGTGATCGAGGGTGCGCAGACCGAGATCGGCGGGAATGACCGCTATGTGGCGCTTTGCAGGCGGCATTTCACGCAGGCGCGGCGCGCGGGCTGATGGATATGCTGCCCGTCCTGCGCTTTGCCGGGCTGATCGTGCCTTTGGTGGTCGCCATCGTGTTTCACGAGGTGGCGCATGGGCTGGCGGCGCGCGCATTGGGCGATCCTACGGCGGACGAGGCCAAAAGGCTGAGCCTCAATCCGCTGCGCCATGTTGATTTGGTAGGCACGATCCTGCTGCCGGGGATGCTCGCTCTGGCCAAATTGCCGGTGTTCGGCTGGGCCAAACCGGTCCCGGTCAACAAATGGCGGCTGCGCAATCCGCGCGTGGGCATGATGATCGTGGCGGCGGCGGGGCCGGTTTCGAACATCGTGATGGCGGTGCTGGGCGCGCTGCTGCTGGGCGCGATGGCGCATCTGCCGCAGGCGATGGGCGTGCAGGTAGCGGCCGAGATGCTGCTGACCTTTATCCAGATCAATCTGTTTTTGGCGCTGTTCAACCTGCTGCCGATCCCTCCCTTTGATGGTTCGCATATTGTGGAGGGGCTTCTGCCCCAAAAGGCGGCGGTGTTTTATGCGCGCTTTCGCCGTCTGGGCTTTGCGCTGGTGCTGGTTCTGCTGGTGGTCTTGCCGCAACTGGTGCCGGGTTTCGATCTGGTGGACCGTTGGGTGGGGCCGCCGTTTGACTGGGCCTATCGACAGGTCCTCACGCTCGCGCGTCTGGTGATGGGAGAATAGGGCGATGAGCGTCCATGGCTGGATCATTCTGGACAAACCGCTGGAGCTGGGCAGCACGCAGGCCGTCAGCGCGGTCAAGCGCAACCTGCGCGCGGCGGGTTATAACATGAAGCTGAAGGGCGGGATCAAGGTGGGCCATGGCGGCACGCTGGATCCGCTGGCCAGCGGGATATTGCCCATCGCGCTGGGCGAGGCGACGAAATTGACGGGGCGGATGCTGGATGCGTCCAAGACCTATGATTTCACGGTGAAGTTCGGCGAGGAGACCGAGACGCTCGACCTCGAGGGCAAGGTTGTGGCCACCAGCGATGTGCGCCCCATTGCGGCGGAAATCGCGGCGGTTCTGCCGTCCTTCACCGGGCCGATCGAACAGGTGCCGCCCGCCTATTCGGCGCTGATGATCGACGGGGTGCGCGCCTATGACCGCGCGCGCCGGGGCGAGGCGGTGGATATGCCCACGCGCGCGGTCACGATCCATGCGCTCGACCTGATCGACGCCGGCGAGGACTGGGCGACCCTGCGCGCCCATGTGTCGAAGGGCACCTATATCCGCAGCCTGGCGCGCGACATCGCGTTGGCGCTGGGCACGCGCGGGTCGGTAACGATGCTGCGGCGGCTCTCGGCGGGGCCGTTTACGCTGGATCACGCGATTTCGCTGGACTCCTTGAACGAAATCGGTCAGGGGGCGCCGCTTGGAACTAAACTTCTGCCGCTTGAGGCAGGGCTGGTCGACATCCCGGCTCTATCCCTCTCGCCCGAACAGGCAGGGGCGGTCCGTCAGGGCCGCGTTCTTTTCGGGCAGCCCTATCCCGATGGGCTTTATCTGGCGCGGCTGGGCGATGTGCCCGTCGCGTTGATGAGGCTCGAAGGGGGCTCGGCCAAGGTCGAGCGGGGGTTCAACCTTTCGGATGTCGCGGAGTAGAGATTATGACGATTACCGCTGAAAAGAAGCAGGAACTGATCGCTGACAACGCCCAGCACGCCGGCGACACCGGTTCGCCCGAAGTGCAGGTTGCGATCCTGACCACGCGCATTGTCAACCTCACCGAACACTTCAAGACCCACGCGAAGGACAACCACTCGCGTCGCGGTCTGCTTCAGCTGGTCAACAAGCGTCGCACGCTGCTGGCCTATCTGAAGAAGAAGGATGTGGCGCGTTACAACGCTCTCATCGCCAAGCTGGGCCTGCGTAAGTAAGCCAGGTTTGTCGAAGCGCCCCAACCGGGGCGTTTCGTTTTTAGGCAAAGGCGGTTGCCGATGGATCGGCGCCGCCTTTTCCGCTATACAGCGCCCGATTTGTTGAACACGCCCCGCTTCGGGGCGGTTTGCATATCGGGAGCATGACTGATTTTGGGGCTTTTCCCGCAATTCGGCGGGGGCCTTGGGGCATGATCAAAAGCCCTGCACCGCACCGGGACGGCTATCCCGGCAGCAAACCCTGCATGGCAATAGGGCCATGTGGGCTGAAGGATAAGAAATGTTCGACGTTAAGACCGTATCGCTGGAGTGGGGCGGAAAGACCCTCACCCTCGAAACCGGCCGTATTGCCCGTCAGGCCGACGGCGCTGTTCTGGCCACCTATGGCGAAACCGTGGTGCTTTGCGCCGTGACCGCCGCCAAGTCGGTGAAGGAAGGCCAGGACTTCTTCCCGCTGACCGTCCACTATCAGGAAAAGTTTTCGGCTGCAGGCCGTATTCCCGGTGGTTTCTTCAAGCGCGAGCGCGGCGCGACGGAAAAGGAAACGCTGGTTTCCCGTCTGATCGACCGTCCGGTCCGCCCGCTGTTCCCCGAAGGTTTCTATAACGAAATCAACGTCATCGCTCAGGTGATGAGCTATGACGGCGAAACCGAACCCGATATCGTCGCGATGATCGCCGCCTCGGCCGCGCTGACCATTTCGGGCGTGCCTTTCATGGGCCCCATCGGCGCTGCGCGCGTGGGCTTCAAGGATGGCGAATACCAGCTCAACCCGTCGATGGCGCAGGTGGCTGAAGGCCGTCTCGACCTCGTTGTTGCGGCCACCGGCAATGCCGTGATGATGGTCGAATCGGAAGCCAAGGAGCTGTCCGAGGAAGAAATGCTGGGCGCCGTGATGTTTGCCCACGCCGAAAGCCGCAAGGTCGTCAATGCGATCATCGAGCTGGCCGAAAAGGCCGCCAAGGAGCCTTGGGAAGTCGACCTGTCGGACAACACCGCCGACATGAAGGCCAAGCTCAAGAAGCTGGTCGGCAAGGACATCGCTGCTGCCTATAAGCTGACCGACAAGTCGGCCCGCTCGAACGCGCTGAATGAAGTTCGCGCTAAGGCCAAGGCCGCTTTCGTCGACGAAACGCCCCAGACACAGATGGTCGCCATCAAGGTGACCAAGAAGCTGGAAGCCGAAATCGTGCGCACCGCCATCCTCAAGGACGGCAAGCGTATCGACGGGCGCACCACCACGCAGATCCGCCCGATCGAATCGATGGTCGGCTTCCTGCCCCGCACCCATGGTTCGGCGCTGTTCACGCGCGGTGAAACGCAGTCGATCTGCACCACCACGCTGGGCACCAAGGACGCCGAGCAGATGATCGACGGTCTCGATGGCCTGTCGTATCAGAACTTCATGCTGCACTACAACTTCCCCCCCTATTCGGTGGGTGAAGTGGGCCGCTTTGGCGCCCCCGGTCGCCGCGAAGTGGGCCACGGCAAGCTGGCATGGCGCGCGCTGCACCCGGTGCTGCCCTCGAAGGAAGACTTCCCCTACACGATCCGCGTTCTCTCGGACATTACCGAGTCGAACGGTTCCTCCTCGATGGCCACCGTCTGCGGCGGTTCGCTCTCGATGATGGACGCCGGTGTGCCGCTGGCGCGCCCGGTTTCGGGCATCGCGATGGGCCTGATCCTTGAAGGCGACGATTTCACCGTGCTGTCCGACATTCTGGGTGACGAAGATCACCTGGGCGATATGGACTTCAAGGTGGCCGGCACCTCCGAAGGCATCACCACGATGCAGATGGACATCAAGGTCGCGGGCATCACGCAGGAAATCATGGCGCAGGCTCTGGCTCAGGCCAAGGAAGGCCGCGCGCATATCCTGGGCGAAATGCTCAAGGCGCTGGGCGAAGCGCGCACCGAACTGTCGGCACACGCTCCGCGCATCGAGACCATCAGCATCGACAAGTCGAAGATCCGTGACGTCATCGGCACGGGCGGCAAGGTGATCCGCGAGATCGTGGCCACCACAGGCGCCAAGGTCGACATTGACGATGAAGGCGTGATCAAGATCTCGTCGAGCGATCTGGGGCAGATCGAGGCCGCCAAGGCCTGGATCCTGGGCATTGTGGAAGAGGCCGAAGTCGGCAAGATCTACAAGGGCAAGGTCGTCAACATCGTCGATTTCGGCGCTTTCGTGAACTTCATGGGCGGCAAGGACGGTCTCGTCCACGTGTCGGAAATGAAGAACGAGCGCGTGGAAAAGCCGACCGATGTGGTGAAGGAAGGCCAGGAAGTCTTCGTCAAGGTTCTCGAAATCGACAACCGTGGCAAGGTCCGCCTCTCGATGCGCGTCGTCGATCAGGAAACCGGCGCCGAGCTGGAAGACACCCGTCCGCCCCGCGAACCGCGCGAACCGCGCGCTGATCGTGGTGACCGCGGCGGCGATCGCCGTCCGCGCGGCGGCGACCGCGACCGTGGGCCGCGCCGTGAAGGCGGCCGCGATGGTGGCCGTGACCGTGGTCCCCGTCGTGACCGTGAAGAGGGTGGCAACCCCGATCACATGCCGGCTTTCCTGAAGTCGGAAGACTGATCCAAAAATAGGGAGGGCGTTTCGCGCTCTCCCTTGGGATCAAGGAAAAGGCCCGCCTCCAGCGATGGAGGCGGGCCTTTCTATTTGCCGGCGGGTTTGCTGCGCGCCCGTTCCTCGGGCGTCGGTTCGGCGACGATCACGCGGTTGCGGCCCTCGGCCTTGGCGCGATACAGGGCGCGGTCGGCGGCCCGCAGCGCGGCGCGCGAATCGGCAAAGGAAAACACATCGGCAATCCCGGCCGAAAAGGTGACCTTGCCGATGGGCATATCGGTGGCGCGGTTGACCATCCGCCGCTCGGCCAGCGCGGCGCGGGCATCGTCGAGCAATTCCCATGCCTGATGCAGCGAACGCCCGCGCAGCAGGACGACGAATTCCTCGCCTCCATGGCGGGCGACATGGCAGCGGTCATCGGAAATCCGCGTCAACGCCGAGGCGACATTGCGCAGCACCCGGTCGCCTGCCTCATGGCCATGCTCGTCATTGATGCGCTTGAAATTGTCGATATCGCAAAAGGCCACCGCCAGTTGATCGCCCGCATCGCGCGCGCTGGCAAATTCGCTGGCAAAGCGATGCTCAAAGGCGCGCCGGTTGGGCAGGCCGGTCAGGTGGTCTTCCTCGGCGCTGCGGCGGGCCTGTTCGAGGCTGCGGCGCAGGGCGCGCGTTTCCAGCATGGAGCGCGCCATATCCTTTTCCAGACTGGCGGTGCGCTCAAGCATGGTGCGTGCGATGGAAACCAGTTCCTGCACGAGTTCTCCCGTATCGGCGGGCGCACTGGCGGGCTTCATTTCCTCCAGCCCGTCGACATGGGCCGAAAGGGCATCGCCATATTCGCTGGCCGCCGTTTTTGCGGCGGTGCTGGTGCGGTCAAAAGCCTCGATGTTTGATTCCAGCCGGTTCATCAGCCGGTTAAGAAACTCGCTCTGGTCCCCGCCATTCTCGCGCAGGATCAGTTCGATCCATTCCAGCGTCAGGGCCTGGCGTGACTGGATGCGCTGATCGATGCTGCGCGTTATCGAACCGTCGCCGCCGGTCAGGTAATTATGGGCCACGCCCAGCGTGATCGGGTTGATTTCCAGATCATGGGCCAGAAGAAAATCGGCGATATCGGTCAGCAACTGGCTGCGGGCCAGACGGCGCGGATCCAGCACGACCGACGTATCGCGGCCCTCATCCTCCTGCGGCATATCCTCTTCGCGCCCGGCGCCCCTCAGCCAGCCAAGCAGCCCTTTGGACGGGTGCCGCGAAAGATTCGGATCATGCGAGGTCATCGGCGCATTCTAGCCCAGGCCTATGGAAAGCCTGTTGCCGCTTTGCACCGGATTTTTACGCAGTTTGCAGATTAAGGCTTGGCGGGCGGGGGATTGTCCTGAAACACCGTGGCGCCGGGGGGCAGTTTCGACCAGTCGGCGGGAGTGACGCAGCAATAATTGCCGCTGCGATGGGCGATGTTTTGCAGAAAAGGCGGCAGTCGCTTGCAGCGCATCAGGATGCCGTCGCTGTTCTGCGCGGCCAGATAGGCCACCGGATCATTGATCGAGCCGCGGAAATGCGGGGGCAGCACGGCCAGTTCGTGATCGGGCATCCGGCTCTGCATATAGGCGAAATAGGTGACATCATCGAGCAGCAGATGCCGCGCCTCACGGGGCATGGGCAGGTTGCATTGCCGGGCCGCGCCCATGATATCCTTATACGAGGCGTGATAGCCGAAAACCGGCACCGACCAGGGATGCGAGGGCAACCAGTCACGTCGCTGGGCATCATCGATCAGGCGCGGGCCGTACAGGCCCGACACCAGCACAATCGACAGCAGCATCAGCGGCCCGATCGCCAGCGCCAGCGTGCTGGTCCAACGGCGCAGGCCCTCCCAGCGATGGGGGCTGGCCATGGCCAGAATGATCGCCAGCATCAGCAGTGGCAGGACAAAGCTGGATTCGTAAGGGTTGCGGTCATACTGGCTGACGCACCAGATCGACACCGCGCCCAGCAGCATCAGCGCGATCACCGGCTCGGGCGGGATGACCTTCTCTCGCCACATATTGCGTACACCGCCCACAAAGCTGATGATCGCGGCCAGCAGGGCGGTGGCCCAGATGATCGTCATGCCCCCGCGCCAGCCACTCATTTCGTCATCGCTGACCATGCCCACGGGCAGCCACATCGAGCGTGGGCTGACCGAGGGCGCAGCCTTGTCGATATAGGCGGAGAGCTTGTAGTTCTGCAGAACCTTGAGGACCAGCTGCGTCTTGCCGATCACGCCAATGTCGAGCTGTCCGGCAAGGTTGTTGCGGGCATGCATCTTGGCGATGACGGGATCGGCGGGGCATTCCACGCGGTTGATCCAATATTTCGCCGCGCTGCCCGTGGCCAGCAGCAGCAGCACAATGGCCACCCCCCGCGCAAACAGCGCCCGCCGCCCGCGACTGGCAAAGATGATGCAGGCGGCAAATGCAGGCACCACCAGCACCGCCTTGAAATGATAGGACATGGCGATGAGCGCCAGCGCCAGAATGGTCAGCGAGCGGCGCCATGCCGTGCCGGGGCTGGCGGTGGCGTTGGTATAGGCGATGCCGTTGAACGGCGCGAACAGATTGCCCGGCGAGCGCCAGCCCGCGCTGGCGATCAGCACGGCGGCCGTGGCGGCCAGAAAGATCGGCTGTTCCGGGCGGCTCCACACCAGAAGCAGCGGCATCACGCCCAGCCCCATCAGAGCCGAGGCGATGATGGCCAGCGAATGGCGTTCATCCGAACTGCGCCCGATCTGTTTGACCAGACGCAGCACCATGATGATGAACACAATCGCATAGCCCACGCCCGAAACGCGCACGAACAGCGGATCGGGAAAGCGCGTGTTGAAAAAGGCCGAATACCATCGCACCGGCCACATGAAAAAGGGCGGCACGGCCAGCGTATTGGGCCCGCAATTTTCCGAATAGAGCTTGTCCAGCCCATCGAGCCAGGCTCGTTCCTGAAGCCGCCAGCCGATTTCGTCGGAATAGATCGGCAGAAACATCCCCGCGACCAGCGCGATCAGCAATCCTGCCACCACCACACGGCGCAGATTGGGAAACAGTCTGGTGTGATCGAGAGTCATGAAAACGGTGCGCGCCCCAAAAATTGCGGTTTTGATGTGGCCAAATGCAACAAGGCGCGCAAGTGGCCGATCATGCCACTTGCGCGCCCTGGCTGTTCAAAGGGAACTTATCGCACGCGCGGATTGCCGAAAGGCAGCGGCGGCGGGGGGCGGCGATGGCCGCGCGGCAATTGCGCCTGATAGGCGCGGCCGCAATGTTCGACGCAATAGGGGAAGCCGGGGTTCACCTTCTCGCCGCAGAAATGGAAATCCGGTTCGCCCGGATGGCCCATCGGCCAGCGGCAGATACGGTCGTTCAGATCCAGCAGGCTGGTCTTGTCGGCAATATCGGCGCTGGGCTTGGCGGGCACGAGGCGGCGCGGCGGGGCGGGGGGAATGGGGGCCTGCTGCTCACCCGGACCCTGACGCAGAAAACCGCCGGGGCCGACCGAGACAATGCGCGGGGCAGGCGGAGCGGCCGGAGCATCGCCCGAAGGCGCGGCAGGCGCAGCAGCGACAGGCGCGGGCGGCGGGGCCACAGGGGCGGCGGGCGCCGGGCGCGGAGCGGGCGCCGCAGCGCGGGGCGCGGGCGCTTCGACAGGGGCGGGGCGGGGCGGCGGCGGCGCGGCCTGAACCGGGGCGGGCGCGGCTTCCTCGTGGCGATCATTCGACTTGACCGGGCTGGGGCGGGCCTTGAGCCCGAGACGGTGCGCCTTGCCGATCACGGCATTGCGCGACACGCCGCCCAATTCCTCAGCGATCTGGCTGGCGGTGGCGCCGCCTTCCCACATGCGGGTCAGTTTGTCGATGCGTTCTTCGGTCCAGCTCATGCGTGCCTTGCTGCCTTTTGTCCTGAAATCTTCCGCTCGCCCTAATGTGGGGTGATTGAAAGCGCGGTGCAAGTCTTGCCAGCCCGCGCGCTACCCGATAGTCGGGCAAGCATGGCCGATCAACCCCGCAATGCCGCCCAGACCGCCGCTATCACCGATGATTCGCCGGTTCGCCCCCGTTTAAGGCAATTTCCTGTGCAGGGAGAGCCGCTGATCCATGGCATCAACCGCCTTGGGCTGTGGACTCTCTACATGAAGGAGGTGCGCCGCTTCATGAAAGTGCAGACCCAGACCATCTGGGCACCGGCGGTGACGACTCTGCTGTTTCTGGTGATTTTCACCGTGGCGATGGGGCGCGGGGGGCGGATCGTGCTGGGGGTGAATTTTGCCACCTTCGTCGCGCCGGGCCTGATCATGATGGGCATGATGAACAATGCGTTCCAGAATGCCTCGTTCAGCTTCCTTGCGGGCAAGATCCAGGGGACCATCGTCGACTTCCTGACGCCGCCCCTGACGGCGGCTGAATTGATGGCCGGGATGATCGCCGGGGCGATGACGCGCGGTATTCTGGTCGGGCTGGCGCTGGCGGGGGCGATGCTGCTGTGGCCGGGGGTGACGCTGAGCGTGGCGCATCCCTGGGCGGTGGTCTGGTTCGGGTTGATGGGCACGATGCTGCTCTCGCTGATCGGGCTGCTCTCGTCGGTCTGGGCGGAGAAGTTCGATCATAACGCCGCCGTGACCAATTTCGTGGTGCAGCCCTTGGCGCTGCTCTCGGGTACGTTTTACGTTATCGACAACCTGGCCCCCGCGTTTCAGTCGGTCAGCCGGGTCAATCCGTTCTTCTATGTGATTTCCGGCTTCCGCTTCGGCTTTCTGGGGCAAAGCGACATTGGCGCGACCAATCAGGCGGTGCTGCATGGCGCGCTGGGTCTGGCGGCGCTCAATGCCATGATCGGCGTGGTGACCTATCTGGTGCTGAAATCGGGGTGGAAGCTCAAGGGCTGATTCTTTCGGCCAAACCGGGCAACAAAAAACCCGCCGGGGCGATCCTCGGCGGGTTTTTGTTTCCGTGGCGGGTCTGACCTCAGTGGCTCAACCCGGCGCGCAGCCTGTAGCGCGCCCCGTCAAACGGCTCGAACACCTGCGGCAGGGCAGGGTGTTCGACCGGATCGCCGCCTGTGTCGCGGATCAGGTTTTGCTGACTGACATAGGCGATATAGCTGTCCTCCTCGCTCTCGGCAAAGAGGTGGTAGTAGGGCTGGTCGCGGTCGGGGCGCAGCTCTTGCGGAATGGATTCGTACCATTCCTCGCTGTTGGCGAACACAGGATCGACATCGAACACCACACCGCGAAAATCATGGTCGCGGTGGCGTACAACATCGCCGATCGCAAAGCGGGCCTGGGCGGCGCGAGGTACGTCAATCCGACGTCCGGCCTGGGGAGAGAAGAAACTCGTTCTGTCCATGATGGGAAATATAGGCCTGTTGCAGCGCAAAACAAGGCGCGCATCAGAAAATCCACAGCCATGTGAAATTAGGGCTTGGCAAGGTATGATTCGTTGGCTAGAGGGCGGCTCCCGACCGGGACGAAGCCCTTGCGGTTTCATCCAAAACCTCTGCGGAGAGGTGGCAGAGTGGTCGAATGCACCGCACTCGAAATGCGGCATACTCGTGAGGGTATCCAGGGTTCGAATCCCTGCCTCTCCGCCACTTACCCCTCCAGAGGGGTGCGCAACAGTCCACTCGGATTGACGTTTTCTCTTCAAAATCGACACTTAACGGCCTGAGGCGACCATAACGGTCCATACGCCTCCACTCATGGCGTGGGTTCGATTCGTGGTCTCGGCGTTTGGAAAACGTGGTTCGGCGATGACTATGTTGAGCGACGCAAAAATCCGCGCGGCAAAACCCCGCGACAAGGCCTGCAAGCTTGCCGACAGCCATGGGCTTTACCCTCTGGTGAGGCCGAACGGCTCCAAACTGTGGAAGTGGAATTACGCCTTCGATGGCGTGCGGAAAACGATGGCCTTCGGGAGTTACCCGGCGGTCAGTCTTGCTGCTGCGCGCGGCAAGCGCGACGGCGCACGTGCACAACTTGATGAGGGCAGGGACCCTTCCTCGATCAGGAAGTTGATAAAGGGGGCGGCCACTCACTATCTTCACCATTGAGATAGTGTTGTCCTGCCGAAAGTCTTCTATTTGGAGCGTTGGATAGTCAGGCGCCGGGCCTCATGGAATGCGTTCTGGCCATAATCTGAGCTTAGGCTGTTGGACTTGACCGTTTTGACAAATGGTAAGCTTGGGGCGACAACCTCGGCCAACAGTTCAGCCCGATCGCAGGCCCTGATATGGCAATGGAGGTTGCTATGCGGTGTCGATTCTCCTGACGGCCGGGGAATTATAAAAATAATCTAACTTTTGATCCATATTAAAAACATTTGCCACACAATATGTCATCACGCCTTCACTTTGTGGAGGAGCTTAAGATGGGCAAAATTGTTTACGCGGCCAAGATCACTCACATCCCGCGCATGATCCTGTCGGAGCAGCCCGGGCCGCTGCATGGGTGTCGCGACGACGCCGTCGAGGGGTTGCGCGAGGTTGGGCGCCGGATTCTCGATGCGGGGGCGGAAACGCTGATTGTGCTTGATACGCACTGGCTCAGCAATGCGGGCTATCATGTCAACTGTGCGTCACGCTTTGATGGCGTCTATTCGAGCAGTGAGTTTCCGACTCAGTTGAAGGATCTGGAATATCACGCGCCCGGTGATCCTGAACTGGGCCATGCCATCGCGGCTGCTGCCTCGGCCGCCGGGGTGCCTACCTTTGCGCATGAAAACAAGGCGATGTGGCTTGAATATGGCACGCTTGTGCCTTTGCACTTTATGAATACCGGCGACAGATTGAAGGTCGTCTCCATGTCGGGCTGGCTGGCCTGGGCGTCCATCGACGAGAGCCGGAAGGTCGGGGCCGCCTTGCGCGCCGCCATCGAGGCTTCGGATCGCAAGGTGGCGGTGCTGGCCAGTGGTTCGCTGTCGCACCGCATTCACGACAATGCGGTCGTGCTCGATCACCCCTATGAGATCAGTGACGAATTCAACCGCCAGTGCGATCTGCGCGCGCTTGATCTGTGGACGCAGGGGCGCTGGAAGGAGTTTGCGGGGATGCTGCCGACCTATGCGCGCGCTTGCAGCGGCGAGGGTTGGATGCATGATACGGCGATGCTGATGGGGGCGCTGGGCTGGGATGCCTATCAAGGTTGCGCCGAGGTGATCGTCCCCTATTTCATTGCTTCGGGCACCGGGCAGGTGATTGCCCAGTTCCCGATCGCGGCCTGATATCCTGATCACTGGTTTCCATCGCGGGGTCGTCCTGTTTGTTTTGCATATCTTTGCAAAAGATGATATTGTTAAGTATCAACAATAAATGACGGCAGGCATGGCTGGCGGCTCGGTCATGCTCGACCTTCGCGGTGTGAGATTGGGGGGAGGATGGCGGACATAACTGAGGTTAATGCAAATATCGATTTGATGCAGTTGCGTTACTTCGTGGCCGTCGTCGACGCGGGCAGTATTTCCAAGGCATCGCGCCTGTGCAACATCGCGCAACCGGCACTGTCGAAGCGCATTGCCAATCTTGAATTTGCTATGCGTGTGCCTCTGCTGCATCGCGGACATACGGGGATACGGGCGACCGAGCAGGGGCTTTTGCTGTATCAGGCGGCGCAGCGTGTTCTGCATGATATGGCCAAGGTGATAGATCAGGTCCACTCCGCCGAAGACAATCCGGTCGGCGAGGTAAGGGTGGGTTGCGTCAACAGTCTGACGCGCATGATCGGCCCCGCGCTGGCCAGGCGTGTGCGTGAGGCCTATCCCAATGTCAGGCTCTCGTTTGTGGCAGGCCAAAGCGGCGATCTGTATCGAGCGCTGTGCGATGGATTGCTCGATCTGGGGCTGTTGGTGCATGACAAGGAAATTGGCAGCCTGGACATCGATCTCCTGCTGACCGAGGAACTCTTCCTTGTCGCCAGCCCCGACCTGCCCGGCCTGCCGCCTGAAGATGTGATCGCGCCCGAACAATTGTCAGGTCTGCCTTTTGTCTTTCCCACGGCGCGGTCTTTTGCCAGCGGGCGTTATCTGCTCGAATATCTGCGCCATCGCGGCATCCATCTCAACATTCAGGCCGAAATCGACGGCGAGGCCATTCGCGATCTTATTGCGGGCTCGTTTGGGGCCTGCATCCTGCCCGCCAGCTTCGTTGAAAGCGACATCGCCAGTGGGCGCGTATGCCTGAAACGTCTGCGCGACTTGCCGCTGCGCCGTGATCTGGCCCTGTGTTCTGCCAATGATCGTCCGCGCACTCTTGCGGCCCGGGTGCTGGCCCGCGAACTCAAACAGATGCTGACGGAGGAGCTGATGCGCACGGCCTGGCGGCATGTGCGGATCGCGGGCTGAAGCATGCCATAGATTTCGCGCATACCCCCATCACCATACAGGATTAGAACTGCGCCGACCTATGTGTGAAGGAGTTCACACCAACAAGAATTCACATGCGGAGAGATCAGACATGTCGATCACCTTTGAGCAGGTGGGCAGGACATTTGCGGGGAAAGCCGAAGGGATTGCGCTGTCACCACCATGCGATGCCGGCACAATCCAGACCATCCTTGCGGCGCTCGACCGCTTCGGGGTGGTGGTGCTGGCCGGCCAGAAAATGACGCCTGATGAGCAAATCGCCTTCAGCGAGCAATTGGGGCCGCTGGAAAACTCCGATGAAGGCAATCCGAAATATCGCAAGCTGCGCGAGGACATGAAATACACCGACCAGCGCGTGTCGGAAATTTCCAATCTGGTGGATGGCGCGACCATTCTTGGCGCCACCGACATGCGCCGGATTTTCCAATATGCGAACCAGTTCTGGCATGCCGACAGCACGTTCCGCCCGGTGCGCGCCCGATACACCTTCCTTCAGGCGATCCTGGTGCCGCGGGATGGCGGCGATACCGAATTCGCCGATATGGCAACGGCGTGCGAAGAGCTGCCTCAGGCGCTGCGCGAGGAGGCCGAAGGGCTGATCGGCATTCACAGCCCGCGCACCATCATGGACCATCTGGGCGCCACGCGGCCCGATCAGGGCGGGTTCTTCAGCGAACTGCCCGATCAACCGCGCCCGATCATCGAAACGCACCCCGGTTCCGGCCGTCAGGTTTTGAACATCGGTTCGCACCTCTCCCATATCGAGGGGATGCCGATGCCGGAAGGGCGGGCGTTGATCGCGGCGCTGCGCGAACATGCGTGCGATCCGCGCTATCGCTATCGTCACCGCTGGACGCCGGGTGATCTTGTCATCTGGGACAACCGCTCGACCCTGCACCGCGCATGTCGTTACCGTGAGAATGATCAGCCGCGCCAACTGGTGCGCACCTTGGTGGAAGACAGATGAAACTGGGTCTGGAAGGGCGCCGCGCGCTGGTGACGGGCGGGTCGGCGGGGGTCGGGCTGGGCATCGCCCGGGCGCTGGCCGAAGAAGGTGTGGAACTGGTGTTGGCAGGGCGCCGCGCCGATGCGTTGGAGCGCGCGGCGGCTGAACTGGGCGGGGCGCAGACCGTCGCCATCGATCTGACCCGGCCCGATACAGCCAAAGCGCTGGCCGAGGCAGCGGGGGCGGTCGATATTCTCGTCAATTGTGCCGGTGCCTCGGCGCCGCTGGGCATCGACGGGTCGGAGGAGGACTGGCAGGCGAGTTACCAGATCCGCGGCATCGGGCGACGCCAATTGATCGAGGCCTGCCTGCCGCATATGCGGGCGCAGAAATACGGGCGCATCTTCATGATCGGCGGCGGTTTCGAGGTGCAGCAGGTGGTCAACGCCGCCTCGGTCTTCAACGCGGCCAGCACGGTCTATGGCAAGAGCCTGAGCCACATGGTAGCGGCGGACGGGGTGACCGTGAACACCATCGCTTTGGGCTTTATCGTCAGCGAGCAGGGGCCTGCGCCCGTGCCGGTGTCCGCCATTCCTGCGGGCCATTATGGCGATCCTGCCGATGTGGGCGCGCTGGTGGCCTTTCTGGCCAGTCCGCGTGCCCGTTACATCACCGGCGAAGTTATCGCTGTCGATGGCGGCTTCCACCGCTTCGCATTCTAGCACTACTTTGGCAGAAAAGTGATTTCAGCGCCCTGTAGCGTGCAGCCGCAATGTGGACAATGGAGCGATTGCGACTGATGTAGGC
>NZ_MKVS01000005.1:0-542981 GCF_001898925.1 Novosphingobium sp. 63-713
ACCTTGGGCTATCTCAGCCCTATCGACTTCGAGCGCCAGGCTGGGGTAGCCTAAAGAAGCCTATCTCGGTGTCCATCAAACCGGCAGCAGGCCATATGTGCCTTGCTAGGCGCCTGGTCACCCAAGAACCCGACATGGCCTGCCCCGCGCCTGGTCTGTTTTCCCGACGCGCTCTTCGCCAAAGAGTAAAACATTCGGCGCGCGTGTAACGTCCTGTAACGTCCAACCAACGGTAATGAACTTGCGTCCAGCCGTCTGCTGGAAATACTGGAGGGGTGGATGCCGCCATGGCGGATCCTGCTCCCCCCCCCCCGCATCGGCCATCATCCTCGGCGCCTTCTGGCAGTGCGGCGATGCTGCCCCCAGAGATTTGAGATCACCGTCATGAACTTGCGTCTTTCCGCCCCCTGCGCCGCATCGCGCCTCCTCCTGCTGACAGGTGTCTGCACGATGGCCATCGCGGGCAAGGCATCCGCCGAGGATCAGCGCACGATCATCGTCACCGCATCGCGCAGCGAGATGATGGGCAAGGCCGAAACCGCCAGTCAGGGTTCGATCAGTCAGCAGGAGGTTGCCCTGCGCCCGATCTATCGCGCCGCGCAATTGTTCGAGAGCATCCCCGGCCTTGTCGTCACCACCCATTCGGGCGAGGGCAAGGCGCCCTATTACCTGATCCGGGGTTATGCGCTGGATCATGGCACCGATTTTGCCAATTTCATCGACGACATGCCGGTCAATCGCGGCACCAATGCCCATGGTCAGGGTTAT
Organism: Novosphingobium sp. 63-713; assembly: GCF_001898925.1. Classification (NCBI taxonomy): domain Bacteria; kingdom Pseudomonadati; phylum Pseudomonadota; class Alphaproteobacteria; order Sphingomonadales; family Sphingomonadaceae; genus Novosphingobium; species Novosphingobium sp. 63-713. Next base: position 769 of record NZ_MKVS01000005.1, read on the forward strand.
TCCGATCTGGGCTTTCTGATCCCGCAGGTCGTGGCCGGGATCGATTATACGAAAGGCCCCTATTACGCGGGCGTAGGTGATTTCGGCTCGGTGGCGTCCGCACGCACGCGGCTTCTGAATGAAGCCCCCGCGCAAATGGCCGCGACCGTGGGCACCGATGGCTACGAAGAAGTTCAGGGCATGGGTACGCTACGCCTTGGCAAGGACAAGCGGCTGCTGGGCGCATTTCAGATCAGCCATTATGAGGGGCCGTGGCAGCCGGGGCAAAATTTCCGCAAGCTCAACGGTATGCTGCGCTACAGCCAAGGCACCGCCAGAGACGGCTTCACCCTGACCGCCATGGCCTATGCCAGCGAGGGGCGGCTGACCACCGACCAGCCCCAGCGGGCGGTCGAGGCGGGCATCATCAGCCCCTACGGCACGCTGGACCCCAGCGACTACAGCCGCTCGCAACGTTACAGCCTGTCGGGCCATATCGAAAAACCCATCGGTCCGGGGCAATTCTCCGCCAGCCTCTATGCGATCCGTTCGACCATGACGCTGTGGAACAATTTCACCCATTACCTTTATGACCCCGTCAACGGCGACCAGCAGGCCCAGCATGAGGCGCGCACTGTGCTGGGCGGGCGGGCCAGCTATACGCTCAAGGCGCAGGTGCTGGGGCTGGAGACAGAGACGGTATGGGGCGCACAGATCCGCCACGATACCGCGCTGGTCGACCGCCGCCATACGAAGAACCGCGACACGATCCTGTCCAATTGCTTTCAGAAACAGGACGGTAGCGGCATCCTTTACTACAATGCCGTCAACGGCAATTGCAACGCCGACCGGGTGCATATCCTGATGCTCTCACCCCATATGCAGACGACGCTGCGCTGGGCCAGTTGGCTGCGCACGGTGAGCGGCGTCCGGCTGGATTATATGCGGGCCGATGATGTCAGCTATGTCACCGGCACCAGCGGACGCGGCCATCAATATCTGTGGCAACCCAAGGGCAGCCTGATCCTTGGCCCATGGGCGAAGACCGAGTTCTATTTCAGCGCGGGGCGCGGGTTTCACTCCAATGACGTGCGCGGCGTGTTCGGCACAGTGCCCACGCAAGGCGTGCCGCTGGCGGCGGGTGGCACGCCGCTGCTGGCCTCGACCACGGGGATGGAGGTGGGGCTGCGCAGCAACCTTATCCCGCGCGTCAGCCTGCAAATCGCCGCGTTCCAGCAGGATTTCGGGTCGGAACTGCGCTATAACGCCGATACGGGCCAGAACGAGGCGGGCGCCCCCAGCCGCCGTCAGGGCATCGAGATTTCCGCGCAATATCGCCCGGTTCACTGGCTGGAGCTGAACAGCGATCTGGCCTTTGCGCGGCCGCGCTATCGCGGCGCCAATCTGGCGGCCTTTGGCATTGCCCAGCCCTATATCGCGGACGCGCCCAATTTCACCTATTCGGCGGGCGCGCTGGTCAACGGTCTGGGGCCGTGGTCGGGTTCGCTGCAATGGCGGCGACTGGGCACGCATTCGCTGGCCGATGGACAGCTCGACCCGCGCGATGGGGGATACAGCGAGTGGAACATCGACGTCACCTATGCCCTGCGCGGCGGATGGAAGGCGCAGGTCAGCCTGTTCAACATCTTTAACAGCCGAAGCGATTCAGCCACCTATTACTACACCTCCCGTCTGCAGGGCGAAGCAGCCGAGGGCGTCGAGGGTTATCACGCCCATCCGCTTGAGCCGCGCTCGGCCCGGTTTACCATCCGCAAGGAATTTTAAAGCGCGCGCGCAAGAAGTCAGGAAAGGATCGAAGGAATGGCAGATTGGAAATTGTTGGGCATGGCCGCGCTGGTACAGCTGGCCGTGTTGACGCAGGGCGCCGTCAAGCCTGCGCGCAAGGGGCCGGTGGTGGTCTATAGCGAGATGCACGATCACGTTGCGGCCAAGGCGCAGGTTCTATGGGACATCACCAATGCCAAGCTGGACGATGAGGGCAATCCTTCGGCCAAGAAGATGAAACCTGCCGACTGGATCAAGCTGCGCGCCGCCCTGACGGACCTGTCGGCCTCGCTCAACCGGCTGGGCGGGGCCAAGAGTTTTGTGGTGCGCAAGGCCGATCAGCAGATCCTTGACGAACAGACCCCCGGAGGCGCCAAACCGGCCGACATTCAGCGCCACATCGACGCCAATCCCGCCGGCTTCCGCCAATATGCCACCGCCCTTGCCCGCCAGATCGACGGCATCGGCAAGGCCGCCGACCGCCGTGATCTCAAGACCGTCTATGAGGCGGCCGGCGAACTGGATGGTCAGTGCGAGACTTGTCACCAGACCTTCTGGTTCCCCAAGGACGCGCAATAGGCCGCATGCCCGCCCCTCGGCAAGGAAGGCGGCCATCAATGCGCAGTTTCTTGATAGACTTGCGGTCGATCTAGTTGATCGGACTATTGCCTTGCCGCGTTGATCGAGGCGGCTAATCCGCTCGACGCGATGCAGGGCGCGATTGCGCAGAAGTCAGCCGCAAACATTCCTCTTTACAGGTTTGCTCAAAGCATGCCCGCAGCATGGTGATTGCCCCAGACGCTCCATCCCAATGACGTCCACAACCTGACATCTCGATTACGCGAACGGGGTGACACTTCTAAGCATCTCAAGGGGGTAAGAATTGTGTTTGCAGCCTTTCGGCACCACTTTGGTACGGTAATATGCTTCAGAAAAATCGGGCGGAAATTCCGACGAAATACTGCAGATGGGGTTAATAGATATAGTCGATTGGCTATGTATTGACTCCCGAAAGCCATCAGATAGGGTTGAATGCAAGGAGGCCCTTCCAGTTGACAGAGCCTGTTGCAGAAGACTCGTTCCACACCCCGACAGAGCAGATCATGGCCGAGCAATCGGCGCGTTTTCGTGAAGTGCTTGCTACTGACGGTCGAGCCATCAAGCTGATCCAACTGTTCGACTATCTCGTAGCTCGATCATCGGAATCGCGCGCGCCCAAGGAGGTCGAAATCGCGATGTCCGTGTTCGACAAGAGTGCGGATTTCGACACCTCTCAGGATTCCACAGTTCGCGCTTATGTCTATCGACTGCGCCAAAGGTTGGAGGCTTTCAACGCCGGTGCTGGCGGGGCGCGGCTGCACATCCCCAAAGGTGAATACCGGCTCCTGCTGCTTCAGGCGGCCGACGACACAGAGCCCGGTGATACTCCGCCCCCCGCCGCCATGCCCACCTCGGCGGGCGAGCAGCGGGTCGGAATGGCGCTTGGCGCGGCTTTTGTCACAAGCGCCCTTCTGTGGCTGCTGCTATGGGGGTGGAGTGCCGGTCGTACACAACCTGCGGTACCTCCCCTCGCTCAAAGTCAGCTTTGGAAGCCCATCGCGGCTCATCCGCATTCCCCCGTCATCGCCGTCAGCGACTTCTATATGGTGGCCGAAGGCGGCGGCGATGGACAGATCGCTCGCCTTGTGATGCATTCGGGAATCCAGTCGTCGCTCGATCTGGACACCTATCTGGGACAACGTCCACAGCTTTACCCCGCACTGCATGATCGCGACATCTATCGGATTCCATCAAGCGTTGCGATGGCTGCGGTGACCACGTTATCGTTGGCCGGTGATGTGAGGCAGGATCATGCGATGGGCGACATCGTTCCCGTATCGAAAATCTCACAGGACATGATCGATACACGCAATGTCATCTATGTTGCGCCGTTTTCGCAGTTAGGGAAACTTCGTTCACCAATTCTGCCCATCCTGGGTTACGCACCGGGTTCCGACTTTGAAGAAATCAGGGATACGGCGACCGGACAGACATTTCGTGCAAAAACGGACTCAGCCACGACATCAAGCGAGAATCAGGCAGGCACCGCCATGGGCTACGATTATGGCTATGTCGCGAGTTTTCCGGGCCGTGCCGGTAACAGGACGATCGTGATCGCCGGCATCGAGGACGCTGCATTGGCGCAGATAGTGCGCATCGTTGCCGACAAGCGGCAACTCGATGCCATTTCCCGACGTATCGGCCCTGCCGCGGCTTTCGAGGCGCTTTTCCAGTTCCGAACCGTTGGCAATCTGGTGTTTGAGGCCCGCCTGATTAACTCACGGCTGCTGAAAATCACGCCGGGTGGCACAGCGCAGCAATAAAACGATGCTATTCGTCGGGCTTTGTCTTATCCCACATATGTCCTGAATTCAGCGGGCGCGCCACGATCAGGGTGCTGCCATAGGTTTGATCGAACATGGTGCGCACCTGATACAGCGCCTCGAACGCAGACAGGTTGCCGCCCAGTTGGTGGCGGAGACGCTCGATCATGGTCACATCGGTAACAATCTCGGCCATCTGCCGCACCGCAGCATCACCAGTGCCGGAGACAATCACAACCGAATGGCCGGACGGCCCTGGAAAGCTCGCCAGATAGCCGTAGTCTCGTCGCGGAACGGTGCCATCGGTAAGCACATAAGGGCTGTCGGAAGCAAAGCGCCGAGAGGATGCCTTGTCGATAAGGTCAAAGCAATGCGAACCACAGCTAAATCCCGAAGCTTCCATAAGCGGGGTGCGTAAGAGGTTCGACATTTCGTCCAATGTTCCAACATAGACAATATTCGACGCCTGCATCATGGTGGGATCGAGCCTGAACGATGTCGTCGGCTGAATTGTCGATATATGCAAGTACGATGCTATGATACCAACGGAACCCAGAATCTGAGCACTGACCGTATAAAGGCTCTGATCCCTAAGGTTTTCCGAAAGATGCGGGCTGGAAGAGGTATATTTGTAGAATTGGTCTGTTGAATTGATATTGAGGTCGTGAACGATATCATCATCCTTCACGCCGCTTGAAACTTTGGCGAAGGCGAAGTGATCCCCTATCACCAGATAGGTCTTGTGCTTGCTTGCAGCGATAGCGCCCCATAGCGGCGAGCGGACCAGCGGCCGCTCCGGCGCCCATTGATGATCCATGTAAAGCCATGCGACCACCCCATTTATAAGCACCAACGCAGCAATCGCCATCCACAAGAACGGCGCCCGCCGGGGCTGTACGGAAGGGGTTTTCTGATGATCGACCACCTCGACCGGGCCGTCCGGCGTTGTCAACTGAAGCGCATATTCGCCGGGCGGTATGATAAGGCGCCGACCTATGCGCCCCTCATAAAACGCATCCAGTTTCTTGCGCAGGCGGTAAACGCCGACACGTACCCGAGATCCCTGCTGGCCGGTTGTCATCAGGTCGTTGGGAAAGATCTCGGCGGCAATGTCGGTTTCGCGCGGTCGCTGGCCTTCGATCGAGCATTGCAACAGGTAATCAAAAATGCGCAGCAGAGTGTCGGACCGATTGGACGCGATGAACTCTCGAACCTTTTTGCCTTCCGCGATCAGGGCCTGGGCATCTTCGTCGGAAGCATTCATTGCCATCGGCGCCATTCATCCTGCGCCCGCCTCGCCAAGTTCACCAACTTCCAGAGATAGTCCATAGCATTCCGGAACTGCCGACCCAATAGTATCGATGCAGGACAGATGCCTGATATTCCTTCATATGTTGCCATAAATTTGCCCATGCCGACAAACTACCCAGATATGTAGGTTTATCAACCACGCGATCGGTTGCACGCGCAAACATGACAGCTATCGCCATGAGGCGAATCTGCGCCGAACGACCCAGCCTGCTGGTGTGCCGGCTGTCCGGCGAAAGCGGGATCGTTGCCATCCAACTGAGCGGACAGCAACGATGCCGGGATCAACTTACTTTGGCTCGAAGGACACCGTCCCGTCAGGGTTGATCTTTTCGAGGCTGTGATCGCAAACATATTCGGGAATGCGGTACTTGTGGTTGCGCTTGTATCGCCATGTCCAGCGATAAGGCGATTTCAGAAAGGCGGGATCTTCGATCGAGAAATCGACCCGCATCTTGTCAGGCCCAGTGATCTGGTATCGTTCGGTCACCACCATTTGATCGCTGTGCGGGATTTCGAAAAACTGCATCTCCTTTTGCAGTCCTCGGGTGGTGACAACAAGTGTTTTGTTCTCCCAACGGGCGGAGGAAAAGCCATAGAACGTCGGCTCCAGATCGCCCCGCTTGGGAAAGGGCGCGTTCATATAGATCCGCCGGGTCTGCATGTAGAGTTCTGCCAACACCGTGACCTGTCCCGGCGTCTGAAGAATCTGGATCGGGTAGATTGCCTGCATGATCGTTGGCGTGCCTTCCGGCATGCACAGCGTGCTTGAATCCGCAAGCGGCTTGCCTGCATCCAGAGCCGCCTGCCGGTTGGCCCGCAGCGCCTTCCACTCGGCAGCAAAAGGCTCCTTGAGGTTTGGCCCCGGCCGTGGCGGAGGCATGTCCTCGGCCGCACCTGCACCGCCTTCCTCAAATGGGCTTGGGTCTCGCTCCCAGACGCCGGTCAGGTTATGTTCGGCGCTCATGATGGCGTTTTCGGAAACATGCGCAACGGCATGGGCAGGCTTAACCTCCGCGGCGATCGCGGTGGGAGCGGTGAGCAAAATCGAGGCAGACACCATGAGCCGGGATACGTTCTGAATCCGCATATAAGCGGTAGACCTTTCATTGAAGTGATTGTTTCGCCCTGAAGATTTTACCGGAGAGCGGTTACCATGCCTTCAGAACCTTGCCGCCCTGCAAGGTGACGGTCTTTAATGCGCCGCCCGGTCGACCATCACGCATAGGGAAAAACGCCACATCAACTTTATCGCCGGCCTTCAAGGTATCGAACTTCCATCCGCTGTCGCGCATTCCGGAAGGACTGCTGCATTCAAGAGTATAATTTGTGTTTCCGCTCTTGATCACCACGTAGACGTGCGGGTTTGACCACTGAAATTGGACCACGGTCGCGGCTTTGAACTCTACGGTATTATTCTGATTGAACATGGCGAACGAATGGTGAGCCGATGCGGGCTGCACTGCCGCCAGCAAGCCGGCAGCCATGACAGCAATACCGAATTTAACTTTCTTCATCTTGATCTCCATTGTCGCGGCGAGAATTGCGCGGCCGGATCGAACGCTCCGGCGCCTCGCGCCGGGCATCGCTCCGCAGCCGAGCCGTTTCCCCCCAACATCCGCCGACCTGACAGCCGATCTGCCTCGCAGGCTATGTCAGATGCGCACGACGGAGAAAGCGCGAAGCCGTGGTGTAACCGTTTGACCATTGCTTGCTGCTGCAAACTGACCGAAAGACGGGCGTCCTTCCGGTTAACACCATGCGCGGTAGGTAACATTCAACCGGCGTGGGCAAACGTTTCCGAACGGGTTTCAACGCGATTTTTCTATTTACAATCGCGCAACAAAATTCAGAAAAATTCGCTGCACGTTACTCATGGGTAACGATGTCCACCTGAGCCGAAACCAGTTGCGCAGCCTAATTGCAGGCGGCTCCCAACTCTTCCGCTTGCGCCGGCGAGCCAATTTTCAAGCGTTGGATGTTTGACCTCAGAGTCGGCCTGAGCCCATCAAAACCAAAATACTTAACACAGGGAGTAAAAAGAAATTGAGCAGCGATCTCATAGCAGCGACGACTTGTCGTCGATCCAAAGCCATTTCCGCAGCGATATCCACGAGCGGCATTACACCGTTTCGCTCGGTGTTGTTGGCGGGCGCAGCGCTTGCGCTGACCAACAGCGCAGCCGGCGCGCAAACTGCCGACCGGCAGGGCACATCCAATACCATTCTGTCGCAGACTTCGGATATTGTCGTTTCAGCCCGGCGCAAGGATGAAAAGCTGACTGACGTGCCCGCGTCAATCACGGCCCTCTCGTCCGACTACATCAAATCGCAAAATATCCAGAGCTTCTCCGATTACGCCACCCGGGTTCCGAATCTAAGCTTTCAGTATGGTCAGGGCGGCACGCTACAATGGGCAGGTGACCGCCAGACCACGATCCGCGGGGTCGCCGGAGTAGGCACGACATCCTATTATATCAACGATACGCCGGTCCCCTCGTCCGTCAGTCCTTTGACGCTGGACATTGACCGCATGGAGGTACTGAAAGGGCCGCAAGGTACCTTGTTTGGCGCCAGTTCGATGGGCGGCAATCTACGCTTCATCACCAAGAAACCCTCGTTGAGCGAGACCTCAGGTTCTGTCCAAGTCCAGGGCGGAGGCACCAAGGATGCCGGCTTTGATGGACAGGGTAATGCCCAAGCCAATTTCGTGCTGGTGCCCGGCAAACTCGCGCTGGACGTTGCAGCCGGTTACAGGCATGATTCAGGCTTTATTACGCGAACATTCCCCGATGCTTCCGGTCGACTGGTTTCGGTTGGCGGTCAAGGAGGCAATGACGTCTTGGCAGGATCGGCCACAATGCGAGCCAAGCTGACAAATCGCCTGGAGGTCACAGCATCAGTCATCGGCCAATCCGACATCCTGCACGGCTTCCCCGCTGCCTATGTGCCGCTGCCCGGGTATCGCCCCCTCTCTTATGTCTCGAACCGCGATGCCGACGTCCAGGAGTACTCGCATGACAGCTGGGGCCTTGGCTCCCTCGTCCTGAACTATGCTGGTCAGGGCTTCTCGGTGGTGTCCTCGACAAGCTTTTTTATGCGCCGGATCAGGCAGCTGGAAGATGATACCGAAGGCAGCAACCTGTGGCTCGAGCAAAATTTCGGATCGGATTTCGGGCATCCGGTGATCACCGCCTATTCTTTGAATAAGGAACGGCGCTTTACGCATGAAGACCGCATTTCCTTCGACGAGGGCACATTGTTGCCGCACTTGTCAGGAATCGCAGGTGTTTATTACCAGCACCAGTATTCCAGTGCAGATGTTCCGGTAAACCATGTTCCGGCATTAGCAGCCGCTGGTTTCGAGCCGGATTGGTTTGGGGCTAACCTGGGCATCACCCGCTCCAATGACTATGCAATATTTGGCGAAATTTACTACGAAATAATTCCAAAATTGACAGCTACTTTAGGAATTCGTAAATATTGGAACAAAACAAGCGGCGACGCGTCAATGAATACCGGCATACTCTTTGACGTAAATGGTCAGTATAGCCCTGCCGTTAGTGACAAGCAAAGCGGTTGGGTTCCCAAGGCCGTGCTTTCGTACAAGGTTGGAGACCACGGAAATGTCTATGTTTCCGCATCAAAGGGGTTCCGTCCTGGTGGCAGCACGGCGCTGCTGCCTGATATTTGCAATGCAGACCTGGCCAATCTCGGACTCGATAGCGCCAAGGTCAGGCAGTACCGGTCCGACACGCTCTGGAATTATGAGATTGGTGCGAAGAGTCGCTTTGCCGGAGGCCGGATCAATGCTTCCGCGGCGGCATTCCAGATCGACTGGAGCAATATCCAGCAATCCACGATCCTTCCGACCTGTTTGTTGTCCATCACCACGAACGCCGGTAAGGCACGAATACGCGGCGGTGAACTGGAGATTTCCGGCCGACCGATTGCCTCCATTCCATTCTCGATCCAGGCCGGCCTGGGGTACACCAATGGCGTCCTGCTCCAGCCCGGCGTGTTGCCGATGCCTGCGAACAGCCCATTGCCGCAAATGCCGAAATGGAGCGCGACCGTATCTGGCTATTACGAAAACCAGATCAACAATACGTTCACGTTCTTTGCTGCTGCCGACTACAGTTACTCTAGCAGTACAAAGGTGCCCAATGGTGCCGGTGGCTTCTATACGCGTCAGCCGATCAGCATGATCAATGGCAATATGGGACTGAGCTTCGGCCGGTCGCAGGTTATGGTTTTCGTGAAGAACCTGCTGGATAAGCGGCTCAACTACGGCGATCAGCCCGCCTCCAGCTTCGACCGGCAAGAACTGCTTGCCGACGGAACATACCAACGCCTGCCGCGGGCGGTCGTCAGCCGCCCGCGGCAGATCGGCATCCAGTATCAGCTTGATTTTTGATTTCATGGACAGCGGCAGGACATTCCCCGCCGCTGTCAAAACCGGTTGCTCCAGGAGAAGCACATATGTCGGCGCGACGATCTTTCATAAAGCAGGTGCTGGCAGCAGCGGTGACGGCGGGGCAAGCTGTGTGGGCGCGCGGCGCGCTTGCCCAAGGGCCTAATACCGGTGAAGGCCGCATTTCCGGCCTCAAGCTGCGCGATGCGACGATTTTTCGCCTGCCCGGCATGGGCGACGGCTATAAAATGACATGGGGAGCCGATGGCCAACAGTTCATAGTGCAGAACGATGGCATTGGTTTCACGACGAAACCCCGAAGGTTCTACAAACGCTCGCTTTGGAAACTGGATGGACACCCCCCTGCTCTCACGGTGGACGAAGTACGGGGCTACCCGGCTGTCGATCACGTGGCAGGGCCGGAAGATGTTCCTCATTACCACGGCCACGGTCTGCTGGCGGTGCATGGCCGGATCTATCAATCACTTGGCGCGCTGGACCGGGCACAGGGCCGTCTGCGTCACTGGAATGCGGCCAAGTTGATCTACTCCGATGACGGTGGCCGCATATGGCGCAATCAGGATGGCAGCACGCCTGTTCGCGACGAGAACTGGGCAGAGCAATCTCGCTCCCGGCTTGCCTTCTACGACGAGCCGGACGGCTGTTTCTCTCTGTTGAGTTTTCTGCAAATGGGGCAGGACTATCGCGCCAATCGTGACGGCTACATCTACGTGTACAGCCCTAATGGAAACACCGACGGGTTGATGAATCAACTGATGATGTTCCGCGTCCCGATCGCACAGATACTGGAGCGAACCTCCTATGAATTCTACGCGGGTCGTACGGCCGAAGGCGCCCCGGTCTGGCGCCCGGAGATCGAGGCACGTCAGCCTGTCCACATCTTTCCCGAGGGCTGGGTCAATCGCACCAGTCTTTTTGAAGGCGATATCGTGGTTGAAACCTGGTTGCCAAGCGTTGTCTGGAACGAACCGCTTGGAGTTTACATGATGGTCAGCGCCGGTACCGGCTGTGCGTCCGATGGAACCGAGTTCGCACGGCCCGGCTATCTGGGCTTCTGGGTTTCAGACACCCCTTGGGGACCGTGGCGGCGTGTTCATGAGGATCGCGCGTGGGCTCCGGGTGGAAACACCGATGCGCGGCCCTATTCGCCCCAAATCGCGCCGCAATGGCTCGCGCCTGACGGCAAGTCGCTATGGCTGGTATGGGCCGATCTCCAAGGCATCAGGAGCCTCAGCGATCCTGCGCCAGTCGGCTCGTCGGCACAGGAACCTGACCTTGAGCCGCAAGGCCCTTTGGCCGAAGCGGAAATGATGCGCCAGGCGATGCCGCTGCTCAGACTCAACGCGCAACGCATTGATTTGATTTTCAGTACATGCCGGATGCAATGAGAACAGGAGTGTATCGCGGCCAAATAGGAACATTTGATGGTTTGGTAAACGGAGCAAAGCTCCCGGATCTCCGGGCGTGATCGCACGTAAATTGCGATCAATCCTTAAACGATACCAGCGCCAAAATTCAAACGGTCAATACGCGACAGCCATCGCATGGACAGCAAGAGCGCCACGAAAGCCAGCCCGGTTGCAAGCCCGATCCAAATGCCGACACCAGCCAGCGGCGTGCGCGTAGAAAGGAGGTATCCGGTTCCCATCCCTACCAGCCAATAGCCCAACACCGCCACCGTCATAGGATAGCGCGTGTCATGCAGCCCTCTGAGCAAACCCGCATTTACCGCCTGTGTGGTGTCCATCAATTGGAACACCCCAGCAATGTAAATAAATTTGGTGGCAAGCAGCACGACCTCACCGTTTCGCGGGTCATGCAGATCCAGGAAAAGCGCGATGAGGTTGCGCGGCAGTGCTGCCAGCGTCAGCGCGGATGTCATCGCAAAGGCAAGGGCAAAACCAAGCGCGATCCATCCGGCTCTTCTGATGGCCATTGCATCCCTGCGGCCATAGGCGATCCCGACCCTAACCGTTGACGCCTGGCTGATGCCCAGCGGGACCATGAAGCACAGCCCCGCAATTTGATTGGCAATGGCATGGGCCGCCAGTGAGGGACGTCCAATTGTTCCCATGAGAAAGGCAGACGCGTTGAACACCGTCACTTCCATGGCAAATGTAACGGCGATAGGCGCACCAAGCCGAAGCATAGTAAGGAGCCGCGGCCAATCCGCAGCCCAGAAGCGGCCAAAAACGTGAAAGCGTTGAAACTGACGATCTCGTACAATGACCGTCACCAAAGTAAGCAACATGGCCAGCGCTGTCAGGCTGCTCGCCAGTCCCGCGCCGAAAAGGCCAAGGCGGGGCAGGCCCAGATGCCCCAATATCAGGCACCAGCCGAGCAGAAAATTGACGGGCAGCGCGGCAACAGTGATGATCACGCCCCAAAGCGGACGTTCCATTGCGCCCAGAAAATGCCGGAGCCCATAGAACCACAGATAGGGCAACAGTGCCCATTGCAGGCCCCGCAGAAGCATCTGAGCCTGGCCTGCAAGGACCGCATCCTGCCCCAGCGCCAGAAGGATTGTGGCTGCGTGCCACAGGGCAATCCATATTGGCACGCAAAAACCGGCCGTGATCCACATTCCCTGACGGACCGTGCGCCGTATTTCCCTCACCGAATACTTGTTCTGCCCTCGCTCGCGGGCAATCATCGGGGAAATCGCAGTCGCCAGCCCCATTCCGAAAATTTGAAAAGCATTATACAGATTCGTCGCCAGCGCACCCGAAGCAACCGCGTCAGAACCCAGATGGCCGATCAGAAAAAGATTGCCTGCCGCAATCAGAGACCATGCCAGATTGCCAATGATGAATGGCGCCGCAAGGCTGAAAAGCGCCCTAGCCTCCGATATGACTGGTTCAGAACGCCAGACAATCCGCATACTTTCTGTCCCTCCGATTGCCAACCGAACGCGATCAAGCCATGGATTGGAGCGACGCGGGTTCAATGAAGAAGCCGTGTCGGCAAGGCGGAGCGATTGGCGGGGGTCGGCAGCGCGATCGGAAAGCATGGCGACCTGCCGGTCTGAATGATTATCAGGCAGTGGCAACAGAATTACCTTGCGACGGCCATTCCTTGCTCAGCATCGCATATTGGAACGTATTTTCGAAAATTGGCTGACCATCCGCGTCGTCGATAAAGGATGCAAACTCCAGAAACAGGCCTTCGCGCCGCATCCCCAAACGCTCGCATAGGCGCTGCGATCCGACGTTGTCGTCTTCGACATAAGCGTAGATACGGCGAACACCTTGGCTGGAAAAAAGGTTGTCGATCAAAGCCCGGGATGCTTCGAAGGCGAACCCCGCGCCCGTATGATCGGGATTGAAGTGCCAACCTATCGAAACTGTATCGCCCTCCCGCTTCATAAACAGGTCCCCGATCAGTTGCCCAGTATCCTGACGGCAGACAGCGACATAATCCCCGGCCGCGGCACGAACGCGTGCTTCGGCCTCTGCGGCAATCTCGTCGGCCACCGCCATGGAAGCGAAACAGGAAACACGCGGCTTGTGCAGATAGGCAAAGAGTGCCGGACCATCGCCCTCGCGGAACTGACGAAGTGTTAGCCTGTCAGTTGTGGCAACAATCATCCGGTTTCCTCTTTTCCCCGTTGCCGTCGAGAATGGTCCAAGGCCGGCGTTTTGCTATGGAACCGCTTGCCAGAGAACAAAGCGCAGGCCACAAAGTCTCAGCAATGTTACCCTATTTGCTACGGCTCGATCAGCATACGCGGGGAACCTAGCTCCGCCACTTCCCTTCGGTTATCGAGGGCAAAAGCAAAATGCTCGACCGCCCGCAACAGCATATCCTCGGTTTTGTCGACCAGCGAAGGTCCGGCCTCGCTGTAGATCCAGTCTGCTTCGGTCACCACGGTGGATTGCACGATGTGGCGCGCCGCCATGGACTGCAACACCGGGCGAAGGGAATAGTCGAGCGCCAGCGCATGAGCCAGGCTGCCTGCCGTTGCGACGGGCAACACGGCCTTACCGGCCAAGCCAAATTGCGGAAGAATATCGAGCGCCAGTTTGACGATCCCGGCAAAAGACGCCTTGTAAATCGGAGTCGCCACCACCACGCCGTGAGCTTCATCCACCAGACGCAGCATTCTTTTGACGCCGGGATCGGAAAGGTCGAACCTTGCCAGCGCCTGACAGTCGATCTCTGCCAGACGGACGATCTCGGCTTCAATATCCGAGCGAGCCATTTGCGAGGCGATCCATGCCACCAACAGGCTGGTTTTTGAGGACCCACCTCCTCCAGCGAGGATCACGACCTTTTTGCTCATTCTCAATCCTGTACGATTTCAAAGGGGAATAATGCCCGCGTTTTCCGCCATCCCATCGGACGGCGGAAAACGCAGGTCCGGCTTACATCTTCCAGCCGAAGGTCACGCCCATCCAGCGCGGGCGGGCAAAGGTGGCCTGCGCCGAACCCAACGAAAGGCTGTTATCCAGATCATAGACCCGGAAACGCTTGTTGGTGACATTGTTGACAAAGGCGGTGATCGACCAATGGCCCAGCGTATAGCCGATGCGGGCATTGCCCATCACATGCGACTTTTCCAGATCGATGGGCGCGTTGAAGGTTGAGAAGTAGAAATCGCCATCATAGCGCCAGTCAGTGCTAAGGCTGACTTCCCCCTTGCCCAGAGCGAAAGAATAGCTGCCGTTCCAGCCCGCGCTCCAGCGGGGAGCCTGAGGCATGACGCGATCCGTCACCCGGCCCGAGGGCAGCGCGACATTGTTGATCTTGGTGTCAAGATAGGTGGCAAAGGCGCCCAGACGCATGCCCGAAATCGGGCGCACCGCGACCTCCATTTCCGCGCCCGTGATCTGGGCAGGCAGATTGGTGATGACCGCCGTCAGCCCTTGAATGATAAAGGCCTGATAATTGCTGTACTTATAATGGAAGAGCGAAGCGTTGACATCCAGCTTGCGGTTGAGCGTCGAGATCTTGAACCCGCCCTCGTAATTGGTCAGAACTTCCTGACGATAAGGGATGGTGTTGTTCAGATAATTGCCGTTCGCATCCTGAATAAGGAAGTTGGGAATGTCGAAGCCGCCGCTCTTGGTGCCCCGGTTGATGCCTGCATAGAACAGCACGTCCTTCATCGGGCGATATTCAAGCCCGGCCTTGCCCGACCAGTTGCGATAATATTGCACAGCCAGCGGATTGTTGCCGGGATTGAACCTGTCATCCACGCCGTTCAGGGTGACGACGCCGGTGGTGTAGCCATAATCGCCGACCACAGAGTGGAAATAATCGTCCTTCTTGCGATCCCAACTGTAACGGCCGCCCAGAGTCAGGGTGAGCTTATCGGTCACCTTATAGTCAAACTGACCAAAGGGCGCAAAACTGAGCGTTTTCTGCGGCCCGCCTGCCTGCAGGCGACCGACGAGAAAGCCCGGAATCTGGCCGTCAATCGTGGCGCGCGCATCGGCATCAATCACCAGACCATAGATGCCCGCCACCCAGTTCAGGCGATCGGTCTTGCCCGACAGGCGGAATTCCTGTGACGCCTGCCACTGGGTCTGATCCTGATAATAGTCAAAGACGCTTTGCGGCGTCATGTCGGTGTCTTCGCCGTAATGCTTGGTCACGTGCTGATAATCGGTGATCGACACGAACTGGATATTATCGTTGAGCGGCTGTTCATAACGCGCCGAAACGCTCCAGAACGTGCGGCGGAAACGCGGCACGTTGTTAAACGACTGCACAAAGGGCGATGGATTGGTGTTGATATAGCCCAGATTGTCCGGCTGTCCCGGATTGGGCACGCCCAAACCATCGGCATTGGGCTGCGCGGCCAGCCATGTATAGGGCGCGCTGGTTTCACTGCGGTTCTGCAGATATTGCACCTTGACGCGCAGGAGGCCGCTTGCCCCCACGTCGCCTTCGATCTGGCCGCGCGCGCCAAAGAAATGGCGGCTGCCCACATTGGCGCCGGAAAGGTTCTGGATATAGCCGCCGTAATCGTCACTGGTCACGGCCAGACGGGCGCGAACACGGTCGGACAGCGGACCGCTGATAAAGGCATCGACGCCCACTTCGCCATAGTCGCCAAGGGTGAGCGAGGCGGCAGCCTCCAGTTTCTTGGTCGGCTTGGCGGTGATATATTGCACTAGGCCGCCCGTGGCGTTGCGGCCAAACAGCGTGCCTTGCGGACCGCGCAGCACCTCGATGCGTTCAAGGTCGAAATTCTGACCGCTGATGGCGGAGAGCGCCGCGCCGTAAACTTCGTCATTGTAGAAGGCGATCGGGGCTTCCTGACTGTCGGCAAAATCGTTCTGCGACACGCCGCGAATGTTGAAGATCACCGAACTGGGGCTGAACTGCTGGACCTGAAAACTGGGCAGGCGGGTGACAAGCGCGGTGGCGTCCTGATGCCCCACGGCCTTCATCTCATCAGCGCCCAGCGCGGCAATAGAAAGCGGAACATCGCGCAGGCTTTGCTGGCGCTTCTGCGCGGTCACCACGATTTCGCCGGCCATAGGCGCGGCCCCCGCATCAGCCGAAGGGGCCGCCGCATTATCGGCCGCCTGCGCGGATGTAGCAAGCAGGATGGCCATGGCGGAACCAAGGATAAGATCCCGTTTGAGGCTTTGGCGGTGGTTAGTCATGGTCTCCCTTTCATCAACACAGAGCCCGCAGCATTGCATGCAGCGAGGTTTCACCTGCGAGTCTGTCCCCTCGTTTATCCGAGAGCAACGATTTGCACTTAATATTGACTATTGTTTCGTAAATGCAACTGAAAAATTTCGCCACCGCACTTTGACGTAATGCACGCCAAACATCCCGGAAATTCGGTCGCTTGAATTTACATATATCATTGTATTTATGTTGTTTTTGTCAAAAATAAATGGTTGCACTCATGCAACAGTATGCGCCTATTGACGTATTTGATTGCATTATGGCAACCTTAGAACGCCACAATGAGCGACAGTGATTCGAGAGGAGTCAAAAATGTCCGCCAGCCTATCGAAAGAGGAGAGTTCCATGGGTGCATCGCACACTTTGGCGCAGGATCTGGTGAAGCGTGCCGCCGACATGATCCCGGTGCTGCGCGAACGCGAAGCCGAGACGCGCCGTAACGGTCAGGTCAGCGATCAGACCATTCAGGAATTTGTGGACGCCGGCTTTTACAGAGTGCTCCAGCCCAAGGCCTATGGCGGCTATGAATTGTCGCCCAAGGTCTATGTCGACATCGCCCGCCAGCTTGCGCTGGGCTGCATGGCCAGCGCCTGGGTCTATGGCGTGGTGGCGGTGCATAACTGGCAAATGGCGCTGTTCGATGATCGCGCGGCCCAGGATGTCTGGGGCGCGGACAATTCGGTGCGGATCAGCTCGTCCTACATGCCGGTGGGCAAGGTGGAACGGGTCGAGGGCGGCTATCGCCTGAGCGGGCGCTGGGCCTTTTCCAGCGGTTCGCATCATTGCGATTGGGTCATTCTGGGCGCCAATGTGCCCCGTGAGGATGGCGCGCCGGGCGTTGAGCCCTATAATTTCCTGATCCCGCGCGCCGATTATCAGATCCTGAAGAATTGGGATGTGATGGGCCTGCAAGGTACGGGCAGCAACGATATTCTCGTCGAGGGCGCTTTCGTGCCCGAACATCGCGTGATCCGCGAATTTGACATGTTCCGCATGGAATGCCCCGGTCATGCGGTCAACAAGAGTGCGCTTTATCGCATCCCCTTTGCGCAGGTGTTCAACCGCACCGTTTCGACCACTTCACTCAGCACCCTGCAACGCGCGCTCGACACCTTTATCGAGGCCACGCGGGAGAAGCGCACCACCTACACAGGCCAGCGCATCGCGGGCGACAGCGCCATTCAGGAAACCATCGCCGAGGTGAAGCTGACGCTGGATGATCTGGACATGCGCCTCAATCGCGATCTGGCCGAAATGGTCGATCGCGCAGAGCGCAATGACTGGCCGCTGGAGCGCCGCGCCGAACTGGGGGCCTCCACCACCTCGACCGTCAGCCGCTGCGTCACCGCCATTGACAAGCTGATGCTCTACAGCGGCGGCAAGGCGATCTATCGCGGCAATCTGGTCCAGAACGCCTTTCTCGATATTCACACGGCGCGCGCGCATGTGGCGAACAATCCCGTGCCCTATTTCCGCAATCTGGGGGCCATGTCTTTCGGCTTCCCGAACGATTGCCTCGATCTTTGAACCAGCCTTGCGGGGCGCGAACAATCGCGCCCCGCCAATAATCCACCCTGAGGGGGCGCCACATCTGCGGCGCCCCTTTTTTGCGCTTAATAGGCCTGCGTCAGGGCGATACCGCCGCCCACACTGGCGGCCGGACCTTCGCGCACTTCCGAGGCGACGAAATCGACAAAGGCGCGGACCTTGGAAAGCATGTAGCTTCCCTTGGGAAAGAGCAGATGGAGCGAGATTGTTTCGGTCACCAGATCGGGCAGCAGCACCTCCAACCTTCCGGCATCAATGTCATCGGCCACCAGAAAGCGCGGCATATAGCTGACGCCCAGATCCTGAAGCGAGGCCTCGCGCGCCATGCGCACCGAGTTCGATGTCAAAGGCCCGCGCCCGATCGCCACGGTCGTATCCTTGGAAAGCCGCCATTCGCCCAATTGCGACAGGTGGGTTTCGGAAATGCAGACATGCTCTTTAAGATCGCCGGCCGCCTTGGGCCGCCCCTCGCGGTCGAGATAGGCCGGCGAAGCCACCAGCACCATCGGATATTCGCGCAGCAGCACCGAATCAAGATTGGCGTCATAAGGCTCGCCAATCCAGAACGAGACATCGAATCTGCCCTTGAGCAAATCTGCCCGGCTGTCGGAAAGGTTGATGAACAGGCGAATATCGGAATAGGCCTGCAAAAAGCGCGGGATGATCTTGGTCAGGTCGAACAGCGAGGAAACCACCGGCGCATTGACCTTGAGATCGCCGCGCGGCTTTTGCTGCATCCCGGTCATCACGCGATTGGCTTCGTTCACCTCGTCCACAATCCGGGCGCAGCGCGCATACATTTCGCGCCCCACCGGGGTCAGCGTCACCGTTCGCGTGTTGCGCTCGAGCAGCTTCATGCCGACGCTGGTCTCAAGCCGCGAAATCTGTCGGCTCACGGCCGCCTTTGAATAGCCCAGCGAAGTTGCCGCCGCCGAAAAACTGCCGGTGCTCACCACTTCGGCAAAAGACATCATGGCGATGACGTTGTTGGTTTCAAGCTTGTCGTCCATCGGTCCAGATTCCTCTCTTCTGCCTTCGAGTCAAGCTGATGCCGCATGTCGCGCAGGAAACAAAGCGCTTGTTTCGGCCCCATAGCTCACCGGAGGTAAACAGTGATAGGCTCCCGGGCACTAATGTTTACCCTTGACAACAAACTTAGGCTATTTACTGTGACTGTTGCAGATAATAATCCCTTCTCCCACGCAGGACCGAAGGGGGAGAAACCCAACGGGCAACCTTTCGGCTTGCCTGTCCCAGCCAATAGGACATGACATGACCCTGGATATTCAGCGCGCCGGAACGATCGACCAGCAAAGCCTGTTCCATCCCTTCACCTCCATTGCCGATCTTAAGGCCGATGGTCCCACGATCATGGCATCGGGCAAGGGCGTGCGCATCACCGACATTCACGGTCAGGAATATCTGGACGGCATGGCGGGCCTGTGGTGCGTCAATCTGGGCTATGGCCGCGAGGAAATCTCAGCGGCGATGGATGCGCAAAGCCGCCGTCTTTCCTTCTTCCATGCGTTCAACGGCATGTCGATCGATGTGGCCGTCGAATGCGCCGAAGAACTGCTCAAGCGCGCGCCCGTCCCCATGTCGCGCGTGTTCTTTGGCGCATCGGGCAGCGACGGCAACGAAACCCAGGCCAAGCTGATCTGGTATTACAACCAGCTGCGCGGCAAGCCTGAGAAGAAGAAGCTGATCTGCCGCTGGAATTCCTATCACGGCTCGGCGGTGCTGACGGCCAGCATGACCGGCCTGCCCGGCATGCATTCGCCCTTCCTGCTGCCGATGGGGCCGATTGTACACACCAGCGCGCCCTATTACTATCGCAAGGCCCCCGAAGGCATGAGCGAGCGTGAATTCTCGCGCCATCTGGCCAAGGAACTGGAGGAACTGATCGAGCGCGAAGGCGCGGACACGATCGGCGCCTTCTTTGCCGAAGCGGTGATGGGCGCAGGCGGCCTGATCCCACCGCCTGAAGGCTATTTCGAGGAAATCGTGCCGATCCTGCGCCGCAATGACATCCTTCTGGTCATGGATGAAGTGGTGTCCGGCTATGGTCGCCTCGGCACCTATTGGGGGGCGCAGACCTATAATGTCGAGCCCGACCTCATCACCTCGGCCAAGGGCGTGACCAGCGGCTACTTCCCGATGTCGGCATGCTTCATCTCGCCCAAGGTCTGGGATGTGATCGAAAGCAATGCGGCAACCGCCGGCCTGTTCGGCCATGGCTTTACCTATTCTGCGCATCCGGTGGGGGCAGCGGCGGCGCTGGCCTCGCTGCGCCTGATCGACGAGGAGAACATCCTTGCCAATGTTCAGCAGCAGAGCGACTATCTGTTTGCCCAAATGCGCGCCACCATCGGCGATCATCGCGCCGTGGGCGATATTCGCGGCAAGGGGCTGATGGTCGGCATCGAACTGGTCAAGGATCGCGCCACCAAGGAAATCCTGCCCATGGCCGACCGCACCGGGCGCCAGGTGCTCAAGGCGGCCGCCGCACGCGGCCTGATCACCCGCGCCTTGGGCGACACGCTGGTGTTCGCGCCGCCGCTGGTCATCAACCGGGCCGAAGTGGACGAACTGGTCGACAAGTTCGCGGCCGCCGTAAACGACGTATTGCCCGCCTGATAGCGGCTCATTCACACTGGCCAAGCGACACTGGCGCTGATTTTTCCCGATAAGAACTGGGCCTTGCCATGGATCATGTTTCTACCATCGATGGACAGGCCCAATTGGGCCGCCATGCCGAACGGCTCAGCCCTGCGGGTCTGATCAGCGCCATTGTCATTGGTTTTGTAGGGGCGTTGTTTGTCTATGCTACGCCAGGCATTCTGGGCCTGATTGCCGCGCAATCGGGCGTGGATGACGAGCATCTGGGCTATATCGCCTCGTGGAACCTTAACGCCATGGCCGCCGCCATCGCCGTCAGCACGCTTTTGCTGACGCGGCTCTCATGGCGTCTGGCTATGGGGCTGGCGCTGCTGCTGATCGCCGGGGGAGATATGGTGACGGGCCTTGCCCATTCCTACGGCGCGATGGCCGGCGCACGCGCAATCACGGGCGCGGGCGAAGGCATGGCTATCGGCTTTTCCTTTGCCGCGCTGGGCCGCGCGCGCAATCCTGACCGCGCCTTCGCCTATTATCTGGTGGTGAGCGGCATTGCCGCGGCGATCCTCCTCTTCGCCCTGCCCGCGCTTCAGGAGCGTTATGCGCCTTCGGCCATTTTCATGGCCAGCGTGGCACTGACCGCCTTGACCGCGTTGGGCATCGTCGCCTTTCCGGAAGGCCAGAAGGACGAGGCCCATTTCGACCTTTCCGGCAAGGTGGACTGGCGCAAGACATTGTTCGGTCTGGCCGCCGTGCTTTTCGTGTTTTTCGCAATCAGCGCCGTCTGGTCCTATGCCGAGCGGATTGGCCATGCCTCCGGCCTTGGTGCGCAGACCGTGGCCAATGGCCTGTCACTGGGCATGGTGGGCGGCATTCTGGGCGCTTTGGCGGCGGCGGCCTTGCCGCAAGGCTGGGGACGCGTCGGGCCGATCCTGATCGGCGGTGTGATTGCGATTGCCGGGTTTGAACTGCTCAATGGCCATGTCGGCGCCGCTGCGTTTGAATTGGGCAATTTTCTGATCTGGGGCGGGTGGAATTTTGCCCAGCCCCTGCTTTCAGGCCTCTGCGCCGATGCCGACAGCCGGGGCCGCGTGGTTTGCGCGATGGGCGCGGTGCAGACTTTCGGCATGGGGCTTGGCCCTGCGGTCGTGGCCCCCACGGTGGCGGGTGGCTCGTTTGGCGTGGCGATCACCATGGCCTCGGTCACGATGCTGATGGGCATCGGCTGCGTGGCGGCGGAACAGATGCTGGGGCGGAGCAAAAAGGCATGAGCGACACACCTTTCGACCGTGGTCTGGCCATTCGGCGCGAGGTTCTGGGCGCCGATTATGTCGATGCGGCCATGGCCTCGGCGGATGAATTCATGCGCCCGATGCAGGAGCTTTCCACCGCCTATTGCTGGGGCGAGGTCTGGTCGCGCCCCGGATTGGCGCGGCGGGATCGCAGCCTGATCAACATTGCGATGATCGCCTGCCTCAACCGGCCGCAGGAGTTTCGCCTGCATATTCGTGCCGCTCTCAACAACGGACTGACGCGCGAGGAAATTCGCGAGGTTCTGTTGCAGGTGGCGGTCTATGCCGGCGTGCCCGCTGGAATCGCCTCATTCCACATGGCCAAAGAGGTCTTTGCCGAGATGGACACCGCGCCGGCATAAGACGAGAGGCCGGGGTGCATGCCCCGGCCCCGGTCCATCAAACGCTGTGCAGGCTGATAGGTAACGATTTGACGCCATGGACATGGTTGCTGCGCAGCCGGTCCATCGGCCCCTCCCTCTCGATCCGCGCCACGCGCAGGGCCATTTCCTCCAGCAGGATGCGGATCTGCAACTGGGCCACATGATTGCCCAGACAGTAATGCGGGCCGCCTTTGCCAAAACCCATATGCGGATTTTGCACCCGGTCGATAATGAAACGGTCGGGCTGGTCGAAATAGGCTTCGTCCCGGTTGCCAGAGATGAAATACATCGCCACCTTGTCGCCCGCGCGGATATTGGCGCCCATCAATTGGGCATCGCGCATGGCGACGCGGCGCACGAAAAACACCGGGCTGGCCCAGCGCACGATCTCGCTGGTGGCCAGACGAGGATTGAGCGCATCGGCGCGAAAGCGCGCCCATTCGCCCGGATTGTCGGCCAGAGCGGCCAGCCCATGCGAAATCGAATGGCGCGTGGTTTCATTGCCCGCCACCACCAGCATCAGGAAATAATTGCAGAATTCATTGTCGGTCAGCGGACGGCCATCGACCGTGGCATTGGCCAGAACCGAGACGACATCATGTTGCGGCGATGCCCTGCGCGCCTGGGCCAATTCGCGCCCCATGGCAAAAGCATCGAGCGAGGCCGGATGGCCAAAGGGCAGCATCCGCCGCTCCTCCTCGGGGAAATGGGCATAGGCCGGGTCAACGAAATCGGGGTCATCTGAACCGATCAGCAGATCGCTCCAGCGGATCATGTCCTCCTGCCGCTGCATGGGCACGCCCAGCAGCGAGCACAGGGTCGAGATGGGCAATTGCTTCGACAAAAGCGAGACGGCATCGAACGGCCCGGCATCGATCAGCCCTTCGAGCAGGCTGATCGCCTTGGCGCGGATCGCGGCTTCCAGATGGGCGATGCCCTTGGGCGAAAAGCCGGAAAAAGTGATTTTGCGCATCGCCCCATGTTGCGGCGCATCCATTTCCAGCAAAGTGCGGCGGGCATCATTCTGCTCGCTGTCGAAATCGTCCAGACTGATCACGCCATGGCGCGAAGAATAGGTTTCGGTGTCGGCGGAAACGGCCATGATCGCCTCATGGCTGGCCACGGCCCAGAAGCCCTTGTGCCCATCATGGCGCTCATTCCATGCCACGGGGGCCTCGCGCCGCATCCGGGCAAATTCCTCATAAGGCACAGCCTTGTGCCAGACCCCGGCGTCGGACAGGTCAAGCCCTGTGGTGGGGCCTTTGGTGGGGATCGTATCTTGCGCCGTCATGCCATCTCTCCCTTGTGATCGCGCGCGGCAAGGCGGGCGCGGATAAAACCGATGATCCAATGCGCCGCCAATGCGGCATCCAGCGCGCCCGGCAGGCTGTCGATGGCGGCCTGCGCGGCGGCGGGGCCAATGTCGTGATAGTGGTGGCGATAGATTTCGGCGGCCTGCGCGCGGGTCATTTCCGGGTGCGCCTGAATGGTCAGGACATTGGCGCCGATGGTGGTGATCGCCAGCGGGCAATGGTCGTCTGCGGCCAGTACCGTCGTATCCGGCGCAGGTTCCACCACCTGATCGCGGTGCAGGGCGATCATGCGCAGCCCCTCGGCGCTTTGGGCGGCGATGTCAGGCGGCAACCATTCGGGCATGGTTTGGGTGGCATAGGCATGAATGCCCACACCCCAGTTTTCATGCAGCCCTACCCGCCCGCCCAGCGCGGCGTGCAGATGCTGATGCCCATAACAGATGCCCACCACCGGGCGCAGGGCAACCGCCTTGCGCACGAAGCGGGTCAGGGCCTGCTGCCATGGCTTGTCCTCATAGACGCTCGCCGGGCTGCCGGTCAGCAGCCATGCATCGCACAGGCGCGGATCCTCCGGCAACTCGCCCTCAATGGCGGCATAGACGCGGAAGGCGCAATCATCACCGGCCTGAGCCAGAAGCGGGGGGAGCCAGTCGGCAAAACCGCCATGTTCGGGCAGCCAGCGCTCAAGATTGTGTCCGCATTCCAGAATTCCTATCGTGATCATACGCTTATCCCAATTCAAAGAAGCGACGGCGTTCGTCGATCAGCGTCTTGCCCGCGAATTGGGCGAGCTGTGCCCGGCGCGTGGCGCAATAGGTTTCGACGAAACGCTCGCTCAGCCATTCGCGGGCAAAACTCGAGCCTTCGAGCGCCATGATCGCGGCCTCCATCCCATCGGGCAGAGGAACGGCATTGGCGGGCGGCGCGGCATAGCCATTGCCGATGGTCTGCTCGCCCGGTTCGATCCGGCCCGCAATCCCCGCCAGCCCCGCCGCAATGGAGGCGGCCGCCACCAGTTGCGGATTGGCATCGGCGCAGGGCAGCCGGTTTTCCACCCGGATCGAACCCGGCCCATGGCCCACCACGCGCAGGCATGTGGTGCGGTTTTCGATGCCCCATGTAAAAGCGGGCGGCGCGAAAGTGCCGGGGGCAAAGCGGCGCCAACTGTTGACCGTGGGTGCGAACAACAGCATCACCTCGGGCAGGAAACGCTGCAACCCGCCAATGAAATGGCGGAAGGTATCCGACATGCGGTCGGGCCGGGCCGCGTCCCAGAACAGGGGCGCGCCCTCACCATCCAGCAGCGAGAGATGCAGATGCGAGGACTGGCTGTCCGCATCAAGCGACCAGCGCGGCATGAAACAGGCCGTCTGCCCCCGCCGCATGGCCAGAACTTTGAGAAAATTTTTGAACAGCACGGCCTGATCGGCGGTGGCATCCGCCCGGCCCGGACCGACGCAGGCTTCCATGAAACCGCCGCCGATTTCCTCATGCATCTTGCCGAGGCGGATGCCGAGGGTCTGGGCCATATCGGCCACCTGACCATAGAATTCGGACTGAAACGCCTGATAGATCAACAGGTCATGGCTGGCATGGGCGGTGGCCGTGGTCAGATCCTCGAAACCCTTTTCGGCAAGGCTGGCCGGGGTTTCATCGAACAGGGTGAATTCCAGTTCGAAACCGATGCGGGGCTGCATGCCCATTTGCGCGCCGCGCGCCAGCACCTTTGCCAGCAGGCTGCGCGGACAGAACCGGGCCGCATCGCCGGTGAATTGCGCGAAATAGAGGCCGCTGTCGCAGGACTGTTCAAACGGCATCGTGACGCGACTGGCGCGGTCCACGGCCAGCTGGCTGTCATGGAAATCGGCGCTGTCATCGGTGACGCCCGGCATGTCGAGAAAAACATCGGTGGGATCGAGCGCGAGCTGCGCAGGCGACATGCCCACCCCGTTTTCCAGAATGCCGGGCAAATCCTCGGCCGCCAGCTTTTGCCCGCGCAGCAAACCGTTGGTGTCCACCACCGCCACGGTCACAAAACGATCACCCGGTGCAACTGTCATGGATTTCCCCTTTTCGGTGATCGACGGCCGCTTGGCGCCATCCTGCGCGGGGCCGGTCACCTTTGTTCTGAATGAGGAAAACCTATCATTCGCCCTGCCGATTTATTGATATTTTCATGCAGAAATTTGATATTCTGCGCCATGAGCTCCCCATTACATTCGCCCGCTCCGCTTCAGGCCCCAGCCCTAATTCAAGCCAAAGTGCTGGAAGGCATCATCCATGCCGCCGGGCTGACAAGGCTGGAGGCTTCGCGCCTGCTGGCCGTGGAGGGGCTGCGCCTTGAAAGCCTGTCGGGGCAGAACGGCGCGGACGGCATGCCCCCCACCGTGCCGCTGGCCACCTATATGCGATTGTTCGAAAGGCTTGCGCAAAACACCGGCAGGCCGACGCTTGGCCTGGATCTGGCGAACCGGATGGGGCCGGGGCTGGTCGGGCCGATCGGCTATGTCCTGCTTTGCTCTCCCACGCTGAGCGCCGGGCTGGAGGCTTTTTCACAAAGTGTTTTCAGCATTCAGGGTGTGACCAGCTTCGCCTTCTCTCGCCACAGCGCGCCCATGTTGACCTATACGATCAGCGATGAGGATATGCGCCCGCGCCGCCATGATGTGGAATTCTCGCTGGCCTATGTCCATCATCTTGTCCGACAGGCACTGGATGGTGCCTTCGCCCCCCGCGAGGTCTATTTCGAACATGCCCGGATCGGCGATCTGGCCCATTATGAGCGTTTCTTTGGCTGCCCGGTCTATTTCGAACAAAGGGCCAATGCGCTGGTGCTGGATGAGGTCGATCTGGCCCGTCCGATGGCGCGCTCCGATCCGACGCTGGCGGCCATGCTGCGGCATTACATTGCGCTGATGGACCGGCGCGAGGCGGCGCCCTCGTCCCTGAGCGAAACGGTGGACCAGGTTCTCTCGGGTATCATCGGCACGCGGGCGGTGACCATTGGCGATGTCGCCGCGCGGCTTGACACCAGCGTCGATACGCTGCGCCGCCATTTGCGAAGCGAAGGCATGACCTTTCGCGGCATCCTGCGCAAAAAGCGGGCGGCCATGGCCTGCCGCCTGCTTCAGGAATCGGGCCTTTCGGTGCTCGAAGTGGCCAGTCGGCTCGGCTATGGCGAAACGGCCAGTTTCACCCGCGCCTTCATGGCCGAAACGGGCGAAACCCCTCTCACATGGCGCCGCAAGAACCGATGGCAAGGCTGATCGGCCGCCCATCCGGATCATGCAGGCGCAGGCCGGTCAGGATCGCGCCCTTGCGGATTTCCTCCACCGCCACGCCGTCACGGCGCCACAAGGCCAGTCTGGCGGCGACCTCTTGCCCGTCCGCGTCCCATTCCAACGTGATTTCGCCCAATTCGCGCCCCGCTTTGTCTGGCGGCGCGCTATAAAGGGCAAGGTCGTGATCGCTCTGGCCAAAGGAAAGAAAGATCGCGCCGCGATAGGGGCCATCAGGGCTGCGCGCGGTGATTTTCATACCGAGCCTATCGCCATACCAGCGCGCCGAAGCCTCGGCATCACGGACGAACAGCAGGATATGCGCAATGGCGGCAATCCGGATCGGCGGGATCGGCTCATTGGGTTTCATGGGGCAAATCCAATTGGGCCGGAACGCCGGGCAGCCATGCCATATCGGTGATTTCGCTGAATTCGCGGCGTTGTTTGGCCCAGTGGCGGCCGCCATCGGCGCTCATGAAAAGGTGGCCGAATTTTGTGCCCGCCATCATCACCTCCGGATCGGCCCGATGGGCGCCAAAGGCCCAAAGGCAGGAATTGGGATCACCCGCCAGTTCGGCGCTCTGCCATGTTTCGCCCGCATCCTGCGATTGCAGGATCAGCGTGGTCGTACCCGGTGTGCCATCGCCGATGCCGATCAGCACGTCCCGATCGCTGCCGGGTTTGCGCAACAGCACACGGGCATAGCGCAGGCCCCATGTATCGCGGGCGTGAAACCGCGTCCATGTCCGCCCGTCATCGGCCGAACGGTAAAGCGCGTTGACCACCAGCGCGAGGATGATCGGCACTTCGCCATCCAGAATGAGGATCGAGTGAATATCGGTGTTTCCTGCATGATCGGGCCATTGCGGGTGGATTTCCTGCCAATGGTCGCCGCCATCGCGGCTGCGGAACAGGCCCCCCGCCTCCACGCCCACCCAGACATCGAGCGGATCGCGCGGATTGACCGCCAGCGCCAGCATACGCGGGCGGCTGACCCCTGCGCAACGCTCGGGCATCAGCAGATCGGTCTGTTCCCATGTCTTGCCGCCGTCTTTGCTGCGGAAAAACGCAGCGCGAGTGGGCGATCCGGTCCCGGCGTACATGTAATCAGGATTGCTCTCCGAAACCGCCAGCTTCCACACGGCAAATCCGCTGAGCGCGCAATCGACCTGATGCCAATGCGCCCCGCAATCCTCGCTGCGGAAAAGGCCGCGCTCACTGCCCGCCCAGATCGCGCCGTTCCGGCGCGGGTCCACCAGAAGGCAGCGCACGCAATCGTCATATTCCAGATCCTGGCCCACATTGATGCGATACCAGTTCGTGCCGCCGTCGTGGCTGCGCATGATCGCCTGTCCGTCGGTCGATACCAAAAGCGTCTTTTGCATGGATATATTCCCTGACCGGCGCTTTCTCCCTCGCCGGAATGGAATCTCAATGCAACAATTACTGAAATAATAAATTGATTGTTGTCAAAACGCGATAGATCAATCAGTGATGCGAGCCGAACAGGCCGACCGGACTGTTCATCACCAGACGCACCAGATCGCTTTGCCGGTGGGTGCGGGTCTTGGCCATCACCTGCTTGAGCTGGGTTCGCGCGGTGTGGATCGAAACGCCGCGGCTCTGGGCAAAGGCTCTCAGATCTTCCCCCATACATAGATGAGCCAGCAATTCGGCCTCCACCCGCGTCACACCAAACAGGGCAAGCAACTCACCCGGCGCGGGAGAAACCCGACCGTCCGCATCACAGCCAACGATGACATGGCTGGGCCGTCCTAAAGGTTGCGGGATCGTATCGAAGCCGTCCTGCACAAGCGGCATGGCCCGGATCAGCCAGTCCCCCGCTGGCGTTGTCCAGCGCATTTCACTGGGACCATGAGACAGCAACAGACCACGCGCCGCAGTCACCAGCCGGGCGCGTTGGCCAAGGCCGCAGCGCTCAGGAGCAGCCAGAGCGGCATTCGTCATCCATCTTTGCCCGATGGCATTGGCGGTGATGATCCAGCCCGATGCATTGCAGAACAACACGCCCAAACGCATCTGGTCAATCAGGAGACGCATGCTCTCGCGTTCCCGTTCGCGCTCCGCATTTGCCACCGACAGTTTCAGCACTTCGCGGACGTGGGGCATCATTGAGGTAAGCGTCGCGCGGCAATCCTGCGCCGGCGCTTGTCCGCCATGGGCCGCATGAACGGCCAGTCCGGCCTCTCCCAATTCGCCCATCGTCATGCGTGCGCCGATAAACTGGCCGAGCCCGCTGTTGCGCAGCTTTTTCTGCCATTCGGCCACTTCATCGCTCAAGATATCGGGAATATGGCTGTCCTCAAGCATCACAACCCCGCTGTGCACCGGATTGAGCGCGGCAATCGTGCGCGGGTTGATGTCATCCATCGCGCCCAGATCGGCGAAATCGGCCGGGGTCTGCGAACAGCCGACCATCCAGCGATGGCGCAAACGGTCTGCCCGGCGATGAAACCAATGAATGGTGACGCTGCCCGCCCCGGTGCGGGCGCGCAAGGCGTCCAGCACAATCGTCAATCGCCTTGAATCATGCGCCGCGCCATAGAGATGGCCCAGAATACCGGCATCATCCATCACCTGTTTCCCCTGACAGATCGGCGGCTTTCAGGTGCCTTGAGTCGCGCAGGATTGGCAGCCGCAGCACTACGTATTGATGCAACAATTCTGTAAATTCCTCCATTATTTTTGCAAATATTTGTCACACAATACCGTAAATGGGTGATGCCCCCCGGATCGGCCCGCATCACCATGGCGCCAGAGCAACAGACTCTCTGGGAGCATAAGCAATGGGGAAAACAAGCATACTGGCCTTGGCGATCTGCGCCTGCGCCGCAACGCCCGCGCAAGCGCAGAACGGTGCGCCGCCTTCGGATAATGGCGGCGGGCTAGACACGATCATGGTGGTGGCCCGCAAGCGACAGGAAAATGTTCAAAGCGTACCCATTTCCATCACCGCGCTGACCGGCGCCGGGCTGGCCGAGCGCAGCGTCAACCGCGTAACCGATCTGGTCGCATCGGTGCCCAATATGTCGCAGGATGGCGGCGGCGCCGTGCTGGGGGCGATCGGCATTCGCGGCGTGGTTTCGCAAACGCGCAATATCGGTTTCGACAGCGGGCTTGGCGTCTATGTCGATGGCGTGCTTACCGTGCGGCCCAGCGGCGCGGATCAGGAATTGCCCGATATTGCCACGCTGGAAGTTCTGCGCGGGCCGCAGGGAACGCTGTTTGGCCGCAACACCACCGCCGGGGCCATCAACATCACCACCCGCAAGCCCAGCCTTGACCGCACCATTGCCGAAGGCAAGGTGGCGGTGGGCAATCTGGGGCTGGCCGAAGCCAGCCTGTTTGCCACCGCGCCCATCATCACCGACAAGCTGGGCATCAAGGTGGCCGGTTCGATTGCCGGGCGCGACGGCTATATCACCAATGTTTATGACCATTCCAAGGTCAACAACCTCAACCGCAAATCACTGCGCGGCGGGCTGTTGTGGCAACCTTCGCCCTCGCTGGACATCGCGCTGACGGGAAGCTGGCTCAAGCAGGCCGACCGTATGATCCTGGGCCAACCGGCCAGCAATACCGCAGGCGGCCTTGCTGGCCTGCCGGGCTATTACGCCGATCCCTATACCGTGTCGCAGGACCATCCCAGCCAGCAGACACGGGACATATGGACCGCAAATCTCAACATCGACTGGCATCTGGGCGCTTACACCATCACCTCGATCAGCGCCTATGGCGACAATCGTTCGCGGTTGATCGTCGATAATGACTCGCGCCCCTTGCCCCTGTCCTATTCGGATTTTCAGGATGGCGCCAAACAGTTCACACAGGAACTGCGCCTCGCCTCACCCACCAGCGGCAGCGTCGATTATCTGCTGGGCTTGTATTATCTGCGTCAGGATGCCGATTCAAACCGCGCGACGGTGGCCTTCGGACCTCCGGGGCCGGGCGCGTTTTTCGGCACGATTTCGAGCATTTCCAGCCTCAAGACCGACGCCTTCGCCGGTTTTGCCAGCGGCAACTGGCGCCCGCTGCCCGGCCTGACCCTCAGCGGCGGCCTGCGCTATAATCTGGAGACCAAGGATCTGGTGTTCAATCAGACCAACACATCCTTTGTCCCACTGCCCGATCTTTCCGCACGACTGCATCGCCGCGACACCAATGTCTCGGGCAATGCCAGCATCACCTATCAGGTGCTCCGCGATACGCGGATCTATGCCAGCATCGCGCGCGGTTTCAAAAGCGGCGGGTTCAACCCCGACATCGTGGGCGACACCAACATCAGCTTTGGTCCGGAAAACGCATGGTCCTATGAGGCAGGGTTCAAGTCGGACCTGCTGGACCACAAGCTGCGCATCAATGCGGCGGCTTTCTACACCGACTACAAAGACCTGCAGGTCTCCGCGCTGGTGGGCGCCGCGTTCCAGATCCGCAATGCCGCAGCGGCCAAAATCAAGGGCTTTGAAGTGGAAGTGACCGCCAAACCCATACGCGCGGTCGAACTTAACTTCGGCGCGGGCTATACCGATGCCACCTATAAGGATTTCCCCGGCTGCGCTCCGGCCACCAATTGCGCGGGCAACCGCCTGCCCTTCGTTCCGCGCTTTTCGCTTAACGCAGGCGCACAGATCGGTCAGGATCTGGGCGCGGGCAGGCTGACCGGGCGGATCGACGTCAACTGGCACAGCAGCACTTATTTCGAGGCGACGAATACCGCAGACGGCAATCTTCCCGGATATCTGTTGGCCAATGGCCGCCTTGCCTACAGCTTTGCCCAGGATCACCTGTCAGTGGCGCTGTTTGCCCGCAACATGTTCGACAAGCGCTATCGGGATTACTCCTTCTATCTCGCGCCTTTCTCCGAGCGGCTGGACCGCTGGGCGCCGCCGCGCACCTACGGGATCGAACTGGGCGCCAAATTCTAACCTAAAGGGCGCGGCTTGCGGGATTTCTCCGGCATGCCGCGCCCGCTGTTTCAGGGACATTTCCATGCCTTCTCGTCTGACCGCCTGCGTCATGGCCGCGCTGCTGGCCACCACCATGGCCACCCCTGCCATGGCCCAGTTTCAGGATGCCATCACGCCTGCCGCCCCGGCCCCGGCCGAAACCATCTATATCAACGGCCATATCGCCACGCCCGATGGCTGGCGGACCGCTTTAGCCCTGGGCAAGGGCACCATTCTGGCCATTGGCAACGAGGCGCAGATGAGCGCCCATCGCACCGCCGCCACGCGCGTGGTGGATCTGGGCGGGAAAACGGTGCTGCCCGGTCTGATCGACATGCATGTGCATGCGGTGGACGCCGGGCTCCACGCGCGCGAATGCGCCTTTCCCCAAGGCTCCGCCGCGCCTGCCGTGGTGGCAGCGGTCAAGGCCTGTGTCGAGGCCGCAAAACCGGGCGCGTGGGTTGTCGGCGGGCAATGGGATGCATCCTCGCTGGGCAAGGTTGCGCCCCATCGCCGCATTCTGGACGCCATCGCACCCAAGGTGCCGGTCGTGCTGCATGACATCAGCCTGCACAGCGTCTGGGCCAATTCGGCCGCGCTGGCCGCCGCGGATATTGACCGCAAGACGCCCAACCCGGCAGGCGGCGTGATCGAGCGCGACAGTAAGGGCGAACCTACCGGAATCCTGCGCGAAAACGCTGCCATCTTGCTGCTCAACAAAGTGCCCTCTCCCAGCGACGAGGACCGCGTGGCGGCCTTGCGCCAGGCCACGCAGGCGATGCTGGCGCAGGGCATCACCGCCTATGAAGAGGCTCTGATGGCCACGGCCAATGCTCGCGCCTATGCCGCTCTGGCCGATACGGGCGGTCTGGCCCAGCATGTGCGCACCTGCATGTGGGACAGCGATCAGGGCCTGATTACCCAGCGCCATCTTTATGCAAGGCCGGGGCTGGACGTTTCCTGCATCAAGATGATCCTCGATGGCGTACCCACCGAATCCCACACCGCCGCCATGCATGATCCCTATGCCGATGCGGCGGCCTTTGGCGATGCAAGCCGCGCCAAGGGATCGCTCATCATCGCGCCCGAGGCGATCAAGCAGCGCCTCACGCGCTATGACGCGGCGGGGCTTACGGTGAAGCTACATGCGGCCGGCGACGCCTCGGTGCATGCCGCACTCGATGCGATCACCGCCGCGCGCAAGGCCAATGGCGCCTATGGCCCGCACCACGAAATCGCCCATGGCAATTTCATCCTGCCCGCCGATATTGGCCGAGCGCGCGATCTGGGCGCCACCTTTGAATTCTCGCCCTATATCTGGTTCCCCAGCCCCCCGGTTCAGGACCTATACCACACCGTCGGCGCCGAACGCATGGCGCGTTTCACCCCCGTGCGCGAGGCGCTGGACGCGGGCGCGCGGGTGGTGATCGGTTCGGACTGGCCGGTCGTGCCTTCGATGTCGCCATGGGTGGCGATCGAAACGCTGGTCACGCGCGAAACTCCGGGGGGCGGCGCCACCAGCCTTGCCCCTTCCCAGAAAGTCAGCGTGGCCGAAGCCCTGCGGATGATGACTGTTTCGGCGGCCATGCAACTGGGCGTGGGTGACAAGGTGGGGACACTGGAGCCGGGGCGGCAGGCCGATTTCATCGTCATCGACCGCGACATTTTTGCCATTCCTCCCCGTGAAATCCATGCCACCAAGGTGCTGCTTACGGTGATCGCGGGCAAGGAGGCCTATCTGGCTAACCCATAAAGGAAAACGGGCGCTGGTATGATCCCGGCGCCCGTCCTGCTGCAACTTTGATGCGATGATGGGCCGGATTACAGGCCCATCATCGCATATTTGATTTCCATATATTCCATCAGCCCATGCGCCGAACCCTCGCGGCCAAAGCCGGACTGTTTCACCCCGCCAAAGGGCGCCACTTCGCTGGACAGGCGACCGTCGTTGACCGCCACCATGCCATATTCCAGCGCCTCCATCATCCGCCATGCGCGGCCCATATCGCCGGTGAAGAGATAAGCAGCCAACCCGTAAGGAGTATCATTGGCGAGCGCGATAGCCTCCTCTTCGCTGGCGAAGCGGATGACCGGAGCAACGGGGCCAAAGATCTCGCCGCTGGCCAGATCCATATCGGGGGTGACGCCCGTCACCACGCGGGGCGCGGCAAAAGCGGATGCGGCGGGCGCACCTTGCGCCTGCGCGGCAATCGTGGCGCCGCGCGCCACCGCATCATCCACCAGTTCCGACACGCGCTGGGCCTCCTTCGGCGAGATCAGCGGACCGATCTGCGTATCGGCCAGCAATCCGTTGCCCACCTTGAGCGAAGACACTGCCGCCGCCAGCTTTTCGACAAAGGCGTCATGCACCGCATCATGAACAAGGATGCGATTGGCGCAAACACAGGTCTGCCCGGCATTGCGGAATTTGGCATCCATTACGCCGCGCACCGCGCGATCCAGATCGGCATCATCCATCACGATCAGCGGCGCATTGCCACCCAGCTCAAGGCTGAGGCGCAGCACCTGATCAGCGGCCTGCGCCATCAGGATCTTGCCCACGCGGGTCGATCCGGTGAAGCTGAGCTTGCGCACTTTGGGATGGGTGCAGAACAATTGCCCCACCGCCGCCGACTGGCCCGAAGGCGTCACGGTGAACAGGCCCTCCGGCACACCGGCGCGGATCGCCAGTTGCTCAAGCACCAGCGCCGAGAGCGGCGTGGCCTCCGCCGGCTTGACCACGATGGAGCAGCCCGCCGCCAATGCTGGCGCTACCTTGCGGGTGATCATTGCCACGGGAAAATTCCATGGCGTAATCGCCACGCAGGTCCCCACCGGCTGACGCAGGGTCAGCACACGGCGATCCTGCGCAAAACTCGGGATGACCTCGCCATAGGCGCGTCTGCCTTCCTCGGCATACCATTGCACATAGGCGGCGCCATAGCGCACCTCGCCCAGCGCCTCGGCCAAAGGCTTGCCCGCCTCCACCGTCACCACTTCGGCCAGAACATCCTCATTGGCGAGAATGAGATTGTACCATTTCAATAGGATCGTCGCGCGTTCCTGCGCTGTCTTGGCGGCCCAGGCGGGGCGGACCTGATCGGCCCGGTCAATCGCCTCCGACACGTCCTGCACGCTCCACGACCGGATCGAGGCGATGAGTTCGCCATTGGCCGGGTTGGTAACCTCAATACCATCCTGATCGCGCAGGGACTGCTCAATATAATTAATCGCCTGTATCATGTTTCTGTCTTTATAGTGGGAGGCCTTCACAGCATCCGGGGAAGAACATCATTGGCTTTGTCGGCATCCAGAAACCGATGTTTGAAAACACCCGCCACATGCAGCCCCACCAGCCCGAGCAACGTATAGGCAAGCACCTTGTGCAGCAGTTGAAACACGGCAAAGGCCTTGTCATTCTTGGGCAGCAGTTCAGGCACTTCCAAGCCGAAGAAGGGCACGCCATCGCTCTGCGTAAAGCTTGCGGACATGCTATAGCCCATCAAGGGCACGACAAAGGCCAGCACCAGCATGGCAACATGCACGACATGCGACAGATGCGCCTCCCAGGGCTTGAGCCCGGCAGGAGGCTGCGGCAGGCGGCTTTGCCAACGGATCGCCAGTTGCACCACCACGATCAGCCAGACCAGCACGCCAAACTCCTTGTGCATGGGATAGAGCGTGGTGAACTTGATGCTGGCCGTATCGGGCAGCGAGGTCATCGTGAAGCCCACGGCGATCAGCCCAAGTATCAGCCCCGCGCGCAACCAGTGCAGCAGGCGCATGGCGAGGGGATAGCGGTTCACTGGCTCCATGGCTGACATGCCTTCCTTTGCGTTCATCGGATCAAAGATAAATGCCGCGCGAATATCCGCCGTCCAGAGCAATGGACTCGCCATTGATCGAGCGCCCGGCATGTCCGGCCAGAAATACCACGAGATCGCCGATTTCGGCCGGATCAATGACCCGCCGCGTCGGCACCTGCGCGACAAATTCGGCTTCGACCTGCGCAGCCGTTACGCCCCGCTCATGGGCCATTTCGCCAAACAGTTCCACCAGATGCGGGCTGGCCACGATGCCGGGATGGATCGTGTTGACCCTGATCCCGTCGGGCCCAAGCTGATCGCCCAGAACCCTGGTGAAATGACTGATCGCCGCATTGCGCAAACCGCTCAGCGTGTCCGACGAGCGTCCGGTCAGGCCACCGATATTGACAATCGCGCCCCCGCCCCTTTGCCGCATGCCGGGCGCAAAGGCCTGAATATAGCGCAGATAGCCGCCCACCTTGGTGTCCAGATCGCCCATCAAAGCATCGACATCAACCGTTTCGATGGCTCCGCCGATGGGCGTGCTGCTGGCCGCGACATTGACAAGCAGATCGATCCCGCCGACCTGCCGCGCCAGTTCAAGCACACTCTGCGCATCGGTGGCGTCCGAGGTGATCGCACGGGCGCCCAGTTGCCGGGCCGCCGCCTCAAGCGGCTCGGCCCGGCGCGCGGTGATGAACACCTGCCATCCATCGGCCACCAGCCTTTGGACAATCCCCGGCGCAATCCCGCCGCTGCCCCCGGTAACGAGTGCAACCCGGCTCACGGCAATTCCACCGCGATCAGCATCGGCCCGTTGCAGGCCAGCCCCTGATCCAGCGCTTCGCCCAATTGCCCTGCCTCGGTCACGCGCAGGGCCGGAACGCCATAGGCCTTGGCCAGCGCCACCCAGTCGGTGGCTGGATCGTCCAGCACCGTCATGCCCGCAATCGCCGGATGGGCCAGATCGGCCTGCGCGCGGCGCAGTTCGGTCTGCAAAATACCATAGCGATGGTTGGCCGCGATGATGATCGTGATCGGCAGCTTTTCATGCGCCATGGTCCAGAGCGACTGAACCGTATATTGCGCCGATCCATCCGATTGCAGACTGACCACCCGCTGCCCCGGCGCGGCCAAAGCGGCCCCCAGCGCACAGGGCAGGCCCTGGCCGATAGCGCCGCCGGTGTTGGTCATCACCCGGTGGCGGGCTGCGCGATGCGCCTCACGCAGCCAAGGGCCGCCAAGGGTCGAGCCTTCCAGCGAAATGATCGCATCCTCCGGCAGGCGCGGCAGCAGGGCCTCGACCACGGCATCGGCATTGAGACCAACCGGCGCGGCAGGGACCGACGGCAATGCGGGCAAGTCGCCCTCCGACCCATCGAGCAAAGCGGCCAACGCCTCCAGCGCGGCGGTCCCATCCTCGTTCGCCTCGGTCAGCAGGGCAAGCCGCTCATCGGGCACCAACTGGCTGGGATAGCCTTCATAACCGAAATAGCTGATCGGCATACGCGCGCCCACCAGTACCACCGTGGCATCGCCCAACTGGCGGATGACGTCATCGGGGAAATAGGCCTGTCGCTCGACACGCGGCAGATCACCCCCCAGTGTGACAATCGCCGGATAAGGCTCCATCAGGATGCGCGCGCCGGTGCGGCGCGCCACCTTTTCGGCCGCGCGAATGCCCGCCTCGCCCAGCGTATTGCCGCCCAGCAGCAGCACCTTTTCCTTGCCGCCGCGCAGCTTTTGCGCGACGCCTGCGATCCGGGCCGCCGGGGCCGCCACGGGCGCGGTATCGCCCAGATCGTCCGGCTGATCCGAAACGGCGGGCGCGTCCATCACATCGGTGGGCAAGACCAGCGTGGTGATCGCACCGGGCGCTACGCGCGCCGCGCGCAGCCCCCGCGCAGCATCCTTGCCCAATTGCGCGGCATCGCTGGTGTAAATCACCTCGGCCGAAACCGGCGAGGCAAGCGAGCGGATGTCACTGGTCAAAGGCGCGTCATAGGCCAGATGCCATGTCGCATGATCCCCGATCAGATTGACAATGCGCGAATGGGCGCGGCGCGCATTGTGCAGATTGGCGATGCCATTGGCAAAACCCGGCCCCAGATGCAGCAGCGTCAGCGCCACTTCGCCCGAAACGCGCGAATAGCCGTCGGCGGCCCCCGTGGCCACGCCTTCGAACAGGCAAAGCACGGTCTTGAGTTCGGGCACATCGGCCATGGCGCGCACCATGGTCAGCTCGGTCGTGCCGGGATTGGCAAAGCAGATGCGCGCGCCGCCCAGACGAAGCGTCCGCAACAGGGCAACCGCGCCATTTTCCTCAATCTTGCTCACCTGACCCTTGCTCCCCAATGTTGGGCTTATTCGCCCGATGCCTGCGCGGATGCCACGCCGGCCAAAAATCCGGCCACCAGACCGTTGAATTGATCCACCCTGTCGTCATGGACATAGTGGCTTGCACCCTCGACGCTGACATGGGTGATGCGCGGATTGCGCCGCTCCATGTCCCGCACCGTATCAAGCGGGCAGAAATCCGATTTCGCCCCACGGATTACGAATGTCGGCACGCGCAGACTTTCCACCACCGGCCAGAGATCGACCACCCGCGCTGGGTCGGGATCGAGCCGCGTGGCGCTGATCCCTGCGGCGTCATAGCGCCAGCCCACCCGCCCATCAGGCGTCTCGCGCAGACTCTCCCACAACCGCTGTTCCAGCGCGGCAAGGCTGACACTGGGGCGGGTGCGGCGCCAATAGGCCCGCGCCTCACTCCAATCGTCGAAGCTGAGCGGCAGGGCGGCCATTTCGGCTTTGATCCGCTCGGCCCCGGCCCCGCTGATCGAGGAACCGGGCGCGATGTCCTCGATAATCAGCGCATTGAGCCGTTCGGGATGTCTGACCGCATAGACATAGGATGTGGTTCCCCCCATCGAATGGCCCAGCAGCACGAAGCGCTCCAGCCCCAATCCATCGACCAGCGCCTCCAGATCGGCCAGATAGGCGTCGGTGTAATAATTGGCCTGCGCATCCCAATCGCTTTCGCCACGCCCGCGCTGGTCCAGCGCGATCACGCGCCAGCCCGCGCCCAGCGCCGCCGCCAGCGCCCGCCATGTGCCGGAAAAGCCGCGCAGCCCATGCAGGGCGACAAGGGCAGGCGCATCGGCCCGCCCCCATTCCCGCACACGCAAACGCAGGCCATTGGCCTCGATGAACGAAACGCGCTCATCGCCAAGGCCGACGGGCTGTGCAGGCGGCCTGTTGTCCGCCATCAGGTTTTGCGCATCAGCCATGGCTTATACCAACCCGTCTTCGCCCTTGACCTCGCTGGCCTTCAATCCGCCCAGACGGGCGTTGAGGCGCCCGCGCGTGGCAAAGGCCCAGATCAGGATCACTTCATCGCGGTTCGGCCCGTCGTTGAAGCTGACGCTGATCGTGTCATAATGCGAACGGACATAAAGCGCGTCCTTGTGCGCCAGCGGAATGTCCACAATCGTGCCGGGCCCGCCGCGCTTGCCGGTCGAGGGAACCCAGCTCTTGCCGCCGCCCAGCGCGTCGCGCACCGGATTCGCCGCCGGATTGGTCAGCAGCGCATTGCCATGCTCATATTCGCAATCGGTGCCGACCAGGATCGACTTGCCATAGCTCTCGATCGCCTTGCCGCCGCTCAACTCATTGAGGCGACGGCCGATTTCCACGCCCAGCGCGGGCGAGGCGTCGATCCAGCCGGTCAGGTCCTGAACATACTGTCCGGCATAGGGGCAGTGAATGGCCGCGGCGATCACATATTTGTAGATTGGTTCGCCATCCGCCGGCGCGCCGGTTTCGCCGGCCAGTGTTTCATCGACAAAACCATACCACTTGCGGATGTGGAAAGGGCCGAAATTGGGGGTATGCGTCTTCATGAATTCTCTCCGGAATAGGGTATCAGATCCTGCTGTCACAGCGGATCGAGATGGGTGGGGTCGGCCTGCCCGCCATTGTCATGCAACTGGGCAATCGCCTTGCCCTCGGCATGATCGATCAATTGATGAAACACCTCGAGCATGTGGCCGTCAGGGTCGTAGAAATAGATGCCCACCGAAACGCCATGATCGAGGATCTCGGCAATCCGCACGTCATTGGCCAGCAGATGGCCATAGGCGCGGCGCAGATCGTCCATGGTTCGGCTGACCAGTTGCAGGCCGATATGTTCGAATTCCTTGCCCGTCGTGGCGCCTTCCTCGGCGGGGAACAGCGCGATGTCATGATCGCTCTCGCCAAAGGTGAGGAATACGCCGCCCTTGTAGGGCCCGTCTTGAACGCGGGCGGAAACCTCGGTGCCCAGAACCTTGTTGTACCACAGGGCCGAGGCGTCCGGGTCCTTCACGTAAAGGACGATATGGGCAATCCGCTTCACATTAATGGGTTTCATGGGGCAGCTCCATGTCCGACGGTACGCCGGGAACCCAGGCCATACCGGTAATTTCGCTGAATTCGCGCCGCTGTTTTACCCAGTTGCGCCCGCTGTCATCGCTGATGAAAAGATGCCCGAACTTGGTGCCCGCCATCATCAGGTCGGGCAAAGCCGGATTGGCGCCAAAGGCCCACAGACAGGAATTGGGCTGATAGTCCAGCTTGCTCTCGGCCCATGTGGCCCCTGCGTCCGCAGACACCAGCACCGCCGCCGTATTGCCCGGCGTGCCGTCGCCAATGCCGATCGCCAGTTCGCGGTCGCTGCCCGGTTTGCGCAGCAGCACGCGGGCATAGCGCAGGCCCCAGGTTTCGCGGGCATGCATACGGGTCCACGTCTGTCCGCCATCGGTCGAGCGGTAAAGCGCGTTGACCACCAGCACCAGAACCGTGTCTTCCTGACCAGCCGGGGCGGGCAAGATCACGATGTCATGGATGTCGGAATTGCCCGCATGATGGGGCCATTCCTCATCCAGCCGCGCCCATGTGTTGCCACCATCAAGCGTGCGGAACAGGCCGCCTTCTTCCACGCCCACCCAGACATCGAGCGGATCGCGCGGATTGACCGCCAGCGCCAGCATACGCGGGCGGCTGACCCCGGCGCAACGCTCGGGCATCAGCAGATCGGTCTGCTCCCATGTCTTGCCGCCATCCTTGCTGCGGAAAAACGCAGCGCGAGTGGGCGATCCGGTCCCGGCGTACATGTAATCAGGATTGCTCTCCGAAACTGCCAGCTTCCACACGGCAAATCCGCTGAGCGCGCAATCGACCTGATGCCAATGCGCCCCGCAATCCTCGCTGCGGAAAAGGCCGCGCTCACTGCCCGCCCAGATCGCGCCGTTCCGGCGCGGGTCCACCAGCAGGCAGCGCACGCAATCGTCATATTCCAGATCCTGGCCCACATTGATGCGATACCAGTTCGTGCCGCCGTCGTGGCTGCGCATGATCGCCTGTCCGTCGGTCGATACCAAAAGCGTCTTCTGCATTTTCGCTGTTCCACTATCTGTTTGAGGTCGGCTCAAAAATCTCAGCTGAGATTGACCCACACGCTCTTTGTCTCGCTGTAGAGTTCCATCGCGGCGCGGCCATGCTCGCGGCCCCAGCCCGATTGTTTGAAACCGCCAAAGGGGCTGGCCGGATCGACCATGTTGAAACAATTGATCCAGACCGTGCCTGCCTTGACCGCCTCGGCCATGCGATGCGCGGTCTTGAGGTCATTGGTCCAGATGCCCGCCGACAGGCCGAATTCGCTGTCATTGGCCTGACGCACCAATTCTTCGGGATCGGTCCAGGTCAGGGCGGAAAGCACAGGGCCGAAGATCTCTTCGCGCACCACCCGCATGTCCGGTCCGGCCGAGGCCAGAATGGTGGGCTCAAAGAAGAAGCCCCTGACCTGTTCCGCAGGGCGGCGCCCGCCCGCCAGAACCTGTGCGCCTTCCTGCTGGCCGATGTTCACATAGCCGTTTACCACATCCCACTGTTCCTGCGAGATCAGCGGGCCAAAGGTGGTGGCGTCGTCCAGGCCATTGCCGATCTTTTGCGCGGCGGCATGAGCGGCGATGCGCTCAAGCAGCTCATCGGCCACGCTGGCATGGGCATAAAGGCGCGAACCGGCGGTGCAGGTCTGGCCCTGA
Organism: Novosphingobium sp. 63-713; assembly: GCF_001898925.1. Classification (NCBI taxonomy): domain Bacteria; kingdom Pseudomonadati; phylum Pseudomonadota; class Alphaproteobacteria; order Sphingomonadales; family Sphingomonadaceae; genus Novosphingobium; species Novosphingobium sp. 63-713. The sequence continues at coordinate 42,572 of NZ_MKVS01000005.1, forward strand.
TTGAAGAAGATGCCCGAAGCGATGCTGGCCGCCGCAGCGTCCAGATCGGCATCGGCCAGCACGACCTGGGGCGACTTGCCGCCCAGCTCAAGGCTGACCTTCTTGAGATTGCCCGCGCTGCCGCGCACAATGGCCTTGCCGACGGCGGTCGATCCGGTGAAGGCCACCTTGTCCACGCCGGGATGTTCGACCAGCGCCGCACCCGCTTCGCCAAAACCAGGCACGACATTGATGACGCCCGCCGGGAAGCCCGCCTCCAGCGCCAATTCACCAAGGCGAAGCGCGGTGAGCGGGGTCTGTTCAGCAGGCTTGAGGATGACGCAGCAGCCCGCCGCCACGGCCGGGGCGATCTTCCATGCCGCCATCGACATCGGATAGTTCCACGGCACGATCAGCCCGGCCACGCCCACCGGCTCACGGGTGGTGTAATTGAGGATGTGCGCGCCGCTGCGGGGCGAGACAGGCAGCGTTTCGCCGCCAAACTTGGTGGGCCAGCCCGCGAAATAACGAAACGTCTTGATCGAACCCTCGATCTCCACGGCCTTGGTGAACAGCCACGGCTTGCCGTTGTCGAGACATTCCAGCACAGCCAGTTCATCGGCATGCTGCTCGATCAAGTCGGCAAGGCGATAGAGCAAGAGCGAGCGGTCATTGGCGTTCATCTTGCGCCATGCCGGATTTTCAAACGCCCGCCGGGCAGCGGCCACCGCGCGGTCGATGTCGGCTGCCCCGCCGCGCGCCACCTGTGCGATTTCCTCGCCGGTGGCCGGGTTGATCGTGGCAAAGCTTTCGCCCGAAAGCGCGGGAACCCGCTGGCCGTCGATCAGCAGGCCCTGAACCTTGCCCGCCATGTCACGGGTCAGACGCTCCGCCACGTCATAGGCATTTTCCACCAAGGCCATAGAATTTCTCCCCAATTTCCATCCGCGCAAAGCTGCTTTGAAGCGCCCGGGCGGCAAAAATTCCTGTGATGCGCCGCAAAGGCATGCGTCGCCAAGGCTCGGCATTCCCGAGTCGAGTTAGGGATAGCGCGACATCAAAAAGGAAACAATCAAAAAGTTTTTCCATTTTCTGTTGCTATAACGAGACAATCTGGGCATGATTGCTCTCAACAAGAAATCAATGGGGAAGAATCGTCATGACACAGGCTCCTTGGGCAGGCCCGGAAGCCTTGCTGGCACAATCCCTGGCTCATGCGCATGCCACCGGCCACGCCTTGGGGCATGTCGAGAGCGAGATTGCCGCCGCACTAACGCTGGATCAGGCTTATCATGTGCAGCAGGCCGTCTTTGAGCTGCGCGGTCTGCCGCTGGCAGGCTACAAGCTGGCCGCGACCAGCCTGCGCGCGCAGGAAGCGATGGGGCTGGACGGCCCGCTGGTGGGCCGAATTACGGCGCCCGAACTTGTGGCGTGCCCGTTGGCTGTGCCGATGGATCGCCCCGTTTATGCCGAGGCCGAACTGCTGGTCCGCATCGGCGATGATCTGCCCGTGATGTCCGACGCGCCCTCCCTGGCGAGGATGGCCGAAGCGGTCGATCGGGTCTGGCTGGGTCTGGAAATCTGTTCGAGCCGGTTTGCCGATGATGATCTTTCCCCCTCGGGCATCGTGGCCGACAATGGATTGCTCAACGCGATCGTAACGGGCGATTTGCTGGCCAATGGCTGGTCCGAGGAATTGGCAGAAGGCACCGTAGTGCTTCAGCCCGAAGGAGCAGAGCCGGTTTACGGAGCCGCAAGCGCCGTGATGGGCCACCCCTTGCTGGCGCTGGGCTGGCTGGCGGCATGGCTGGGGCGGCGGGGCGAACACCTGCGACGGCATCAGATCATCGCTTGCGGCAGCATGACGGGAATTACACAAATCGCATCAGACAAGAGCGTGACCGCACAATTCGGCACACCGGACAATAAGACAGCAGGCACGGTTATGACCACCTTTGCCAAGGATCAGATGAGGAGCAAAGCATGACATTCGAATTGGGCGTGGCCGGAAAGGTGGCCATCATCACAGGCGGCGGCGTGGGCATCGGCAAGGAAACGGCGCGCAAACTGGCCGCTGCGGGCGCAAAGGTTGTGATCGCCGCGCGCACCAAGGCAACGCTGGAAGCCGCCGCCGCGCAATTGCGCGAGGAAACCGGCGGCGAGGTTCTGGCCATCCCTGCCGACACCACCAGCATGGCGGCGGTGCAGGCTCTGGTCGACGCCACGGTCGCACATTTCGGCGGGGTCCACATTCTGGTCAATTGCGCGGCGGCCCCCGGCGGCCTGGTGCGCAACGCCATCGAAGAGGCCGATGAGGACGCGCTGCTGCTCGATCTCAACACCAAACTGATGGGCTATTTCCGCACCGCCAAGGCCTGCGCCCCCCATATGCGCAAGGCGGGCTGGGGCCGTATCGTCAATGTCGGCGGCCTGACGGCGCGCTGCACCGAGGCCCTGAGCGGGATGCGCAACGCGGCGCTGGTGCATTTCACCAAAACGCTGTCCGATGAACTGGGTCGTGACGGCATCACCGTCAACATCATCCATCCGGGCGTGACCCGCACCGAACATATAGAACAGTGGTTCAACGAAATGGCCGCCGAAGAAGGCACCACGTTTGAAGCCATTGTCGAGCGCGAGGCCGGCGCCCCTGCCGCGCTCAAGCGTATGCTTGAAGTACATGAAGTGGCCGATCCGATCGTGTTTCTGGCCAGCGAACTGGGCAGCGGCATCACCGGGGAATCGATTGCTGTCGATGGCGGCCTGTCGCGCGCGGTGTTCCTGTAATTCACCCAATGTCGGGAAAAGATAGAGCCAGACCTCGATGACCGGGTCTGGCTCTATTATTTTTCAATCGTCTTTCGTTTGCTCGCAGACATATTCGTCAATGCGATACTCTCGCGGCTCGCGCTTGTAGAGAAATGTGAAAGTATAGGGCCGGGTAAGATATTGAGGATCGGTGATGGTCACATCATCGGCCAGAATCCCGTCAGGCCGCACGTGCAATTTCTCACGCACCACCATGTCGGCCGAATGCGGGATGTCGGCATATTGCACATCCTCGCGCACACCGGCTGTTTCCACCTCCAACGCCTCGCCCGCCCAATGGCCTGTCGACCGCCCGAAATAGCCCGGATTGATGCTCTTGATCGGAGGCAGCGGTTCATCAAGATAGATACGCCGGATTTGCGACATGAATTCGCCCAGCACCGTCACCTGCTTGAGTGCCGGATTTTGCAGGATCTGCAAGGCGTAATGCGCGCCCATCAGGCCGGGGACCCCTTCGGGCAGACACCGTGAACTGGGGGTTGGCAAGGGCGCGCCCGCAGCATCGGCATCGGCGCGGCGCTTCTGCATGGCGCGCCATTGCGTCAGGTAAGGCTCGCGCAAGGGCGGCTCCACCACCTGCAGCTCGGGCGGGTCGGGCATACCCGAAAATGTGTCGGGATAGGCCGGATAGCGGTTCCAGACCCCGGAAAAATCGGGTTCGGCCCAAACCGGGGTGCTGGTCAGCGCTGCAAGAGCGCTGACCACGACAAATACCCGACGCCTCATTTGCGCGCCGTCAGGGTGAGACCGATCGTGCGGGGGCGGAAACTGCCCGCACGATACCAGGTCGAAATCGGCGAATCGTGATAAAGCGCCAGCACAGGCTGGCTGTCGGTCACGTTATTGGCATAGAGGCTGAGATCAAGATCGGCCCAGTTTGCCTTGATCCGGCCACCGACGCGCAGATCGAGTTGCGAGGTTGCGGGCGGACGCGGCAAGGCCGGGTCGACCAGCGGCGAATTGACGTTGACCGGTGTGCTGTTGTGGCTGTTGTAAGAGAAATCGGCGCGGGCATAGCCCTCGATGCCGCCAACGGGATGGGTGAATTCACCATTCAACTGGAATGACCAGGGAGCCACAGCGAAAGGCTCTCCGGCCTTGCGGATGGTGCTGCCGTTGGGTCCCGGAATAGAGGTGGTATAACGCGCATTGGTATAGGCCACCGAAGCGCCAAGCGTCAGCGAGGGCACGGGGCGCACAGTGACTGCAAGATCGAACCCGTCAACCTTGGCCGAGCCAAGATTGAGCGCGGCATAGATGGAACAGGTCGGCAGCGCAAAGAGCGTCTGCACATTGTTCCAGTCGATGTGATAGACCGAGGCATCCATCGCCAGCTTGCCGCCAAACAGACGGTTCTTGCTGCCCGCCTCATAGCTCCAGATCGAGTCCGGCTTGACGTTGAGCGAGGCGAGCGGATCAAATCCGATGGCCGCCGCATCGCTGCTGCATGTCAGGCCCACCGGCGGCGATACGCCGGGGCCGCGCACCCCCTTGGCCGCGCTGACATAGAACATGTTGCGCTGGTCGGCCTGAAACGTCACGCCAAGGCGCGGGGTGAAAGTGCGGCTGGTGATGCCCAGACTGTCGGTACGGCCGGGGGTGGTGTAGAGCGGCCCGGCGGTGAAGCCTTCAAACTGATATTTGGCAATCGTGTAGCGCCCGCCAAGGGTCAGCTTCAGCCGGGGCACCACTTCATAGTCAGCCTGCGCATAAGCGGCCATTTGCTGATCGCGGTGGGTGTTGCGCTGAAACACGCTGAACTGGCCCTGATAGAGATCGACCCCATAGGCATCCATCAGCGAGGAGTAGGGCGGATTGCCGTTCTGGGCCTGGCCATAGTTGACGACATCAAGCAACTGCGGATCGCTGCCGGCATATTGGTCCTGCACAAAGGAGCGCTGATAGAACAGGCCGACGATCCAGTTGAAGCGGTCATTGGCATTGTTGTTCTGCAGGCGCAGTTCCTGCGTGAAGGATTTCTGGATCGTGTGGCTTTGCGTGCCCGGCGCATAGTTCTGGAACTGGCTGGGGATGGAGCCGACCACGCCGCCGAACAGCGTCAGGCTAAGCGTGGCGTCATCGCTCTGCGTCCGCGTGGTGCGGTGGAAATAGGACGTATCGGAAACCAGCGTGGCGCGGCCCAGATCAAGCTCGACCTTGAGTGCGGGCAGATAGAAATCGTCGCGGTGCCGCTCCGGCTTCGTGTTCAGGCTCAGCCGTTGGTCGGCATGGGCCAGATCGGAGGTCGCCAGTTCAAAGCGCGAACCATCGGCAATGTTCTGATACTGATAGAAGATCGACGGGGTGATCGTCAGCCGATCCGTGGCCCGTGCGCCCAGCGCAAGACGCAGCGATACTGTATCGGAACTGTTGATGTCCTTTTGCGTAACCTGTTTGGTGGTCCGATCCAGACGGTCGATATAGCCGCCGTCATGGCGGGTCCATGCGCTGACGCGAAAGCCGATCTTGTCGGTAACGATCGGCGCGCCAAGCGCCACCCCGGCCTCATAGCTGGCCGCGCCATTATGCGTGCTGCCCACTTCGGCGCGGTCATACATGGAAATCTTGTCAAAGCTGGGCTTGGGCATGATGAAGCGCACCGCGCCGCCCACCGAGCCGCTGCCGAACAGCGTGCCCTGCGGCCCGCGCAGCACTTCGACGCGATCAAGATCGAACACCTGCGGATAGGGATTGCTCAGCGACGGACTGACCCCGACGCGGGTCTGTACGGGCGTATCGTCGATATAGACGCCGGTGGTGGGAATCCCCGAAGCGGAGTCGATGCCGCGGATCGCAATCGAGGTCTGGCCTGTGCCGTAAAGGACGGCGGACTGACCAAAGGTGATGCCCGGCGTGACCTGCGCGATATCGGCGATCGAGCGCACGCCCTGCGTATCAAGTTCCACGCTGCTTTTGGCCACCACGCTGGCCGGAACGCGGCTGAGCGATTGCGCCTTGCGCGTGGCGGTGACGACAATCTCCCCCGGAGCCGGCATATCGGCATTGCGCGCGGCGGTGGCGCTTCCCCCATCCTGCGCCAGCGCAGGTGATGCCACCAGCAAGGCAGGCAAGACGAGCCCCGCCAGCAGATCGTTGCGCAAGTGTGTGACACGTTGCGCGCGCTGCGTCGAAGTCATTGTTATTTCTCCCTGTAACATGTGTCCCGCCGCCATTTTCCGCGCTGTTCGCGCACGGCTGAGCAACCGCACGTTGCTGTGAAGACTCCTGTCAAGACGAAGGTTTTACTGTTGCGAAACCGTTACATTAACCGCATTCCGGGCCAAAGACGGCGCCCCATCCCAACCCCTGACGGAAATCGGGATTATATTTCCTTCTTGCAACAGATTTGGTATATTGCCTGATATTGTTTACTTTATGAGGTTTCAGTGCCCGACGAATCGTCATCTGCCTCCCCACCTTCCGGCGATCTCTCCGATAGCTTTGCCGCCGAAGTTGCGCAGATGCGCAAGACCATCGCGGCGGGTCGGTCGGTACTGCAACTGCGTCTGTTCGATTACCTTGCGGAGCGATCAGGCGACGTCCGCGCACCCAAGGAGATCGAGGTCGCACTTGCCGTGTTCGGCGTCGATGGCGTTCAGGATTCGGCAGCGGATTCCGGTGTGCGGGTTTACGTTCACCGCCTGCGCAAACGGCTCGACGATCACTATCGCGGCCACACCGGCCAGCGCCTGATCATTCCCAAGGGCGAATATCGTATCGCGCTGGCCATGCCCGATAAACAGGAGCCGATACCGCAACAGCCCCCACCGGCTCCTCCGCCGCCCATCATCAAACAGACAAGGCCCTGGTGGCCGATTCCGGCTGCGGCCGGACTTGGGGTGGCATTCCTGACGGCATGGGCGTTCTGGCCCGTCCCGGCGCAGCAGGATGCGCAGGACAGGCCCAGCGTGCTTTCGCGCGGACTGGATGCCGGAACGCCTCCCACCATTCTGGTGGGCGATGCCTATGTGCTGGCCGAAACCGGGGATCGCAAGACGGTGCGGCGTATGATTTTGGACCCGGCCATCAATTCCCGCGAGGATCTGGGCCAGCATATCCGTACGCATCCCGAGGAATTCTATCGCCTCTTCGATTTTGATCTGCACTTTACGCCTGTCGCCAGCACCCAGGCCGCATGGACCATTCTGCAGGCCCTGCCCAATCTGGGCGAAAACCCGCACCGCCGCCCCATTGTGCTGGCTGCCTCCAAACTGAAGCCAGCCATGCTGCAGGCGGGCAATGTGGTCTATGTCGGACGCCTTGCCAATCTTGGCCCGCTGTCGGCAACGGTGGGCGGTGCCACGCAATTCCGGCTGACCGCCAAGGACACCATGACCGACCCGGCCAGCGGACAGGTTTTTCGCGCCTCGCCCGCCCTTGCGAGCGAACATGCTTTGCGCACGGATTATGGTTATTTGGCCAACCTGCCCGGCCCGACGGGGCGCGGGCTGCTGATCAGTGCGGGCATGGGCGATTTCGCCACCGACCAGATGGGCAGCATTGCCACCAGCCCGACCAGTCTTGACCAGATTTCAGCCCGGATCGGCCGGAAGCGCCATTTCGAGGCGCTTTATGAGTTTCAATTTCGCGACGGCATGCTCATAGACAGCCGCCTTGTCGCCGCCCACGGCCTGCGCTGATCGGCGGCGCCGTCAGAGCGGTGCGTCCCACCCGCGAACCGGCACGATCTCCAGATTACCGATCCTGCCATTGGCGGCCTTGCTAAGCCGCACCTCAACCACCTGATCGCGATAGCGCGCACGATAGCGCCAATAGGGTTCGCCACATTGCGTGGATTTGGCAAAAAGCGCGAGTTCCTCTCGCGGCCCTGCTCCCTGCAACAGAGTCACATATTGCCCCACCAATTCTTTCAGATCGAGGTCCGCATAATCGGTAAAGCCGCCAGCCGCCACGCGATCGGCCGCAATAGCATCCAGCAAGGCGGCCACTTGAGCGGTCATGGCCCGATCCGTTTCGGCCATCGGGGCCGCCTTTGCCCGCACCAGCGCGGGTTCGGTCAACCCGGCCAGATCACGCGCCAGCGCCTCAGCATCCGCCCCTTCCCCGTTGGCCAGCACCACGACGGTCAATTCCGGCTTGAGATAACGGATCGAGAAGGTCTGAAAACCCTGCCACGATCCGCCGTGCCACCACGCCTTGTCGTCCTGATACCACCCAAGACCATAGTTGCAGGCCGCCCCATTCTCCAGACGCGCGGGCTGGCCCATGGCCGCCCAAGAGGCTTTGGCCAACAGGCTCTGTCGGCTCAAGGCGGCGGCCCATGCGGCATAATCCAGTACAGAGAGGTAAAGCGAGCCATCGGCCGTGGAATTGGCCGCTGCGGAAATCCACTCGGCATTGCGCAAATGGCCATCGCGCCGCTCATAACCGGCCGCCCGGTTGGGAATGATCGCCATTTCATCAATACCGCGCGCCCGCGTCATGCCCAGCGGAGCAAAGACCTTGTCGGCCAGATAGCGCGCATAAGGCTGCCCCGTCACACGGGCCATCACCTGCCCCAGCACCACATAATCGACATAGCTGAAACGCCAGCGCGAGCCTGCGGCAAAGTTCAGCTTTTCATGGGCGATGATGTCGAGCATCTGGGCATCGGTATATTCCACGCGGAAATCGCCATTGGGCGTGGCAGGCAATCCAGACGTGTGGTTCAGCATCAGGCGCAGGCTGACAGGCTGCCAACTTGTCGGCAATTCAGGCAGATAGCGCCGCACCGAAGCATCCAGATCGAGCTTGCCTTCCTCGGCCAGGAGCAAAACCCCGGCGGCCGTGAATTGCATGCCCAGGGCGCCGGTCTTGAACAGCGTGTCGGGATGGACCGGCGCCTGATGCTCGATATTGGCAAAGCCGAAGCCTTCGACACGCACGGGTTGCCCATCGCGCAGGATCGCCACGGCCACGCCCGGCACATCGCCCCGCGCCATTTCCTGCCGCACACGTTCCTCAATGGCGTCGGCGCGAACAAGTGTCGGCGCAAGGCCCATCGACAAGAGCATCGCGGCCAGCACCGCTTTCAAAGGCATGATCGTCATTGCATCATCACACCATAGGTTTTTCACACTGTGCATTGCACAAACGGCCCGAAATTTGCCAGTTGCGGCCTGTTCCGCAGGCGCGACTAAGGCGCGGAGGCCGCTTCATTCAGCCAGTATTCCGGCGCCGGTGCGGAATTGTCCCATATCCCCTGCACCTTGGCGGGGCGATCGAGCAGCCAGGTCGAACCCAGATGGGCGCTGCCCAATGTGCGCACCTGAAACAAGGCCTCAAAACCGCCGCCGCATCCGATCCGCCCATGCGCCACAGAGCGCATCCTTCCGGCATCCGTGCTCAATTCCGCCATCTCGCTCAGGCCCGGATCGTGAAGAGAAGCGATGAACAGGACCGTATTGCCCGCCGGTCCCGGCAGACAGGCCAAATAGCCATAATCGCGCCGGGCAATGCGCTCGTCGTGAAGCTCCATCCCATCCGATTGATAGCGCTTGCCGTCCACCGTATCGACCAGTCCGTTCAGCCCGGCATCAAGGCGGAAACGCGATGCCTGCGTCAGGGGATCACGCAGCAAGGTGCCGATCCCGCCCATTTGCCCGATGTAGATAATGTCGGAAACCTTCAGGACATCGGGCGTCAATTGTGATGCGGCTATCAACCGGATGGCCCGGTCGCGGAATGCCTCGTCGCGCATCAGGGCCGCCCGGATCGTGGCAGCCGCCGTCATGGTGGCGGCTGTGACGTAATGCTGGTCCATATCCGTCACCGTTTCGGCTTTCTGCGGATTGAGCATCTGAAAGATGATAAGATCCTCCCGCGTGGGCACACTGTGATCCCAGACCTCCCGCAAGGGCTGCTCCGCAGGTGCGGAGGGCGGCGTTTCGGTGAAAAAGTAATAATCGCCCATCACCACCGTCACGGGTCGGTTGCTGCCTGCAAGCGCAGACCATGGCGAGATCGTGGCCAGCGTATTTCCCCTGTCATGCTGCCACCAGACCAGCGTGCCCGCGCCCATGATCACCGCCAGCAGCAACAGCAGCCACGCCGCCCTTTTTGCCCGCGCAGGGGGGCGCGAATCTACCGGACTGTTCTCGGCAGGCGTCTCGTCAGGCTCGCCAACCTCGCCCGCCAGTTCCAACCGATAGGTGCCGGCGGGCAGACGCAGGAATGGTCCATCCCGAGCGGCAAATTCGGCCTCGATGAGTTTGCGCAAGCGGTGGATATAGACCCGCACGTTGGCATCCGGGCGATAGGCCGGGCTGCGCGCATCAATGAAGACAGCCGCAGCAATCTGGGATTCAGAAGGAGCGGTCGGCTCGTCGGCCTGCGCCACCAGATAATCGAAGAGCGCGAGGAGCCTTTCCGACCGGGTGCGCTCCAACGCCGCGCGCATCCGCACCACCGCCGCATCCATGGCCTGCGAATGCGCATCGAGCGCGGGAGATCGGGAAAGCGAAGCGCTCGACATGGGGAAATCACTCGTCTTCAAAACTCAACAATATGCTAAAATTTACACTATTTGTTTCAGATTTTAAATACCCGAAACGTATCATCACAAGCGCGACCGACCGCAGGCAAACCCGTCATAACCCAAGCAAATGCAGCAGGTGTAACGGTTTCGCAACAGTAATCCCGTCGCCCCCCGCGCCCATTTTCGCCAGCTTTACACCCCGTAAACGTGCACGCCACAAACCGGCACGGACTTGATGCCGCGCGGCCCTTGGTCGCCCCCGGCATCGGTCCACCGTTTCTCATCACGAGAGGAGCTTTCCCGATGATTTCGATGACCCAAAAGATGCCCTTGGCAGGAGGCCTTTTTGCCCTTGCTCTGGGTGTCGCCTCGCCGGTGATGGCGCATCATTCCTTTGCGATGTTCGACCAGACGAAAATCGAAACCAAGGCCCATGCCACCGTCACCGAATTCCGCTTCACCAACCCGCATTCCTTCGTGGTGGTCAGCGTCAATGCCGGGGGCACCACCACCAGCTATGCCCTGGAATGCAGCAGCGTGAACATGATGAGCAAGGCGGGCTGGAAATTCAGCACCCTCAAGACCGGCGATGTGGTGGATGTCACCTTCTATCCCCTGCGCAACGGCAAGCCGGGAGGAATGCTCAAGACGGTAAAACTGGCTGACGGGCGCACGCTCAGCGGTTGGTAAACTGTATCAGGCGGGCCTGCACCGACCGGCGCAGACATCGCAATCAGCGGGACGCGGCAATCAAAAAAATATGCCGCGCAGGGAGAATATGATGCGTTTCAAGACATTTGCGCATGCTGCGGCCATGGCGGCGGCGATGCTTGCCGGTGCGGCAGAGGCCCAGGCCGCCAAGGCCAGGGTGCCCTCCCCCCAAGCCAGAACAGTTGCGCCCAAGGATATCAGCGGCGTGTGGGAACTCTATCCCGACCCCTTCGCCGGAGAGGAAAACACATTTCGCGAATTGCCGGTGCCCGGCGATGGCCCGAAACTGCGCGAACCCTATGCCGCCCAATGGAAAGCCCTGCGTGACAAGCGTGACGCGGCCCTGAAGGCGGGCACCCCGCTGGTCGATCCCAGCACGCAGTGCATGCCCGAGGGTATGCCCATGATCATGGGAGCCATTTTCCCGATCGAGATCCTGCAAACGCCAGGCCGTGTAACGGTTCTGGCCGAATTTCTGACGCAGACCCGACGCATCTATCTGAACCGTGCCCAACCCAAGATGGATGACATCACGCCATCCTTCTACGGCCTGACCACCGGCCGCTGGGAAGGCAATACGCTGGTCCTGACCACGCGCGGGGTCAAAGAGGATGTCCGTTTCTTCGAAATTCCGCACAGCGCCGAGATGACCATCACCGAGCGCATCCGCCGCACCGGGCCGGAGTTGATGGAGGACCAGATCACCATCGAGGACCCCAAGATGCTGCTCAAACCCTATCGCTTCACCTATGGCTACAAGCGAAACCGGCAATACGAAATGATGGAATATTTTTGCGAGCGCGATGACCCCCTGCTCAAGGTCAAGGCCGACGGCACCGTGGAAATGAAAACTTCCGACGAAATTAAGTGAAATCAGACCCTTTACGATCTCTCATGCCCGGCCTGCCCCGTGGGTGGGCCGGGTTCATGATTTTGGACCAAAGGAACCGGCCATGACCAGCAGGCGCAACTTCCTCGCCCAATCGCTGACGGCACTGGCGCTGCCATCAGGGATTGCCCGGGCCGCCAACTCTCGCATTGTTCAAGCTGTCCGCCGCGACCAGACCATCCTGCGGCTTGGCGGCCTTGGCGACGGCTATAAAATGACGCTGCGGCCCGATGGCACGCAACTGGTTGTGGTCAACGACGGCCCCGGCTGGGCCGATCCGCCCATCGCGTTTTACAACACCCGCTTATGGGCGATGGATGGCCGTCCTGAAAACACGCACTTCACCATGCTGCCCCAATATCCCGACCTTGACCGCGCAGCCCGCCCGCCTGAAGCAGCGCGCTATTACGGCCACGGCGTGATTCAACTAGGCCCGCGCATCTATCAATTCGTCGCCACGCATGACAATGCCACCGACAGGCCCCAGCGCTGGACCGGGGCCAAGCTCATCTGGTCCGCCGACAATGGGCAAACGTGGCATAATCGCGATGGCTCAACGCCGGTGATCTGGGAAGACTGGAACCAACAGTCGCTCGAAGGCTTCGCCTTTTTCGATGAGGCCGATGGCGCCTTTTCCTTGCTCAGCATTCTTCAACCGATGCGAGGACAGCCCGCAGCGCCTGACGGATGGCTCTATATCTACGGCCTGAACGGCAGCACCGACGGGCTGATGAACCAGCTCATGCTCTTTCGCGTCAAACCGGACGCGATCACCCAGCGATCGGCCTATCGCTTCTTTGCCGGTCATGATCGGGGCGGCCGCGCCATCTGGTCCGCCGACATCGCCCGGCGGCAGCCGGTCCACAGCTTTCCGCAAGGCTGGGTCAATTACACCAACCTCTTCCCCGGCGATCTGATCGTCGAGAGCTGGCTGCCCAGCGTGGTCTATAACGCGCCGCTGGGATGCTACATGATGGCCAGCGCCGGGATCGGCGTGGCTGCGGACGGAACGGAATTTGGCAGGCCCAGCTATTTCGGCCTGTGGGTCGCGCCCAACCCGTGGGGGCCATGGCGCCAGATCCACGAGGATACCGCATGGTGCCCAGCAGGGGACCGCGAAGCCCGCGCCTATGCCCCGCAAATCGCGCCGGGATGGATCGCCGATGACGGACGTTCCTTCTGGCTCGTCTGGTCCGATCTGAAAGGGATACGCGATTTTGGCCGCGACGAGGAACTGCTGGATGCCGCCTTGGCCAAAGCGGAGAAGGCCAGTGAAAAGGCGGCTGTCGAGACGCAATTCCTGCGCCGCTACATGCCCGGTTTTTCCTTCAATGCCCAACGGGTGGATCTCGTCCTGCGATGAGAGCAACCGGATGATGCCCGGATCGTGCAAGGCGGGGGCACCGATGGCGCCCCCGCCTTCCGGCTCAGGTCTTGGGCCGGGGGGAATTGGGATACCAATAGGTGACGTGGCAGGCTTCGCAGCGATCATCGAGCGTTCCCCCCAAAGTCATCAGCGCCTGCGTGTCGCGGCGGTCGATGGCTCCGACCATCTCGACGGCCACATCGCGGGTGGCGGTGGCGAACTGGTTGAACTGGGCGGGATTGGCCTTGATCGCAGTCTCCATCCGGGCCGGCTCCTGCTCGCCCAGCCCTGCCTTGGTTCCGGGAGGAGCGGCATGACGACCATCGATCATCACAACATTCATCGCCTCGGCCAGCGTGACGGCGTGGCGGCGGACGGCCTGCCATTCCTCGTCATTGCGCGGCTGATGGTGGTCCACGCCTTTGGCCGAGGAAATGGTGCCCACCGCATCCCACACGCCATCGGCCGCCGGATCGACTGTCGAATCCATCAGTTCCTTGATCGATACTATGGGCAGAAACGGTGTGGGGGCCGGGGCTCTCGCTGGGGCATCAGCCTCAGTCTTTCGCTCGCCGCATCCCGATACGGCCAACAACGCCAGAGCCGCCGGCAAGAACCGCATCAATCTTCTATCACCCTTCATCACCGCTTTCTCCCTGATGGCGTTCTGATGAGCCAAACCTAGGGCAAATGCGCGCCTAAGCCGCGCGTGAAACGGTTGGGTTACGGTCACTGAAACGGGTTCGATCACGCCCGATTTCGCGTGGATCGACTAAGGCAGATCACAAGAAAGGCACATAAGCGCCATGCATCCACATTCAAAACAACCCAATCGGCTTGCCCGCCTTTTTCGGCACGGCTGCATTGCACTGGCCTTGACCAGTCCGCTTGCCGCAGGCGCAGAGCCGTCGACCATGGCGCTGCCCATGCCCAGCGCGATCCGGGTGCCTGATGACGGCATGCTGCCCTTGTCATCGGCGCGGCGGGCGGGCACCGAATATGCCGATCTGCAAAGCGCCGGTTATGTTGAGGAGGAATATTACCTTTCCGGCATGGCTCCCGCCATTTCGGCGCAGGGCCAAATTCTGGCTCAGGCGCCCTATGTCACCCGCTTTCTGATCCGCAAACCTGTGGACCCGAAGCATTTCAACGGCACGGTCATCATCGAGCCCTTCAGTTGGTTTGGCGAGCGCGCCGCCGGATGGATCCTGACAAGGGACTATCTTCTGCGGCGTGGTTTTGCCTTTGTCGGCTATACGCTCAACATCAACACCCCGGTCAGCGATCCCAAATTTCCGCCCCCGCCCCCCGGCACCACGGACGAGAGCAAGAGCCAATATGGCGCCATCGTCAATTTCGATTTCATGCGCCGGTTTGACTATGCCCGCTATGCTCCGCTGGGCAGCTATTACGATCCTCAGCGTTTTCAACGGGGCGGTCTGCCCGATCCGTTCCTGCCTCAGGCGCAGGGGATCGGCGCCGAACTGGCCATGCTGCTGAAAACCAATCGCCCCGACGGGCCGACTGCGGGGCTGGATGTCCGGCGCGTCTATGTCAACAGTTGGGCGGTTCAGGCACAGGTCTGGTTTGATTATCTCGATCAGGGAAGGCACCAGCAATGGCGGATGCCGGATGGGCGGCCACTGATCGACGCCTATATGACGGGCAAGTTCTCCTATGGGGAAGTGGCGGGCGCGGCCCTGCGCCTGCCGACCCGCCTGCCGCCCGATGTGCCCTTTATAACCGTCTATAGCCAATCGGAAACCGTCCACGATGCGATGGAGCATATCGCCCTGCCATCGGACAGCGACACGCCGATGCTGCGCTATTACGAGGTCATGGGAACCTCGCATCTGCGCGCCGCCGATCTGGGCACAGGCGAGATCGAGCCATGGCCTAACCAGCGCGGCAAGCCCGATGATCCGCGCTGTCAGTTCATCTATGACGAACCGGCCGAATTGCCCTTCTCGGCCTTGCTGGATGCAATGGACCTATGGGTGCGCGAACATCGCCCGATGCCGCACGCCCCGCGCGTGCTCCGCACGGCCGATGGGGTTATGCGCGATATGCGGAGCGGCAACCCGACGGGCGGCGTCCGGCCTCCCTGGATCACCGTGCCCGCTGCGGAATATTGGACCGATTTCGAAACCGGCTGCGGCGTTGTCTATGACTCGAAACGGCCCTACTCCGCCGCGCGGTTGAGAAAGCTCTACGGCACCTATGCAAACTATGCGCGCCGTTTTGCCGCCGCGACCATAGAAGCCGTGCGCGCCGGTGTGATCCTGCCCGAAGATGCCCCGCACCTCTCCCCGGTGGCAAAACCGGAAGACTTTGAGCGGAACCGCCCCACACCCTCCCCCTGATCCCGCGCATCCCGCACAGAACGGCGCTTCGGCGCCGTTTCACCGCGACCTGTTCCCGTATTGCAACGGTTTCAAACGTCCCCTGCCGCGCCCGGCCCGCTAATCCCACAGGCCATTTCCCATCAAAATACAAGAAAGCCAATCAGGGGAGACCTGGCCGATGTTTGTCCAATCGTTTGGCGACTGGCTCTATGCCACGCCGATTTCCAGCACCTTTCGCGTGACGACGTGGATCATTCCCACGGTGCAGAGCATCCATATTCTGGCCATTGCGGTGGTCGTTGGTTCGGCGCTGGTGTCTGAATTGCGCCTTGCCTCCGTTCTGGCCAATGATGAACCGGCGGGCAATGTGGTTCGCCGCTATCTGCCGTGGCTGTGGCGCGCGCTGGTCGTGCTGCTGCTCAGCGGTGTCGTGCTGATCGTGGCCGAACCGGCCCGCACGCTGGGCAATACGGTGTTTTGGGCCAAGATGGCTCTGGTGTTTTTCGCCTTTGCTGCGACGGTCCTGCTGCGCCGCCCGCTGCTGCGCGAAGATGCCCCGCCCGCGGCCAAGGCCATTTCATGGCTCCTGCTGGCGGTGTGGATTGCGGTGATCTTTTGCGGCCGCTTCATCGCCTATACCTGACGGCCCCGCGCCGCCCGCATCCTGCACAACAATATGGGGGGAGCCTTCGCCATGACCCTGCAAACCACGCTTCAGCAGATTTACGACCTGCCTCTGTCCAACGCCATCCGCGAAAACGTCAACGCCTTTCCGCTGCTTGAAACGCTGCATGTGCTGGCCATCACGCTGGTCTTCGGCACCATTCTCATCGTCGATCTGCGGCTGGTGGGCTATGCCTCGCATCGGCGCAGCACAAACCGGCTGATTACCGAGCTGCTGCCCTTTACCTGGGTTGCCTTTGGGCTGGCGATCATTTCAGGCGGGCTGCTGTTCGCCTCGAATGCGATGGCCTATGCGGCCAATACCGAATTTCGCCTCAAGCTGCTGATGATTGCGGCAGCCGGGATCAACATGGCGATTTTCCATGTCTCGACCCAGCGCACGATCGACCAATGGGACGAAGACGCCACCCCGCCCTTTGCCGCCCGCGCGGCCGGTGTTCTCTCGCTGCTGCTGTGGACGGCGGTGATCTTCCTGGGTCGCTGGATCGGCTTCACGCTCGACGTGCTGTTCTGACGTCTTTTCCAAAGGAAACCTCGCCCCATGACTAAGAAGCTTTGTTCCGCAATTCTTTGGGCAACCGCGATGATCGCGGCCCAACCCGCTGCGGCGCACCATTCCTTTGCCATGTTTGACCAGACCAAACAGGTTGAACTGGACGGAATGCTGGTCACCAAATTCACCTGGACCAATCCCCACGCTTTCGTGATGGTTCAGTCCGGACAGACAACCTATGCTCTGGAATGCAGCAGCCCAAACCTGATGACCCATGCGGGCTGGAATTATCAAACATTGAAAGCAGGCGACAAGGTCGACATCGTTTTCTACCCGCTGCGCAACGGCAAACCGGGAGGAATGCTCAAGACCGTCAAACTGGCCGATGGCAAAGTGTTGAGCGGCTGGTAAATCAACCATCCTTGCGCAGGAAGCGGCCGGGGGAAACCCCGGTCCATTCCTTGAAAGCGCGGGAAAAGGCGGCTGTGTCGGCATAGCCAAGCTGCTCGGCCGCAACCGTCAGCGAAATGCCCGTCTTGGACAGCAATGTCTGCGCGCGCTCCTGCCGCGCCTGCTGCAAAAGGTCGCGGAAGGATGTGTCCTCTTCGGCCAACCGCCGACGAAGCGAACGTTCCGACAGTTTCATCTCGGCCGCCACCGACGCGCAATCGACATGCGTGCGCCCAAGCCAACGCCCGATGATATCGCGGGTCAGCGTCACAAAACTCTCCGCCGGTGTCGCCTCCGGCCCCATCAGCGAGAGGAGATGCCATTCCAGAATATTGCGCAGCTTGCGGTCTTCGGAAGGGATCGCACTGGGCAAAGGCTTGTCTAGGTCCTCGTTGCGCAGGATGAGCGCATTGGCCACCTGATTGCCGATGGCGGGCGCACGGAAAAACTGATGCAAGGCGTCGGTTCGCCCGGCGATGGCATGTTCGAAATGAACGGCCACCGGCGCCCAGCGCGTCGAGGTCAACTGACGGATCAGCGCGACATAGCTGGCTATGGCAAATTCCGCATCCTGCACCCGTGGCCAGATCGAGGGATCCTCGATGCGATAGCTGTAGATCGTGGTCTCGCCCTCGCGCCGGCTGTCAAACAGAGTCCGACTTTGCAAACGCGATTGAAACAGAACCAGATAATCCAGCGCCCCGCGCAGCGACCCGGCCGCGCGCAGCAGAGCATAGAACGGGCCCAGATCCGCAAGGCTGAACGTGGCCCCCATCGAGAGCCCCAGCATGGGCCGCTGAAACTTCTGCGCCGCGGCCTCCAGCAGCCCGATATAGCGGTGCAAAGGCACGAAATCATACGGTGTTTCAAGCTGCTCCCGAAACATGCCGTAATCGCGCAGCAAGGGGTCGATACGCTTGCCCACATCCTCCAGCGCAGAAAACAGCGCCACCAGAAACAACATGCGGATCGTGGCCTGACTACCCCTGAAAGGAGGCGCGGCGGGTTCGGGGGGAGCAATGTCGGGCATAAGGAAAAGAAAGGATGTGGCCGAATCTGCAAAACGTCAATCCCCGCCTGCAATTTACCGCGCCCACCCTGTTGGGCCACTTGATGGCCGACGAATACACCTGACGGAATATGGGGAGTGCCTGTGTCTGACCCGATGATCTGCGAAATGGAGGCCGCTTCTGCAAAGCTGCCCAGGATCGACTTCCTCTATCTTTCCGAACCCGACATGATCCGAGCGGGCGTGACCGACATGGCCGCCTGCGTGGACACGATGGAAGAGATGTTCGCCCTGTTGCACCACGGCGATTACCGCATGGCGGGCGGTAATAACAACCAGCATGGCGCCATCATCGTTTTCCCCGAAGCCTCGCCCTTTCCCGCCATGCCCAAGCCCACGACCGACCGCCGCTTCATGGCCATGCCCGCCTATCTGGGCGGCCGCTTTCGCACGGCAGGCATGAAATGGTATGGTTCAAACATCGACAATCGCGACAAGGGCCTGCCGCGTTCGATTCTGACCTTCGTGCTCAACGATGCCGATACCGGGGCGCCGCTGGCCTATATGTCGGCCAATCTGCTTTCCGCCTATCGCACGGGCGCCATTCCGGGCGTGGGCGCGCGCCATCTGGCCCGCAAGGATTCGCGCGTGGTCGGCATCGTCGGCCCCGGCGTCATGGCGCGCACCTCGCTCGAAGCCTTCATGGCCACATGCCCCGCATTGGATACCGTGAAAATCAAGGGGCGCGGACAGGCCAATGTCGATGCCTTCTGCGCATGGGTCGCCCAGACCTTCCCCCAGCTCCATGTCCGCGTGGTGGGCAGCGACGAAGAAGCCGTGCGTGACAGCGATATTGCCACTTTCTGCGCCTCGGTGCCGACCGGCGATCCCTCGCTATATCCCACGGTCCGGCGTGAATGGGTGCGCCCCGGCACTTTCCTTTCCATGCCCGCTCCTTGCAACATCGATGCGGCCACGGAGGGCGATGACATCCGCAAGGTGCTCGATTTCACCGGCCTGTATGAAGCCTATCGCGAGGAAATGCCCAAACCGGTCCACCGCTTTATCCCGGCCATCGGGGTGCGCTGGTTCGATCTGGTCGATGAAGGGCGCCTTGCTGCCGCTTCGCTCGAAGATCTGAGCGCCATTGTCGCAGGCCCCGCGCCCGGCCGGACCAGCGATGACGAAATTATCATGCTCTCGATCGGCGGCATGGCCGTCGAAGACGTCGCCTGGGGCACGCAGGTCTATCGCCGCGCCATGGCCCAGGGGATCGGTACAAGGCTGAACCTGTGGGAGCAGCCCGCGCTCAAATAATCTTTTCCCTATAAACTTTTATCAGGCGAGATTTTCATGCTCGAAGTCATCAAAGTCAAAACCGGCAACAAATTCGAGGAACATGGCAGCTATTCGCGCCTCGTCGCGGTGGGTGATCTGATCTTTGTGTCCAATACGGCCGGGCGAAATCCCAGAACCAAGGAAATCCCCGCCGACCTTGCCGAGCAGACCAATCAGGTGCTCGACAATATCAGCGCCGCGCTGGCCGCAGTGGACGCCTGTCTGGAAGATGTCGTGGCCGCGCGCGTCTTTGTCCAGTTCGCCCAAGATGTCCTGCCCGTGATGGATGCCTATGGCCAACGGATGCGCGGCATCAACCCCACGCTGACCATGACCAGCCCGCCGCTCGGCTCGCCCGAATATAAGGTCGAAATCGAGGTGACCGCCTGGCGCGGGGCGTCCAAGGCCCCAGTCCGCGAAATGCAGATCACGCTTTGACGGACCCGGTCAACATGGCGCCCCGGATCGCACCGGTCGCAACCTCGCTGGACCATCCGGCGCAAACCGCGGTGGTGGTCATTGGCGGCGGGATCGTGGGCCTGTCCACCGCGCTCAGCCTTGCCGAACGCGGCGTTCCGGTGGTGGTGCTGGAAAAGGGGCGGATCGCGGGCGAGCAATCCTCGCGCAATCTGGGCTGGGTGCGCAAGGTGATGCGCTCTGTGCCCGATCTGCCGATGGCCATCGCGGCCGAACGGATGTGGCAGGAGATGCCCCGCCGCGTGGGCGAGGATTGCGGCTTTCGCCAAGCCGGGATCACCTATGTCGCCCGCACGCAGGAGGAGTTGGGCGGCCATGAGGCGTGGCTGGAAAGCGTTCGCGGCGCGGGGCTGGACAGCCGTATGCTGACCGGCGCCGAGGTGGACAGGCTCATTCCCGGCAGCACCGGCACGTGGGCGGGCGGGATCACCACACCATCGGATGCCCGCGCCGAACCGACATTGGCCTCCAGCGCGATTGCGAGAGCCGCGATGGCCAAAGGCGCGGTGATCGTTGAAAACTGCGCCGTGCGCATGCTGGTCACCACCGGCGGCGCGATCAGCGGGGTGATGACCGAACGCGGCGAAATCCGTTGTCAGCATGTCGTGCTGGCCGGAGGCGTGTGGTCGCGCCGTTTTCTGGCCAATCATGGCCAGCGCTTGCTGACCCTGCCGCTGGTCGCCTCGGTGCTGCGCACCGAACCGATGGAGGGGCCGACTGAAAGCGCGGTCGGCGGGGCCGATTTTTCGTTTCGCAAAAGGCTCGACGGCGGCTTCACGATCACCCAGCGCGGCGCGCTCTTTGCCCCGCTGACGCTGGATCATTTGTTGATCGGGATGAAATATCTGCCCACGCTGATCGCGCAGTGGAAGAATTTACGCGTCTCGCTGGGGCGCGAATTTCTGGATGATCTGGCCCTGCCCCGCCGGTGGAATGCGGCGCGGGTCTCGCCTTTCGAACGGCTGCGCACCATCGACCCGCCCGTCAATCAGAGCCTGAATGATGAGGCGATGCGCAATCTGATCGCGGCATGGCCGATCTTTGCCAAGGCGCGCGTGGCGCAGGCATGGGGCGGGATGATCGATGTAACGCCCGATTCCATGCCCGTTATCGGCCCGTTGGATCGGCTGCCCAATCTGACGCTGGCCACCGGCTTTTCCGGGCATGGCTTTGGCACGGGGCCTGCGGCCGGACAGTTGGCCGCCGATCTGGCCATGGGCGAGCGCCCCTTTATCGACCCGTATCCCTATCGCCTCAACCGCTTTTAAATCCCAGGCCCGATGCCCCCCGCATCGGGCCTGTCCTCGATCAAAACCCCGCCGCCGCGCGATCCAGCCGCAGGCAGACCGCCTTGGGCTCGGTAAAGGCCTGCATGGCCTCGCTGCCAAACTCCCGGCCCACGCCCGACAATTTGTTGCCGCCAAACGGCATGGCCAGATCCAGCACATTATGCGTGTTGATCCAGACCGTCCCGGCATCGATCCGGTCGGCCAGCAGATGCGCCGCGTCAATATCTCGGGTCCAGATGCTGGCGGCAAGGCCAAAGGATGTGTCATTGGCCATGCGCACAATGTCTGCGCGATCCTCCACCTTGACCGCGCAGACCACCGGGCCAAAGATCTCCTCGCGCATCACCGTCATGTCCGAGCGGACGCCTGCCAGCACGGTCGGACGATAGAACCAACCCTCGCCCTCCGGCATCACAGCTCCGGCCAGAGCGCTGGCCCCTTCGGCCAGACCCGTTGACACCAGAGCCCCCACCCGATCACGCTGACGCGCCGAAATCAGCGGCCCCATCTGCGTTGCAACATCAAAGGGCGAACCAAGCCGCAGATCCTGAGCAATCCGGCATACGCCCTCCAGAACGCGGTCATAAATGGGCGCCTCGATCAACAGGCGCGACCCCGCCGTACAGATCTGGCCCGAATTGGCAAAGATCGCCCCGGCCGCCCCCGCAATCGCCCGATCCAGATCGGCATCGGCCAGCACGATGGTCGGCGATTTGCCGCCCAGTTCCAGCGTCACCCGCTTCATCGAACGCGCCGCGCCCTGAAGGATCGATTGCCCGGTGGCATTGGAGCCGGTGAAGGCGATCTTGCGCACAAGGGGATGCTCGACAAGAGCGGCCCCCACCGCGCCATCACCCGTCACAATATTGACCGCGCCCGCCGGAAAGCCTGCCTCCGCGATCAATTCGCCCAGTCGAAGCGCCGTGAGCGAGGTTTCCTCCGATGGCTTGAGCACGACCGTGCAGCCAAAGGCGATGGCGGGGGCAATCTTTTGAATGGCTTGTCCGATGGGGAAATTCCAAGGCGTGATCCCCGCGACCACGCCCACCGGACGCCGCTGGGTAAAGGCGCGATAGACCGCCGCTTCGGCCACCAGGGGCGAATGCGTCACGGTTTCGCCCGTCACTTTGGACGCCCAGCCGCCAAAATAGCGCAGGCCGTCGATGGTGAACTGAAGGTCGATCGCGCTGGTCACCGCCAGCAGCTTGCCGCTGTCGAGCGATTCCAGCGCGGCCAGATCATCCCTTTCACGCTCGACCAACAGGGCCAGCCTTTCCAGCAATCGTCCGCGATCGATCGGGCGCATCATCTGCCATGCCTCGCTTTCAAAACAGCGATGGGCTGCCTGCACCGCCCGGTCGACATCCCGCGCATCGCAGGCGGGGAATTGCATGATGGTGCGCCCGGTTGCCGGGTCAACGGCATCGATGCAGCGATCGGCCTTTATCGGCTCGACCAAGGCGCCGTCGATCAACAGGCGGCCCGACGGCAAGGTGGGTGAAAAGGACAGTGTCATAGGATGCTCCGTATTTCAGGCTCGCTGGAACGTGACGGCCATGACCCCGATGGGCCTAGCCCTCGATGTGGGACGAACCCACGCGCGCATAAACCGCAGGTCGCCTTCGGCGCAGATAGATGCCATGCCCCAAACCCAGCACCGCAATGGCGATAAACAGCAAAGGCAGGCGGTTGATGACCGGCAAGGTGGTGCCCGTCAGGGTGGAATAATTGGCCAGCGACAGCCATGTCGCCGCCGCAATGATCAGTCCGGCGGCCAGCGGAGCGGCGGTCTTGCCCCAGGAATATTCGCCGCGCCGGGCAAAAAAGAGAGGGATGGTCAAAGAGGTGGTCGTCAGCAGGATCTCCAGCCCCACCGCGCCCATAGAGGAAAGGCTGGTGGCCAGACTGAGCAGCGGATCAAGCCCTGCCAGCGCGAAAAACCCGATGATGAGGATCAAAAGACACGCCAGCAGCAGACAGGCAAGATAGGGCGACCCATGCAGGCGATGAACCCGGCCCAGCGGCGCGGGAATAAGCCCGTCGCGCGACAAGGCAAAGAAATAACGCGAAATATTGTTGAAGAAGCCGAGGGCCGCAGCAAACAGGCTGGTGATCGTCAGCAGATTGAGCGCATCGCGCCCGAACTGGCCAAGATAATGGAAAGCCACTCTTGCCACCAGATGGCCCGGATCGGCTGCGGCAACGGCCTTGATCTTGTCGGGCGACACCGCCAGAACCAGACACCATGAGGACAGAACATAGAAGCTGCCCAGGACAAGCACGGCGCCATAGGTGGCGCGCGGAATGGTGACGGCGCGGTTGACCGCTTCTTCCTGATAGATGGCCGTCGCTTCAAAGCCGATGCAGCCGTTGATGGCATAGATGACCGCGATGCCAAGACCCGGCGCGAAGACGCTGCGGGGTGAGAAGCTGCTGAAATCGAGGCCGGACCATCCGTGATCCCACAGGATCAGGACGTCGATCACCGCGATCAGCCCCACTTCCAGCAAGAGCGCCACGATCAGCACCTTCGCCGCCATCGTGATCTTGTGATAGCCCAGCCATGCAATGATCGCGATGCTGAGCATGGCCCAGATCAACCAGCTTGTGACAATTCCGGTCAGGGTGGCAAACAGATCGGCCGCAAAATAGCTCATCGCGCCCAGCACAGACGCGGCCGCGCATATATAGGCCGCCACCGCCGTATAGGCCGCCGCGATGCCTGCCTCCTTGTTCAGACTGGCCGCGATATAGGCGTAAAATGCCCCGGCATTGCGCACATGCGGAATGATCCGCACATAGCCCACGGCAAACAGCAGCATCACGATGCTCATGCCAAGCTGAGTGCCGGGAACCCCCGCGCCATTGCCAAAAGCAAAGGCCAGAGGCACGATTCCTGCCAAAACGCCCATGGGGGCGGCACAGGCCAGGATCATGAAAATGATATCGCCAGTGCCAAGAATGCCGGAAAACAGACCACCTTCGCCGGTGGTATCATGGTCGCAATCGGTCATAGGAACTCGTCGTGTCATAAGGGCCGGGGAACCCTGTCCGCCCAAGGATGCAGCAATGGCAGGTTTGCGGCCACACGGTATTGCACTTGTGTCGCCATAGTTTGTATTTTCGGCCAGCACCCCCGCCCGAGGGGCCTGATCGCTTGTCATCACAGGCCGCTTGGGCAAGGCCTCGAACCCGACCGGATGAAGGAAGGAACCGAGCAATGAAGCGATGGATGACGGCGGCATGGCTGATGGCATTGGCTATGCCAGCACAGGCGCAGGAACAGGCCGATCCGGCCGTGGCCGATGCGGTGATGCAGACCGTGCGCAGCTATGTCGACAATCTGAACAAGGGCGACACGGCAGGCGTTATCGCCACATGCGCCAAGGAGGCAGCCATTGTTGACGAATTCGCGCCTTATGAATGGCATGGCGCCGATACATGCGCGCGCTGGGTTTCGGCGCTGACGGCGCATAACAAGGCCATCGGGCTGACAAAGGGCGTGAACACGCTGCGCCAACCGCGACGGGTCGATGTGACCGGGGATCGCGCCTATGTCGTGGTTCCCGCCGATTTCCGCTACACGTTGAACGGCCAGCAGGGCGCGGAAATCGATGCGACCTTTACCGTCGCGCTGCATAAAGAAGCCGCAGGCTGGCGCATCACCGGCTGGGCCTGGTCGCGCCCGGAACTGGATTTCGATTACTGACCGACAGGCCGGGGTCCGGCACGTTGCGAAAGGGCAAGAGATCCCGGCTTCACCTCGGCAGTGGCCGAAATTATCATGGCCAAGTCCATTCGCGCCATTCTTCTTGCTGAGCATTATGTCATTCTAACCTCGATAAAAGAGAAACCGTAGTCATCGGCGGCAGAGACCGCAGAGCGCGGTCTGGGGGCAATTTGGCAGTCACATCGAGACAATGGCCAAACGCATTCTGTTTATTGGGGGACAATACGTGGCTGCTTCATCGCCGCTCCGATCTGCATGCCTGACGCTGCACCGGATCATGGGTCTGGCGCTCGGCCTGTTTCTAATCGTGATCGCCGCAACGGGCAGCGCCATTGCCTTTTACAAGGAGATGGAGCGCGCGCTCAACGCGCATATGCGGATGGTGGAGCCGCAACCGCAGGGGTGGACACTTCAGGATGCTCTGAAAATCCGCGCCAGGCTGGAAGCGCAGGACCCGCACAGCAGCGTCTTTTCGCTCCAATTGCCGCAAAATCCGGATGAGGCGCTGTTTGCGCGCGTTATGCCCGCGATCGATCCCAAAAGCGGTAGGGAATACGCGCTTGATTACGATGAATTATTCGCCAACCCCTATAATGGCGAAAGATTGGGCCGGCGCCGGATCGGCGCCGCCACCTTTCATTTGGAGGGGCTGCCCAGTTTTCTCTATTACCTTCATTACGCGCTGTTTCTGCCCTTTGGCGCGGGCATCCTGCTGATCGGGATACTCGGCCTCGTCTGGCTGGTCGAAAGCATGACGGGCTTTTGGCTGACGCTTCCCGCGCAGCCGAAAAAGTCGAAAAAAGATGCCTCCCCCCGCCCCTTCCACCAGCGTTGGGCCAGCGCATGGAAAATCGAGCGCAAGGGCAACACCAATCGCCTGTTGTTCGATCTGCATCGGGCGCCCGGTCTGTGGCTCTGGCCGTTGCTGGCTATTTTCGCAATCACCGGCTTTGCCCTTAATCTGGGCGGACCCTATGCCCATGCGGTCCAGCGCATCGCCGCCTACGAGCATTTTCAGGAGGCTCCTCCGCGCGAAACCTTGCCGCAACCACTTATCAATCCGCCGATTAACTGGTTCAAGGCCGCCGAATTGGGACAGCGCTATTTCGCCCAGCAAGCGCAGCGCGAAGGCTTCACGCTCGGCAAACCGGCCGCCATCGAATATCGGCGCGATCTGGGCCTGTATTTCTTTCTGATGCACACCTCGCGCGATCTGCTCGACGCGCAAGGCCGCCCCACGGAAACCGACTCCCCCGCAACGGCAGCAACCATCGCGATTGACGCGCGTGATGGCCGCTTCGTCGGGCTGCAGCTTCCCACCGGACAGCGGGCCGGCAACACGCTGACCAGCTGGCTGATTGCCCTGCATGTCACGGCTGTCGGAGGGCGTGTCTGGCAGGTGGTGGTGGCATGCTTTGGACTGGCTGTGGTGCTTGGCTGCGTCACGGGGCTGTGGTTGTGGTGGCGCCGCAGGGTCCTACGATAACCATTTATTTTCAATAACTAAAAAAGAAGAGGGAAGCCTGTGATGGGAAATGCCAAGATCCGTGTCCGCAACTTGCCACTGACCCGCCTCATGGCGGTTGTCGTGGCCAGTTCTCCGGCGATGGCCAAAGATGGCCCAGCCAAGCCGGACATTTCCAACGAGATCATCGTGACCGCGCAAAAGCGGGAGGAGCGCCTCAAGGATGTGCCTGTTCCCGTGTCGGCCATCGGCGGCAACGCCCTGCTGGCGGTCAACCAGACCCGCGCGCAGGACTTCTTTTCCAGCATGCCGGGCGTCAATCTGCAATTCGTCAACAACCGGGCACAGTTGGCCATTCGCGGCATCACCACCGGCCCCGCGACCGGCAATCCGGCGGTCGGCTTTACCATCGATGATGTGCCCTACGGATCGTCCACCGGTCAGGGCGGCCTGTTTGGCGCGGCGCCCGACATCGACCCTTCGGAACTGGCCCGGATCGAGGTTCTGCGCGGCCCGCAAGGCACGCTCTATGGCGCCAGCAGCATTGGCGGTCTGGTGAAATATGTGACCGTCGCCCCAGACACACGCGGCTTTTCCGGCAGCGTGGGCGGCGGCCTCAACATGGTCAACTATGGCGGCCAGTCGCTTGGCTATAATGCCCGCGCCGCGCTCAACATTCCTCTAAGCCAGGACACCGCCATAAGGGCCAGCGTGTTCACTCGCCGCGATGCAGGCTATATCGACAATATCCGCACCGGCCGCGACAATGTGAATTCCTCCAACGTCACCGGCGGTCGCCTCTCAGCCCTGTGGAAGCCTTCCTCGTCTTTCTCCTTGCGGCTGAGCGCCCTTTATCAGGTGCGCGACCTGCATGGCTCACCCTCAGTGGACGGCCGAACCGGCGCGCCCTTTCAGCAGACCGACCAGATCGGCGCCGGGCCCAGCCATTCCGAAGTGCAGATGTACAACGCCACCATCAAGGCCCGCCTTGGCGAGGTAGACCTGACCTCCGTGACCGCCTTTTCGCGCAACAGCAATTCGGACCGCATCGATTTTACCGCCTCGCCGCTCACCCTCGCGGTGTTTCCGGTTGTCTATCCCGCCGCGCCCGATTTCGGCCATGTGATGATGACCGGCTACAGTGTAGACAAGGTCTCGCATGAAACGCGTCTGTCGGGCACGCTGGCGCAGTCTTTCGACTGGATCGCGGGCGGTTTCTATACGCGGGAAAAGGCGAATTACACGATCGATTCGGCCGCCACCAATCCGCTCAACGGCGCGATCTACGGCTATCCGGTGGTCTGGCGCGATTCGGCGACCTATGAGGAATTTGCAGGCTTTGCCAATATCACTGCGCGGTTGAGCGAAAGGTTCGATGTGCAATTGGGCGGGCGGTGGAGCCGCAACACCCAATCCATGATCCACCGCGAATGGACGATGCTCGCGCCCGACCCTGCTCCTGCGGCCCATCGGGAAACCAACCCGCAGGCCAGCGGCAATGCCTTCACCTTTCAGGTTTCACCCCGGTTCAAGCCTACGTCCGACCACATGATCTATGGCCGCGTTGCCTCGGGCTATCGCCCCGGCGGCCCCAATGCCGGGTGCAACACCGATCCCGCCGAGCCGGTTCCATGCCAGTTCAAGCCCGACCGGACGATCAATTACGAATTGGGCGCCAAGGGGGATCTGCTGAACCGGGCTTTGTCGTATGACATCTCGCTCTTTGCCATCGACTGGCGCGATATTCAGGTAACCCAGGTTTCGGCCCTCGGCACGTTCACCTATAATTCCAACGGCGGGAAAGCACGCAGCCGCGGCTTAGAGATTTCCCTTGAAGCACGGCCCACGGACCGACTGACGGCCAAAATGTGGTGGTCCTATGTCGACGCCACGCTGCGTCAGGGTTTCGCATCAGCCGTCCTCTATGCCGCGCCGGGAGATCGCTTGCCCTATTCCAGTGAACATTCAGGCCGCTTCTCTCTGGATTACGAGGCTCCGCTGCGCGATGGCATGAAGGCACGGCTGGGCCTGTCGGCCACCTATGTCGGCGACCGCAAGGGCGAATTCGTGCCCAGTCAGGCCGAAGCGCCCCTGCGTCAGACCTATCCCGGCTATGTCCAGTTCGACATCAATGGCGGCCTCAGCTTTGGCAAATGGAATGCGAATGCCTTTGTCCAGAACCTGACCGACAAGCGCGGCCTGATCGGCGGCGGCTATTACAACCAGACCAATTTCAACCGCTACTGGTTCAACCTGATCGCGCCGCGCACGGTGGGCCTCAGCCTTGACTACAGCTTTTGAGGAGGCGGAGATGAGCACTTATCCAAAACACATGCGATGCGCCCTCGCGCTGTCCCTCGCCGCGATCTCGACGGCCGCAGGCGCCGCCGACGGGCCTGAGGTGGGCGTCCCTGCCCGCCTGCCGGGCGGCGGGCCTTTCCTGTTCCAGACCGCCGAACAAGGCGCCGTAAAGGTCGAAATCATCGCGCAGGGTCTGGCCAATGGCTACAGTCTGGCCTTCTTGCCAAGTGGCGATGCGCTGGTGGTGGAGCGCGGCGCGCGATTGCGCCTGCTGCGTAAAGCCACCGGTCCGCGACCGACGCTGGCGCCAAAACCCATCGCGGGCATACCTGAATACAGCCATACGCCCCATCTCGATCCATCCGATGTGCTGGGCCTTCAGGACGTGGCCCCCGATCCCGAATTCGCAGCCAACCATTTGATCTATTTCACCTATAACCGCCCGGTCGGGCTGGACGCGCCCAGCGGGCGGGTCACCGCCGCCACCGTTCTGGCGCGGGCGCGGCTGGACGGTTCGCGGCTGGTGGAAAACACCGACCTCGTGGTGGGCGAGGCAAAGGTGGCGGTCGGCGGATCGCGTATCCTGCCCGGACGCAATGGTGAACTGTTCGTCTCGGTCGGCGCGCTGAGCGAGAACGACATTCAGTCCGCCCAGCACACCGACACCATCTATGGCAAAGTGCTGCGCGTGATGCGCGATGGGCGGATCCCGGCCGACAATCCCTTTGTCGGCGTCAAAGGGGCAAGGGCCGAAATCTGGACCTATGGCCACCGCGATCCGCTGGGTCTCGCCTTTGCGCCCCAGACCGGGCAGATCATCGCCTCGGAACACGGGCCACAGGGAGGAGACGAATTGAACATCCTGTCGGCGGGGCGCAATTATGGCTGGCCCAATGCCACTTACGGCACCCAATATGGCGGCTCGCCGTTGCCCGCCGCGCCTGTGCCGCCCGGCACACAGGGGCCAACGCTCATCTGGTCGCCCTCCATCGCGCCCAGCGGCATCGCCTTTTATACCGGCGCAAAGATGCCGGGATGGCGCAACAATCTGTTCGTTGCCAGTGCGCGGCGTGGCCAGATCAACGGTACGGGCGCGCTCATCCGCGTCGTTTTCAACGAAAGGCTTGAGGAAGTCCGTCAGGAAGTCCTGTTCGACCGCCTGCATCAACGCTTCAAGGATGTGCGCCAAGGCCCCGATGGTCTGATTTATGCCGTGACCGACGAGCCTCATGCTGTGGTTATGCGCATCGGCCCTGCCGCGCGATAGAAAAAGCGCCGCAGGAGAATGACCATCCTTGCGGTGCGATCCACGGTTTAGAGATTGATCTCCTTGATAAAAAGGGCCGGGTCGACAAGCCAGCGCGCCATGGCATCCTTTGCCACATCGCCCACACAGGTCTGCTCCCGGCCCTGCGCCAGAGCATCAAGAACCGCAGCCGCCAGACGGGCAGGCGCCACTTTCGGCGGGGGCAGGGACTGATGATCCGCATCATCGGTGGGGCCGGTAAAGACCGTGAACACCCGAACACCGGTGGCGCGCATTTCATGACGCAGGCTTTGCACCAGCGAGAGCCGAGCCGATTCTGCCGCCGCGAACCCGGCAAATCCCGCGTCTCCCGCCAGCGCCTGAACCGAGATCAGATCGACGAAAGCCCCCTGGGGCCGCTCGGCCAGCAAAGGGGCGGCGGCCCCGGCCAGACGCGAAAGGCCCATGGCGGATACTTCCAGCGCAAACCGCTGCTCGGCCAGGGTTGCGTTCCGGCTGACGCCCCCATCACGAACGTAGCGCGCTGTATTGATGACAATGTCGAGCGGGCGCTCAATCATCCCCAGCGCCGTAACAACCGAGGCGGTATCGGTAAGATCGAGCGGGACAATCCGCACCGCATCGTGGCCCAGTATGGCATCATCGGCGTCCGTCGCCGACGCCGGCGCGGACAGCCCCGCCACCACCAGCCCCGCCCCCGCCTGCGTCAAGGCGCGAACCATCGCGCGCCCCATCGCATGGGCGGCATCGCTGACCAAAACCGTGCGGCCCGCAACCGGAACGACAAATTCGCGGTTCTGTCGCAAAATTTGCGGTATTCCTATATGGCTGTGCGCAACGTGATGGGATTGTGGGAGAAAAGGGTGTTCAAAGGTCGGCACTTTGATGCATCTCTGATCCTGCTGTGCGTGCGCTGGTACCTGAGTTACGGCTTGAGCCTTCGGAATCTGGAGGAGATGATCGTCGAGCGCGGGATCAGCGTGGACCATTCCACGATCCACCGTTGGGTGTTGCGATATGCACCGAAACTGCTGAGCAATTTCAACAGACGCAAGCGGCCGGTCTCGCGTAAATGGCATTTGGACGAGACCTACATCAAGGTGAAAGGCCAATGGATGTATCTGTATCGGGCCATCGATAAGGCGGGCGCCACGGTTGACTTCATGTTTTCGGCCAAGCGCAATCTCAAGGATGCACGCCGGTTTTTCCGGCGAGCATATAAACTTCACGGACTGCCATCGCAGGTCACGATCGACGACAGCCAGACCAATCTGGAAGCCGCCCGGCGCTGCCATGGCGAGGTCAGGTTGCAGACGCGGTCAAGTGCCAGGCCGGTGATCATCCGCCAGAGCCGATACATGAACAACCGCGTCGAGCAGGATCACCGGCGGATCAAACGCAGAACCCGCCCGATGCTTGGCTTCAAGTCGATGGCCAGCGCTGCGATTATTCTGGAAGGCATCGAACTCATCCATATGATCCGCAAGGGCCAGATGGATTGGCCTGCTCACCCACGGAATGATGGGCGAAATCCGTCCATCGCCCAGCAGTTCGAAGCCCTCGCCGCATAATTCAATGTTTCAAAGAGCGCTTCTCGGCCTGCCCAGATCCTTGCGACAGAACCAATATGATCGTGCCCAAGTAGAGAGCGCCTGCGAGACGCGCGACGGAGGGTGAAGGTGCAGCCTTAATTACGTTAAATCTCTCGTGGCCAGCGAAGCGCGACGCCGGTGATCGCCAGCGTCAGCACCATCTCGATCGCCGCCAGCACCTTGTAGAAAGGTTCCGAGCCGGGAAGGCTGACCGCCATGATGGCAGTATAGAAAAGACCAAGGACGATGCAGGCCCACCGGCAGATGCGCGCCGGTAACAGCAGCGACAGCGCGACCATCAGACTCGGCACCGCCATCATCAGCGATACCCCCGTCAGAACGGCAGGTGTCACACGGCCGAGCGGCCCCATGAGGCCGTGGTTCATATCCGCCACTGTGCCGGCGACATAGAGGCCGAAATAGTCGCCGTAGATGTAGCAGAACATGGTGGAGGCCCAGAGTGCCGCCAGCTTCACCTTCGCCGGTGCTCGATATTCCTCCAATTCCATCCATACCCCCAACGCCATGTGTGTTGTCGCACTAACACAGCAATGTTGCTGCGGCAATGCTATGGTGGCACGCAGTTGCCGGAAACATCAGCTAGGCGGAGGGCTCGGCGCTGAAGCCGCCTGACGGCAAAGTCCGTCATCATGGAAAATCTGCCGCAGTCTTCGGAGCGAATGAATGAAGGTCAGCACTGGCCAATCCCTTCACCATAGGTGCGGTTCCGGTCCGTTCCCAGCCCTGGGCATTCTGGCGCCGATGTTTGAGCCTGTGAACGAAGGTCAGCTTGAGCCAACCTCCATACCCAAGCTGCCTTTCCGGAACGTCGGCTATCCCACCATCACGAGACGGGCGGCTCGCGCGCCAGAAGTGGACACTCAGGAGCGCCGGGTGCGCCTCACCCCCTCATTCCCATACGAAGATCGTTTGTAGTTTGCAGCCGCTGGGCTGCTGCCCTTCTTCAAACAAGCGAACACGTTTGATTGCGGCCATTTGCGCTGCGCTGAATGGGGATGGCGACGTGAAATAGGCCGTGGCGTGGGCACCGTTCCAGATCGCGACCTGATAGCCTTGTTTTACCCGTCGCGGCGCAAATATAGCCAGTTTGTCGGTGCTTGGCTGGTTGAGCATTCGCCCCTTCGCTGGCGATGCCCAGCCAATTCCTTGGATGTCGAACGAGCCGAATGCGCCTTCCCAACGGAAGTTGCCGCCATGAATGCCACCTTCCAGTGTTGTGACCTTCTCGCCCGGAAGCAGATCTATGATCGGAGAGTAGCCGCAAAAGCGGGCTGGGCCTTCTAGTTCAGTGGCGCGCGCGTGCACGGGAATGACCAGCAATGCGGCGACGGCGGTTGAATATATCGATCTCATCTTGGCCCCCAGGCACTATGTGCCGCCGGTTATGCGGCATATGCGGGCGTACCGGAAGGTCCACTTCCCACCGATGCCGTTGAAAAAGTCGCTCCTTGGTCGAAGTGTAAGGTTCCGATCGCTGCGGACGCACTGAGATACCCGGCTTCAGGTCATCGCGGCTTGCTTGGCAAGGCTGATCTTGGCGAGCTTGCGCAGGTTCTGGGCGGCTGCGGCTAGGTGGAACTCGTCTCGGGCACCATTTGGTCCGCGTAATCGCAGCCGGTCGAGCCGCATGATGCGTTTCAGGTGCGCGAACAACATCTCGACCTTCTTGCGCTCGCGGCGCGAGACGACCCATTCGTCTTACTGTGGCCGACAAACGCTCAACTGGTCAGCTACATCTTGAGCCCTTTCCTCTCGACTGCAAAGTCGAATGACGCCGGTCTGCTTGAGCGCCTCGGGGTAAGCGGGACGCCAGGATCGACCTACGATGGCAGTTTTGGCCTCAGGAAACGCTTCTCTAACCCAAGCAGTTAACGTTCCGCGACCGGGATACCCCAAGGCCTGCATGGTCGCAGCGATGCAGCGATGCAGCGATCATGATTGTAGTAATGCTCCAGCGCCGCCTGCTTCTGGGCCGCAGAATATTTTGGCACCCTTGCCGCACAACCCGCACGCAAGTCGCGGTACCGCTCATACTCACGGCACCAGCCTTTCAGGGCATTTTTGGTGGGGTAACCCAGCTGATGAATGGTCGCCTTAACTCGTTTGCCGAGCTTGAGATACAACTCGACTGCTCGGATTCTATCTGCGTAGGAATACATGAACGACCTCCTGGGAGTCCAAGTTTTCGTCCGCATCCCCCCGCATCCCCAGGGGGTCACTTCTCAGAGCGGCAATCAACAATCTGCCTCCTATAGGTTCACCATATCCGAAATTCCATCTGTCAGAACATTGTTCTTTTAATGGACAGGTGGGCAAATTTTTGCCACCCTGCAGCCATCGGCATTGATGAAGCAGGGTGGCGGTACCTGACCGACCATTCCGCACCGGTTAGGAAGTAAATGATGGAATTCACGAGATTGAACCCGGTGACGGGCGAAGTGGCCTCGTCGGCGGTGGCGATGCAGGCGGGCGAGATGGCGGGAATCGCGGCGCGTGCTGCGGCGGCCCAGCCTGCTTGGGGCGCCATGGGCCCGAATGCCCGCCGCGCGGTGCTGCAAAAGGCGGCCGATGCGCTGGCGGCCAAGAAGGATGAGTTCGTCGCCGCGATGATGGGCGAGATCGGTGCGACCGCCGGTTGGGCGATGTTCAACCTTGGCCTTGCCGTCAGCATGGTGCGCGAAGCCGCCAGCCTAACCACCCAGATTTCGGGCGAAGTGATCCCCTCGGACAAGCCCGGCTGCCTTGCCATGGCGCTGCGCGAACCGGTGGGCGTGATCCTGGGCATTGCGCCGTGGAATGCGCCGATCATCCTTGGCGTGCGCGCGATTGCCACGCCTTTGGCCTGCGGCAATGCGGTGATTTTGAAGGCTTCGGAACAGTGCCCGCGCACCCATGCGCTGATTATCGAAGCCTTTGCCGAGGCCGGTTTCCCCGAAGGCGTGGTCAATGTTGTGACCAATGCGCCTGCCGATGCCGCCGATGTCGTGGGCGCGCTGATCGACGCGCCTGAGGTCAAGCGCATCAATTTTACCGGCAGCACCGCCGTTGGCCGCATCATCGCCAAGCGCGCGGCCGAGCATCTCAAGCCCTGCCTGCTTGAACTGGGCGGCAAGGCGCCTTTGGTGATCTGTGCGGACGCGGACCTTGACGAGGCGGTCAAGGCGGCCGCTTTCGGGGCCTATATGAACCAAGGCCAGATCTGCATGTCGACCGAGCGGATCATCGTGGTGGATGCCGTGGCCGATGAATTCGCGGCCAAATTCGCCGCCAAGGTCAAGACCTTGACTGCCGGTGATCCGCGTCTGGGCAACACGCCGCTGGGCGGGGTGGTCGATGCCAAAACGGTGGCGCATTGCCTTTCGCTGGTGGACGATGCCGTGGCCAAGGGCGCGACCCTGCTGACCGGCGGGGAAACCACGCTCAACGTCGTGATGCCCGCGCATCTGGTCGACAAGGTGACGCCGGACATGAAGCTGTTCCGCGATGAAAGCTTTGGCCCCGTCGTCGGCATCATCCGCGCGCGCGATGAAGCGCACGCGATCGAGCTGGCCAATGACACCGAATATGGCCTGTCGGCTGCGGTCTTCACCAAGGACATCGCCAAGGGCCTGCGTCTGGCCAAGCAGATCAAGAGCGGCATCTGCCACATCAACGGCGCGACCGTCCATGACGAGGCCCAGATGCCCTTCGGCGGCGTCGGCGCCTCCGGCTATGGCCGCTTCGGCGGGCGCCAGGGCATCGACAGCTTCACCGAAACCCGCTGGATCACGGTGGAAACCCAAGACGGGCATTTCCCCATCTGACCCACGATTGACCAAAAATTCATATAAAATCAGAGGATTTCATGCCCCATTATCCCGAACTCGCCATGGTAATTGCCGGAGAGCGCATCGGCATCGACCATCGCGCCACCTTCACCGTCCGCAACCCGGCCACCGGCGATGCGCTGGGGCATTTGCCCCTTGCCGATACCGCCGATCTTGATCGCGCGCTCGAAGCCGCCGCGCGCGGGTTTGCCCTGTGGCGCCATGCAAGCGCAGCGCAAAGAGCCGAAGTGCTGCAAGGCGCCGCCGCCCTCATGCTGGAACGCAAGGAGGAATTGGCATGGGTCGCGACGCAGGAACAGGGCAAAACATTGGCCGAGGCGCGGGTCGAAGTGATGATGAATGTCGAACTCTTCCGCTTCTATGCGGGCGAAGTTCATCGCCTCTATGGTCGCCAACTGGTGCGCCCCGCCGGGATGCGTTCGACCGTGGTGCATGAGCCGGTGGGGCCGGTGGCCGCCTTTGCGCCGTGGAATTTTCCGCTGGGCAATCCGGGGCGCAAACTGGCCGCGCCGATTGCGGCGGGGTGCAGCGTCATCCTGAAAGCTGCCGAAGAAACGCCCGCCTCGGCGCTGGGCGTGCTGCAATGCCTCTATGATGCGGGCTTGCCCGGCGATGTGGCGCAGGCGGTGTTTGGCGATCCGGCGCAGGTGTCGGACTATCTCCTCGCCTCGCCCGTCATCCGCAAGCTCAGCTTCACGGGATCGACCGCCATCGGCAAGCATTTGATGAAACTGGCCGCCAATGATCTGAAGCGCACGACGATGGAGCTGGGCGGACATGGGCCGGTGCTGGTGTTCGGCGATGTCGATCTGGAAGAAGTTCTCGACAAGGTCGTACCGCATAAATTCCGCAATGCCGGACAGGTCTGCGTCGCGCCCACGCGCTTTATCGTCGAGGATGCAATCTATGACCGCTTCGTCGCCGGTTTCGCGCAAAGGGCGGCGGCCATCCGCGTCGGTCCGGGCTGGCACGATGGCGTGCAGATGGGGCCGATGGCCAATCCGCGCCGTCCCGAAGCGATGGAAAAGCTGGTGGGTGATGCGGTCTCGCGCGGGGGCCGGTTGGTCACAGGCGGGGCAAGGATCGGCAATCAGGGCTGTTTCTTTGCCCCCACCGTGCTGGCCGATACGCCGCTGGATGCCGAGATCATGCAGGAGGAGCCCTTTGGCCCGGTCGCGCTGATCAACCGATACGCCGATGAAGCCGCGATGATCGCCGAGGCCAACCGCCTGCCCTATGGCCTTGCCGCCTATGCCTGGACGCAGGATTATCGCCGCCATCGCCGTCTGGCCGCCGAACTGGAAACCGGGATGTTGGCGATCAACACGACCACGATCGGTGCGGCCGATGCGCCCTTTGGCGGGGTGAAATGGTCGGGTCACGGCCATGAAGACGGCCCGGAAGGCTTGCAGGCTTGCCTTGTCACCAAGACCATCCACGAGGGATGAGGCAAATCGGCGCCGGAGGGATCATCCCTTCCGGCGCCGAACCCGTCAGTCGAAGCGCCGCGCGAAACGGGCGAACAGGCCGCCGTCGCGCAGCAGCGCTATCTGTCCCGCCGAACCGACATCGGCCCGCGAGGGAAAGCGGCGCGCCCCTTCGCCCGGCGTGTCGATCTCGATGATCAGGTCGCGCTGGTCTGGGCTCAGCCTTTCGATGCCAAGGATCGCAATCCGGCTATTGGCGCGAACCAGCGCCACCGCATCCTGATCCCACACAATCGGCAGCACGCCCATCGCCACCAGATTGGCGCGGTGGATCCGTTCAAAACTGCGCGCGATCACTGCCCGGATGCCCAGCAGCGCGGTCCCTTTGGCCGCCCAGTCGCGCGCCGATCCGGTGCCGTAACGCTCCCCGGCAAAGACCAGCAGCGGCGCGCCCTGCTCGACATAGGCCAGCGCCGCCTCGAACACGGAGCTTTCCACGCCGTGCGGCCCCGGCGCCCGATTGCCCGGTGCGTCCGCCAGATAGTTGATCAACCGGGCATTGTCGAAAGTCCCGCGCAGCATCACACGGTCATTGGCACGCCTTTCGCCATAGCTGCCCGGATTGTCCTGTCCATGCGCGCGCAGCCATGCGGCAGCGGGCGACGAGGCAGCGATCCTGCCGATGGGTGAGATATGATCGGTGGTCACATTGTCGCCCAGCACCAGCAACGTCCGCGCGCCATGCAGGTCGCCGGTCAGACCACCGTTCGCGCTGCTGAAAAAGGGCGGGGGCAGCACCATGGTCGAGGCCGGGTCCCACGGGAATTGCGCGCCATCGGGGGCCTCAAGATCCGCCCATGTCCGGTCCACTGATGGCATCTCCACCCTATCGGGCAGAGTTTGCAAAACCGCTGCCACCTCGGCCACGTCGGGCCAGAGATCGCGCAGAAACACCGGCGCGCCGTCGCGATCCGTGCCCAAAGCATCCTGCGCCAGATTGACGCCCATCCGCCCCGCCAGCGCGGCGGCCACCACCAGCGGCGGCGAGGCGAGATAATTGGCCCGAATGGCGGGATGGATGCGGTTTTCAAAATTACGATTGCCCGACAGGACCGCCGCCAGCAGATGCCCCTCGCCCGCCTCCGGCTTGAGATCGCCCGAATTGCCGACGCAGGTGGTGCAGCCAAAGCCGACCACATGAAAACCCAGCGCATCAAGGCTTTCCTGCAATCCGGCCTGCTCCAGCATAGCCGCAATGCGCGGCGATCCGGGGGCCAGCGAGGTTTTGACCCAGGGCGGAACGGACAGGCCGCGCGCCACCGCCTTTTGCGCGACCAGACCCGCAGCCACCATCAGCGCGGGATTGGCCGTGTTGGTGCAACTGGTGATCGCGGCCACGGCGGTGAGAGCGTCCTCCTCCTGCGGGAAATGTTCGCGCAAGGATGCCGGAACCGCCGCGAGCGGCACGATCTGCTGCGGCCTGCTGGGCCCGGCCATCACGGGTTCCACCTTATTTAGATCGAGGGTCAGGCGCCGCGAATAGCGTCGTGTCGGCCCGGCATCGCGCCACAGGCCGGTTGCGCGCGCATAGGCTTCGTAATCCTCCACCGGGCGGCCCATTGCGGCCATATAGGCCAACGTTGCCCCATCCACCGGAAACAGCGCGGCCGTCGCGCCATATTCGGGGCACATATTGGCCACCGCCGCCCGATCGGGCAGGCTCAGATAATCGAGCGCGGGGCCGGAAAACTCGACGATCTGATCCACCACATCGGCCTCGCGCAGGCGCGCGGTGATGAAGAGCGCGGCATCTGTGGCGGTCACGCCTTGGGCCAATCGCCCCTCCAGCCGCACCTCGGCCACGCGCGGCAGCGGAATAGGCACCGACGCACCCAGCGCGGCCAGTTCCGCCTCAATCCCGCCCACGCCCCAGCCCAGCACGCCCAGCGCATTGACCATAGTGGTATGGCTGTCGGTGCCGATCACGGTTTCGGCCATCCATCGGCTTTCATGGCGGACGCATCCGCTGGTCAGGCGTTCCAGATTGATCTGGTGACAGATGCCTTGTCCGGGCGGCACGATGGCCAGGCGATCAAAGGCGCGCTCGGCCCATTTGAAGAAGCGGTAGCGTTCGCCGTTGCGGGCATATTCCAGCGCCAGATTGCGCGCGGCGGCATCGGGCGAGCCGCTGTGATCGACATGGACCGAATGGTCGATCACCAGATCGATGGGGATGGCCGCATCGACCGCTTCCGGCGCAAACCCACGCGCGGCGGCATGGTCGCGCAGCGCCGCCAGATCGGCAAGCGCGGCAACGCCTGCTGTATCCTGCATCAGGATGCGCGAGGGGCGAAAGGGGATCTCCGCCTCCACCGCGCCATGGTCGAGCCAATCCCGGAAATGGGCGACATAGGGCGCGGGATCGGCCTCATGGGCCAGAATGTTTTCCAGCAGGATGACCAGCGAGCGCGGCAGAGCGGCCAACGCCGCCCGGTCGGCATCATGGAGACGCGAAAGCATGGGATCAGGCCGCCGCGATTTTGGCGCGCAAGGCCCGCAGGCTGCCCCCGGTCTTGATCTTGCCGGGCAGCGGATGGCCCACGATGCTTTCGGCCAGACGCGCGCATTCGGCCAGTTTTTCAAGGTCTATGCCGGTTTCGATGCCCAGTTCCTCGCACAGGAACACGAAATCCTCGGTGGCGATATTGCCCGCCGCCCCGCCATGCGCGGCAAAGGGGCATCCCCCCAGCCCGCCCACCGCCGCATCATAATGGCGCACGCCCATCTCCAATCCGGCCATCGCATTGGCAATGCCCAGCCCGCGCGTGTCATGCAGATGGAGCGAGAGTTCGAGATCAGGCCAGCGTTCACGCACCGCTCCCACCACGCGGCGGATACGCTCGGGCGTGGCCCATGCCATCGTGTCGCCAAGACCCATCAGGCTCAGGTTCTCGCCATGATCGGCCGCGATGGAGAGCATATCGCCCACCAGCCCCACCACTCGGGCCGGATCGACATCGCCCTCGAAATTGCAGCCAAAGGCGGCGGTGACAAAACCGGTGCGCACCGGAATGCCATGGGCCTGATACATGGCGATCAGCGCAGGCTGGGCCTCACGCTGCTGTTCGGGCGTGCGGTTCTGGTTGCGCTGGAGAAAGACGTTGGAGGCGTAGAGCGTCAGCTTGCCTTCCAGATCGAGCCGCCCGGTGGCAATCGCCCGCTCCAGCCCGCGCTGGTTCAGCCACAACCCGCTGTAGCGCACCCCCGCGCGCGGCGTCATGCCCGCCACCACGGCCTCGGCGTCGGCCATGCCCGGCACCTTTTGCGGATGGACAAAGGAGGTCACCTGAATAAGACCAACGCCTGTATCGGAAAGCGCATCGACCAGCCTGATCTTGTCGGCGGTGGGGATCGGGGCGCGCTCGATCTGAAAGCCTTCGCGCGGGCCTTCCTCCTTGATGAAAACGCGGGGGGGCAGGTTGGTCATTTTTGTTCTCCCGAAACGGAAATGGAGCAAAAGCGAGCGGGGCCATTGACATTTCGCACCTTTGTTCTGCTATACAGAACATGAGTACAAACGAGTGCAAGGCGGGACCGAAACATGAATTCAAAGCCTGGGGTGGCGGCGGTTGATCGCGCGCTGGATATTCTCGAAGCCTTCCGCGCGGGCAAACCGGTGCTGACACTGGCCGAGATCGCGCGGATCACCGGGCTTTACAAAAGCACGATCCTGCGCCTGCTGGGCAGCCTTGAACGCTATGGCTTTGTCTGGCAGCGCCCGGACGGCACCTATCAACTGGGCGCCAGCCTGCTGTCCTTTGCCTCGGTATTTCAGGATTCCTTCGACCTGCGCCAGTTTGTTGAACCGGTGCTCGAACAACTGGTGACAGATACCTCGGAAAGCGCGACGTTTTACATCCGCGACGGCGAGGATCTGGTCTGCCTGTTCCGCGCCGATGGCAGCAATGTGGTGCGCGATTACAGCGTGCGCCCCGGTTCGCGCCGCGAATTGAACAAGGGCGCGGCCAGCGTGACCCTGCTGCAATTCGACGCGGGATTGCGCGCGCCCATCACGCGCGAGGCGATGGTGGTCGTCTCGGTGGGCAATGTCGATCTGGACATGGCGGCGATCGGCGTGCCGGTGTTCGGCGCCAATGGGGTTCTGCAGGGCGCGATCACCCTGTCCGGCCCCAGCCTGCGCTTTACGCAGGAGCATGTCGCGCGGCTCGCCCCCGTGGCGGTGGAGGCCGCGATTGGCCTGTCGCTGCGGCTGGGGGCAACGCCGGGCCTGCTGCCCCCTCTGACCGCCGAATAAAGCCGCCATGGCTCAAATCGCCCCGCTGGCCCTAAGGTGGTCCAGCGCGGCCTGATCGCGGCCCAGTTCGCCATAGATCCGCGCGTTATGCTGCCCCAGCCAAGGCGGGGGGCAGCGCGCAGCGGGCTGACTGTCGGCAAGATCAAAGCCCGCGCGCACCACGCGCACGCCGCCGAAATCGGCCTCGGGCATGGCGATATCCTGCACCAGATCACGCGCCGCGATCTGCGGATGGGCCAGAATTTCCGGCACGGTCAGGATGCGCCCCGCCGGAATGCCATGGGCGTTAAACAGGCTTTCCCACTCCTGCGCCGTTTTTGCGGCCAGCGCCTGTTCCAGTTCGGCATTGATCGCGGCGCGGTTGGCCTTGCGTGTCTCGCGCTCGGCAAAGCGCGGGTCGGTGGCCAATTCCGGCCGCCCGACCAGTTCGCACAGTTTCTCGAACTGCTCCTGCTTGTTGGCGGCAATGTTGATCGGCCCGTCGGCGCAGCGGAAGGCGCCCGATGGCGCGGCGGTCATGTTCTGATTGCCGATGGGCCGCGCCTCGACCCCGGCGATCAGGTAATTGGACACTGCCCAGCCCATGGCCGACAGCGTGGCGTCCAGCATCGACAGGTCGATAAAGGCCCCCTCGCCCGTCCGCCCGCGCTTGACCAGCGCGCTGACCACCGCAAAACCCGCTGCCATCCCGCCCAGCGTATCGCACAGCGGATAGCCCACGCGCAAAGGCGCAGTATCGGCGTCCCCGGTGATGCTCATGACGCCTGACATGCCCTGCACGATCTGGTCATAGGCCGGATTGCCCGCCAGCGGCCCGTTCTGGCCAAAGCCGGAAATCGCGCAGTAGATCAGCCCCGGATTGGCCGCGCGCAACGCTTCATGGCCAAAGCCCAGCCGGTCCATCACGCCGGGGCGGAAGTTTTCGACCAGTACATCGGCGCTGGCCACCAGATCGCGGAACAGCGCCTTGCCCTCGGGGTGTTTCAGATCAACGGTCACCGACAGTTTCCCCGCGTTCTGCGCGAGGAAACTGGTGCCCATCAATTGCCCGTTGAGCGCGGGCGAGGCGCCCAACTTGCGCGCCAGATCGCCGTCCTTCGGTTTCTCGACC
This sequence comes from Novosphingobium sp. 63-713, assembly GCF_001898925.1. NCBI lineage: Bacteria > Pseudomonadati > Pseudomonadota > Alphaproteobacteria > Sphingomonadales > Sphingomonadaceae > Novosphingobium > Novosphingobium sp. 63-713. The sequence goes on from NZ_MKVS01000005.1 coordinate 84,964, forward strand.
TTGATGACCTCGGCCCCCAGCAATGCCATTTGATACGTGGCATAGGGGCCGGAGAGAATATTGGTCAGATCGAGAACCCGGATGCCCGACAGCAGATCGGCGGGGGGCCGCTGCGAGGATTGGCTCACCGCTCAGATCTCCGCCGTGTTCACATCATAGCGATAGAGCCAGTCATAGCGGTCGCGGATCGGATCGCGGCTCCATTCGCTCTCCATATAGGCAACCGCGCCCTCTTCGGTGGCCAGCGCCGATTCATGGAAACGGGCGGTGTTTTCCTTGGCCCCGCGCACCATGGCGCTGGTCCGCTCGACGCGGGCCTGTTCATAGCGGTGCAGCGCCTCGACCGGATCGGCATATTTGTCGAGGCAGCGGCCCAGCACGACACCGTCCTCGATCGACATGACGGCGCCTTGGGCAAGGAAGGGCAGCGTGGCATGGCAGGCATCGCCCAGCAAAGTGGCGCGACCGACGCTCCACGTCTGGCGCGGGGCGCGTTCCATGAACGCCCATTTCATCACCGAGGGCGCGGCCTGAATCAGCGTCTGCACATCCTCGTGCCATCCGGCAAAATCGCGGGCGCATTCCTCGTTCGAGCCTTGCGTGTACCAGCTTTCCACCTGCCAGTCGTTGCGCTCGATGGTGCCGATCATGTTCATCAGCTTGCCGCCGCGCAGGGGATAGTTGACCAGATGGCCGCCCGGCCCGATCCAGGTCCAGCCCAGCATGTCGCGCAACCGTTCGGGCAGGCGCTCCATGGGGATAACCGCGCGCCAGGCGATCATGCCGGTGAACTGCGCCTCATCATCGCCGAACAGGCAGCGGCGCACGGTGGATTTCACCCCGTCGGCACCCACAAGCAGGTCGCCCTGCGCATTTGTGCCATCGGCAAAATGCAGGGTCACGCCGTCCTCGCGCACGTCAATATTGCTGACCGCCTTGGCCAGATGGACCGCGTCGGGCTTGATCGCGCGCACCGCGTCGATCAGCGTGGCCAGCAGATCGGGGCGATAGACCGTCAGATAGGGATAGCCATATTTCTCGACCGCCTGGGGGCCAAGGTCGAACATCGGCCATGCGCGGCCCGTGTTCCACAGGCGGAATTCCTTGCGGCGCGGCGCGCAGGAGGCGGCCTTGAGCGTTTCGAACACACCCAGCGCATCCAGGGCGCGCGAACCATTGGGGCTGATCTGGACGCCTGCGCCCACTTCGCCCAGTTCGGGGGCCTGTTCATAGACCTCGACATCATAGCCCCGGCGCAGCAGCGACAGGGCCGCCGCCATGCCCCCGATACCGCCGCCCGCAATCAGCACTTTGAGAGATTGTGTCATATATGCTCCCCAAACTTATGAATTCTTGAAAGGAATGGTGCGGATCAATCGGCCTCGCAGCGCAGCCAGTCGAAGGCGGCCATCACCGGCGCATCCGAAACCTTGAGCAGCAGCGCGTCGCTTTGCGCGCGATGGCGATAGGGTCGCCATGCGGGGATCGCGATCGTGTCGCCAAAACTCCAATTGAAGGTCTGGCCGTCGATTTCGGTCCGGCCATGGCCTTCGACCACGGCGTAGATGATGTTGGCCGTGGTGCGGCATCGCGCGGTTTCCCGCCCGGCGATCAGCCTTTGCATATCCAGCCGGATCGTCTTGAGCGCCGGATCGCCCAGTTGCACCGAGGCATGGGCATCATCCGCCGCCGGCGCCGTTTCGAGCCGCGCCAGCGTATCCTCGCGCCGAAAGGCCAGCGGCGAGCTGTCCACCGGCGCGGGATCAGGCTCGACCCCATCGGGATGCGGCTGATAGAACATCGGTTCGAGCAGATGGACCAGCGGAACGTCGAGAAAATCCATCCAGTAGCAATCGTCCGGCCCGACATTGTCATGCGAATGCCACGCCCATGAAGGCGTCAGCAGCACATCACCCGGCCGCATCTCCACCTGATGCCCGTCGACCACGGTATAGGTCCCCCGCCCTTCAAGGATCAGGCGCAGAGCGTTGGGCGTGTGGCGATGGGCGCGGGCGGTCTCGCCGGGGCGGATCATCTGATAGGCGGCCACCATCGAGCGCAGCGTCGCATAGACATTGCCCTCTACCGGATTGAACATGGTCAGATTGCGCCGCTCGGCCTTGTCCGTGCCGATCAGCTCGCCCGCGCGGGCCAGGATCGGCTTCACATCGCCATAGCGCCATTGGAAGGGCTGGAAATTGGCGCGCGGCTCACTCCACAGCGCGGGGAAACGGCGATGCCAGCCCCCTTCCATGTTGAGCGCGGTGAAGGCGGCGTAAAGGTCATCGAGCGTGGCAATGTCGGCCATGATGCCCTCAATTCTGCTTGATGATGGGGGGAACATAGGCCGCGGCGAAAACCTCGCTCGCCCCTTCAGTGCCCTGCACCACGTCCACGGTCATTTCGCCAAGGCGGGTGATGGAGATGCGCACCTTGTCGCCATCGACGATGGGAGCGACACCCTGTGGCGTGCCGGTGGCGATGATGTCGCCCGGCTGCAGCGTCATCACCGCCGAAGCCGTCTCGATCATGCCGGGAATGTCGAGCACCAGATCGCGCGTATTGGCATGCTGGCGCAGCTCGTCATTGACCCAGAGGTTCATTTCGAGATTGTCGGGATCGGGCACTTCATCCGCCGTGGTGATCCACGGGCCGACCGGGCAGAATGTGTCATAGGCCTTGCGGAACACGCGCTCTTCGCGGCCACGCACCACCATGTCCATCAGGCAGGCATAGCCGAACACCGCCTCGCGCCAGTTTTCACGCGGGACCGAGCGGCAGGTCTTGCCGATGATGATGCCCAGTTCGGCCTCATGATGCACCTCGCGCCCCGGCACATGGGGCAGGACAACCGGATCGTTCGGACCCGAAACCGAAGAGGAAGGCTTGAGGAAAAAGCCCTGATTGGTGGCGCGATAGGTGGCCTGCATTTCGCGGCCATGGGCGTGATAGTTCACCGGATAGGCGATGACCTTGTTGGGCCATGGCACCGGGGTTTCCAGCCGCACATCGGCCAGAGCTTTGCGCGGAGCAGTGGCCAGCGCGGCCTCGATGCGGGGGCGCAGGATGGCGAAATCGCGGATCAGCACCAGCGGGCCTACCGGGGGCCATTGTGCGGGATCAACCCGGCAAACCTCTGTCACATCGGCGATTTCATCGCCCACACAGACCCCGATCCGGCCACCATCAAATCTTGCGAGACGCATTGGCAATTCCTAGTTCTGTCTAAAAGAACGATGTTCTTTTTATAAACGAGTCGATGATGAAATCAACTGTATTCACGATCACAAAAAGGTGATTTTCTCCGCTCGCCCCATCGGGCGCGGCCAAGCAAAAGGGCGCGCGAAAGCGGATCGCGCGCCCTTTCCCGTCACCCCTTTGCCGGGGTATCAGCCGTTAGAATTTGGCGCGCACACGGGCGCCCCACGTGCGCGGCGGCGCAATGTCATGGCCATTGTAATTGGCGATGAAGGGATATTGCTGGGTGCCCGTGTAAACGGCGGTATTGCCGATGTTGCGGACAAAGGCCTGAACCGAGAAACGGTCGCCCGGCGCGTAATAGGTCAGGCTGGCGTTGAACAGGGCATAGGCATCGGCCCGCGCATTCTCGACAAATTCGGCAGAGAGCCAGCGCGAGGAAGCAAAGCTCATATCCGGCGTGAATTCCACCCGCGCGCCATCCTTCAGGTCAAACGTGTGGGTGTAATTGACATTGCCCGAGAACTTGGGCGTGCGCGGCAATTGGAAGCCGTTGCAATTGACCGTCCAATAGCCGATCCGCGCATTGCCGCCCGGAATGGCGCTCACGCCGCAGGTGGTCGTCGGATCGGGGCTGGCCGAACGATAGACCTGATAGGAGAAGTCCTTGTACTTGCTCTCGGTATATTCGACGCCGACATGGAAGGAGTCATTCATCGTCGGACGCAGCGTGGCCTCCAGCGTGATGCCCTTGGCCACAGCCTTGCCTGCGTTGAACAGCGAGGAAACCTGCGCGCCGCCGCGATCGAGCTGCGAGAAATTCTCCTGCCGGTTCTTGTAGTCCATATAGAACAATTCGGCGTTGATCAGCAGCAGGCGGCCAAAGAAGCGGTTCTTCGAACCGATCGTATAGGCGGTCACATCCTCGGGCTTATACGGGTCGATGTCGGCATTCGACTGGCCGCCCGATTTGAAGCCGGTGACGACGCTGGCATAGAGCATATTCTGGGGCGCCACGTCAAATTCGACGCCTGCCTTGTAATTCAGTCGCTTGGCCGAATAGGTGCCCTTCACCCATGTACCCGACGAGGTCAGGATCTCGCAGGAGCCGCCGATGGCCGTGCCGCCCGTGGGACAGGCAAGGCTGCCCGCGATGGCATAGCGATGGCCGTCCACGGACTTGGTTTCGTCGGTATAGCGCAGGCCCGCCGTGGCGCGGAAACGGCTGGTCAGCGAATAGGTCGCCTCGCCAAAGGCGGCATAGGCGCGGGTGTTCAGCTTGGCGATAAAGGCGGTGTCAGAGGCGCGGCCGAGGCGGACGGCATTGTAGCTGTCCTGATCCTCGTTGAAATAATAGCCGCCGATCACCCATTTGACGCGATTGTCGGCATGGCCAAGGCGCACTTCCAGCGTCTGGCCTTCCGAGACGGACGGCGCGCCGGTGAAATAATTGTTCGTGCCGAAATAGAGCGCGGGCATGACCAGCGAGTCCTGCGTCACGCGCTGATAGGCCGGGATCACGGTCAGCACGGCCGGACCAAGGTTCCAGTCGATATGGCCGTTGATGCCCAGCACATCGACGTTCTGATAGACCTTGCTGGTGTCGAGCGGATAGATGCCCGGAGGCGCGGTCACGCTGCCGATCAGGGTGTTGAGCGACTGGTTGATCGAGGTCCAGCGATTGGCCGGGATGATCGGCTGGGGATTAGTGATGCCCGGCGCGTTGGGGGCGGTCGGTTCATAAACCACCTTGCCCGGACCGCGACCGCCCAGATGCTGATAATTTACGCCCAGACGCAGGGTCAGCGCCTCGGTCGGCTGGGCCTTCACCTGAAGGCGCAGCGCGTGATGCTTGTCATCATCGGTGCCGTCGGTGATATAACCATCGCGCGAGACGCCCTGGAACGAGGCGCGCACGGCCACCTTCTCGCCAAGCGGGATGTTGACCGCGCCTTCGGCATTATAGCCGTTGTAATTCTGGAAACCGGCGCTGACATAGCCCTCGAACTGGCCCAGCTTGGGCTGGACGGGGATGATGTTGAGCGCGCCGCCCGTGGCGTTGCGGCCATAGAGCGTGCCCTGCGGGCCCTTCAGCACTTCGACGCGTTCGAGGTCATAGAAAGTGGCGGCGACAAACTGGCTGCGCGCGGCGAACACGCCGTCATAGGCCTGCGCCACGGCAGGATTGGAATAGCCGGTGGTCGAAAAATCGCCCGCGCCGCGGATATAGACCTGAATCGCACTGCCACCCTGCGTGATCTGAACGCCGGGCGAAAGGCGGGCCAGGTCGGTGGCCTGCGCCACGCCCGCGCGGTTCAGCGTTTCGGCGGACAGCACGTCGATGGAAACGGCGGTCTTTTGCGCGCTTTCCTTGCGGAATTGGGCCGTTACAACGATTTCGTCATTGGACGGAGCCGGCGGCGCTTCGGCGGCCTGGGCCACGGCGGGCAACAAGGCGCTGGCCGCAACGCCCAGCAGGAACATCGCCGCGCGATCGCAACGTTTCATCTCAATCCTCCCCAATCATTTCATGGTTATCACAATTCGGCTTCACCAGAAGGAGCGGCTTTAGTCGCGTTCTTTCTGATGGAATGCCATTCTTATAAAATGCGATTCACGCCCTGTCAATCAAAGATGATTACACGTGTATTCACTCTCAATCCGCTGATTCACAGCAATTTTATCCTTTTCACGCCATATCTGGACAGCCTGCCCGAGTCACGATAGAACATCATTCTATTTTCAGCGCGACTCCCCCAACGCGCCTTTGGGAGACGATGACATGACAACATTCCCCGACGTTCCGGCCTTCACCGGCTTCAACACCCCCTCGCGGGTCGAGGCGAACGTCCATGACCTTGATGTGCGCGGCACGATCCCGCCCGAAATGGACGGCTGCTTCTATCGCGTTCAGCCCGAGCATCAGTTTCCGCCGCTGCTGGGCAATGACATCGCGTTTAACGGCGACGGCATGATCTCGATGTTCCGCTTCAAGAACGGCCGCGTCGATTTCACCCAGCGCTGGGCCAAAACCGACAAGTGGAAGCTGGAGAATGAGGCCGGGCGGGCGCTGTTCGGCGCCTATCGCAATCCATTGACCGATGATGAAAGCGTCAAGGGCAAGATCCGCGGCACGGCCAACACCAATGCCTATATCCACGGCGGGCGGCTCTATGCGCTGAAAGAGGACAGCCCCGCGCTGGTGATGGACCCGGTCAGCCTTGAGACGCAGGGCTACACCGATTTTGACGGGCGGATGAAGGGCGAGACCTTCACCGCCCATCCCAAGACCGACCCGGCCACGGGCAACATGTGCGGCTTTGGCTATGCCTCCAAGGGCCTGCTGACCCGCGATATGACCTATTACGAAATCAGCCCCGAGGGCGAGCTGCTCTATGACGTGTGGTTCGAGGTGCCCTATTATTGCATGATGCATGATTTCGCGATCACGCCCGATTATGCGCTGTTTTCGGTGATGCCGATGACCAGCAGTTGGGAGCGCCTGAAGGCAGGCAAACCCCATTTCGGTTTTGATACCTCGCAGCCCACCTATTTGGCCGTGATGCCCCGCAAGGCCGGTACCACCGCGCAGGACATCCGCTGGTTCAAGGGCGGCAATTGCTTCACCGCCCATGTGATGAACGCGCATCAGGACGGGACAAAGCTGCATCTCGACCTGCCCGTGGCGGCCAATAACATGATGCCCTTCTTCCCGGACATCAACGACGCGCCCTTCGATCCGGTGGCAGGCGCAACCTATCTGACGCGCTGGAGCGTCGATCTTGCGCAGAATGAGGAGGAATACCGATCCGAGCGCTTGTCGGACATGATCGGCGAATTTCCCCGCATCGATGATCGCTTCACCGGGCAAAAGAACCGCTATGGCTGGATGGTCGTTATCGACCCTTCCCAGCCGGTCGAGCTCAAAGGCGGCAGCGCGGGCGGCTGGGTGATGAACACGCTGGGCTTCGTCGATCTGGAAAGCAGGACCGAGCAGAAATGGTGGTGCGGGCCAGTCTCCTCGATCCAGGAACCCTGCTTCGTCCCCCGCCCCGGTTCTGAGCGCGAAGGTGACGGTTGGATCGTCATGGTCTGCAACCGCCTTGAAAACCGCAGCAGCGACCTGCTGATCTTCGAGGCCACCAATATCACGGCAGGGCCCATCGCCACCATCGCCATCCCGGTGCGTCTGCGCTTCGGCCTGCATGGCAATTGGGCCGAGGCGAGCGCGGTGAAGGCTTTGGAAGAAGCTTGAATTATGGGGAAGAGCGGGGGCTTGGCTCTCGCTCTTTTTCTTGGGGAAGGATGCCTCCGGCGGGCAAAGGGACTTGTCCCTTTGCAGTCCCGTTAATGGGGTGGCGCTTGATTGGCGGGGACGTATGAAATGCTGAAAGCCTGCGGCGCGGCAAACTCGTGCTTGTTTGCGCCGCAGGCTTTAAAATTTCAGAGACTGGGACATCAACCTTGGCTGCCACCTTCACGCAGCATAGACAGTAACGGGATTGCAAAGGGTCGAGACCCTTTGCCCGCCGGAGGCCCCCTTAATATCCTTACCCCTCGATCCCCCGGCAAACCATATCGGCCAGCATCCCCACCGCCTCATTCCAGTCGAGCGAGGCCAGATCGAAACCCATCACCCCGGCCAGACGCTCACCGCGCGCGAGGGGATAGATATAAACGCCCAGCACCACATTCATGGCCAGGAAGAAGCGCGCCTCGTTGAGGTCGGGCAGACATTGGCGCAGCAGGCCGATCACCCGTCGCCGGACCGGCTCGGCCAGTTGGCGGGTAATGACACGGGCCTCATCGGACGGGTCGACCAGAGCGAGGCTGTAGATCCGGTGGCTTTTTTGTACATCGGCGCCCTCGCCCAGCATGGCCGAACCGAAGAAGGTGGCGATCACGGCGCGGGCCGAGATCTCGCCCGAGGCTTCGAGCGCATCGAAGCCGGCGTTTTGCGCGACGTGGATCGGGTCAAAATGGCGCCGGAAAACCTCGGTGAACAATTCCTGCTTGCCGCTCCAGTTGCGGCTGAGCGAGGCAAGGCTGGTGCCCGCCCGCGCGGCAATGGCGCGGATGGTGCAGCGGTCATAACCGCTTTCGATAAATTGATCGTCGGCCGCGATCAGAAACCGATCGCGGCTGCTGCCTTCAGGCGTTTCAGCCATCCACGCTGACCCGGCCATAGCGCCCATCGACATAGACCAGCGGTTCGCCGCCGTCCACGATCACTCTTTCCACCAAACCCGTCACCACCCTATGGCTCCCGAAATCCGCTGTCTGTTCAACGCGGCACAGGATAGTGGCAACGCAGGATTCCACAAGCGGCAGCCCGCCCTCGATCCGCCAGTCCAGCGTATCAAAGCGGCGGTCGGGCGGCGTGGTGACGAAGGCGTTGCAGGCGGCGGCCTGATCGGCGGCCAGAATATTGACCACGAACCGCCCATTGCTCTCCAAAGGCGGGAGCAGGGAGGCGGTACGGTTTATCGCCAGCAGCAGCGAGGGCGGCTCCATGCTCAGCGACATGAAGGCCGTCATCGCGATGCCGCAGGGCGCGCCCGCGCCGTCCAGCGTGGTGACCAGAGCCACCCCGCTGGCCAGCAGGCGCATGGCGGCGCGGAAGTCTCCTTCCAGCGCCGCGATCACCTCGCCGTCTATTGTCGGCCCGCTCATTTCCAGTCCACATTGGGCATCGCGCCCGACTTGGCCAGAAATTCGCGCACCTGACCCCATTCACCGTCGCGCTGGGCGTACATGTGGTCGCCGATGCGCGCGCGGCCCTGACTGGTCAGATAGAACATTTCGTAGAGTTCAATGCGGCTGCCCAGCGCCGAACCGGCAAAGTCCCATGCCGTGCGCATGATGCTGGCGCGCTGCTCGGCGCTCATGCCTGCCGAGCCGGGCAGATATTTGCGCAGCATATCGCCGATCTCCGGGTTTTCGAACAGCGCCAGCGAAGGCGTGCAGAGCAGGTTGTGCGAACCGATAGCCCGGATGATCTGGTTCACCCGCGTCATCCAGCCCGGCATCACGCAGCGCAGCACCGAGAGGTCGCGATGCGGGAAGAAGGCCCCCGCGCCCCAGTCATGTGCACGCGCCTCGGCCGCCACGATGGCCGAACGCGTCAGCGAGAGATAGGCGTGGATCTCGCCCAGCATTTCGGCCGCATCGGGGCGGGCGATGCTGTTCGACACCTTCAGAATACTCGAACACAGGTCATAGGCGAATTCCAGCTTCACCATCGCGCGGATCGCCGTCTGCTGCAGCGTGTTGCCCGGCGAAACGCCCTGGTTGAGGTTGTTGTAAACGTTGAGATCGCCTTCGCAGAACACGCGCTCATAGGGCACTTCTACATCGTCAAAGATGACAAAGGCGTCCTGTTCGTCAAAGCGCGACGAGAAAGGCGCGTCCTGAATGCTGGCATTGGTGCCGTAATGGTCGCGGCAGATCTGGATCACGCCCTTGGTGTTGACCGGAATCGAGAAGATCAGCGCATAATCTTCACCGCCCGACGGAATCGGCGACGAGGAATAAACGTAAAGTTCATCGGCAAGCGGCCCCAGCGTGGCGAGAACCTTGCCGCCGCGCACGATGATGCCGTTTTCATTGCGGCCCACCACGCGCAGCGTCAGATCGGTGTTCATTCCCGCCAGATCGCCCACGCTCTTGTCGATATTGGCATGGACGATGGTGTGGGTCATCGAAAGGTCGCCCTCGATCACCTCGCGGTGGAATTTCTTCAGGCGTTCATAGCCCTCCGGCTTGCCCCGCGCCCAGATGTCGGCGCGCGCGGTATGGCCCGAGAGCACCACGTTCACATAGTCGGGCGTGCGGCCCAACATACCGTTGGAATAACGCGCCAGACGCTCCAGGCCACGATGGCGGATCGCCAGATCCTCGGCGCTTTTGGGCAGCATCAGGCTGACGCTCATCTTTTCGCCCGACCGTTCCGGGTCGGGAATCAGGCAATCCTCGGCATAGGTGTGCTGCCAATCGAAATAGCCGGCCATGCCGTCGACCGACCCGGCAAGGCGCGGATCATTCGCCACATCAACCTTGCCATCGCCCAGATAAACCACCCGGTTATCCTTCAGCCCAGCCTTATATTCGGCCCCTGTGCGAGCAGCCATTGCATCTTCTCCCAAGACGTGGAAACAAGTGTATTCACGAATCGTCAAATGCTCAATGAAACACCATTCTGTCAAGTGGAACTTTGGGCATTGACGACAGGTGGCGCCGTTCATAGAATGGTGTTCTATTTTTAACGCCTCCGATCATGAGAGGTGCAAACACTTGGGAGAAGCGTTTCATGTCAGCCGCGATTGCGCCCGCTGTGCCGGATCTTGCCGCGCTGTCCTCGGCGCGCGAATGCTTTGCCGCCTTGCTCGGAGCTGAGGGCGTGGTGGAGAATGGCGGCCGCCAGCGCGCCTTCCACGATCCGTTTGAAGGCCCCTCAGCCCATGGCCATCAGCCCGCGCTGGTTGTTCAACCGGCCAATGTCGAGCAGGTTCAGGCCGCCCTGCGCGTAGCCGCCGAAAGGGGCCTCCACGTCTGGACATCGTCCAAAGGGCGCAATTACGGCTATGGCGGTTCGGCGCCGGTTGCCGATGGCGCGGTGGTGATCAACCTCTCGCGGATGAACCGGATTCTCGACATTGACGCCACCCACGGCACCGCTGTGATCGAACCAGGCGTCAGCTTTGCCGATCTCTATGCCGCGCTGCGAAGGGACGATATTCCCCTGATGATGTCCGTGCCCGATCTGGGCTGGGGCAGCATCATCGGCAATGCGCTGGAGCATGGCATCGGCTATAACGTGATGGGCGATCATGCCTCGGCCCTGTGCGGGATGGAGGTGGTGCTGCCCGATGGCTCGCTGCTGCGCACAGGCCAAGGCGCCCTGCCCGACAGTCCGCTGTGGCATCGGCACAGGCGGGGCTTTGGCCCGGCGGTCGATGATCTGTTCAAACAGTCGAATCTGGGCATCGTCACCAAGGCCGGGCTGCATCTGATGCCCCGCCCCGAAGTGATGGCCACCGGCACGATCCGCTGCGAGGCCGAGGGGGACATCGTGCCCCTGATCGCCATGGTGCGCCGCCTGCTGCAATCGGGCGTGCTTCAGGGCGTGCCGATGCTGGTTTCCTCGCCGCCCATGGCCACAGGATCGGGCGAAGGGCGCTTTACCGCCGAAAACCTGCGCCAAGTGCTGCGGCCCGGTCGCTGGAATTTGCGCTTCGGCCTTTACGGCCATGAAGCGCTGGTTTCCGCCCGCCGCGCTGTGCTGGAGCGCGAAGTGGCCGCCATCCCCGGCGCGGTGATGGAGCTGCGCCAATATGCGGGCGATGCCGGTCCCGAGGATGTCGAACCGCGCGACCTGATCGCCGCCGGAATCCCCAATCAGGTGCTGCTCGACCGGCTGAAAGGCGTGTTTGGCGACAGTTTCGGCCATATGGATTTTTCGCCGGTTCTGCCCATTGATGCCGATTACGCCCGCCGCACGGAAGCCCTGCTGGGTGAGACCATGGCGCGCCATGGCCTGATCGGCGCCTTCGGCCTGCTCTGCTTCCCGCGCAGTATGGTCAGCGCCAGTCTGGTGATGTTTGATGCCGCCGATCAGGCCCGAGTCGATACCGCCCGCATGGCGGTGCGCCATCTGTGCGATGAAGTGGCGACATGGGGCTGCGCGCCCTATCGCGCCCATGTCGCACTGGTCGATCATGTGCAGGACAAATTCGCCTTTGGCCAAAACGCGATGGCCCGTTTCTACACCACGCTCAAGGATGCGCTGGACCCGGCGGGCCTGTTGGCGCCGGGCAACCACGGCATCTGGGCCGGCGGGCAGCGCGGGGCGTCATGACCAAAGGCCAAATAGAAAAATCATTCGATTATAAAAACATATGGGATGGGCAGCAAGCATGTGCCACCCCCCGAGGAGAAAGACCATGAGTGGAGAGCGAATCTCCGTTGCCCAGGCGCACCGTCTGGCGCGCATGAATATCATCGCCGGATTCCTCGTGTGGGGCATCGCCTTGGCGGGCGTGTCGATGATGATGCCCGTGATGTACAACTCCATTCTGGAATCGATGCATTGGACCATTGGCGAAACCACGCGCTTCATGGCCATCAAATCGGCCACATCGGCGATGGGCGGCTTGGTGGCGGGGCCGCTGCTGGTGCGTGTGGGGGCCAAGAAAGTGCTGTTGCCCTCGGTCTTTGTTATCGGGATTGCCACCAGCCTGCTCTATTTCGCCCATTCGCTGCCGTTTTACTATGCCTTGGCCGCCGTATCGGGGGTCTGTTCGGTGTGGAGCGTGATCGCCATTCAGGTGACGCTGGCCCGCTGGTATTCGGCCAGCCTTGGCCGCAACACCGGCTTTGCCATGCTGGGCGGGGCACTGGCCGGATTTATCGTGCCGATGAGCACGCGCATGGGCGTTACCCATTTCGGATGGCACGCCACGGCGGGCGCGGCGGGGCTGATCGTGCTGGTTCTGGTGGGCCTGTCGATCTCGCTGCTGGTGCATGAAACGCCCGAGGCCTATGGCTATACCGCCGATGAACTGGACCCCGGCAAGGGGCGCCCGAGCGGCGGCCTGCCCGATCTGGGCGAGGATTTCGCCTCGTTCCGCAAGACGACGCAATTCTGGATGCTGATTCTGGCCACCGCGATGTCGGGCGTGATCAGCAACGGGATCAATGAATATATCCCGCTCTTCATTGAAAAACACACCACGCTGGGCGCGACGGTGGCGGCGCTGGGCTTTACCATCGTCATGCTGATTTCCGGGCTGGGCAAGATCCTGTTCGGCTGGGTGTTCGACCGGCTCTCGACCAAGGGTGTGGCGCTGTGCTGGGCGCTGTGCGGCGTGGCGGCGCTGGCCACCTTCCCGCTGGCCGGTTATGCCACTTTCCTTGCCTTCACCATCCTGCGCGGCGTTTCGCATGGCGGGGTGATCGTTCAGGCGCCGGTGCTGGCGCGCCATATCTATGGGGTGCGGGCGCTGCCACAGGTCATCTCGCTGCTGACGGCGGCCTTCCATCTGGGCGCGGCGGCCGGGATCGTGGCCATCGGCGCGGGCGTGGACAAAACCGGCGGCTTTACCGTTCCCTTCATCGTGGTGGCGGCCGTGGCCTTTGTGGCGGCGGGCATCGGCTGGCAATTCCATCCGCGCCACTGGGCCGGCCAACAGGCCGCCGCCAAGGCGTGAAAGGAGAAGCCATGTCGATCCAGTTGCCCCATGGCATGAATGCCGCAGCCTTTGACAAGGCGCTGGCCGATTTCCGCCGCGCGCTTGGCGATCAATGGGTGCTCTCGGGCGAAGAGGACCGCCAGACCTATATCGACCCCTATGCGATGGGCGATGGGCTGGACCATGATTGCAGCGCGATCCTTGCCCCTTCGACGGTGGAGGAGGTGCAGGCCATCATCCGCATCGCCAATCAGCACAAGACCCCGCTCTGGCCGGTCAGCCGGGGCAAGAATCTGGGCTATGGCGCCTCTTCGCCCAAGGAGAAAGGCGACCTCATCCTCGACCTTTCGCGGATGAATCGCATTCTGGATGTGAACGAGAAACAGGCATCCTGTCTGATCGAACCGGGCGTGGGCTATTTCGACCTGTTCCGCCATCTGCGCCAACATGCCCCCTCGCTGTGGATGAGCGTGCCGGGCAATTCTTGGGGCAGCGTGATCGGCAATGCGCTGGATCGCGGCATCGGCTACACCCCCTTTGGCGACCATTGCGAAACGCTGTGCGGACTGGAGGTGGTGATGCCCGATGGCTCGCTGCTGCGCACAGGCATGGGGGCGATGCAGGGCGCCAAGGGCTGGCAGAGCTATAAATACGGCTATGGCCCCGGCTGGGACCAGATGTTCATGCAATCGAACCTTGGCGTGGTGGTAAAGGCGGGTGTCTGGCTGCAACCGGAACCGGAAATGACGGCCAAGATCACGCTGGCCCTGCCCCGGTTCGATGATGCGGAATGGGCGCTCGACATCCTGTGCGACCTGCGCCGCCGTGACATCATCCAGCATAATATCGTGTTCGGGTCGCCCGTGCGCGCAGCCTCGACCATGTCGCAGCGCGCCGATTGGTATGATGGCCCCGGCGCCCTGCCCGACAGCGTTTCGGAAAAGATGATGGCCAAGCTGGGCCTTGGTTGGTGGAACGCCAAGATCAGCCTGTTTGGCGATGAGGGCAGCGTGATGGCGCAGGTCGCGCTGATCCGCCGCCTGTTCGAACCGCGTCTGGGCAGCGCGCTGCAGTTCGAGATCTGGAAACGCGGCGATCCGCTGGAAAAATCGGCCACCGGCATTCCCACCACGATGGGGCTGCAATCGGTCAACTGGTATGGCGGGCGCGGCGGGCATCTCAGCTTTGCCCCGGTCCTGCCGCAGGACGGTGCGATGGCGCTGGCCTATGCCAAGAAGATCAAGGCCTATTATGAAGAGGTCGGGCAGGATTATTACGCCAGCTTCACCATCGGCCGCCGCCATATCAACAATGTCAGCCTGATCCTTTACAACCGCGATGAGCCGGAAGCCATCGCGCGGGTGGACAAGCTCTATCGCCACCTGCTCAAGGAGGCCGCCGCCAGCGGCTTTGGCGAATATCGCGGCCATATTTCCTATATGGACGAGGTGGCCGCCACCTATGACTTTGCCGATGGCGCGCTGGCGCGGCTCAACAACCGCGTCAAATCCGCGCTGGACCCCAACAACATCATCGCGCCGGGCCGCAACGGTATCGGCAGCCGCGCCCAAGGGGGAGACCGGCCATGATCCGCATCCTTGCCTTTATCCTCGGGCTTGTCCTTGCCCTGGCGCTGATCGCCATGCCCGCCGACGCGCAAAGCCCGGCAGCGCCGCAGAAAACAGCCCCAAAATCGGCAAACGCCACGCCCATCGCCACCACCGCGCTGGGGGCGATCACTTACGGCGCGCAATCGGCCAATCCGGGCGAAAAACTGTTCGGCCAGAAATGCGCCTTTTGCCATATCGGCCCCAGCACCGGAAAATTCATGCTGGCCCGCCGCGTGCCCAAGGGACAGGCCGAATTGCCCGACCGGCGCGATCTGACCGCCGATTATGTCAAGGCCGTGGTGCGCAACGGTCTGGTCAACATGCCCACTTTTACCCGCGTGGAGCTGACCGACCGGGAATTGGCGCAGGTGGCCGACTGGCTGGCGCGAAAGGGCCGGAAATGAGCGGGGTGGCTGTGAACCGCCGCGCCGTGCTGGGGGCCATGGCTGTGTTGCCGGGTCTGGCCATGGCGCCGCGCGCGCAGGCCGCCGCCGGGTTTCATTTCATCCTCGACGCGCTCCTGCCCGAAGCCGCCGCGATCCGGGCAAGGGCCGATGCCGCAGGCCACCCCTGCGCCCATCCTGCGGGCGAGATCATCCGCCTATTGCTGAGCGAAGAAGGCCACCAAATGGCGGGCACGATCATCGGCCTGACAACCTACAGCGATTACGTGCTGGCCCGCGACATGCTGCGGATGCGAGGCCGCCGGATGCGCGCGCCCCATGCCCTTCCCGGCGGCGATGTCGGCGACCCTCTGCTGGCCTCTTTGCGCGAAACCTGCGCGCGCCGCTGCGCCTCGCAGGCCACCTCCTTCCTCTGGCTGGCCTGAACGGCCGCCGACCCAAGGAATCCCAAAGTGTCCAAACTGGAATTCGACTATATCATCGTGGGCGCCGGATCGGCGGGCAGCGTGCTGGCCAACCGGCTGAGCGCCGATCCGCAAAACCGCGTCCTCCTGCTCGAAGCGGGAGGCAAGGCCAACCACCCCTATATCCGTATGCCGCTGGGCTTTCTTCAGGCCCTGCGCAATCCGGCGCTGACCTGGCAATTCGCCTCCGAGCCGGAGCCGCATCTGGACGGCAAGGTCTTTCCCTTGCCCCGGGGACGGGTGCTGGGCGGCTCATCCTCGATCAACGGCACCGTGCATTTCCGGGGCCATCCTTTCGATTTCGACGATTGGGCCGCTCTGGGCTGCACGGGCTGGGATTACAAAAGCGTGCTGCCCTATTTCAAACGCAGCGAGGACCATTGGACCGGCGGCAATCCATGGCGCGGCAAGGGCGGGCCGATCGGCGTGCGCCCGGTCAATGTTTCGCGCCTGATGGCCGAGGAATTGCGCGCTTCGGCCGCCCTGCAGGGCTATGCCTATAATCCCGATTATGACGGCATCGGCAATGAGGGCTGCGCCGATGTGCAGGTCGCGCTGAAAGACGGCGAGCGCTGCGGCGGGGCCAAGGCCTATCTGGAGCCGATCCGCGACCGCTCCAACCTGCGCGTCCTCACCCATGCGCAGGTCAGCCGCATCCTGTTTTCCGGCAAGCGCGCCATCGGCATCGCCTTTGAAAGGGAAGGCGTCGAGCAGACCGCCACGGCCCGGCGCGAGATCATCCTGTGCGGCGGCGCCTATGGTTCGCCGCAATTGCTGATGCTGTCGGGCATTGGCCGCGCGCCGGATCTGGCGCGGCACGGCATTGGCGTGGTGCATGAATTGCCGGGCGTCGGGCAAAACCTGCAGGAGCATGTGCGCCTTGCCCATCAATATGACGCCGCCCCGCCCCACAGCTTTGCCCAGCAATTGCGTTTTGACCGGGCTGCTTTGGCCTTTTTGCGCTGGTATTTCCTGCGCTCCGGCCCCTTTGCCAATCAGATCGCGGCGGCCTGCATCCTGGCCCGTTCGCAGGACGGGCTCGACCGACCCGATCTTCAGATCATGTCCAGCCCGGTGCGGGTGGACGCCAATATCTGGTTCCCCGGCTTCGCTCGCCCCAAGCAGGACTGCTTCTACAATTCGATCTGCCTGCTGCGTCCGAAAAGCCGGGGCAGCGTGTCCCTGCAGGACAGCGATTTCCGCTCGGCCCCACGCATCCATCTCAACCTGCTGGGCGATGAGCGCGACTGGGATGTGCTGAAAAAGGGCCTGACGATTTCACGGCGGATTTTCGCCAATGGTCCGATTGCCGATTATGTCATCGAAGAAACCTTGCCCGGCGCCCATATCACCAGCGACGAGGCGCTCGACGCGATGAAGGCGCAATTGTCCGGCGTGGTGCATCATCCGGTCGGCACCTGCGCGATGGGCCTGGGGGCCGATGCGGTGGTCGATCCGCAATTGCGGGTGCATGGCATCGCTGGCCTGCGCGTGGCCGATGCCTCGATCATGCCGCTGCTGGTGGGGGCCAACACCAATGCCGCCGCCGTGATGATCGGCGAAAAAGCCAGCGATCTCATTCTGCAATCCGCGCGTCAGGAGCAACAAGCATGAACCCGATTTTCGACACCGCCCGCGCGCGTATCGCCGCCCTGTCGGGCCATTTCATCGACGGCGCCTGGCGCAAAGGCTCCGGGGCGACAATCCCGGTCCTTGATCCGGCGCGCGAAACCGCCATTGGCGCGATTGCCGCTGGCGGAGCGGATGAGGTCGATCAGGCCGTGCGCGCCGCGCGCCGCGCCTTTGACGCCCCATCATGGTCGGCCATGCCCGCCGCCGAGCGCGAAAGGCTCCTGCTGCGCCTTGCCGATCTGGTCGAGGAGAACCGCGACGAACTGGCCGCGGTGGAAACCATCGACAACGGCATGCCCTACGGCGTTTCGCGGATGATGGCCGTGGGCAGCGCGATCAGCGCGATCCGCTATCACGCAGGCTGGCCCCGGCGGTTGACGGGAGAAACGGTGCCCATGTCGGTACCGGGCAACTGGCATGGCTACACCACGCATGAAGCGCTGGGCGTGGCGGCCCTGATCGTGCCGTGGAACGCGCCCTTTGCCATCACCTGCACCAAGGTCTCGGCGGCGCTGGCGGCAGGCTGCACGGTGGTGCTCAAGCCCGCCGAACTGGCGCCCATGTCAGGGCTGCGTCTGGCCGAACTGGTGGCGCAGGCAGGCTTTCCCGAAGGCGTGGTCAATGTGGTGACGGGAACCGGCGTGGAGGCGGGCGCGGCTCTGGTCGGCCATCCCGGCATCGACAAGATCAGCTTTACAGGATCAACCGCCACCGGCAAGGCGATCCTGCATCAGAGCGTGGGCGACCTCAAACGAGTCAGCCTCGAATTGGGGGGCAAATCGGCCAGCATCGTCTTTCCCGATGCCGATCTGGCGCGGGCCATTCCCGCCGTGGCCATGGGCATTTTCGGCAACAGCGGACAGGTCTGTGCGGCCGGATCGCGCCTGTTCCTGCATGAGACGATCTTTGACCGTTTCATCGAGGGTCTGGTCGCCTTCACGCAAAAGCTGCGCGTCGGGCCGGGGACCGAGGAGGGGATTGCGCTTGGTCCGCTGATTTCCGGACCGCAGCGCGACAAGGTGATGGCCTATATCGAAGCGGGCAAAGCCGAAGGCGCCGCACTGATCGCGGGCGGCGATGCACCTTCGGGGCCGGGCTATTTCGTCAACCCCACGATCTTTGTCGATGCCGATCCGTCCATGTCGATCGTGCGCGAGGAGATTTTCGGCCCTGTCCTGTCGGTCATGAAATTTGGCGATGGCGATCTCGACGATCTGGCGGCGCGGGCCAATGACAGCATTTACGGTCTGTCGGCCTATGTGTGGACCGCCCACCTGGGCCATGCCCATGCAATGGCGAAAAAGCTGCGTTCGGGCTCGGTCAAGATCAACGGGTCGGGCATGGAATTCGCCCTGCCTTTTGGCGGTTTCAGGCAATCGGGGCTAGGCCGCGAACATGGGCGGCATGGGGTGGAAGCCTTCACCGAAACCAAATCGGTGATGGTGGGCTGGTAAGATGCGGTGTTTGGGCCTTGCGCTGCCCGCCAGTCGCGGACAGGAGACGCCTCCGGTGGATCACTCAGCCGCAGTCTGAGCGCTCTGGGCGATGCGGCGCATAGCCTGCGGGGGCTGGCCAAAAGCGCGCAGAAAGGCACGCCGCATCCGCTCCGGGTCATGGAATCCGGTGGCCCGTGCGACCTGCTCGACCGGCATGCTGCTGTGCTCGACCCTTTCGCGCGCCACCTCAAGGCGCAGGCGTTCGACCACCCGCGCCGGGCCGATCCCCATGCTGCGCGAAAAGGCGCGTGAGAAATTGCGCGGGCTCATTGCCGCCTGCTCCGCCAGTCGCTCGACGGTCAACCGCTCGTGCAGATGGCTGCGGATCCATTCGAGCAGGGCGGAAAATTCACTCTCATCGCCGCCCAGTTCGGCCAACGCCGAAAATTGCGACTGCCCGCCCGGCCGCCGGTAATAGACCACCATGTCCTGCGCCACCCGCTGCGCCAGCGCATCGCCCAGATCCTGCGCGATCAGCGCCAGCGCCAGATCGATCCCGGCCGTAATCCCCGCCGAGGTCCAGATATGCCCATCGCGGATATGGATGCGGTCGGGATCAACCTTGACCGCCGGAAACAGCCGCGCCAGCAATTTCGCCCGGCGCCAGTGGGTGGTGGCCCGCCGCCCGTCGAGCAGCCCCGCCCCGGCCAGCAGAAATGCCCCCGAACACACGCTGCACAGGCGCCGCACATCCCTGGCAGCCGTGCGCAGGAAATCGGTGTTGGCAGGCTCGCGCATGGCATCGCGGCTGCCATTGCCGCCCACCACGACCAGCGTGTCGAACGGGCCCGCGCCCTGGGCCGCCACCGTATCGAGCGCGATGCCCGAAGAACTGCGCACCGGCCCGCCCGCCGCCGAAATCGGCACCAGCCGATAGGGCCTGCCCGCCATGCGACCCGCGATTTCAAAGCTGGTGATCGGGCCGCAGGCGTCAAGGAGCTGAAAGTCGGGATAAAGATAGATGCCGATACTTTGAGACATGGCATAAAATGAGGGATCATTGTCATTTCGTCAAGCCGTCCCGACCGGCATCATGGCCCCGCATCCAAAGGAGGCTGTCATGAACCACCCCCCGTTTCGCATCGTCTTTGCCGTCTTTCCGGGCATGACCCAGCTCGATTTCACCGGTCCTTATCAATTCCTCTCGCGCCTGCCCGACAGCCGGAGCATTGTGGCGAGCCGGGATGGCGGCGATGTTCCCGCCGAAGGGCTGACCTTTGCCCATACGCAACGCCTGACCGACATTGCCGCCTGCGATCTGCTTTGCGTGCCGGGCGGCGTGGCGGCCACACAGGTGGCGCTGGACGAGGATTTCATCGCCCAGATCCGCCGATTGGGAGAGGGTGCCCGCTATATCACCTCGGTCTGCACCGGCTCGCTGATCCTTGGCGCGGCGGGACTGCTGCAGGGCAGGCGCGCGGCCTGTCACTGGGCCTATCGTCACCTGCTGCCGCTGTTTGGCGCCCTGCCCGATGCGGGGCGCGTGGTGCGCGATGGCCATGTCATCACCGGCGGCGGGGTGACGGCGGGCATCGACTTTGCCCTGACCCTGCTGGCGGAGCTGGGCGGCGAAGCCCTGGCGCAGACCCTGCAACTGGGGCTGGAATATGCGCCCGCGCCGCCCTTTGACGCAGGCTCGCCCGAAACCGCGCCGGCCGAGATCCTGGCCGGCTATCAGACCCGGATGGCCGCAACGATCCCCGCCCGCGAGGCCGAAGCGCGCGAGGCCGCCGCCCGTCTGGAGGTGGTGTCATGAGCCGCCCGCCCCTGCCCCCCTTCGATGCGCAGAGCGCCGCGCAAAAGGCAGGCCTGCCCGGAAGGCGTCCTATGGCGCGACATCCTCCTCCTGTTTGCCCGCCGCCGGTTCATGCCCATACTGGGCGTAAAGGGTCGGCAGCAGGAAAAGCGTGAGCAAGGTGGCCGAAACCAGCCCGCCGATCACCACGGTGGCCAAGGGTTTCTGCACCTCTGCCCCCGCGCCCGATCCCAAAGCCATAGGCACGAAGCCGAGGCTGGCCACAAGTGCGGTCATGATGACGGGGCGCAGGCGCCGAAGCGCCCCCATGCGGGCGGCCGCCGCGCGCGCCATGCCGCCGCGCATCAGATCATGGATCGAGGACACCATCACCAGCCCATTGAGCACCGCAATTCCGGACAGCGCGATAAAGCCGACCGCCGCCGAGATGGAAAAGTCCATGCCCCGCACAAACAGCGCCAGAACCCCGCCGACCAGCGCCATCGGCACCCCGGTAAACACTATGGCGGCATCACGCACCGATCCCAGCGCGCCATAGAGCAATAGCAGGATCAGCGCGAAACAGGCCGGGACCACCAGTTGCAGCCTTTCGCGCGCCGAGGCCAGATTCTCGAACTGGCCGCCCCATTCAAGGTAGCTGCCCGCAGGCAGGCGAATATCCTTGGCAATAGCCGCCTGCGCATCGCCCACCACCCCGGCCACATCGCGTCCGCGCACATTGGCCTGCACCACAACGCGGCGCTTGCCGTTTTCGCGGCTGATCTGGTTGGGGCCTTCGGTGACGCGGATGTCGGCCACACTGGCCAGCGGCACGAACCGGCCCCCGGGCGCGGGCACCTGCAATTGGCCCAGCATGGCCAGATCAGCCCGCTGTGCCTCGGACAGGCGGATGACCACGGGAAAGCGGCGGTCGCCTTCAAAGATCATGCCCGCCTGCCGCCCGCCCAGCGTGGCGGTGACGGTGTCCTGCACGTCCTGCGCGCTGACGCCAAGGCGCGCCATCGCATCGCGATTGACCCGAATGTCCAGCATCGGCAGGCCGCTGGTCTGCTCCACCTTCACATCGGCCGCGCCCGGCGTGCGGCGCAGAATGTCGGCAATACTTTCGGCGGTGGCATTCATGGCCGCAAAATCATCGCCAAAGACCTTGACCGCCACATCGCCGCGCACCCCCGCGATCAACTCGTTGAAGCGCATCTGGATGGGCTGGGTGATTTCATAGGCATTGCCCGGAAAACGGGCCAAGGTCTTCTCGATCTTCTCGACCAGCGCCTCCCTGGAAAGGCTGGGGTCGGGCCAGAGTTTGCGGTCTTTCAAAATCACGAAATTGTCGGTCGCATTGGGCGGCATCGGGTCGGACGCCAGTTCGGCCGTGCCGGTCTTGGAGAAAACGAACCGCACCTCGGGCATTTTCGAGAGGGCCTGTTCGATGGGCACCTGCATCGCCTGACTCTGCTGAACCGAGGTGGCCGGAATGCGCAGGGCCTGCACCAGCATATCCCCCTCGTCGAGCTGCGGCAGGAACACTTGCCCGAGAGCGGTTAAGGCGGCCAGGGCCCCCGCCACGCTGCCGATTCCGGCGCCCAGCGTCAGACCGGGACGGCCCATGGCGCGCTCCAGCCCCGGCGCATAGCGCGCCTTGAGCCAGCCCATGATGCGCCCCTCCTTCTCTTCAATCCGCTGTGAGAGCCAGATGGCAATGGCCGCCGGCACAAAGGTAAGCGAGAGAATGAAGGCAAAGACCAGCGCAATGATGACCGTCATCGCCATGGGCACGAAAGTCTTGCCCTCCACCCCCGTCAGGGTGAGCAGCGGAACATAGACCAGAATGATGATCGCCTGCCCATAGACCGAGGGTCGGATCATCTCCCGCGCGGAAAGCGCCACGGTGCGCAGCCGCTCGCGCAGCGACAAAGGCCGCTGCGCCTCATGGTGAAGCTCGGCCATATGGCGCAAGGCATTTTCCACGATAATGACCGCGCCATCGACGATCAGCCCGAAATCCAGCGCGCCAAGGCTCATCAGATTGGCCGAAACCCCGGCCTTGAGCATACCAAAGCCGGTCAGCAGCATGGTGACGGGGATGACGGCCGCCGCGATCAACGCCGCCCGCACATTGCCCAGCAAGGCAAACAGCACGACGATCACCAGCAGCGCGCCCTCGGCCAGATTCTTCGCCACCGTGCGGATCGTCGAATTGACCAGCGCCGTGCGGTCCAGCACCGGCTGGACCACCACATCGGCCGGCAGCGAAGCATTGATCGCCGCCAGCCTTTTGGCCACGGCCGTGGCCACCGTGCGGCTGTTCTCGCCGATGCGCATGACGGCGGTGCCCACCACCACTTCGGTTCCGTTTTCCGAGGCCGAACCCATGCGGATCGCCTGTCCGTTGCGGATGACGGCCACCTGATCCAGCGTGATCGGCACGCCATTGCGCGAAGACACGACCACGCGGGCCAATTCCGCCCCATTGCGTACCAAAGCATCGGAGCGCACCGCCAGACCTTCGCCATTGCGCTCGACAAAGCCGCCGCCCACACTGGTGTTGTTCTTTTCCAGCGCATCGGCCAGATCGCCCAGCGTCAGCCCCATCGAGGCTAATTTCTGCACATCGGGCACAACGAGAAACTGTTTGGCATAGCCGCCGATGGAATCAACGCCCGCCAGTCCCGGCGTGTTTTTCAGCAAAGGCGCAACGATCCAGTCCTGCGCGGTGCGCAGATAGGTTGCCTTGTCCGCCTCGCTGGTCAGTCTTTCGCCCTCGGGGGTGATATAGCTGCCGTCAGGCTGCATCCCCGGTTCGCCCGGCAGATGCTTGTCATCCCCGCGATGCTCCAGACGGATGGTCCACATATAGACCTCGCCCAGACCGGTGGCGATCGGCCCCATTTCCGGGTTCACGCCGGACGGCAGATTCTCTTTCACACCGGTCAGCCGCTCGCCCACCTGCTGGCGCGCGAAATAAATGTCGGAACTGTCGGTAAAGACCGCCGTGACCTGCGCAAAGCCATTGCGGCTGAGCGAGCGGGTATATTCAAGGCCGGGAATGCCCGCCAGCGCCGTCTCGATGGGAAAAGCGACCTGTTTTTCCACCAGTTCGGGCGACAGAGCGGGGGCGCGGATGTTGATCTGCACCTGATTGTTGGTGATGTCGGGCACGGCATCGATGGGCAGGCGCCAGAGCGCCCACGCCCCCACCAGCGCCGCAAGACCGGTCAGCAGCAGGACAAGCCAGCGCCTGTCCACCGCGCGATTGACGATTTTGGCGATCATGGCTCAATCCTCCTCGCCCGCTTCGCCCTTGCCCATTTCGGCCTTGAGCGTGAAGGAATTGGTGGTGGCGATCTGATCGCGGGCCGACAGGCCGCGGCGCACGACAATCATCGGCCCTGCCGCATCGCCCAGCTCAACCGGCACCGCGCGAAATCCGCCGCCGGTCCGCACAAAGACGGTGGGCTTGCCATCGACAGTCTGAATCGCGGTGGTCGGTACGGTCATTCCGGTCCCCGCCCCCGTTCCGGCCAGCGTGATCGAGGCCGTCACAGGTTCACCGACGCGCCAGCGGCCGTCTCGGTTGTCCAGCGTGGCGATCACGGGAACAAGGCGGGTCTTTTCGTCCAGCGCCGGGGAGATAAAGCTGATCCTGCCCTGTGCCTCGCGTCCGGCCGCGCGCACGGCGACTTCGGCGCCGGGGCGGATGCGCCCGGCATCGCCCGGTTGCAGGCTGAGCGAAAGCGATACCTGCGCCAGATTGGCGACGCGATAGAGTTCGGCATCGGCGGCCACCGTCTGACCCAGCACCACGCTGCGCGCGATGACTTGGCCCGAGGCGGGAGCAAGGATGCTCAGACGGTTGAGCCCGCCGCCGCCACCGCCGGTCGCGGCAACCTGCTGGGCAGCTTGTGAGTAGGCGATGCGCGCTTCAGCGGCAGCGGTGCGCGCGGCAATCACGTCCTGTTCGGGCGACACGCGCTGGGCAAAAAGCCGCTCCTCACGGGCAAGATTGCTCTGCGCCAGCGCAAGGCGGGCGCGACTGGCCTGTACCTCGCCATTAAGCTGGGCTGCTTCCCGGCTCTCAATGACCGCCAGCACCGCGCCGCGCTGTACGCTTTGGCCAAGATTGCGCGAGAGCGAGACCACCCGCCCGCCGATGGCGGCGGAAACGACCTGTGTGCCTTGCGGATCGCCCTCGATCAGAGCGGGCAGATCGAGCTTTCCCGCGCCGCCCACCGTGGGATGGGTCAACTCAATACCGGCCGCGCTGATCTGTTCGGCGCTAAGGTGGACAAGGCTGGAATCCGTCTTGGGTGCTTCCTCCTTGGCGGGTTCCTGCGGCTTGTTTTCTCCGCAGGCGGCCAGCGCGATGGCAAGAGGCAGCACGAAAACGAAATTGCGATGAAGTTTCATGGGAAATCCTTATTCCGGCGCGCGAGCGGTCAGGCGCTCAAGGCGGGCGCGGGCGATGTGATAGGCAGCAAGGGCGTCGATGGCGGCCACGCGGGTCTGGGCCAGCGTGCGTTCGGCATCGAGCAGGTCGAGCTGGCCGAACTTGCCCTCGCGATAGCCGATGCGGGCGATGCGGGCGGCTTCCTGCGCGGCCTCCAGCGCGGGGCCGCTGGCGGCTCTGGCTGCGGTGGCGGCATTGTCGGCCTCGGCCTGTGCGCTGGTGATGGCCTGCGCGACCTCCTGCTCGGTCAGGCGTTGCAGCGCTTCTGCCCGGCTCTGTTCGGCAGCGGCCTGCGCCACGGCGGCGCGGCCGCCATTGAACAGCGGCAATGGCACCGAAACCGAAAAGACCAGCGCGGTGTCATTGCTCGCGCTCAACCGCCGCAGCCCCGGCCCCACGGCCAGATCGGGCACGCGCTGCGAACGGGCGATTTGCACCCCGGCGGTTGAAATCGCCACATCGGCGCGGGCCGCCGCCATGGCCAACGTGCCCTCGGTGGCCATGGGCAGAGCCGGGCCTGTCACGGCCGCAGGCATGGCGTCGATCATGCCCTCGTCCAGCGCGCCGTTGACCGATCGACCGATCCGCCGCGCCAGATTGTCCCACGCAGCTCTCGCCAGCCTTTCCGCCTGTTCCACCCCGGCCTGAGCATTGATCCGCGCGACATCGGCACGCTGTTCCTCCAGCGGCGAGGCGCGCCCCGAACGCACCCTCACCTGCGCGGCGCCCAGCGCTTCGCGGGCAATGCGCAACTGGTCGCGGGCCACTGCCGCTCGGCGCAGCGCCGCCACCGCATCGACATAGAGCTGCGTCACCTGATAGCGCAGTTCGGCCTGCTGCACGGCGGCCTCAATCAGCGCCCGATCGGTGCGGGCGTCAGCCTGCGCGATACGGGCCGAACGTTTGCCCCCCAGTTCGATCGGCAGGTTGAGCATAAGCGTGGTTTCGGCCTGTCGGAAACCGCCATAGCTGTTGCTGCCCGCGACATTTTCCACCTGTGTCTGCACGGTGGGATTGGGGCGCAGCCCGGCTGTCGTCCGCCCGGCGCGGGCGGCCTCGACACCGGCCTGCGCGGCATCGGTGGCGGGGGCCTTGCCGTTGGCCAGATCGAGCGCGTCGGCAAGAGAAAGCCAGCGGGCCGGAGCCTCGGCTTGCGCCTGCGCATGGGCGCAGCCCACGCAGGCGCTGGCGACCAGAATGGCCGCGATGATCCTGTTCATGATGAAAATCCTGTCGAGATGATGACAAGGGACGCGCTTCACATGCGCCAGTCCCCTCGAAATCCCGATCAGATGCTGGGCGGGCGCAGAGCCGGACCGATGCTCTTTCCGGTCAATTCCGCCTCGGCCTGCGGCATGACGGCGGCGGCGAGACGATAGGCCGAAGCAAAACCATGGGCGCCGCCCGCAAGGAAAACCCCGCTGCCATGACAGGCGCCGTGATGATGGGGGGCGGCCTTGTCGGCATCGCCATCGCTTTGATCCGCATCGCCCGCGCTATGGACATAGCCCGAGCATTCGATCACCGCATTGCCCGCAAACTCCTGCGCATGCGTCACCGATGCCGTCGTGAGACTGGCGATCAGCATGCACAGCAGGAAGAGGCCTTGGCGGATCATCCCATGGCTTTAGCGCGCCCAAGCCCAAATGTCAGCACCGTTCGCCACAATCATACGTTGGCCTATGCGAGGCATTTTGGAAAAAATCTGCCGGTCATGTCACAGGGCGGCGTTCCGGCTCGTCATAGGGGCACCTCTGTCAAAAGGATGTGTTGCATGACCCCCCGCCTCAATCTCCACAATGCCTCGCCCGACATCTTCAAGGCATGGTACGCCTATTCGCAGAAGGTGGCGGAATGCGGGCTGGAAAAGCCGTTGCTGGAACTGGTGAAGATCCGCGCCTCGCAGATAAACGGCTGCGCCAATTGCCTGAACATGCATACATTCGACGCGCGCAAGGCAGGCGAGAGCGAGCAGCGCATCCATCTGCTGGCTGTATGGCGCGAAGCCCCGTGCTATAGCCCACGCGAACGCGCCGCGTTGGATTGGACCGAACATATGACCCAGATCGCCACCAGCCGGGCCCCCGATGCCGTGCATGATGCCCTGGCGGCCCAATTCACCCCGGCCGAGCAGGTGCAGTTGACGCTGGCCATCAATGTCATCAACGGCTGGAACCGACTGGCGGTGGGCTTCAATTTCTATGCGCCGGAACTGGGCTGGAAATGAACCGGGCGGCCTGCCTGATCTTTGACGCGCAGCGGACGGGTCTGCTGCGCGTCGCCTACCGGATGCTTGGCTCGATGGCCGATGCCGAGGACATTGTGCAGGAAGCCTTTCTGCGCTGGCGCGGCGTGGATCATGCGCAGGTCGGCGTGCCCGCCGCCTTTCTGCGCCGGATCGTTACGCGGCTGTGCCTCGATCATCTCAAGTCCGCCCGGGTTCAGCGTGAAAGCTATATCGGCCCGTGGCTGCCCGAACCGGCGGTCGAGGAAGATCTGTGCGAGGATGTGACCCTGCCCCTGCTGCTGGCCCTGGAGCGCCTGTCGCCGCTGGAGCGGGCGGCCTTTCTGCTGCATGATGTGTTTGGCGAGAGCTTTGAGGAAGTCGCCCTCGTGCTTGATCGCAAGGAGGCGGCCTGCCGCCAACTGGTCCTGCGCGCCCGCACCCATGTGCGCGATGCAAGGCCGCGCTTTCCCGTCAATCACCATCAGGGCAAGGCCATAGCCAACGCCTTTTTCGAAGCGTCACAAAAAGGCGATATGGCGCAATTGAGCGCACTTCTGGCGCAGGATGTGCAGTTCCATTCCGATGGCGGCGGGAAACGGCCA
Source organism: Novosphingobium sp. 63-713 (assembly GCF_001898925.1). NCBI lineage: Bacteria > Pseudomonadati > Pseudomonadota > Alphaproteobacteria > Sphingomonadales > Sphingomonadaceae > Novosphingobium > Novosphingobium sp. 63-713. The sequence continues at coordinate 112,990 of NZ_MKVS01000005.1, forward strand.
GCGGTCGCGCGCATCCTGCATGGCGCGGACGAATTCCTGCGGGCACACGCGGCGCTGGCCCGGCTGCGCCGCGCTCCCTCAGAGCTTGTGCGCGTGGCCACGATCAACGGCCTGCCCGGTTTCATCACGCGCGAGCCCGATGGCTTGCTGCAGACCACCGCGCTGCTGGTCGAGGATGGGCGCATCCGGGCGATCTATGTGACGCGCAATCCCGACAAGCTGCGCCGGGTACATTGAACCTCGCCCGCCTCACCGTTCAGACGGGGAGGAGCGCCAGCCCGGCGGCAAGCAGGCTCTCCACATCCTGCTGCGCGGAGGGCAAGGCGGCGCGCATGTTGACATAGCCGTGGATCATGCCCTCGGCCTCAAGCTGCACCACTCTGGCGCCCGTCGCCCGCGCCATGTCCGCATAATGACGCGCAGGATCGCGCAACGGATCAAGCGCGGCCGTCTGAATCAGCAGCGGCGTGGCCGGAACGGAGGCCAGCAACAGATTGTAGCGCTCATCCCCCTCCGGCTTGCCGCAAAGCCCATCGAACCAGTCCATCGCGGCGCGGGTCAGCATATAGCCCTCGCCAAAATCCCGGACCGAGGGCCAGTCATGGCCCGCGCCCAGAAAGGGATAGATCGCCCATTGCGCCAGCACCGGCCGATCGGCAGGCCTTGCCCCAAGACGCTGGGCGACCAGGATCGCCATATGCCCGCCCGCACTGTCGCCGCAGGTCACAAGGCCCGTCGGCGCGAAGCCCAGCGCTTGAGGCCCGGCGGCAGCCCAGCGGGCGACCTCTTCGGCATCCTGCGCAAAGGCGGGAAAGGGATGTTCCGGGGCAAGGCGATAATCCACCGCCAGCACCGGCAGATCGCAGCGCTGCGCCACAAAGCGGCAAAAGGAGTCATGGCTGTCGAGATCGCCAAACACGAAACCGCCGCCGTGAAAGAACAGGATCAGCGGACGGGGATCGCGTGTCTCGCGCGCATCGTAAAGCCGCAGCGGGATCGAACCGCAAGCCAGATCCCGCACCACCGCCAGCGGTTCCGGGGGCAGATCCAGCGCCTGCCCCATGGTGCGAATGGCCGCGCGCGCCTCGGGCACCGGCAATTCGTTGATCGGCGGAGCGCCGCTTTCCCGGCCGGCGTCAAGAAAGGCAGCGACATCGGGCCGAACATAGGGCTTTGTCATGGATGATCCTCTCAATTTAGCGGGATTTGGGGGCCGTTTCAGCTCTTGGCGATGTTGATGATCTTGGCCTGGGTGAATTCCTGCAATCCCTCGATGCCCTGTTGCCGCCCAAGGCCCGATTGCTTGGCCCCGCCAAAGGCCACATCAAAGGGCAGATCGAGATGGCGGTTGACCCAGACCGTGCCGCTGTCGATCAACATCGCCACCTGTTCGCCGCGTTCGGGATTGCCGGTCCAGATCGTGCCGCCCAGCCCATATTCGCTGGCGTTGATGGCCGCGATGGCCTGTCCCAGATCGTCATAGGGCAGCACAGGAAGCACCGGCCCAAACTGCTCCTCGCGCACCAGCCGCGCGTGATCGGGCAGATCGCGCACGATGGTGGGGGCGATGAAATAGCCCTCCCGCTCCAGCGGGGCGCCTCCGGCCACGATCTTGCCCTGCCCGCGCGCCTCGGCCAGATAGTCGATCAGCTTGGCATATTGCGCCGCATTCTGGACCGGGCCGATCTGGCTGCCCTCATCCAGCCCGTCGCCCACCGCCGCCGCGCGCGCCAGAGCGCCGAGCGCATCGCACAGTTCATCATACATCGCGCGCGGGGCATAGACGCGCTTGGCCGCCAGACACACCTGCCCGGCATTGACCATCGCCGCGCCGAAGATAGCGGGGGCCACCTTGCCCACATCGGCATCGTCCAGCACCAGCGCCGCATCATTACCGCCCAGTTCGAGCGTGAAGCGCTTGAGCGTGTCCGCTGTGCTGGAAAGCACCTTCTTGCCCGTGGCGGTCGATCCGGTGAAGCTGACATGGGCAATGCCCGGATGGCTGGTCAGCGCCCCGCCCAGATCATTGGCGTCGACCAGCGTCTGGAACACACCGGGCGGCAGGATGTCGGCGGCCACTTCGCCCAGCAGAAGCGTGGTGAGCGGGGTGGTCGGCGCGGGCTTGGCGATCACCACATTGCCGGTGATCAACGCGGGCGCCAGTTTGACCACCAGCAGGATCAGCGGAAAATTCCAGGGCGTGATCGCCGCCACAACGCCCAGCGGGCTGCGATGCTCGGTGATACGCTCGGTTGGCGTGTCGCGGACGACATGGGGGCCGATCTCCTGCGCCGCGAACCAGCGCAGCCCGGCAATCGTGCCGCCCACCTCGCCCCGCGCCTGATCCAGCGGCTTGCCCTGCTCCATCGTCATGAGGCGGGCCAATTCCTCAAACCGCACCTCCACGCCATCGGCAAAGCGTTCGAGAAAGACCCGGCGCTCGGCATAGGAAAGCGCAGCCCAGCCCGGAAAGGCACCGCGCCCGGCCGCCACCGCCGCGTCCAACTGCGCCGCATCCGCGCGCGGGACGGTTGCAAAGGCGCGCCCGGTGGCAGGATTGATGACCGGCATCTCTCCCGCTCCATCCACCAGAGCGCCATCAATCAACAGACGAAACGCTTGTTCCATATCACATTCTCACAATCGGTTTGATCACCGCGCCGCTTTCACCGGCCGCGATGGCCTTTGCGATATCGGCGAAGGGATAGAACTGGACAAGGCGTTCGATCGGAAAAAGTCCTTCGCGCCAATAAGCAATCAGTTGCGGGATCAGGTTTTGCGGATCGGCCGAGCCTTCGACAATGCCGCGCACCACGCGCCCCCCGCTCATGACAAAAGCCGCATCCAGCTTCACCTGCGCCCCCGGCGCAAAGGCTGCCAGCAGGCCCGCCTGCCCCTGCGGCCCCAGCGCCATGATCGCTTCCTCGATCAAAGGCACATGTCCGGTGGTGTCCAGCACATGATCCAGACCGGTCAGCCCATGATCAGCAAGGCTTTGCCCATCGGCCACCACACCCTGTGTCGCGCCCAGCGAGAGGGCCAGCGCCACACGCTGCGCCGATCTGTCCACCGCGATAATGCGCCCCGCGCCACGAATCCTTGCCGCCATGATCGCGGCCATGCCCACCGCCCCCGCGCCCAGCACGGCAATGCTCTGCCCCGCCCGCACATCCAGCGCGTTGAGCACAGCCCCCGCCCCGGTCAGAAAACCGCAGCCCAGCGGCCCCATCAGTTCGAGCGGCAGATCGCTGTCCACTTTCACCGCGTTGCGCCCGTGGGCAATGGCATGGGTGGCGAAGGAGGACTGGCCGAAGATGTGGCTGTGCACCGGCCCCTGCCCATCGTGGATTGCCGTGGAGCCATCCTCGCGCATGGCCAGGAAATTGCGCGGAAAGAAGCCGTGGCAATAGGCCGGCGCATCATAATCGCAGGAAGGGCAGGCCCCGCAACTGGCAAAGGAGAGCACCACCGCATCGCCGGGCGCGACATGGGAAACCCCATCCCCCACGGCCACCACATGGCCCGCGCCCTCATGCCCCAGCACCACCGGCAAGGGCACCGGCAGATGGCCATCGCGCATCACCATATCGGTATGGCAAACGCCGGTGGCCACCAGCCTGACTAGAACCTCGCCGGGGCGGGGGTCGTCGATGATGACGCTTTCCAGCCGGGGCGCCGCGCCCGCCACTCTTGAAACGGCGGCTGTCGCCTGCATGCCCATCAGAACTTCATCCCATAGCGCAGATACCATTCGCGCGGCCGGTTATACGTGCCAAAGGCCGTGCCCGCCGCGATGTTCAGCCCGCCGCTGGTGATATAGCGGGTATCGGTCAGATTGGTCCCGCCCAGCGTGAGCGACCATTTGGCATCGGGGGCGTTGTAGGTCAGGCTGGCGTTGAACATGTCATTGGTGGGGCGGCGAAGCAGCAAGGCGCGGGCGATGTCGTTCCACACCTCGGTGGTGTGGGTCCAGTCGCCCAGCACCACGAAGGAGCCGCCATTGCCCAGCTTCATCTCATAGCGGGGCGAGACATTGATCTTCCAGTTCGCCGTTTTGGGCAAAGGCGCGCCGACATAGATGCCCGCCTGAATGCCCGGAATGGGGCTGGCATTGACCAGCGCGGCGGGCAGGAGCGAAGTGTAATGCGCATCGATATAGCCCACCGCGCCATTGATGGTCAGCCCCCTGACCGGGGCGGCCACCACTTCCAGCTCAAGCCCCTTGATCCGCGCATCGCCCGCATTGGCGATGGTGGGCGAGGTGCCGATCTGGATATTGAGCTGCACGCCCTTATAGGCGGTGGTGAAGGCGGCCATATTCACCTGAAGATGGCGGTCGAGCAGGCTGGATTTGATGCCCGCCTCGATGGTGGTGGCCTTTTCCTCGTTGAAATCGGGCGCGACATTGCCCTGCGGGTTGGTCAGGCGCGTGGTCCAGCCGCCGGTCTTGTAGCCCTTGGACCATGAACCATAGACCATGATGTCGCGCGCTGGATGCAATTGCACCCCCAGCTTGGGCGAGAAATTGGAAAAGCTCTTGCGGTTTACGCCCGGCACATAGACCTGCACCGGATTGGCGGGATTGGGATAGGACAGCGCCGCATAACAGGGCGGTCCGCCCGCAGCCACAGGAGGCGCCAGCGGGAAATTGCCATAGGGCGCGATTGTGCCGTCGCCCGCCGCGCAGCCGAACAGCTTGTAATTGCCGCCGTTCAGATCCTGCTGCCCGCCTTCAAACAGCTTGCGCTCCTGCGTGTAGCGGCCACCGGCGGTGAAACCGAGCAGATCGCTGGGACGGAAATCAAGCTGACCAAACAGCGCCCAGTTCTCGGTGTTGAACTTATTGGGGCCGTCCACTTGCAGCAGGCCCTCGGCAAAGTTCACATAGTCGTGCAGATCGCCCTTTTCCTTGAAATAATAGGCGCCTAGCACATAGTTCAATTTCTTGTCGAACGCCCGGCCCAGCAATTGCAGTTCCTGGCTGAATTGCCACTGGTTCTGGGTAAAGCTGAGTTCGAGGAAGGAAAGCGGCGAGCCATCGGCATCCACCCCGCCTTTCCAGTTGGTCTGGCGATAGGCGGTGATGGACTTGACGGTCAGATTGGGGCTGACCTCGGCCTGCACCGTGCCGCCCAGACCCCATGCGGTCAGCTTGGTGAAGCTGGGGCCATTGGCATAGCTGAGATCGGGATTGGCGATCAGGAAGCGCGAATCCCACGGCAGCCGGTCATTGAGCGGATTGCCGTCGACATTGACGCTGCCAAGGCCGGCCAGTTGATATTGCGGGTTATACTGCGTGCCGCGCGGGCCGCACAGGGCCTGCGCATTGCGCGCGGCGATCTGACCGGGCGTGCTGCCGATGCAGAAATTATAGAGACCGGCAAACAGAAAACCCGTGGTCGATGTGGGATCGAAAGCAGTGCCGGGCAGATGGTTTGCCCCCGCAAAGGGCCCAGGCACATCGGGGAACACGCCCAGCAGCTTGGTTGCCTGCGCCGGGCTGTCTTGACGCGTATAATCGCCGGTAAAGGTGGCGGTGATCGCCCCGCCATTGTCCCACTTCAGCTTGCCGCGCATGCTCACACTGTTGTCGCCACCCTCGCGCGAACCATTGGCATAATCGGCATTGGCAAACTTGGTATAGGAATCCGAATTGCCCGCGCGCTGGTCGGGATAGGGAATGCGCTTCAAAAAGCCCTGACGGTTGATGCCCGATACGGTGAGCGAGGAAAACAGGCTGTCGGTCAGCGGAATATCAACCGTGGCGCGCAGTTTGACCATGTTGAAACTGCCCGTGGTGGCATCGAAACTGCCCTTGAACTCCTTGCCGGGATCATGAGTGACGATGCTGATGGCGCCGCCGATGGTGTTGCGGCCAAACAGCGTGCCCTGCGGCCCTTTCAGCACCTCGACCCGCTCTACATCGGGCAGATCCTGATTGGCGCCAACCGTGCGCGCCAGATAAACGCCGTCGAGATAGATGCCGACGCCCGGATCGATGTTGAAGGCAAAATCATCCGAGCCGATCCCGCGGATCGTGGCCGAAAGCACCGCCGAGGACCCCGAAAACGGCGTGCCGCCATCCAGATTGACATTGGGCGCCAGCGCCGAAAGCGATGAAACCGAGGTCACCGAACGCTCCTTGAGCGCCGAGGCGGTGAAGGCGCTGATGGCAATCGGCACGTTCTGGACATTTTCCGAACGCTTCTGCGCGGTAACGACGATTTCGCCGATGGCAGGCTCGAAAGTGGCCTGCTGCGCCATGGCCGGGGCGGAGGCCAGCGCGGCCGCAAGGGCGCTGCTGACCCAAAGATGGTGTCGCATGATGTTTCCTCTCCCGTTCAGGCGGCTTGGCCGCCCTGATGGAGGAAACGTTATCCCTTATAGCATTGACTGTCTTGAACGCCCAGCCGCCCTTTGCTTGAACGAACGGAAATGGGCCGCCCTATCCCCGGAACCGGGTGGCATAGAAACTGGGCGTTTCGCCGAAGCGTTCGCGGAAACGGCGGCTGAAATGGGCCGCATCGGAAAAACCCAGCTCATAGGCCAGATCGCTGAGCGAAGCACCGCGCGTTCCCTTGCGCAAACGGTCTGCCGCCAGCGCCAGACGGCGCGTGTTGATATAATCGCTGGCCGTTGTCGCCATTTCGGCAAAGACCATCTGCACCTCGCGCGCGGGTACGCCCAGACTTTGCGCGATGGACCCGGTGCGCAGCGCGCCATTGGCCAGATTGTCCTCTACAAAAGCCAGCACCCTTTCGCGCAGGTCGGCCCCCGCCTCCGGCCTGCTTTCGCGCGTCCGCATGGCATTGGCCAGCAGACGCATCAGCACTTCGCCCAAGGCCTCGCTTTCCGCAGGCGTATGGGTGTCGCTCCAGCTCTGGGCGAAAATCGAGGCGATGAAACCACGCAGCACCCCCAGAGAAGGCGTCCTGTGCCGCAGAATCATGCCGGGTCTTGCGCCGAATTCGCGCAAGGCTTCCCATGGGAAATCGATCACGAACATTGCGTTGCGGTCGGAAATTTCGATGCCATAGGGCTCTTCGGGCGCGCAAAAGGTCAGATCGCCGGAGAAAAGCGCAGCATGGCGGCCGCATTGCTCGGTGGCGCTGAAACCCTGGGACTGGAAATGGATCAGCCCGCGCTCCCCTACGCTTTGCGGCGCGCTGCCCGCCCATCGCCGCACCGAGGAACGCTGCGAAAGCGCAAGGCTGAGCCCGAAATCGCCCAGTCGGCACCCGGTCCAGCTGGCATCAATATCGCGCGCGCCATCGACGGTCATGCCCGGAAACATCGCCGCGATCAGATCGTTCCAGTAATCCAGCCTCTCATTGGCGCAAACCGAGCCCGTAGCGTGCTTGATCAGCATCGCGCTCTCCCCGTTATCCGATGCGCTCTGACCGGCGCATTTGATGCTTGCCATGCATAGCGGCACCGGCGGCTTTTGGAAAGGCGACGACGCGCGCCTTTCAGTTGCCCGGTGACAGCGAGAGCTCCGGGCTTGCCGCCCCTGCCCCGGATGCAACCGAGCCCAGCGCGGCCTCAACCATATCGCGCAGCAGCAATTGCGCCTTCAGCCTGACCGCCAGCAGCGCGGTTCCGCTCACCTTGCGCTGAACGAACAGAGTGGGCGCGGGGGGCACATGCCATGTGGCGCGGTCGCGCGCGATGCCATCGCCCAGATCGCGCATGTGGCCCACAAAGCTGCGGTCGGCAAAGTCGAACAGGCCCGGCCGGTTGAGGTGGCCGATCATGAAATCGACCATCGCGGCCAGCGCCGGGCGATGCTTCCGGCTCATCGCCTGACCGACAAAACCGCCCTCGACCAGCGCGTCGATCAGCGCATCGCGATCCCCCGCCAACCCCGCCGCGAACATCCGCCCATAGGCAGACCGGGTTTCCGGCAAAACAGCCCGCGCTGCGCCGAAATCGAGCAGAACGATGCGCCCGGTCTCGGCCTGCCAGCGGTAATTGGCGAAATTCGGGTCGGTCTGCATCGCATCAAAGACAAAGATTTCCTTCAGCACCAGATCGAACAGCGCCGCCATGGCGGCATTGCGCTCCGCCTGTGAAGCCTGAGCCAAAGTTTCGATCGGCGCCCCGGCCATATAGTCCATAACCAGCACATGCTTGCCGGAAAGCTCGGAAACCGGCGACGGGACTATGAAACGTGCGTCGCCAGCAAGCCGTTCCCCATAGCGGCGCATCTGCTCGGCCTCGCGCAGATAGTCGGCTTCCTCATGCAGCTGCAATTTGGCCTCGGCCAGCAAAGGAGCGATATCGAGCGCATCGGGCAGCAGTCCCGACAGGTGCAGCAGGGTGGCGACATTGTCGATATCGGCATTGATGCTGGTGGCCACACCGGGATATTGCACCTTGACCGCCACCTCGCGCCCATCGTGCAAGGCCGCCCGATGCACCTGACCGATGGAGGCCGCCGCGAGCGGTCGCGGATCAAAGCGGGCGAAGCGTTGCCGCCAATCGCGGCCCCATTCGGCGGTGAGCACCCGGTTAAGCTGGCCCGGCGGCATCGTGTCGCCGGCCTCGCGCAGGCGGGCCAGAATGGAGGCCAGTTCCGGCGGCAACAGATCACCGGCGTCCAGCGAAAGCATCTGCCCCAGCTTCATCGCCGCGCCGCGCAGCCGGGCAAGCTGATCGGCGGTGCGCAAGGCATTGGCCGGGGTCAACAGAACATCAGCCAGTGAAGGCCGCTGACCCTGCGCCAGACGACGCACGCCCTCGGCCAGGGCGCCGCCGACAACGCCGCCCGCCAGTTGGCCCAGACCGGCCAGACGCGCCAGTCTGCCGCTGGGCACAGCACGCGACCGGCTCATGGTGCGTCACCGGGCCGGAGCGGCGAATTTGTCAAAACGTCCTTTTCCATATGCCAGACATGGGGTTGCCCCGGTCGGTTTGCCAGATGGCTGATCGGGCAAGAGCGCAGCGCAACCCGTTCAACCTCAGGTGTCCGGCCAGCCCTGCCGCGTTCCTGCATAGTTCACGGGCCGCCCCAGCCTTTTCACGGCAGCCTGCACCTTGGGTGTCTGGAGCGCGCGCGCCACGGTTTGAAGGATGCGCTGACGCCGGGGCGAGAGCATATCCTTGCCTTTGAACACAAGGAGAAGGTCCAGAGTGGAATCCCTCTGATCCTCATCCTCCAAACGGGCGAGGATCTGATCGGCCAGCGCCGCCTCGTCGCCGCGACAGGCCAAAGCCATGGCCATCGCGTGCTGATTGGTGCTCGACTTGGCGGCCATTTTCTCTTCGATCGCGCGCCCTTCGGCCGTCTGGTTCAAAGCGTAGCGAGCGCAAGCCTGATAAGCCCAGATCCACATCCGGCCGAAATCGCTGATCCTGTCGCCCGATCCTTTTTCCAGCGCGGCACCGTCATCGAGAATGGCCTGAAACCGTTCTGCGTCATAGAGCACTTCGAGCCGATTGATCGCCATGGAGACCAGCGAGGGATAGCGATCGACACCAAGCGCGAGAACCTTGTCGAGAGCGGCAACGGATTCATCAAATTTGCCCATATGCATCAGCGCATTGGAATAGCTGTTGACCAGCCAGAAACCCTCTTCCTCCGCCGCTTCGATCTTGTTCATATCGGCCACGACGGGCCGGGCCAGTTCGGCGGCGGCCTCATACCGACCCAGCGCGCCCAGCGCCTGCATCTGGCTCTGGATCTTGTCCATGGCGTCGGGCGTTGCCTTCAGGGCCAGCACAGTGCGCGCCAAATCGCGCTCCAGCGCTTTTTGGAAACCGTCGCCTGCCTGCCTGTCCAGATCGGGCCACAATGCCTGATAGGTCCGGTTGGAGGACATGGAGGCCAAGGTGGATGCCGGAGGCGATTTGTCCAGCAGCGCGCGCGCTGCGGCCAATTGCCCGCGCTTGGTTTGCGCGGCGATGGCGCAGCTCAGGATCTGGTCGCCCATCAGGCTGCGCGGGTTCAATTGCCAGTCCGCAGACACCATGGCGATGCAGAAATCCTGCTTCACACTGTCGCGCTGGGCGGGCGGCAGTTTTTGAATGGTCCGCATCGCCTGTTTCACCCAGGCCAGCGGCATATCCTTCACCACATCGGGCTGAACAGCCAGCGTACGCTGCAGAACTTTGTTGAAAGTCGGGGCGTCCAGCTGATCCAGCTCGAACGCCAGCCACAGATGGTAGACCGCCGGATTACCGTCATACTGGGCCGTGGCCGCACGCAGCGAAGCCAGCGCCGCCACCGGCCGCCGAAGCTGGGCAAGCAGGCCACCCTTGATCCCTTCCATAATCCCCGCGCCGACCGATGCCTGGGGCAGCTTGGCAAGGATGGTGTTGGCCAGCGCCAGCGCCGCGCCAGCGCTTTGATCGTCACCCTTGGTCGAAAGTTCGACAATCTTTTTCAAATCCGCCTGATAGGCGCCCAGTTCAGCGCCGACGGCGGATTTGGGTTCGTCGGCGGTATTGGCCGATTGGTCGAAATGGAATGCAAGACCGGCTTCATCGTCAATCAGCGTCGAGAGATCATAAATCTCCCTGGCCTTGCCGGCGGGCACTTCGTCTTCCAAACCGGTATCCAGCGTGTAGACCATGCGCAGGCCATTATTCACCTGCGTGCTGTTGCGGCGGAAATGGATCGCGCCCACCACCTTGTCGATATCATCGGGCATCGCGAGCTTTTTGCCTTTGACGTTCAGCTCGATCACATGCTCGCGCAAGGCGGAAGAAGGCAGACCCAAGGGGTTGCGCCGGGGAGTGACCTGCTTTTCGGGCAAAATATCATCGACATTGTAGGCCTGCGTCACCAATTTTGAAAACAGGCCGTCCTTGTCCCAGTCCGCCTTGGACAGTTCGTAATGCTCCACCATCGTCAGGACATTGGCATCGCGATCATCCCGGATGTTCAGCGTCCGGCTTTCTTTCAAACCGGCATAGCGTTTGCTGTAGAAATTGAGATTGTTCTTGGCGATCCGCGTCGCCCCGCGCGAGGCGACGCTGGCCCGGAAATCATCGGCCCGCTCGTCCGTGTACACCGTTTCCACATCAAACCTGAGCGCAACAGCCGCGTCAGGGTCGATGGCATAGTGCTCTGCAACGGTGACTTTCCCGGCATGTTCGGGAAAATTCGTCATGCGCTCAAGATCGGTCTGTCCGGCCCGCAGCGGCAGGGCATAGCCAAGATCCGAGGGAACGATATTCAGACCGCGTCCGCCGCGATGGGCGCCCGTTGCGTCGATCCATGTCACCTTGCCATCCAGCACCACGCGCACGATCACATGGTCAAACGCCAGCGGCGAGGGCAATTCCTGCTTGAGCGCAAAGCCCGAACTGGTGGAAACCAGCGCAGGCGCCGCTTCTATCCCCAACCGCCGCAAGGCCACCGTCAGCAGCAGCGCCTTATCCTTGCAGTCGCCATAGCCGCGTTCAAGGACCAGCCGGGGGCGGCGGGGGACATAGGAACCCTCCCCGATTTCCTCGCCCACATAGCGGATATTGTCCTGAAGATAGCGCGAAACCTCGGTCAGGCGGTCGGCGGGGGCCGGATAGGCCTTGGCAATGGCGTCCAGCTTTGCCGCAAACTCATCCGTCAGGCTTTCGTCGCCAGCATAAAGCGGCATGGCCCATTGGACGACCTGTGACCACTGACTCATCGTCGACCATTCGACCATGCCCCATTGATACGCGGTTTGGGGCACCCATTTTTCGGCATCGGTGGCGGGTGCGTCGGTCTGGGTCCACTCCCATTCCGTCATATTGCCCAGCCTGGTCTGTTTGAAGACAATGGTGCTGTTCAAAGCGCGAAACTGGGGCTGCATCCCATCGGGCCACAGATAGCGCAGGGCCTGCAACCCCTGAGGATCGGAAAAGCGCTGGGTGGTATATTGAAACCCATGGCCGGGCCAAAGACTGCTGCGCGCATGGGTCGTCACCGCATAATCGACCACATCGCCCACCCGCACGTCGCGCAGGTTGGTGATGGCCTTCATCGCGCCGCTGACGATCCCGTCGTCCAGATCATCCTCCTGCGCCACCAGCCGGAATTTCGCCTCGCCAGTGCGGTCGATCACCTTGCCGTCGCGGATGATATGGACAAAATGAAGAGCAAGCGTTTCGAAATGCGGGTCAACGCTGAAGGAAAGCTGGCCCGCCGCCTCCAGCCCCGCCCTGTTCACCACACGCTTGGCAACGCGCCGCCAGTCATCATGGCCCTGGCCCGTGGTGCGGACCTGAAAATCGGTCAGGACGTAGTAAATGCCACTTTCGGCATTGCCCATTTGCTTGGCCGTCACGTCCTGAATGCTTCGCATTTTCACCCAGTCGGGAACCGCTTCGCGCGTCAGGGCATGGTCAAGCGCCGATTTGTCGGCGCTGTCCTGCGCCACCATGGACGTGTCAGGGGAACCCAGAGCCGGCGCCGCCATCACCGAACCGGCAAGCAGGGCGGCCAAGGCCAGATAAGGCATTGAAGACTTTTGCATGATACAGTCGAATGATCCCCTTGGGCAGTGCATTCCTGCTATGACCCAATCGCGCGACTGACAAGTTTTCAGTTATGAAAACGCCGATACGGACCCATTATTTTCTTTGCGTGATCGGAGTTGACGATTTTCGTTGCCTTGAAACCTATTGCGAAACACAAACCAAAAAGGTTGGCAAAAGAGAAAGCACAAAGGCGCGGACAGCGGAACCATCGCGCCCAACACTCCGCTTCACGGATTGCGCAGCACGAAGCATAGGCGATATTGCGCAGATATTCCTGAAAAGCGGCCAGCACGGCCCGGGACTTTGAAACCCGCCGGGCGCTACCGCTCGCTTCTCCGCGCATTTTCCGCCCTGGCCAGTTCTTCATGGCGGCAAAGCGGGATCGTCGCATCAGCGCTCGCCTCCAAGGCGCGCCCAAGGTCGGCCAGCAGGTCGTCGCCATGCTCCAATCCGACCGAAAGGCGCAGCAGACTGTCCTTTATCCCTGCCGCCTGACGCGCTTCCTTGCCCATATCGGCATGGGTCATGGTGGCCGGATGCGCGATCAGGCTTTCAACGCCGCCAAGGGATTCGGCCAAAGTCAGCACCGCAATATGGGCCACGAAGCGGCGGACCGCTGCCTCGCCCCCGGCCAGTTCAAAGCTCAGCATCGCGCCAAAACCCGTTTGCTGCGATCCGGCCAGTTTATGCCCGGCATGGGACGCCAGACCGGGGTAATGCACCTTGGCAACAGCAGGGTGACTGTGCAGAAATTTGGCAATTGCCATGGCGGTGGCCTGCTGTTGCCGCATCCGGGCAAACAGGCTGCGTAGCCCCCTCAATGTCAGCCAGGCATCGAAAGGCGATCCGGCGGTGCCGATCACATTGCACCATTGCTTGAGGGAAGCCGCCGCCTGCTCCTGCGCCGCAATGACCGCGCCGCCGATGACGTCCGAATGGCCGTTGAGAAATTTCGTTGTCGAGTGAACAACATAATCCGCACCCAGCGAAAGGGGGCGCTGAACCGCCGGGGACAGAAAAGTGTTGTCCACCACGACCTGCGCGCCAACGGCATGCGCCATCCGGCACAAGGCGGCAATGTCGACAATGCGCATCAAGGGATTGCTGGGCGTCTCGACAAACAGCAGGGCCGCGCCCCGCCCAAGGGCATCCGATACGGCATCGAGATCGGACTGATCCACAAAGACGATCTGAAAATGCCGCCGCGCCGCTCTGGCTTTCAACAGCCGCATCGTTCCGCCATAACAATCGTGAGGTGCGATCACCAGATCATCGCACGACAATTGCCCCAGCACCAGATCGATGGCCGCCATGCCGCTGGAGGTCACCACCGCCCCGGCCCCGCCTTCCAACCGGGCCAAGGCATCGCACAAGAGGTCGCGCGTCGGATTGCCCGCGCGGCCATAGTCATATCGGCGGGCCTGATCAAAACCGGCAAATTCATAAGTGGTCGAAAGATACAGCGGCGGGGCAACCGCGCCAAAGGCCGGGTCCGTCGCGACACCATGGCTGGCCGCGATGGTTTCCCTGTGCAGGGGGTGATCGTGGCGGTCTTTTGTCATGCCTGCACTCCTGTCCTGATGGCGGCCTGAAACGCCGCGTGACGCCAGATCATAGGGCTATGCTGGCCAGACTAGTCTTGTCGAGGTCGGCGTAAAAGGCTCGCTCGGCGGCAATCAGGCGAAACTTCAACCGGCATTTGCCGTCGATCGAACAATCCCGCTCGCCCCCCGTGGCCAGACAGTCCACCAGCGCTTGTCCGTCCTCAAGCCGGCGAATGATGTCTCCCAGCGAAATCTGATCGGGCGAGCGCGCCAGAATGGCCCCGCCCCCGCCCCCGCGCCGCGTTTCAACAATACCCATCTGCGCCAGCTTTTGAACGATCTTGGCCAGATGGTTGCGCGGCAGGCCCAGTTCCTCGGCCATTTCGCCCGTGGAAAATACCCGCTCGGGCGCGCGCGCCATGCGCATCAGCATCCGCAGTCCGTAATCGGTAAAAGAGGTCAGGCGCATGGCCAAATCTTTCGGCTGATGAATTGGTATTTACAATGCCTATTAACAGGCGTAGCCATCCCTTGCAAGGCCGGACAGGCTCGATTCCAGCCAAACGGCTCATTGTCTCCCAATGAATTGGAGCAACAAATCGTGACCGACACCCTCATGATCGACCCGGTGGCGCTGACTCATCACATCGAACAGCATTTTCACGCGCGCCATCGCGAACAATTCCCGCAACTCATTGCATGGGCTGAAAAAGTCGAAGCCGTTCATGCCGATCAGAGCCAGGCTCCCCATGACCTTGCCGCCGCCCTGCGCCGCTTCTTCGGTGAGCTGGACGATCATATGCGCAAGGAAGAGTTTATCCTCTTTCCGGCCATGCGGCGGGGCGGGATGCCGGGCATCGAACATCCGATCCATGTCATGCGCGCCGATCACGCCGGGCATATCGAGGAGGCTCATACCATCCGCAGGCTGGCGGGCGATCTCATCCTGCCCGAAGGTGCCTGCCGCACATGGACCATGCTCTATGAAGACCTTGGCCAATTCCTGTCCGATTTTGGCGATCATGTGCGGACCGAGAATGAGACGCTCTTTCCGCTGTTCGAGCATTAAGCCCGATTGCCATATCCCGCATATTCAAGGGGCCGCAACGTGAGCAACACCGCCGATCAGACTCGCCCGTGGCAAGGCCCCGCGCTCTTCACCTATGGTTTCCGCCCCTTCTTTCTGGGCGCAGGCCTATGGGCGGGGCTGGCGATGGCGGTATGGATCGGCATGTTGGCGGGCCTGTTTGCCCTGCCCACCGGTTTTGATCCGATCAGCTGGCACGCCCATGAATTTCTCTATGGCTATCTGGGCGCGGTCATCGCCGGTTTTCTGCTGACCGCCGTTCCCAACTGGACCGGCAGGCCGCCGATTATGGGCTGGCCGCTGGTCGGGTTGTTTTCGCTCTGGATGCTGGGCCGTATCGCCATTGCCGTGTCGCAGATGTTGTCTCCGATTTTGGTGGCGGCGGCGGATCTGGCGCTGCCGGTGGTCTTGTCCCTCGTCATCGCGCGGGAAATCATTGCCGGGCGCAATTGGCGCAATCTGGGCGTGCTGGTGCTGCTGGGCATTTTCACGCTGGGCAATGCGATGTTCCATTGTGAGGCGGCCCGCCACGAATTTGCCGCTCAGGGACAAGGCCTGCGGACCGGTGTGGCGGCAGTCATCATGCTGATCGCCCTCATTGGCGGCAGGATCATTCCCGCCTTCACCAAAAACTGGCTTACCCGCAACCGGCCCGGCCGCATGCCCACCCCTCCCGAACAGGGCTTCGACAGAATCGCGCTGGCAGTGCTGTTGGCGGCTGTGCTGGCGTGGATCGCGGCGCCCTCATCCCGCCTGACGGCTCTGGCGCTGGCTGCGGCGGGCGTGCTGCATCTGCTGCGCCTTGTCCGATGGGCCGGGGATCGCACGCTGAGCGAGCCGCTGGTCTGGGTGCTGCATCTTGCCTATGCCTTCCTGCCGGTTGGTGCGCTGGTTATGGCGGTTTCAGCGGTTGCTCCTGCCCTTGCCACCAATGCGGCGGGGCAGCATTTGTGGATGGCCGGTTGCATCGCCATGATGACGATAGCCGTCATGACGCGGGCCACGCGCGGGCATACCGGCCATGAACTGGCCGCCGACCGCGCCACCATGGCGCTTTATCTGGCCTTGTTTGCGGCCGTTATGCTGCGCTTTGCCTCCGGCATGATCCCGCAATGGGGCCCGGCGCTGCATGACCTTGCCGGGATCGCATGGATTGCGGGTTTTGCCCGGTTCTGCCTGCGCTACGGACCGATGCTGACAAACCGGCGGGAGGACCGGGGCCCGCTCAATCGCTGACCGCATCCGGCCGCGCAAATGCCTCCAGCGCAGCGCGGTCGGTGATCGTGATCTGCGCCCCATCGGTGAGGGCGCCATGTTTGGCCAGCACGCCAAAGCCGCGTGAGAGGTTCTCCGGTGTCATGCCCAGCAGCGAGGCCAGCAACCGCTTTTCAGCGCGCAACACGACCCGCCCATGCCCGCCCTGACGCCGTTCCTGCTGAAGCACGAGATTGCCCAACCGTTCGGCCGACTGGCGCAGCTTGATATCGGTCAGCGCACGCACTAGATCCCGATAGGCCAGCGCCAGTTCCCGCATGGTGGCCTCCATCAGATTGTGATCCTTGCGGACAACTTCGCGGATCAGCGCGGCAGGCACCAGAAGAATGCGCGAGGACACCAATGTGCGCGCCGACATCAGATAGGGCATGTCTGTGACAACAGCGGCAAGGATGAAGCTGGACACCGGCTCAACGATGCGCATCGTCGTGTCGCGGCCCGCACCGCTGGTATAAAGCTCGGCCATGCCGTCGATCAGGACATGCAGGAAATCGGCCCTCTGCCCCAGCTCGAACAGGGTGAGCTGAGGGGGAAATACCTGCAGGAACGAGCCGGAGAAAATCCGTTCGCGTTCGCTTTCCGCCATTTCCCGAAACAGTGGCAATTGGGCAATTTCAGGTCTTTCGGCAGCGCGCATTCCTCAAGCCTCTCCTTAGGGGAATGCTCGGATCATACAGCACGTCTTGATAATTATCAAGTTTTCTTCCGATCCAAATTCATCCATAAAATAGCCAATATTAATTGGTTTTGATTTAGTCATGCCCTCCCAACAAAAATTGATATGCATCAACTAAGCAGTCGGGCAAGTCGGCAAGGCCTATCCGCGAAGTTCGATTCAGGGACGGAGCAGACCATCATGTCCTCGCACGTGAGATCGCCGGGCAATGACCCCCAAAGAGCCTTGGGGCTGAGCACCCTTGCCTTTGCCGTCTGTTTCGCTGTGTGGACGATCTTTGGAATCATCGGCATCCGGATCAAATCCGAATTGGGGCTCAACGACACACAATTTGGCCTGCTGGTCGGAACCCCGATCCTGACCGGTTCGCTGCTGCGGCTGCTGCTGGGCGTCTGGACCGACCGATATGGCGGGCGGGCGGTCTTTGCCCTTACCATGCTGGCATCGGCGGCCTCGACCATGCTGCTCACCTATGCCGTCAGCTATCCGGCAATGCTGCTGGCAGCCCTCGGGCTTGGGCTGGCCGGTGGCGGTTTTGCGATTGGCGTTGCCTATGTGTCGAAATGGTATCCGCCATCGCGCCAAGGCGCCGCCTTGGGCTTTTTCGGCATGGGCAATGTGGGGGCCTTCATTACCCAGAGCGCCGCGCCCTTCGTCATGGTGGCGTTTGGCTGGCAGGCGGTGGCGCGGATCTGGGCGCTGGCCTTGGCCGCCACGGCAGTTCTGTTCTTTCTTCTGGCCAAGGATGATCCCGAACTGGCCGCCCGGCGCAAAACCGGCGCGCGCGCCAAAGGACTGGCGGAACAGTTGCAGCCGCTCGGAAACGAGCAGGTCTGGCGTTTTTCGCTCTATTACTTCTTTGTATTCGGCGCCTTTGTGGCCCTCGCCTTGTGGCTGCCCAAATATCTGATCGGCGTCTATGGCCTCGATGTCAAAGCCGCTGGCGTGCTGGCCGCTACCTTCAGCCTCTCGGCCAGCCTGTTCCGGGCCTATGGCGGCATCCTGTCCGACCGCTATGGCGCCCGCCGCATCATGTATGCCACCTTTGGCGTCTCGCTGCTGTTGCTCTTCATGCTGTCCTATCCGGCCACCGATTACGTCATCCACGGCATCAAGGGCGACATCCGCTTTTCCACCTCGATGGGGCTGGTTCCCTTCGTCCTGACGGTCTTTGTGCTTGGTTTCTTCATGGCGCTGGGCATGGCCGCCGTCTTCAAGCATATCCCGGTCTATTATCCCGACCATGTCGGCCCGGTGGGCGGACTGGTGGGCATGGTGGGCGGGCTGGGCGGGTTCGTGCTGCCCATCGTCTTTGGCGTGGTCAGCGATCTTACCGGGATCTGGACCAGTTGCTTTGCCGTGCTGTTCCTTCTTGTGGGCGTGGCTCTTGCCTGGATGCATGGCGCGATCCGCCAGATGGAGCGCAAGGCCAACCGGATCGACCCGCAGGCCCTGCCGCAAATGCCCGAGATGATCGGCCTGCACGATCCTGTCCGTCATGCACCGCCCACCACCGGCAGGGTGCTGGCCGACTGGCGTCCCGAAGACCCCGCCTTCTGGGCGGCCAAGGGCGAAGGCATCGCCCGGCGCAATCTTTTCCTTTCCATCCCCGCCCTGCTTCTTGCCTTTGCGGTGTGGATGGTCTGGTCCGTGGTCGTGGCCAAACTCCCCCTCATCGGGTTTGACTACACCACGGACCAGTTGTTCTGGCTTGCCGCGCTGCCCGGACTGTCGGGCGCGACCTTGCGGATTTTCTACAGCTTTATGGTGCCGGTTTTCGGCGGCCGCCTGTGGACAACGCTCAGCACGGCCTCATTGCTGATCCCGGCCTTTGGCATCGGCTATGCTGTGCAAAATCCCGGCACGCCCTATTTCATCTTTCTCGTTCTGGCGCTGCTTTGCGGGTTTGGCGGCGGCAATTTTGCCTCCTCCATGGCCAATATCGGCTTTTTCTTTCCCACATCGCGCAAAGGCAGCGCGCTGGCGCTCAATGGGGGGCTGGGCAATCTGGGCGTTTCGGTGATGCAGTTTCTGGTGCCGGTGGTCATCACGGGCGGCGTGTTCGGCACTCTTGGCGGCGAACCGCAACTGACCGGCACGGGCGCCCGTCTCTGGCTGCAAAACGCCGGATTTGTCTGGGTCCCCTTCATCATCGCCTCCAGCCTGCTGGCATGGTTCGGCATGAATGATATTGCCGATGCCAAGGCCACCTTTGCCGAACAGGCGGTGATCTTTCAGCGCAGGCACACTTGGCTGATGTGCTGGCTCTACACCGGCACTTTCGGGTCCTTCATCGGCTTTTCCGCCAGCCTGCCCTTGCTGGCCAAAAAGGAATTTCCCGACGTCGACGCGCTCAAATATGTGTGGATCGCGCCGCTGGTGGGTGCAATCAGCCGGGCCGCCACCGGCTGGGTGGCCGACCGATGGGGCGGGGCAAGGGTCACGCTATGGGTCTTCATGGCCATGATCGCGGGCACTTTCGGGGTCATGTATTCCCTCGATGCCAAGGACTTTGGCGGCTTCCTTGCCATGTTCGTCTTCATGTTCTTCGTCACCGGCATCGGCAATGCCTCGACGTTTCAGATGATCCCCAACATCATGCGTCTCGAAACACCGCGCCTGATGCCCGAACTCGGCCCGGTCGAGGCGGAAAAACAGGCGGACAAGGAAGCCGCCGCAATCGTTGGCTTTACCTCGGCCATTGCCGCCTATGGCGCCTTCTACATTCCCAAGGCTTTTGGCACCTCGATCACCCTGACCGGCAGCCCCCAGCCCGCCCTGTGGGGATTCCTGCTCTTTTACATCAGCTGCGCCGGATTGACCTGGTGGGTCTATGCGCGCCGCAGCGGCCTGCTCCACGCCACCGAGCATGGCCTGCCCTCCCCCCTTTCACAGACCCAAGGAGCCCCCGCATGAGCCATTTGCTCGATCGCCTGACCTTCTTTCGCCAGAAGAAAGAACCGTTCTCGGGCGGGCATGGCGTGACCACCGGCGAGGCCCGCGACTGGGAGGACAGCTATCGCCGACGCTGGCAACATGACAAGATCGTGCGCAGCACCCATGGGGTGAACTGCACCGGGTCATGCAGCTGGAAGATCTACGTCAAGGGCGGGATCATCACCTGGGAAACCCAGCAGACCGATTATCCGCGCACACGCCCCGAACTGCCCAATCACGAGCCGCGCGGGTGCCCGCGCGGAGCGAGCTATTCGTGGTATATCTATTCGGCCCAGCGGCTGAAATATCCGATGATCCGCAAGCGCCTTGTCCGCCTGTGGCGCGAGGCGCGGCGCCATCTGCCGCCCGTGGCCGCATGGGCCGCGATCCAGAACGATCCGGTCAAGCGCAAGAGCTATACCGCCATTCGCGGTCATGGCGGCTTCGTGCGCTCCACATGGGACGAGGTGAATGAGATCATCGCGGCGGCCAATGCCTATACCGCCAAGACATGGGGGCCTGATCGGGTAGTCGGCTTTTCGCCCATCCCGGCCATGTCGATGGTCTCCTATGCCGCGGGTGCGCGCTATCTGTCGCTGCTGGGCGGCACCTGCCTGTCCTTCTATGACTGGTATTGCGATCTGCCGCCCTCCAGCCCGATGACATGGGGCGAACAGACCGATGTTTGCGAAAGCGCGGATTGGTACAATGCGGGCTTCCTGATGCTGTGGGGCAGCAATGTGCCGCAGACCCGCACGCCCGACGCCCATTTCATGACCGAGGCGCGTTATCGCGGCGCCAAGGTGGCCGTGGTCAGCCCCGATTATGCCGAAGCCACCAAATTCGCCGACCTCTGGCTCAATCCCAAGCAGGGGACGGATGCGGCGCTGGCGCTGGCGATGGGCCATGTCATCCTGCGCGAATTCCACCTCGACCGGCAGGCGCCCTATTTCGAGGATTATTGCCGCCGATATTCGGACATGCCGATGCTGGTGCGGCTGGTCCAACAGGATGGCCGTCTGGTGCCCGAACGCCTGCTGCGCGCCAGCGATTTTGCCGATGGCCTTGGCGAGAGCAACAATCCGGAGTGGAAATGCGTCGCCATCGACGAGGACAGCGACGATGTGGTCGCTCCTTCGGGCACCGCCGGTTTTCGCTGGGGCGAGAAGGGCAAATGGAACCTTGAGGAAAAGGACGGCAAGGACCGCAAGGTCAAGCTGCGGTTGACCGCCATTCTGGACAAGGATCACGACGAAGTCGTCGATGTTGCCTTTCCCTATTTCGGCAACCGCGAGCATGACCATTTCGCCGGAACCGACCATCCCGACATTCTGCCCCGGCGCGTCCCGGTGCGCCGGATGGAGTTGGTCGGGGGCCGGGCCTATGTGGCAACGGTGTTCGATCTGCTTTGCGCCAATTACGGGCTGGATCGCGGTCTGGGCGGCGATTTCGTCGCGCGCGATTATGGCGAAATGACGCCCTATACCCCGGCTTGGGCGGAAAAGATCACCGGCATTCCGGCCGATCACATCATCACCACCGCCCGCGAATTTGCCGCCAATGCCGAAGCGACCAAGGGCAAATCCATGGTGATTCTGGGGGCGGGCCTCAATCACTGGTATCATATGGACATGAATTACCGGGGGATCATCAACCTTCTGGTGATGTGCGGCTGTGTAGGGCAATCGGGGGGCGGATGGGCGCATTATGTGGGGCAGGAAAAGCTGCGCCCGCAAACCGGATGGGCGCCGCTGGCCTTCGGGCTCGATTGGGCGCGCCCGCCGCGCCACATGAACGGGACCAGCTTCTTTTACGCGCATACCGACCAATGGCGCTATGAAACGCTCGATGTCGGCGAAATTCTCTCGCCCACCGCGCCCAAAGGCGACTGGGACGGCAGCCTGATCGATTACAATATCCGCGCCGAAAGGATGGGCTGGCTACCCAGCGCGCCGCAGCTCAAGACCAATCCGCTGGAAGTCGGCAAGGCAGCGGCGGCCAGCGGCATGGAGGCCAAGGATTATGTTGCGGGCGCTCTGAAATCGGGGACGCTGGAAATGTCCTGCCTTGATCCCGATGATCCGGCGAACTGGCCCCGCAACATGTTCGTCTGGCGCTCCAACCTGCTCGGCTCATCGGGAAAGGGGCACGAGTATTTCCTCAAACACCTGCTGGGCACCGCCCATGGCGTTCAGGGCAAGGATCTGGGCGAGGCCGGGCGGCAAAAACCGCGCGAGGTCACATGGCACGACGAAGCGCCCAAGGGTAAGCTCGACCTGCTGGTCACGCTCGATTTTCGTATGTCCACCACCTGCGTCTATTCCGACATCGTGCTGCCCACGGCCAGTTGGTATGAAAAGGACGATCTCAACACCTCGGACATGCATCCTTTCATCCATCCGCTTTCGGCGGCGGTCGATCCGGTGTGGGAATCGCGCAGCGACTGGGACATCTACAAAGGGCTGGCCAGGAAATTCTCCGAAGTCGCCCCCGAAGTGCTGGGGGTGGAGCAGGATGTCGTGCTTACCCCCATCCAGCATGACAGCGCCCATGAACTGGCCCAGCCCTTTGACGTGGCCGATTGGGGCACGGGCCAATGCGAGCCGGTACCGGGCAAGACCATGGCCACGGTAGCGGTGATCGAGCGGGACTATCCCAATCTCTACAAGCGTTTCACCGCGCTTGGCCCGCTGATGGACAAGCTGGGCAATGGCGGCAAGGGCATCGCCTGGCCCACGGCGCAGGAAGTCGAAAACCTGCGCCAGTTGAACGGCACTGTGCAGGAGGAAGGGCCGACCAGAGGCATGCCGCGCATCGACACCGCAATCGATGCCGCCGAAGTGTTGCTGATGCTGGCGCCCGAAACCAATGGTGAAGTAGCCGTCCGGGCATGGGCGGCGCTGTCGGAAAACACCGGCAAGGACCACACCCATCTGGCGCGGCCCAAGCAGGAGGAGAAAATCCGCTTTCGCGACATTCAGGCCCAGCCGCGCAAGATCATCTCTTCGCCCACATGGTCGGGGCTGGAAAGCGAGCATGTCTGCTACAACGCCGGCTATACCAATGTCCACGAACTGATCCCCTGGCGCACGCTGACCGGTCGCCAGCAATTGTATCAGGATCACAAATGGATGCTGGCCTTTGGCGAGGCGCTGTGCGTCTATCGCCCGCCGATCGACACCAAGGCGGTCAAGCCCATGCTCGACCGGGCCGAGGGCCAGAAACACGTCGTGCTCAACTTCATCACCCCGCATCAGAAATGGGGCATCCATTCCACCTATACCGACAATCAGCTGATGCTGACCCTCTCGCGCGGCGGCCCCATCGTCTGGATCAGCGAGATCGATGCCGCCAAGGCCGGGCTGGTCGACAATGACTGGGTGGAAACGTTCAACGCCAATGGCGCACTGGTCGCCCGCGTGGTCGTCTCGCAACGCATGAAGGAAGGCACACTGTTCATGTATCATGCGCAGGAAAAGCATGTGAACATGCCCGGATCGCCCCTGACCGGACAGCGCGGCGGCATCCACAATTCCGTGACCCGCGCGATCCTGAAACCCACCCATATGATCGGCGGCTATGTCCAGCAAGCCTATGGCTTCAACTATTACGGCACGGTGGGGTCGAACCGCGATGAATTCGTGATCGTGCGCAAGCTGGAAAAGGTGGACTGGCTTGAAGGACCGCTGGCCGAAGGGGAGCATGCAGCATGAAAGTTCGCGCGCAAATCGGCAAAGTGCTCAACCTCGACAAATGCATCGGCTGCCATACCTGCTCGGTCACCTGCAAGAATGTGTGGACCAGCCGCGAAGGGCTGGAATATGCCTGGTTCAACAATGTGGAAAGCAAGCCGGGCGTCGGCTTTCCCAAGGATTGGGAGAACCAGAAGCGCTGGAACGGCGGCTGGGAATTGCGCCACGGGCGGCTGCAACCGCGCATGGGGGGCAAATGGCGGCTGCTGGCCAAGATTTTCGCCAATCCCGACCTGCCTGAAATCGACGATTACTACGAGCCTTTCACCTATGATTATGCCCATCTGCAACAGGTGGGTGAAAGCAAGGCCTTTCCCACCGCCCGTCCGCGCAGCCTGATTTCGGGGCAACGGATGGAAAAGATCGAGGGCGGCCCCAATTGGGAAGAGATCCTTGGCGGCGAATTCGCCAAACGCTCGGCCGATTACAACTTTGAAGGCGTGCAGAAGGAAATCTATGGCGAGTTCGAAAACACGTTCCTGATGTACCTGCCGCGCCTATGCGAACATTGCCTCAATCCCACCTGCGTGGCCGCCTGTCCCTCCGGCTCGATCTACAAGCGCGAGGAGGACGGCATCGTCCTGATCGATCAGGAAAAATGCCGGGGCTGGCGCATGTGCGTCTCGGGCTGTCCCTATAAAAAGATCTACTTCAACTGGAAAAGCGGCAAGAGCGAGAAATGCATCTTCTGCTATCCCCGGATCGAGGCGGGCCAGCCTACGGTCTGTTCGGAAACCTGCGTGGGGCGCATCCGCTATCTTGGCGTGATGCTCTATGATGCGGACCGGATCGAGGAAGCGGCCAGCGCGGAAAATGTCGAGGATCTCTATCATGCCCAACTGGATATCTTTCTGGACCCCCACGATCCCGACGTCATCCGGCAGGCCCGCGCCGATGGCGTTCCCGAAGCATGGCTGGAGGCGGCACGCCATTCGCCGGTCTGGAAAATGGCGATGGAATGGAAAGTCGCCTTCCCGCTGCATCCGGAATATCGCACCCTGCCGATGGTCTGGTATGTGCCGCCCCTCTCGCCCATCAATGCGGCGGCCAGCGCGGGCAAGATTTCGGCCCATAACGGGATGCCCGATGTCCGCTCGCTGCGCATTCCGGTCAGATATCTCGCCAATCTGCTGACGGCGGGCAAGGAGGCGCCGGTGATCGACGCGCTGGAGCGGATGCTGGCCATGCGCGCCTATATGCGCGCCAAAACGGTCAAGGGTGTGATCGAGGAACCGATCGCGACGGGTGTGGGCCTGTCGGCCGCGCAGATCGAAGAGATGTACCGGATCATGGCCATCGCCAATTATGAGGATCGGTTCGTGATCCCCAGCGGCCACCGCGAGGATGCCGAGGACATGTATGACGAGCGCGGCGGCTGCGGTTTTTCCTTCGGCAATGGCTGCTCCGGCGGATCGTCGCAGCCCAACCTGTTTGGCGCCCCTGCCCGCAAGAAACTGCAAACGCCCTCGGAGGTGTTCTGATGCGTCATACTCTGCTCATCCTCTCGCACCTGCTGCGCTATCCCACCGAAGGCCTGCAACAGGCCGCGCCCGAACTGCTGGCCACGCTCGAACTGGACGGCGTGCTGGAAAGCGGCCAGATCGGGCAGCTCGAACCGCTGATCGCGGCCATTGTCGATGAGGAACTGCTCGATCTTCAGGAGCGCTATGTCGGCCTGTTCGATCGCGGCCGCGCCATTTCGCTGCATCTGTTCGAACATGTCCACGGCGAAAGCCGGGACCGCGGACAGGCGATGGTCGAATTGCGCAGCCGCTATATGGCGCAGGGCCTTGAAATCACGGCCAATGAATTGCCCGACTATTTGCCGATGTTCCTTGAGTATCTCTCGTGTCTTCCCTTGCCGCAGGTGCTCGAGGAACTTGCCCAGCCCGGACTGATCATCGAGGCTCTGGCCGAAAGGCTGGCCGAACGCGATGCGCTCTATGCCGCGCCGATGCGGATCCTGTCCGGGCTGGCCGGGGCAACGGGATCATCGGCCTCCCTCGCGCCGGCCGATGATCCCGAGGATCTGAGCGCTCTCGACGCCATCTGGGAAGAGCAGCAGGTCCGCTTTGACACGCCGACACCTGCCGCAGGCGAAGGCGAATGCCCCAAAGCGGCCGCCATGGTCGCCCGCCTGCACTCTCCCGCGCTTGAGAGGAACCGGAACCATGGCTGATTTCATGCACCACCTGCTCTTTGGCATCTATCCCTATATCGCGCTGGCCGTTTTGGCGGTGGGTTCGGTGATCCGTTATGATCGTGAACCCTATTCCTGGCGCGCGGGGTCCAGCCAGTTGTTGCGCCGCAAGCAGTTGATCGTCGGCTCGGTGCTGTTTCATGCGGGCGTGCTGATGATCTTTGCCGGGCATCTGGTCGGCCTGCTCACCCCCATTGCCATCTGGGATGCGCTGGGCGTGTCGCATGGCGCCAAGCAATTGCTGGCCATGAGCGCGGGCGGGGTTGCGGGATGCATGGCCATCGCGGGCGCCAGCCTGCTGATCCACCGGCGCTTTTTCGACCCGCGTGTGCGCGCCGCCTCCAGTTTCAGCGACAATCTGGTGATCCTGCTGCTCTGGACGCAACTGGCGCTGGGTCTGTCCACCATCCCGGTTTCGGCGCAGCATCTCGATGGCCACGAAATGGTCAAGTTCATGGCATGGGCACAGGGCATTTTCACCTTCCGCGCCGATGCCGCAGCGTCAATCCGCGATGTGGCGGTGGTGTTCAAACTGCATCTGATGCTTGGGCTGACCATCCTGCTGATCTTTCCCTTCACGCGCCTCGTGCATATGCTGAGCATGCCGGTCCGCTATGTCTGGCGGTCGGGTTATCAGGTGGTGCGCTCGCGCAAACTGGCGGCTCATCATGGCTGACGCGCCCGAGTATCCGCGTGTGGCGGTGAACGGCAGGGAAATCGCGCCTGCAACCATTGCCGCCGAAACGCAGCATCATCCCGCCGCCACCGCCCATGAGGCCCGCAGGGCGGCGGCGGAAGCCCTGGTCATCCGCCAGTTGCTGCTCGATGAAGCCGACAGGTTGAACATTGTGGCGAATGACCTTGTCGATGCCGAAGGGCGCCCGCTGTCGGAGGAGGAGGCCAGAATCGAGGCCCTGCTGGCCTGCGAGGTCAAAACGCCGCGGGCCGACGAGGCCACCGCCAGACGCTATTACCAAACCCATCGCGCCCGCTTCCGCTCGCCCCCGATGGTCGAGGCCGAACATATCCTCTTCGCGGCTGATCCGGCTGATGCCATGGCCTATGGACTGGCCACCAGCGATGCGCGCGGGGCGATCCGCCATTTGCAGGACAGGCCGGAAACCTTTGCCGAGCTGGCCCGGCGCCATTCGGCTTGTCCCTCCCGCGATCAGGGCGGCAAGCTGGGGCAGATCACGCCCGGCGCGCTTGTGCCCGAATTCGAAGAGGTGCTCTTCGCGCTGGAGGCCTGGGCGCTCCACCCCGTTCCGGTCAAAACCCGCTTTGGCCTGCATGTCATCCGCGCCGGGCGGCGCCAGGAAGCGCGCGACCTTCCGTTCGAGGCCGTCTCGCGCCGGATTATCGAATATCTCGAGGAAGCCAGCTGGCGGCGGGCCATGGCGCAATATGTCGGCCTGCTGGCGGGCCATGCCGAACTGGAGGGTGTTTCGATCGCAGGGGCATCGGGATCATTGGTGCAATAAGAGCGACGAAGCGAAAGCGGCTGATGAATGGCAAAATCGCCAGGGCGTTGATCCGGTTGGCCGATGAAATTCCCGTTGCCATGCGCTAGGGCCGCAGAAAATCGCGCCTCTGCGGGCTTCGTGGCGCGTTTTCCGCTGGCACGTCGGCCCTGCCGATCCGCTTCGAATGCAGGAACTCTTTGTTCATGTCCGGTTGCTGATGCCCATGCCAAAAAGAGGGCAAGCAAGAGATCAGACAACGGACAAAGGGATACGAAACCTTATGCGCAAAATTGTCATTTCGGCCGCGCTGGCCGCCATCATGCTGCCGATCGCCACGCCCGCCCTTGCCGATCCGCCGCCTTGGGCGCCCGCCTATGGCCGCCGCGGTCATGACGAGTATCGGGATTATCGCGATCATGGGCGCCATGTCGAGTATCGGCGCCTTGGCCGCGATGATCGGATCTGGCGAGGCAATGACGGGCGCTATTACTGCCGCCGCAGCAATGGCACCACCGGACTGGTGGTCGGCGCGGCGCTGGGCGGCGTATTGGGCAACCAGATCGCGGGCCGTGGGGACCGGACGCTTGGCACCATTCTGGGCGCTGCCGGAGGCGGCCTGCTCGGGCGCGAAATCGACCGGGGCAGCGTGACGTGCCGCTAAGCTGACCAGCGGATATCACTGTTTTGCGAGAGCCGCAGATGTCTGCGGCTCTCGATCAACCGGGCGATCAAACGGTCGCGCTCAGCCTTGCAGCCAGCGCCGGAGATCCTCTTCCCGGGGAATGCCGCCCGCATGGACGACCTTGTTGTCAATAACGATCCCCGGTGTCGACAGGACGCCGAACCTGGCTATGTCAGCATAATCCGTCACCTTTTCCAAAGCGACAGGGACGCCCAGAGACTCCGCCGCCGCCTTGACCATGGCCTCGACCGTTTGGCAACGCTTGCAGCCGGGACCCAGCACTTTGACATCTTTCATCGGAAATCCTTTCAGGCAAAGAGGACATTGAAGAGATAGCCGACCGCCAGAATGCCCAGCGCCACCACCCCGGCAAAAACGACGATCAGTTTCAGGCTAAGCACTTTACGCAGGATGATCATTTCGGGCAGCGACAGGGCGGTGACCGACATCATGAAGGCCAGCACCGTGCCCAGCGCCGCCCCCTTGCCCAGCAGCGCGTCGACAACGGGGATGATACCGGCCGCATTGGAATACATCGGCACACCCACCAGCACCGCCGCGGGCACCGACCACCAAGCTCCCGCCCCCATAATCCGCGCCAGCAGGCCCGCCGGAACATAGCCATGGATAAAGGCGCCCGCCGCAATGCCTGCAATGATCCAGTACCATACTTTGCCGACGATCTCTTTGACCGCATCCCAGCCCGCCTCGAAGCGGTTGACCCAGTCGCGATGCTCTTCATCCGGCAGGTCTTGCCCGGCGCGGACCTCGCGCACCCAGGTTTCAAGCCAGCCTTCGAGATGCAGGCGGCCGATGATCCAGCCCGAAAGGATGGCAATCGACAGGCCAAAGGCAAGATAGGTCAGGGCAACCTTCCAGCCGAGCAGCGCGAACAACAGGCCCAGCGCCACTTCATTGACCATCGGGGCCGAAATCAGAAAGGAAAACGTCACCCCCAGCGGCACGCCCGCCGAGACAAAGCCCACAAACAGCGGCACCGCCGAGCAGGAACAAAAGGGCGTGACAATGCCCAGCATGGCAGCGGCGATATTGCCCACGCCCTCGCGTTTGCCCGCCAGCAGCGCGCGCGTTCGCTCCGGCGAGAAGAAGCTGCGCACAACGCCCATGGCAAAGACCACAAGCGTCAGCAGCATCAGCACTTTGGGCGTGTCATAGAAGAAGAATTCGACCGAAGCGGCCAGATGGCTGCCCGCCGGGATCGGCAATTGCGCCACAAGCCAGCGCGAAACCGGCTGCAACTGTCGATAAAGGGCAAACCATATGGCCACGCCGATGGCAATGCCGGCGAACCATGCTTGCGGGGTTCTATAGGGGTTTGCAGGCCCTTTGGTCATATCAGGCGGCCTTTTGATTGGCAGATGGGGGCAATGCGGCCAGAATGGCCTCGATCACCGCGACCCAGGCGGCGGGCATATCGGGATTGCGGCGATAGCGCGTCCATTGCGCATCGCGTCGGTCGGTCAACAGCCCAACCGACTTCAACCGCGCCATATGGCGCGACATGCGCGATTGGGTGGCGCCAAGCCGGTCCATCAATTCGCAGACGCAATGCTCGTCGCCATCCCAAAGAATATGCAGGGCGCGCAACCGCGTGGGTTCGGCAAGAGCGGCAAGCAAATGATCGATGGGCCTGTGCATCTTGGCAATCTATGCGCCGAAACGCATGAGCGCATTGACGCCTGTCAACCGGCTTCGCGCTGAATGCATTGATGGGCTGATGGGCTATCTCACCGAGAACTGCTGCGGCGGCCTGCCCTGTACGGACGTGGCCTGTGCTGCGCGCCCGTTTGGGCCTGACCGATCCGGCCGACGCCGTGGGCGAGGCCGCCGAAGATGCCGCCTTTGAGGCCACATGGCGCTGGCTAACGATGCGGGCGCAAGCTTTGCTGGCCCTGCCGTTCGAAACGATGAGGCGCGAGGAGCTGGCCGCCGCTCTGGCCGAAATCGGCCGGATGGAGGGCGCAGCGTGAGACAGAAACTGGCCGCGGAGGCCATCGGCAGCTTCATGCTGTTCGCCACCGTGATCGGATCGGGGATCATGGCCGAAAGTCTGGCGGGCGGGAATATGGCCGTGGCGCTGCTGGGCAATACATTGGCCACGGGCGCCATGCTCTTTGTGCTGATCACCATGCTGGGCCCGGTGTCGGGGGCGCATTTCAACCCGGCCGTCTCGCTCGTCATGCGGCTGCGCGGAGAAATCACCAAGCCGCAGGCATGGGCCTATGTCGCGGCCCAACTGGCGGGCGGCATTCTGGGTGTTTGGGCGGCGCATGTCATGTTAGGCCTCCCGGTTCTGGAATTTTCGACCAAGGCGCGCAACGGTATGGGCCAATGGGTCAGCGAGGCCATCGCCACTTTCGGCCTGATCCTGACCATCCTAGGCGCGCTGGCCGCCAATTTCGCCGCCATTACCCTGTTTCCTGATGAGCCTGATCCCGATAAGGATGCCGCATGAACCGTTTGCGTGAACTTTCCGATCCCGATTACCTGCCCGCGCTCAAGCGTGAATATGTCCATGCCCGTCCGGCGCTGGGCCTTGGCGCGCTCGATCCACCGCCGCGCATCCTGCTGCTCTATGGCTCGCTGCGCGCGCGTTCCTATTCCCGGCTGGTGGTCGAGGAAGCCGCGCGCCTGCTGCTCCATTTCGGCTGCGAGGTGAGGATCTTTGATCCCGCCGACCTGCCCCTGCCCGATCAGGTGCCCGGCGATGACCACCCGGCGGTGCATGAATTGCGCGAACTCTCGCTCTGGTCCGAAGGGCAGGTGTGGTGCAGCCCGGAACGCCACGGCCAGATCACCGGCATCATGAAGACCCAGATCGACCACCTGCCGCTGGCCATGAAGGGGATGCGCCCTACGCAGGGCCGCACGCTGGCGGTGATGCAGGTCAGCGCCGGGTCGCAATCGTTCAATTCGGTCAATACCCTGCGCCTGCTGGGGCGCTGGATGCGGATGTTCACCATCCCCAACCAGTCCTCTGTGGCCAAAGCCTATGAGGAATTTGACGAAGCGGGCCGGATGAAGCCCTCGTCCTATTACGACCGCATCGTCGACGTGTGCGAGGAACTGGTGCGTTTTACCGTGCTGCTGCGCCCTCATACCGATCAGTTGGTGGATCGTTATTCCGAGAGGGTCGAGCGCGATCAGCCGGTGGCAAGCCCGGTGGAAAAGGCGGGTTTGGCCCAAAGCTGATGCTGGTCCTAGAGGTCAAGCTGCATCTGGGGCATCGCGTCTTGCGTGATCCGACGGGCGGAGGATCGCCCCTCCCCCCTGCGCGCGGTTGATCGCTTGCGGCTGCCGTGCCGCTGCTGAACGCTGTCGGCCTCGGCGCGCGCCTCGCGCGTGCGTCGCAGGGCGGCGATGGCCTGATGCGCGGCCCGCGCCGCCGCGCCATGGTCGACGATGGGCAAAGGGTAATCCGGGCACAGGGCCTGACGCTGGCCGCTGTCCAGCTTGTCCAGAGCATGAAGCCATGCGCCCGGAACCTGCGCGAGTTCGGGGACCCACGCCCGGATGAAGCGGCCCTGCGGGTCCTGATCCATCCCCTGCTTGGCGGGCGAATAGATCCGCACCGTGTTGATCCCGGTTTCCCCGGCCTGCATCTGACACTGGGGCCAGTGGATGCCCGGCTCGTAATCGATAAAGGCCCGCGCCAGCACCAGCCCGGCCTCCTGCCACGGCAGCCAGAGGTCATAGGCGGCAAAGCTCATCAGCATGGCGCGCATCCGAAAGGTGGTCCAGCCCGTGGCCTGCAAGGCGCGCATCACCGCATCCAGAAACGGATAGCCGGTGCGCCCCTGCGCCCATGCCGCCAGACGGGCGGGATCGGCGGGCGGACGCAGACCCTCATAGCGGCGGGCGAAGGGGCGAAATTCCGCCTCCGGCTCGCTCTCCAGCTTCTGGATGAAATGGCAATGCCAGTGCAGCCGGGCCATGAAGCTGCGCAAGGCCTGTCGCCAGTCCCGCGCCTCGGTCGGCAGGGCGGCATAGCGACTGCGGGTGGCCTGCCAAACTTCGCGCATCGAAACCGACCCATAGGCCAGATGCCACGACAGTCGAGAGCAGGCATCGGGCGCGCTGAGCGGCGAGGACATGGCGCGCGTGTAATGTTCGCCGCGTTCGAAAAGGAAGCTCTCCAGCGTGGCCAGTGCGGCGGCGCGTCCGGCGAGCACCGAAGCGCCTGCTTCATCGGGCGACAGACCCAAGGCCGCCGCGCCGGGCAAAGTGTCGCGGCCGGGCGCGGATTGCCAGACAACCGGAGGGACCGGCAGCAAGGGCTGCTCCATCATCGCATCCCATGCGGCGGCCCAATGGTCGCGGTTGAGGCCACGCCCCCGGATCACGCCGAACTGGCGCAGCTCGACAAAGGGAACGCCCTGCGCCCGCGCCCAGTGGCGCACCGCCCGGTCCCGCGTAAAGGTGAAGCCATTGCCCGTTTCCTCATGCGCCCACAGCGCAAAAGGCCCGATCTGCCCGCGCAATGCCTCCAGCTCGGCCACGGCATCGCCCACGCGCAGGCAAAGACGCCCGCCGCGCCGGGCAATGGCCTCGGCCAGATCGGCCATGCAGGCCCGCCAGAAACGCCACTGCCGCCCGGATGTGTCAGAGCCTTGCCAATAGGCAGGCTCGACGATGACAAGGGCAACGACCGGCCCGGCCAAGGCGGCGCGGTGAAGCGCGGCGTGATCCTCCAGCCGCAGATCGCGTTTGAACCATACGACTTGTGGGATTGGACCGCTGATCATCCTGACGCACCGATTGCGGCCCTTGCCCATTCCTATCCAAAGACCACTGTTGGCATGAACGACAGACCACCGAACCGGCAAGGTGGCTCTTCGGGCAAGGCGCACTTCCCGAAGGATCAGCTGGCCCCTTGCAAGCGAGACGGTATTTTCCACCCTATGCCCCGTCCGCCCCAGCAAACTCACGCCCCGTCCCGCCGCAACAGGCTGACGGTGTGGTATGATGGCGGCTGTCCGCTGTGCCTGCGCGAGATCGCGCTGATGCGGCGATGGGACCGCGCCGGAAACATCGCCTTCATCGACCTGGGCGTTCAGGCGCAGGCGTGTCCGCTCGACCGGCAGCTGATGCTGGCGCGTTTTCATGCGCAGGAGGATGGCGTGATGCTCGATGGCGCCGCCGCCTTTGCGGCCATGTGGCGCGCAATTCCTCGCCTGCGCCTGCTGGGCGAACTGGCCCGATACCGACTGGTGTTATGGGGTTTGGAGGCGGCCTATGCCGGGTTTCTCAAAATACGCCCCGTTTTGCAGAGATGGTTGCGATGATCGCCCAATTACAGGACTGTGGCCTGCACGGCCGGAACAACGAGCCGCGATCATGAAAATGCGCAAAAAAGGCGATCTGCCGACCAAGCTGTGCGCGGCCTGTCAGCGCCCTTTCGCATGGCGCAGGAAATGGGCGCGCGACTGGGATACGGTCCGTTATTGTTCGGACCGTTGCCGTTCATCCAAGGGTGGCCAGAAAGGCCTCGGCGTCACGCCATAGCTGATCCTGCTTTTCGGGCGCGAAATTGGCCCATGTGCGCAACATCTGGGCCATGCGCGGATTGCCGCGCAGACGCTCGGCATGGCGGGCGATGAAATGCCAATAGAGCAGGTTGAACGGGCAGGCGCGCTCCCCCTCTTTGGCCTTCACGTCATAGGCGCAGGCCCCGCAATAATCGCTCATGCGGTGGATATAGGCGCCGCTGGCGACATAGGGCTTACTGGCCAGCAGGCCGCCATCGGCAAACTGGCTCATCCCGATCGTATTGGGCAATTCGACCCATTCAAAGGCATCAGCATAGACCGCCAGATACCATTCATGCAGCGCATGGGGATCGATCCCGGCCAGCAATGCGAAATTGCCGGTCACCATCAGCCGCTGAATATGGTGGGCATAGGCTTCCTCGCGGGTCTGGGTGATGCAGGCGCCCATACAGGCCATCGAGGTATCGCCGCTCCAGTAGAACCAAGGCAGCGAACGATTGGCCTCCAGCGCGTTGGTTTTGGCATAATCGGGGCCCTGCCACCAATAGATGCCGCGCACATATTCGCGCCACCCGATGATCTGGCGGATAAATCCCTCGGCGCTGTTGATCGGCACCCGGCCTGCGCGCCATTCCTCTTCCACCGCGCGGCACATGGCCAAGGGATCGAGCAGGCCAAGGTTGAGATAGGGCGACACAACCGCATGATGCAAAAAGCGGTGCTCGGTCAGCATCGCATCCTGATTGCGCCCGAATTCGGGCAGCGCCACGCGCAGGAAATGCGCAAAGGCGGCCTCGGCCTGTTCGCGCGTGACGGCAAACCAGAAAGGCTCCAGATCGCCAAAATGGTCTGAAAAGCGCCGCTCCACCATATCCAGCACCTCGCACGTGATGGCGTCGGGCTCGAAACGCATCGGCTGGGGCAGGCCCAAAGCGCCGGGGGGCGGAGCGCGGTTGTCATGGTCGAAATTCCATTGGCCTCCGGCGGGCTTGTCGCCCTCCATCAACAGGCCCGTCTTGCGGCGCATCAGGCGATAGAAATGCTCCATGCGCGTGCCTCCCCCCGGCCGGAGGCGTCCTTCGGCCCATTGGGCGAAACCCTCGCGATCGGCCAGAAAGCGATCGTCGGGCAGGAGCGTTGCCCAGACGCGCATATCCTGCATCAGCCGCCATTCGCCCGGCTCGGTGGCGATTATTTCCTGTGCGCCCCATCGCGTGCGGGCGTGCTCGGCCTCGCCGCGCAAACTGCCCGTGTTGTCCGGATCATCAAGCCGGACATAATCCACCCGCCAGCCCGCACCGCGCAGTTCCTCGACGAAGTGCCGCATCGCCGACAGGACCAGCGCGATCCTCTTCTTGTGATGGCGCACATAGGTCGCCTCGGCGGCCACCTCGGCCATCAGAACGATGTCGGTTGCCCGGTCGGCCGCCTGAAGGGCGGAGAGGGAAAGGCTGAGTTGATCGCCCAGAACCAGAATGATGCGCGTCATGCATCACGGCTAACCTGCGCCTGCGCGGTGCGATGCCTGTTTTTTGGGGCAATTGTTGGGGGCAATTTTTGCGGCAGGCCCCGATCAAAATCCCGCCTCTATCGCCAGACGGACCGCATCGGCGGCGGTATGCACGCCCAGCGCCTGAAACATCGCCGCGCGGTGCATCTTGATCGTCCGCTCCGAGAGGCCCAGCTCATAGGCAATCTGCTTGTTGAGCCGCCCCCGCGCCATGGCCAGCAGCACCGCCCGCTGGCGCGGCGACAATTGCTCGACCTTGGTGCGGGCCGCATTTGCCCGGCCCAATTCGGCCTCGTCGGCAATTTCGACCTGCGAGCCGAGGAAATATTCCAGCACGCCCTCATTGTCGAAAATGGGCGCCACCATCACAGCATTGCGAAAAGGCTGGCCGTTCTTTCGATAGTTCAGGATCTCGACCATCACCGGCCGCTGCTCGCGGATACCCTCGCGCAGGGCCTCGATCAGGTCCGGCTCCGACCCCGGCCCGGTGAGAAAGCGGCAATTGCGCCCGATTACCTCGTCGCGACCATAGCCGGTCAGCGCCTCGAAAGCGGCATTGCATTCGATGATCGGATTGTCAGGCAGTCTGGGATTGCTGATGACGGCCGCCACCAGGCTGCCCTTGATCATATCGGAAATAGCCATAGGCCCAAACGCTTCCCATTCGGCAATTGCCACCATCAGCATCGCCCTCGTTGCGGCATACCCTTTAAGCCATGTTGCCGCCGACGGCCCCCTGTCTAGAGAGGCAAAGATGTTCAGCCATGACGCGAACCCTGTCGCGTCGCCGGGAGGCAGCCCATGAATTTCCTCACCTCGCTTCATTCCTGCGATGCCATGCTTGATGACGGGCATGATGAGGCGGCCCCTTCGGCCCCCGCCGTCGTGGCCAACACCAAGCCGGTTGTGCCCGAGCCGGTGCAGGAGGCCATCCGCACGCTGCTGCGCTGGGCTGGCGATGATCCCGCGCGCGAAGGGCTGATCGACACGCCCGCCCGCGTGGCGCGCGCGTGGCGCGAATATTGCGGCGGCTATGGCGAAGATCCGGCCGTGCATCTGGCGCGCCAGTTCGAGGAAGTGGGCGGCTATAACGAGATCGTCCTGCTCAAGGATATCCCTTTCCAGTCGCATTGCGAACACCACATGGCGCCGATCACCGGCAAGGCCAGCATCGCCTATCTGCCGCGCAACCGGGTGGTGGGCATTTCCAAACTGGCCCGCGTGCTCCACGGCTATGCCCGCCGCCTGCAGATTCAGGAACGGCTGACGGCGCAGGTCGCCCAATGCATCTGGGACAATCTTCAGCCGCTGGGCGTGGCGGTGACCATCGAGGCGCAGCACGGATGCATGACCGGGCGCGGCGTGCGCACGCCGGGCGTCGGCATGGTGACCAGCCGGATGATGGGCACCTTCCTCGAAGATCCTCGCAGCCGCAAGGAAGTGCTCGCGCTGATGGGATATTGAGCGGGTGACGGCGATGCGGATTGTCATTATCGGTGCGGGCATGTCGGGTCTGGCCTGCGCCCAGGCTCTCGAACAGATGGGCCATGAGGTTACCCTGTTCGACAAGGGGCGCGGGCCGGGCGGGCGCATGTCGACACGGCGCGTGGCTCTGGACGAGGCGCAAATTTCATTCGACCATGGCGCGCAGTTCTTCACCGCCCGCGAGGAGGCATTCCGCGCGCAGGTGGAACAGTGGCGCAAGGACGGACTGGTAGCCTGCTGGCCCGCTGCGCAGGATGATGCTTGGGTGGGAACGCCCGGCATGAATGCGCCCATCGCCCATATGGCCAGCGCCCATAACGCCCGATTTGCTAGCCATGCCATGGGGCTGGTGCGCGAGGGGGCCGACTGGCGCGTGCTGCTGCATGACGGCAGCCGCCATGGTCCCTATGATGCGGCGGTGCTGGCGCTGCCCGCCGAACAGGCGGCGGCCTTTCTCGGCACCTATGACCTGACCATGGCGGCCTGCGCCATTGCCGCGCGCTCACAGCCCTGCTGGACCGCGATGATGGCCTTTGCGGAAAGATTGCCGATTGCGGCCGATGTTCTGCGCCCCTCCGGCCCGGTCGGCTGGGCCGCGCGCAACAGCGCCAAGCCGGGCCGCCCGGCAACCGAGGCATGGGTGGTGCAGGCCAGCCCCGCCTGGTCTACCGAGCATCTGGAAGATGACGCGGCGCAGGTGGCCGAATTCCTGGCCGACTGGCTGGCGGGGCAGGCCGGTGGCTCGCCCCTGCCCGTCCGGCTTCACCTGTCGGCCCACCGTTGGCGCTATGCCGTTGCGCAGCGCTCGCCAAGGGGCGCTCTGTGGAACGCCAATCTGCGGCTTGGCGCCTGCGGAGACTGGCTGCTGGGCCCGAGGATCGAATTGGCATGGCTGTCGGGGACGAAGCTGGCGGGGCTTATCGGGGGCTGATAGCACACCCCTCATTGGGGGTGCTTGATGGGCAAACTGTCGCCCCCGGCGCGGTTGGGCATGGCGCCGTGCGCAGCAATGGCGCCTCATGCGTCAGAATGACATGGCGCCGAGCAGTGTTCTGACGGAAATGCTTTCGCAAGCGATTGGGCATCAATCCGGATCTGCAGCTGACAAAGATAGACCAGAACGGCGATCAGGGCAAAAATCATCATAATGGAGCGATATGTTCAAAAACATGCATTATGAATATTTTATGTCAATTATTTCCCGTGACTTACCCCTGCATCAGGTATAGCCAAAAAAGAAATTCCATGAATGCGGGGGCATTTGAGTGATCAATAAGAATACGAACCGCCGCCGGTTTCAGGTGGCGCGCTTTTTTGTGCATGGCAGCACTCTTGCCTTGATCGCCGCGATCCCCACCCACGCTCTGGCGCAATGCAGCCCCGATCCCACACAGGCCAACACCGCCGTCACCTGTTCCGGCACGGACAGCGATGGCATCACGATCACGACCAGTTCCTCACCCCTGACCGTCAATTCCGGGGCCAGTGTCAACAATTCGGGCGCGTCGGCCATTACGGTATCCGTGCCCGCCTCGGCCTCCTCCTATTTTCGCGCCGCCAATATCACGGTCAACGGATCGGTTTCGGCCACCGGCGCTGCCGGAATCAGTGTGCTTTCCCGCCCCGCCGGCTCTGTCGGCGTTGACTATTACGGCATGTCCGGGATCATCACCGTCGGGGCGGGAGCCTCGATTGGCGGTACCTATGGCATCGCGCTTGAGCAGGTTTCGGGCTACCCCTACGGCTCGGTCTATGTCAGCCTCGACAATGCGGGCACGATCAGCGGGTCCGGCGGCGTGGCCCTGCTGGCCGGTTCAGGATATGCATCCTATTTTACGGGCATCACCAACCGGGCAAGCGGAACCATCGGCGCGATCCAAGGGTCTGTCACCTCGGTCACGAACGATGGCACGATTGCCGGTGGCGGACTGAGCGCGATCTACAACAGCTACAATCTCTATTCCAATATCACGAACACGGGGACCATCCGTTCCTCCAGCGCCTCGGGCACGATCGCCAACTTTTCGGGCACGATCAGCAACAGCGGCACCATCACGAATACCGGCACCGGCTCTGCCATCAACTCGCTTTATGTGTGGCTGACCAATCAGGCGGGCGGGTCGATCACCGGCTCTGGCAGCAGCGTGGTAAGCTCCAATCTTACCAGCACCCCGTCCAACGCCATAAATCTGACCAATTCCGGTTCGATCATCAACACCGGCACGGGCATGACGCTTTATGGCGGCCAGATCATCGTCACCAACAATGCCGGAGCCACAATCGGCACCGGCGCGGGCGGGACCGCGATCTATGCGGGGACCTCGCTGAACCTGACCAATGCGGGCACGATCAACGGCAATGTCACCGCCGGTTTCCTGCCTGCCTATTCCTATAATCTGGGCAACACCATCGATTCCACCGCCGGTACGATCAACGGCAATCTGACGCTGGGCAATGGCAATGACACGCTGATTGCCACGCTCAGGAACGGCAGCCTCTATACCGGGATTACCGGCACAATCGACGGCGGGGGCGGCACCAATACGGTCAGCCTGCAGACCAACAGCGACGTCACCCTGTCTGCGGCGCTGACGCTGCCGACGGGGTTCTCGTCGGTGGGCTTTGTCCCCGCTTCGGGCACGACACTGACGCTGGCCAATGGTTTTGCGAACAGCGGAGCGATCAATTTCACCGGATCGGGCACGCTTGACAACCAGACCAGCCTCAGCGGCACCGGCACGATCTTCACCGGGGCAAACTACGGCTTAGGCGGCACGTTCAGGAACAGCGGCACAATCACCAGCAGCAATGCCGGTGGGAGCGCGGCCGTGACCCTGTCCGGCTTTGTCAGCCTGAACAACACGGGCACCATTTCGGCCAGCGGCAATGCCGTTTCCGCAACGAGCGGCACCATAACCAACAGCGGCACAATCACGGCCGGCGGCACCGCCGTGACCTCAAACAGCAATATCACCAACAGCGGCACGATCAGCGGCGCGTCGATCGGCGTGGCGAGTGGCGGCGGCACTCTGGTCAATACCGGCACGATCCAGTCGAGCGGTACCGCGTTTCAGACCAGTTCCTATTCCACGCTGGACAACCGCGCCGGCGGGGTGGTGACGGGCGGCCTCGCCGCGGTCGGCGGGATTGGGTATGGTTTCAACAACCGCGTCATCAACGCCGGGACGATCAATGGCAATGTCAATCTTGCCAGCACCGGCTATGCCAGCGGCAACCTCTATTATGCGGTAACCGGCGGCGTGCTGAACGGCAATCTGACGATCGGGCAAGGCGATACGCTGATCACCGATCTGGTCAACACGGGCAGAGGCGCCTTTGCCGGCATCAACGGCACGGTCAGCGCCAGCAACTCCAGCCTGATCTACAATGTCAACGCCAATGCCAGCGCGACGCCCGGCCCGCCTTCCGGCTTTTCCTCGCTGGGTTATCAGTTGTCCAACAATGCGACCCTTTCGCTGACCGGGCAGAGCGCGCTCACCTCGCCCCTCACGCTCGCAGGCATTGGCTCGGTCAATCTGAACGGCTCGCTCAGTTCCAGCAGCGGCCCTCTCATATATACCACTTCGGTTCAGGCGCCCTCGGGTGGCGGCGGCAATCCTGCGTCAACGGCGCTGGCGATCACCAATAATGGCAGCCTCACCGTTGCCCGGGCCGGCAGTTCCATCTTTACGCCCGTCGTTATGGCCATGGGGTCCGGCTCAAGCCTGGTGAACAACGGATCGATTGTCGTAACCAACACCGCGGGCAATGCCGTTTCCGGCGCTTCGGCCATCAGCCTCTATGGGCCCTTGGTCAACACCGGCACCATTTCGATCGCCGGTGCGCAAGGCATTTCCATCGGCAGCACCTGGAACACCGCCAACACCCATCCCGATACCACCCTGTTCAACAGCGGCCAGATTACCGCCGATGGTGCCGCCATTATACAGTACGGAAAGGTCGACATCACCAATTCGGGCTCGATCACCAGCCGCACGACCACCGCGATCGCCCAATATTCCGGCTTTAATTCGACCATCACCAATCTGGCCGGGGCAACCATTTCCGGCGCGGCAACCGCCATCCAAATGGCCGGCGGAATGGTCAGCAATGCCGGGACGATCAACGGCGACATCAATTTCGGTTACAGCAGCGGAACCTATGTTGCCAATGGCGGCATGCTGAACGGCAATCTGGCCTTCGGCTATGGCGACAATATGCTGATCGAAACGGGTCAAGGCTATGGCGTGACCGGCACGATCAGCACGACCGGAGGCACGATCAGCCTGGGCCATCAGCGCAGCGGCACGACCACGGTGGCGCTGGGCGGCGCCTTGCCCGCCAATTTCATGCAGGAATTCGCCATTGCGGCAGGGGCGGCCTCGCGCATCACCCTCACCGGCCCATCGTCCTATACCGGCACGATCTACGTCGGCGGCGATGGCACGATCATCAACCAACTGGCCAGCAGCGGCAGCATCTATTCGCTCAATTACACATCCTATCTCAACACCGAACTGGCTGGCTTGGTCAACCGGGCCAATGTCGGCAGCATCTATGTCAATGCAGGCCTGTTTGACAATTCGGCCACTGTTGGCTCGGTCCGCCTGTCTGGCAATGCCGTCACCCTGTGGACCGGGATAGGGCTCAATTTCAGCAACAGCGGCACGATCCTCAACGCGGGCAGCAACCCTGCCGTCGCGCTTTATGGCTCATCGCCCAATGCCAACAGCACGATTGCCAACAGCGGGACAATCAATGGCGGAATGATCGTTTCGCTCATCGGCGGGGCAGGCACAACGGCCAGCATCACCAATTCCGGAACGATCACCGGCTACACGCAAAGCTATTATACCTATTCTCCGACGCCGCCCTATTATGCCGTCCTCACCATCAATTATGCCATCAACGCGTCGATCACCGGCAGCCAGAACCTGAGCCTGAACAACAGCGGCACGATAACCGGCGATGTCGTGCTGACAGGCGCCCCGGTGGTCTTGACCAACACGGGCACGATGACGGGCCGGATCTTTACCGGCACCGGCAATGACGCCTTTGCCTTTGGCGGCGCGTTCACGGGCGCGCTCGATGGCGGGGCGGGCACCAATACGCTGGCCATCACCGGCGGCAATCAGAGCTTTTCCTCGATCAGCAACATCGCCGCCCTGACGCAGAGCGGCGGCTTCGCCACGGTCTCGGGTACGGCTGCTCTGGGCTCGATCGGGCTGACGGGCGGGCGACTGGTGGGTCTGGCCGGATCGGTGATCAATGCCAACTCGATTGCCGTGGGCAGCGGGGCGACCTTCGGCTCGGCCGGTACGGTCAACGGCAATATCTCGGTCAGCGGCATCCTGAGCCCCGGCGCGTCGCCCGGCACGATGACGGTCAACGGCAATGTGACGCTGAACAGCGGCTCGACCTCACTGTTCGAAATCGCGCCCACCGCGCAGGACAAGCTGATCGTCAACGGCAAGCTGGTCATCGCCTCGGGCAGCACGTTGCAGATCGCGGCCACCACCCCGATCAAGGTGGGCAGCACGCTGAACCTTATCAGCGCCTCGGGCGGGATTACCGGCACCTATGACAAGGTAACCGGCCTGCCCGGCGTGGTCAGAACGCAGTCTAACGGCGATCTGGGCCTGCTGGTGCAATTTGCCAATTCCGCCGCCTATAATCCGCAGGTGCAACGCGCGATCACCTATGTGAACAATGCGATGGCGGCCAGCAACGCGCCCGCCGCGTTGTTCCCGGCGCTGATGGCGCTGCAGGATGGCAACGGCGCGCCTGTCACCACTGCTTTTGCACGGATCACGCCTGAACCCTATGCCGATGCGATGGAAATCGGCGCGGAAACCGCTCTGTCGCTGGCAGCAGCCGGGCGCACGATGGGCCTGGGCGAAGATCGCGGAGGCAATCACGTTTTTGCCTTTGGCCAGACGCTGGGCAGCCTGCGCCAGTTTGCAGGTCATGAAACGCAGGGGATCAGCCGCGCGACGATCAATGGCTACGGCGTGCTGGGCGGATTGGGCTTTGGGGGCGAAGGCTATGCGCTCTCGGCCTATGTCGGCTGGGTTGATCAGAACCAGTCGGTCGGCGCCATCGGGGCTTCGACCAGCGCGCGCGGGATCGTGGGCGGCATGGCCTTGCGCCTGGGCGGCAGCAACACCAGCGTGACCCTGTCGGCATCCTATGACGCGGC
The DNA here is from genome assembly GCF_001898925.1 of Novosphingobium sp. 63-713. Classification (NCBI taxonomy): domain Bacteria; kingdom Pseudomonadati; phylum Pseudomonadota; class Alphaproteobacteria; order Sphingomonadales; family Sphingomonadaceae; genus Novosphingobium; species Novosphingobium sp. 63-713. The sequence continues at coordinate 155,775 of NZ_MKVS01000005.1, forward strand.
GCGGGCAACCACCCGGCGCAACGTTCCCGATGCCGGACAGGTTTCGGCCGGTTACACCCTGCCCAGCTTCTCGCTGGACGCTTCGATCAGCCATGTTTTTGACCTGTCTCAGGGCTGGCAGCTTCGCCCGCATCTGGGCGCCACCTGGGTCCGCACGCATCACGGCGCGCTGAAGGAGGCAAGCGCTCATCCTTTCGCGCTGAATATCGATGAGGCCACGCGCAGGCAGGGCTTTCTCGATGCCGGGCTGGGCTTTGAAAATGCGCCCGACGCCAAGGGGCCTTGGCGTTCGTTCCTGACGCTGGGCATGCGCTATCGCCTGAAAAGCGATGCGGTTTCGGCCATCGCGGGAATGGCGGGCGGTGGCTATGGTCTGATGGCCTATGGCTTCGGCCGCGATCCGGTCAGCGCCACGGCGGCCGTCGGCGGCGAATATCGCCTCTCGCCCGGTGCCGTGCTGTTCCTCAATGCCTCTGGCGAACTGGGCCAAAGCGGCAAGCGTGAGAGCGTGACGGCGGGGCTGCGCTGGCGGATCTAGGAAGCCGGAAAGAGCGGATGGGTGGGGCTGGTATTCGCGACTTATGCTGTTACGCCCCTTTGCGGGCGGGCCGGGATGCCGGAACCAGCCGGAACACCCCGCCCGACAGGGGCCCGAACCTAGAGGGACCCCACGTTGATTGCCGAACCGTCAACAAGACGGTTGAGGCGGAAATGGGCCGGATCGACACTCGTCGCATCATTGGCCACCAGTTCTGACATCAGCTTGCCGATGCCCGGCCCCAGACCGAAACCATGCCCCGAACAACCGGCGGCCAGATACAGCCCGCCAATCCGATCCACCGCCGATACCACCGGCACCGCATCGGGCGTGCAGTCGACATAGGCACCCCACGCGCCATCCAGTTCCAGATTGGCCAGTTGCGGAAATGTGCCGACAAGATTGGCCTTGATCGCCGCGACCAGCTTGGGGTTGGGCTTGGGCGACAGCACGCGCGTGGCCTCAAAGATGGACGGATCATGGCCCAGCACGGCCGAGAGCGATTCCGGCCCCGTAAAGAAAGAACCGCTGACGCCCAACTGCACCGCCTTGAGACGCTGGATGAATTGCGGCATGAATTCGCGGGCGAAACGGATGCCCTGCGGGGTCAGTTCCAGTGTCGCGCGGCCGCTGATGGCAAGGGTGTAGCTGCCGTCAAGCCGCCGCGTCATCGCCAGATCGGGGCAATAGACCACCTCGCCAAGATTGACGGTGGGTTTGGTGCGCAGGGCTGTCTGGCGCACGCTGGCCTGCGGAAAGGTTACACCATGGCGGCGCATGAAGGCCGATGCCCATGCCCCGCCCGCGCAGACCACGGCATCGGCGCGGATCGTGCCGCGTTCGGTATGCAGGCCCGAAACCCGTCCATTGGTCAGATCCAGTCCGCGTGCGGCGCAGTTCTGGTGGATGGTCGCGCCAAGCTGCCTTGCCCCTTCGGCCAGAACGGGCGCGGCCAGCGCCGGTTCGGCCTTGCCGTCATGGACCGAATGCAGCCCGCCCACCCATTGCCGCCGGTTCTGGGGGATGCGCTCTGCGGCCTGCGCGCCGGTCAGCATGTGGGTTTCGACCCCGAACTCCTTGGCCACCGGGCGCCAGCCCTCCCATGCGGCCAGCGTCGCGGCATCATCGGTGGCATAGACCAGGCCCGTGCGGCGAAAGCCCGGATCCATGCCGATGTCGCCGCGCATCTCATCCCACAGCCGCATCGAGAGCAGCGAGAGCGGCATCTCTCGCCGGTCGCGGTTCTGCTGGCGGCACCAGCCCCACGTGCGGCTCGATTGTTCGCAGCCGACATAGCCCTTTTCGACCAGCGCCACGCGCAAACCGCGCCGCGCCAGATAATAGGCCGATGTCGTGCCGACGATACCACCCCCGATCACGGCGACATCGACCGCATCGGGCAGATGCTCGTCGCTCGCGACCGGTTGAACAACAGGATGCATTTCCTCACCTCTCATCAAGCGATGGCGGACCATCCATCACAAATATTTGTCCATCACAGATATTTGAGCCACCAGATGTCCTTGCGGGCCTTCTTGAAATTGGAAAACCAGCGGGTGGGAAAATAAAGCGGCACAATGATGGCAAGGTAGAACACCCATACCCAGCCCAGCGAGTCAAAACCGAAGATGTCGCCATGGTTGGTGCCGAACACGGCGCGCGCGGTCAGATAGAAAATGCGCAGCAAATAGAGATGAAAGAGATAGAAGAACATCGGCGCGCTGCCCAGCACCGAGAGCCAGTGGGTAATGCGCGCGTGATTGACGCGTTCAAACAGGGCCAGCAGGATCAGCCCGGTGCCCAGCGTGGGCAGGAGGAAGAGCAGCGAAGGCGGATATTTGGTCAGGGCCAGAAAGCTCATGACGGTGCGGATGGTGCTGCCTTCGACCGTGAACCACGGGGCGTCGCCATAGATGTTGATCGCGCGCAGGATGACAAAGCCCGCGATCATCGCCGCGCCGACGGCCGTCAGCCGGGCCATCCGGGCCTCGGGCGCAAGCCGGGAAAACCACGAGCCCGCCGACCAGCCAAGGCAGATCACCCCGATCCACGGCACCACCGGATAGTTGAACTTGACCACCATGCCCGCCAGTTCGATCTGCGAACGCTTGTGCAGGATGGCCCAAGGGATGAACATCGGGCTGTCAGGGGCAAAAGACACCCCGTCAAACAGATTGTGCCCGCCCACAATGGCCAGCCCCAGCAGCAGCACCGCCCGCCCCGGCAGATGGATCAGGCCCGCCAGCACGATCATGCAAAGGCCGATGGCCCAGATCACCTGAAGAAACACGAAATGGAAGGGAAATTCGGCCCGCCATGAAAAATTGACCAGCGTGAGTTCGAGCAGGACCAGAAAGGCCCCGCGCCGCAGCAGAAAATCGCTGGTTTCGGCCAGAGTATGCCGCTGGCTGTAGAGATAGGCCGAAAGGCCGGTCAGCGCGACGAAGATGGGGGCGCACAGCGTGCTGGTGATCCGGGTAAAGAACAGCGCAGGGATGGCCGTGCGCGCATCGACCGGATCGCCCACCGGGACGTAGAGAAACCATGTCTCGCGCACATGGTCGAGCAGCATGAAGAGCATCACCAGCCCGCGCAACGCATCAATGCTTTGCAATCTCGTGGCCGTTGCGGCCCTGTCAGTTTTTGCAGGCGGAGTATCAGTCTGATTCCATGCAATAGCAGCCATAATGGCCTCCTGACAAAAAGGGGATCAGCCGCGGAGCGCAGCCACTGCGTCGATTTCAACCAGATAACCGTAATGCAGTTCAGGCACCGGCACGACCGTGCGCGCGGGCCGCGCATCGCCCAGCATGTCGGCATAGACGCGGTTGAATTCGGGCCAGTTTTCCACGCCCACGATATAAGCCGTGACGCGGCACAGATCCGCCGGGGTCCCGCCCGCCGCCTCCAGGATGGCCAGCATATTGGCGATGGCCTGCCGGGCCTGTGCGGCAAAGCCCATGTCATCCAGAGGGGCCTTGTCGGCCCGGATCGGCAATTGGCCCGAGACATAGAGCATGTCGCCGGCGCGGATCGCCTGCGCATAATGGCCCGCCGGCGCGGGCGCCTGATCGGTCAGGATGGGAGTAAGCGCCTTGTTCATTACCAGCCTCCGAAACGTTGCCACTGGCCAGTCACCAGATCGCTGCCGCCATGCACCACGTTATAGGTACGATGCTGCGCCCCGGTGGCGCAGGCGTGATTGGGCAGAACCCGCACGCGATCGCCGATCGCCAGGTCAGGCAGTTTCCCGTCCGAACCGGGGCGGACGGTGATGATGCCATGCTCCTGGTTGGCATCGGCCAGAATGAGATCGGGATAGGGATTGCCCGCCAGATCGCAGACCACGCCATAGCCCTGATTGACGGCCTGCTTGGAGGTGCCGCGATCCTGCGACATGGCCATCCATCCGGCATCGATCAGGATCCAGCCCTTGTCGCGCTGATGGCCGATCACCGTGCCCATCACCGAAATTGCGATATCATCGACATTACAAATGCCGATACCCGCCATCACCAGATCGAAGAATACGAAGACCCCGGCCCGCACCTCGGTCACGCCGGTCAGGTCGAGCGCGTGATGGGCTGTGGGCGTCGAACCGATGCTGACCACCGGGCAAGGCAGGCCCGCGTCGCGCAGGATGGTGGCCGCATCGACCACGCTGCGCCTTTCCTGTTCGGCGGCCTGTTGCAGCGCCTGCGTCCCACGCGCGGCATAGCTGCCCCCGGCATGGGTGAGGACGCCGCGCAGTTCACCGCCATCACACAGCGCCCGTCCGATTTCCACCAGCCGCGCCGCATCATCGGGCAGCACGCCCGAACGATGGCCATCGCAGTCGATCTCGATCAGCGCCGGAATGACTTCCCCGCTTTCGCGTGAGGCCTTGGCCACCGCCTGCGCCTGCTCCACCGTGTCCAGCACCACCGCCAGATCGACGCCCCGGCGGCGCAGTTCGATCACCTTGGCCAGCTTCCACGGCGCGATACCCACGGCATAGATGATGTCGCGCACCCCGGCATCGGCAAAGAATTCCGCCTCCTTCAGGGTCGAAACCGTGGCGGGCCCCTGCGGGCTTTCCATCACCTGCCGGGCGACCTCAACCGATTTGGCCGTCTTGAGATGCGGCCGCAAGGTCACGCCATGAGGCGCCAACCGGGCGCGCAGCCGGGCGATGTTGCGCTCCATCCGCTCGGCATCGAGGACAAGACAGGGGGTTTCCAATGCGCCAAGGCGCAGCGAAGCGTCGCTCTCGCGGGCCTGCTCAAGAAGTGTCGGCTCAGTCACCACAGATGTTCCTTGCTGATCTTGTCGGGCCATTGTGTCGGTCCCGGGCGGTGGATTCAATTAATGGTTTTTGCAGGATAGATTAAGCTTGAGGTTAACCCCTTCACCCATCCCACCACACATGTTCGGCAAAAGTGTAGCCCATGAACCCGCCCAGCGGGACCGGATAGAAGCCCCGCAACCGGCGGTCATGGCCATCGAGCAGGCTGATGAACACCGGGATCACGCTGCCGCACTGCTGGTGGACCAGCCCCTGCATCTCGCCATAGAGCTGCTTGCGGCGCTGGTGGTCGGTCTCGCCCCGCGCCTCGATCAACAGCTTGTCAAAGCGCGGATTTTGCCACCCGGTTTCGTTCCAATTGGCATCCGATTTGTAAAACAGGCTGAAGACCATGTCGGCCGTGGGGCGCGGGTTGTTGTTGCCGAAAAACAGCGGGTGCTTCATCCAATGGGTGGACCAATAGCCATCGGCGGGCACCCGGTTGACCGCCAGATCCAGCCCCACGCGGGCACCATATTCCTGAAGGATCGAGGCCATGTCCACCGACCCTTCGGCGGCGGGCGAGGCATAGACCGGCAGGCGTATGCCGCTCAGGCCCGAGCGCTGGACATGCCATTTCGCGCGGTCCAGATCGAGGTTGGTCTGGGGCAGATCGTCGCGGAAATAGGGATGGCCGGGCGGGATCGGCTGATCATTGGCGATGGTGCCGTAATTGCGGAAAAGCGCGCGGTTGATCAGCGGCCGGTCCAACAGGTGGCGGATCGCGGCAGTAAAATCGGGATTGCCGGTGGGCAATTGGTCCTGACGCGCGACCAGATTGGTGTAGAGACCCGATTTCGTTTCAATGACCCCATGCGCGGGCGAGGCCAGAATGCGCCGCGTCGAGCGCGGATTGACCGCATTGATCAATTGCACATCGCCCGCCAGCAAGGCGCTGACGCGGCTGACCTCATCGGGAATGGCGATCAGTTCGATCTCATCGAGATAGGGCCTGCCCGCTTTCCAGAAATTGGGATTGCGCCGCACCACGGTGCGGATGCCGGGCCGGAATTCGGCCAGAAGAAAGGGGCCTGTGCCATTGGCCGTTTGCGGATCGTCATGATCGGCGTCGACAATGAGGAAATGCGACTGGGCCAGAATGACCGGCAAATCCGCATTCGGGCCGGTCAGCGTGATGCGGACCTCACGCGGGCCGGTGGCGCGCACATCGGCAAACTGGCGCGCAATATCGGCCATTTTCGAGCCGATGCGCGGGTCCTTGTGGCGCAGCAGCGAATGGACGACATCCTTGGCACTCAGGCTCTTGCCGTTGTGAAAAGTCACGCCGCGGCGCAGGGTCGCATGCCACACCTGCTGATCGTCGCTGGTCAGGCTTTCGGCCAGAGCGGGCTGGGCATTCAAATGCCGGTCCAGTTCGGTCAGCCCGCTGTAGAGCATGAAATGCCGGACATAATCGGTGTTGAGCGCGCCGCGCGCGGGATCCAGCGTGTCGCCAATCGAGGTCGATGTGCTGGCCACGCGGATGCGCCCGCCCTGCCGGGGCGGGCCGTCGCCGTGGAGCGCGACCGGGGCCACATGCGGCCTGTCCAGCAGCCGCCCGGCCATGGCCGCCGCCCCCAGCCCGGCAACGCCGCCCAGCACCACACGCCGGTTGATCGCCCCCCCGGTCACTGCGGATAAAAGCCCAGAATGGCCTTGGTTTCGAGATATTCCTCCAGACCGAAGCGGCCATATTCGCGGCCATTGCCCGATTGCTTGTAGCCGCCGAAAGCGGCAAAGCCGTCCCAAGCGGGATGGTTGATATGGACCTGACCCGAACGGATCCGGCCCGCCACGCGCCGCGCCCGATCAAGATCGCCCGACTGCACATGCGCGCCCAGCCCATAGACCGTGTCATTGGCGATCCGCACCGCCTCTTCTTCATCGGCATAGGGGATGATGCAGAGAACCGGGCCGAAAATCTCCTCCTGTGCGATCCGCATGGTATGGTCGGGGCAGGAAAAGATCGTGGGCCGACAATAGAGGCCGCGCTCCAGCCCTTCCGGCTTGCCCGGCCCGCCGCAGATCAGGCGCGCGCCCTCGGCAAGGCCGATGCCGATCATCTGCTGCACCTTGTCGAACTGGTTGCGGTTGGCCACGGGGCCAAGATCGGTCGCATCCTGCGCCGGATCGCCCACGACCAGCGCGTTGGCGGCATCGGCGGCCAGTTGCTCAACTTCGGCCAGACGGCTTTGCGGCACCAGCATCCGCGTGGGGGCGCTGCATGACTGGCCGACATTGCGCATGCCCGCCGCCACGCCCAGCGGCACCACGCGGGCGAAATCGGCATCGTCGAGCAGGATGTTGGGCGATTTGCCCCCCAGTTCCTGCGTGACGCGCTTGACGGTGGGCGCGGCGGCCTGGGCGACCAGAACGCCCGCGCGGGTCGATCCGGTGATCGAAATCATGTCAATGTCGGGATGGGCCGCCATCGCGGCGCCTACCACTTCGCCCGTGCCCGTCACCATGTTGAACACACCAGGGGGCGTTCCGGCATCCTCGATGATCCGGGCCAGCATCTGGGCGCTGAAGGGCGACAATTCGCTGGGTTTGAGCACCACGGTGCAACCGGCGGCCAGCGCCGGGGCCAGCTTGGCGGTGATCTGATAAAGCGGCCAGTTCCAAGGCGTAATCAATCCGCATACGCCGATCGCCTCACGGGCAATGGCGGTGGTGCCCTGTTGGCTCAGAAAGCTGAAGTCGCGCAGAACCTCGATGGCCGCGCGCACATGGGCCAGCCCAAAGGGCACATGGGCGGCGCGGGCAAAGGTGATGGCGCAGCCGATCTCCTGACTGATCACCTGCGCCAGCATCTCCGCCCGCTCTTCCATCAGCGCCAGAATGCGGCCCAGCAGGGCAAGGCGCTCCTCGCGCGAACTGGTCGAAAAGGCCGGGAAAGCGGCGCGGGCGGCGGCAACGGCGGCATCCACATCCTGCGGGCCGCAGGCGGCCACCGTGCCGATCACCTCCTCGGTCACCGGGCTGAACACCGGTATCGGTGCGGCCGCGGCAATGGGGGCTTTCCATTCGCCATGGACATAGATGAGATCACAGGAGGGCAAAGACATCATCAGCCGGGCTTTCGCGCATCAGGGTTGGGTTGCTTGTGGGACGATGATATGGCAAGTCATGAATATCGCAATTAACGCGATCTATATTCTTCATTAAGCTGAAACCTAATGATCACAACCGAAGATCTCACCTTCTTTCAGGTTCTGGCCCGTTCCCCCTCGCTGGCCGAGGCGGCGCGCAGCCTGAATGTCACCGCCCCGGCGGTCACCCAGCGGCTGCGCGCGCTGGAGGCCCGCGTCGGGGTGAAGCTGGTCGATCGCAATTCACGCGGGCTGAGTTTGACCGATGAAGGGGAACTGATCGCCTCGGAAGGGCTGGAGATCATCGGCGCGATTGAGGATCTGGCCGAAAGGCTGGCCTCGCGCACCAGCCAGATCCGAGGGCATTTGCGGGTGGCGGCCCCCTATGGCTTTGGCCGGCGCTATGTCAGCCCGGTTGTCGAAAGTTTTGCCAAGGCCCATCCGGCCACGACCGTCACCCTCGAACTCTCCGACAGCCCCATCCGACAGGTCAGCGAGAGCTGGGACATCGTGGTGCATATCGGCGCCCTGCCCGAAAGCGACCGATTGGTCACGACGCTGGCCCCCAACCGCCGCCTGCTTTGCGCTTCGCCCGCTTATCTGGCGCAGAGTCCGGGGATTGTGACGCCCGATGATCTGATCGCGCACCGTTGTCTGGCGCTGCGGGAAAACAACGAGGACGTTACCCTCTGGCGCCTTGCCCATGAAGCCGAAGGGCGCATGACCGTGCGGGTCAAGCCCGCCATGTCGAGCAATGACGGTGAAATCGTGCGCGATTGGGCGCTGGCGGGTCTTGGCATCATGGTGCGCAGCGAATGGGATGTGGCGACCGAGCTGGCAGCCGGGCGGCTGCGGGAGGTCCTGCCGGGATGGACGCTGCCCGATGCCGATGTGGTGGCGCTGCTTCATGCCCGCCATGGCCGCAGCGGACGGGCCAGCGCCTTTCTGCACAGCCTGCGCGCGGCGCTGGGCCGGGTGCCATGGCGCGCGGACATCGCCGGATAGCAGAGCGCACCATTCCACAGAGGCGTATATATAATATATATTTGACGAGCGGGTCTGGACATCGGCGGCGACCACGCCATCTTGGGCGCGGCGGCACATCCTGCCGGTTCCATCCCCCACATGGAGGCTTCATGCCTGCGATCCTTTCGATCGAAGCTCTCGGCAAACAGTATAAATCCGGCCACAAGGCGCTCGAAGGCGTCGATCTGTCCATTGAACGCGGCGAGATCTTCGCGCTGCTCGGCCCCAACGGCGCGGGCAAGACGACCTTGATCAGCATCGTATGCGGAACGGTGACGCGCAGCGCGGGCACGATCACCGTCGCAGGCCACGACATCGACCATGCCCGCCGCGAAGCGCGCCAGCGCATCGGGCTGGTGCCGCAGGAAATTGCGCTGGATATGTTCTCAACCGTGCTCAATACGGTGCGGTTCAGCCGGGGCCTGTTCGGCAAGGCGCCCGATCCGGCCTATATCGAGGAAATCCTGCGCGACCTTTCGCTGTGGGACAAGCGCCATGCGCGCACCATGGAATTGTCGGGCGGCATGAAACGCCGCGTGATGATCGCCAAGGCGCTGAGCCACGAGCCCGAATTGCTGTTCCTTGACGAGCCGACGGCGGGCGTGGATGTCAATCTGCGCCGCGACATGTGGGCGCTGGTGCGCAAGCTGCGCGAACGGGGCATGACGATCATCCTGACCACCCATTATATCGAGGAGGCCGAGGAGATGGCCGACCGCGTAGGCGTGATCAACGGCGGTCGGCTGCTGCTGGTCGAGGACAAGGACGCCCTGATGCGCAAGATGGGCAAGCGGCAATTGACGCTGACCCTGCAGGCGCCGCTGAGCGCCATCCCGGCCGAGCTTGCCGAATGGTCGCTGGTGCTGGCCGAAGATGGGTTGCGCCTGATCTACAGTTTCGATGCACAGGCCGAGGACACCGGCATGCCCGCGCTGCTCCATCGCCTGAGCGAATTGGGCATTGCCTATCGCGATCTCGACACCAGCCGCAGCACGCTGGAAGATATTTTCGTCAATCTGGTGGAGAAAGCGGCATGAGCGTGATCAACCTCCACGGCATCTGGGCAATTTACCGCACCGAAATGGCCCGCACATTGCGCACCATATGGCAAAGCGTGGCAACGCCTGTCATCACCACCGCGCTTTATTTCATCGTCTTTGGCGGCGCCATCGGCTCGCGGATGAGCCATGTCGGCGGGGTGGGCTATGGCGCCTTCATCGTGCCGGGCCTGATCATGCTCAGCCTTTTAACGCAAAGCATCTCGAACGCCTCCATCGGCATCTACTTCCCCAAATTCACCGGCACGATGTTCGAGATCCTGTCCGCACCGCTCAATGCGGTCGAGGCGGTGATCGGCTATGTCGGCGCGGCAGCGACCAAATCGGTGGTCATCGGGCTTATCATCCTTGCCACAGCCACTTTCTTTACCGATGTGCGCATTCTGCATCCGGTCTGGATGGTCGCCTTTCTGCTGCTGACCTCGCTGACCTTCAGCCTGTTCGGCTTTCTCATCGGCATCTGGGCCAAGAATTTCGAGCAATTGGCGATCATTCCATCGCTGGTCATCACCCCGCTGACCTTCCTTGGCGGCGCGTTCTACTCCATCGACATGCTGCCCCAGCCGTGGCGCACGGTCAGCCTGTTCAACCCGGTAGTCTATCTGGTCAGCGGTTTTCGCTGGAGCTTCTATGGTATGGGCGATGTCGGCGTCGGCGCCAGTCTTGGGTTCACGGCTGGTTTCATGGCGCTGTGCCTTATCGCTCTGGCGTGGATTTTCCGCACCGGATGGCGGCTGAAACCCTAGGCAGGCAAGGGGCGTGACGGAAAAGAGGATGCCGGAACGCCCCATTATTTGCAGCTTCGGCCGTGCTGTGCTAAATGGCCGCCACCCGGTAATCGGCCGGAGTGCAAAAGGAGCATGAAATGGACCGGAAGACGCGCTGAAATCGCCCGTCCCTTATTTGTTTCCGGTACTGTCATGCCCTCATTTCTTACTCTCGATTCCGTGGCTTTGGCCACGCCCGCCGGTCGGCCCCTGTTTTCCGGTCTGTCGCTTCATGTCGGGCGCGAGCGCATCGGCGTGGTGGGCCGCAATGGCTCTGGCAAATCCACCCTGCTGCGCGCGATCCTTGGCCAGGCGCCGGTGCAATCGGGCACAGTGGTCCTGGGCGGCACCGTCGGCCTGCTGGAGCAGATTGTCACGCCCGGCGATGAAACGGCATCCGAGGCGCTTGGCGTCTGTGCGGCGCTGAACGGGCTTGATCGCATAGAGGCCGGCACGGGAACCGAGCAGGATTTCGCCGAAGCGGATTGGGCCCTTCCCCATCGGCTCGAAGGAGCACTGGCCGGCGCCGGACTGCCGGTGCTCGATCTCGAACGCCCGCTGGCCAGTTTCAGCGGCGGGGAACGGACGCGACTGGCCATCGCACGCCTGCTGATCGCGCAACCAGATCTGTTGCTGATGGATGAACCGACCAACAATCTGGATGACGATGGCCGGGCGGCGATCGCCGGACTGTTGGCAAACTGGCGCGGCGGGGCCTTGGTGGTCAGCCACGACCGCGCGCTGCTCGAAGGCATGGACCGGATCGTCGCACTTTCGCCCGTCGGCGTCGCGATCCATGGCGGCGGGTGGTCATCATGGGTTGCCGAGCGCGATGCGGCAAGGCTGCGGGCGGAAGCGGACCTTGAGGAGGCGGAGCGGCAGATCCGCGCGGCCAAGCGCGAGGCGCAGACCGCCCGCGAACGGCAGGCCCGGCGTGATCGCGCCGGGCGCACCTATGCCGCCAGCGGCAGCGCGCCCAGGATCCTGCTGGGTCGGCGGCGCGAAAGCGCGGAAAACAGCGCCGGTCGCGTCCACTCCCAGACCGAGGAGCGGATTGGAGCCACAGCGGACGCGCGCGAGGCGGCGCGCGCGCGCGTCGAGGTGGCAACCCCGCTCAAACTCGAAATCCCGTCCTGCCACCTGCCCTCGGGCCGCCTTGTGCTGGCCTTTGAGGATGTCAGTTGGTTTGCCGGAGAGCGCCGCGTCATCAACGGCTTATCCTTCACTTTGCGCGGGCCGGAGCGGGTGGCCCTGACCGGCCGAAACGGGGCGGGTAAGACCACGGTTCTCAGGCTTGCGGCGGGCCTTGCCGCGCCCGCCCACGGCAGGATCGAGCGCCCGGTTCCCTACGCCCTGCTTGACCAGACGGTCAGCCTGCTGGATCGCGGATCGACCTTGGTGGAGAATATGCGGCGGCTCAATCCGGCGCTGGATGACAACAGCCTCCGCGCCGCTCTGGCCCGTTTCGCCTTTCGCAACACCCAAGGGGACAGGCTGGTGGGGGATCTGAGCGGCGGGGAATGTCTGCGGGCGGGGATCGCCTGTGTGCTTTCGGCGCTGCCCATGCCCCAACTGCTGATGCTGGACGAACCGACGAACCACCTTGATGTCGAATCCATCGAGGTGATCGAATATGCGCTGCGCGGCTACGACGGCGCTCTGCTGCTCGTCAGCCACGACGCGGCATTTCGCGATGCCGTGGGCATCACCCGGCAGATCGCACCCGACCGAACCAGTTCTTAACGCATCGGGGCGTATCAGAAATCCCTTCGGGGAGCAGACATGCAAGAGCGCGACGGCGGCGAGAGATGGACAAGGCTGGACGGTCTGCGCGGTTTTGCCGCGGCCGGGGTCGTGCTCTATCACATGGCCAACTGGCCCAATCTGCCCGTCCATTTGGACAGGATAACCGGCTGGGTGTTCCTTAAGGGCTGGACGCTCGTCGATCTGTTTTTCGTCCTGTCCGGCTTTGTATTTGCCCATGTCTATGGCGCGCCGGGCCAGTTGCGGCAGGCCCACGCGATGCGGGCCTTTGCCGTGGCGCGTTTCGCCCGTTTGTGGCCTTTGCATTTTGTCATCCTGTGCCTGTTCGCCGTGTTTTCGTGGGGCGGCGGCAATGATGGACCGCATTTTCTCGCCCATGCCCTGATGCTTCAGGGATTCGACCTGATGACCGCCCGGGCCTTCAATTCGGCAAGCTGGTCGCTGAGCATCGAGATCCTGTGTTACGCCCTGTTTGCCGCCGGAGCATGGCTTGGCGAAAGGGTGCTGTTATGGATCACCGTGCTGGCGGTGGTGGGTTGCGGATGGTGGCTGGCGGTGCTGGGCCATCCGGGCGGGCCGTGGTTTGGCGAAACCATCCCGCGCGGCATCTTCGGCTTCTTTATCGGCCAAATGGTGTGGCGCAACCGTGCGTTGGGCACACGCGTGCCGACAGTCCTGCTGTGCGCGATGGCGGGCGCGGGGTTCTGGCTGGATAATGGCCATATCAGCCCGCTGGTCCCGCTGGGCCTGCTGACATGGCCTGCGGCGGTCCTGCTGGCGCTGCGCATGCCGGTCATGGAAAGCGCGGTGATGCACTGGCTGGGGCAGCGCTCTTTTGGGCTGTATATGGTGCATATGCTCTTCATCCACGCCATAGACGGGATTTGGCCGCCGGATGGGCTGAAGGGCGCGGGTTTTATCATCGAGCAGGCCGCGATCGTGCTGCTCACCCTGATGGCAGCCGAGATCGCCTTTCGCTGGATCGAAGTGCCGGGGCGCCGCGCCATCCGGCATTATTGGGGCGGAGGGCCGGTCAGAGCCGTCGCGCAGCATCAGCCGCAATATGGCTGATGGACGCATTGTCCGTTTGAACCGTCAACGGGTATGCGTCAGCCCGATCAGCAGCATCGGATCGATCAGCAGATGCGACAGCCCATGCCCGGCCGCTGCCGCGAACCAGCCTTGCCGCCAGTAGAGCCATCCCCATACCGCCCCGACGGCAAGATAGCGCAGAGACGCACGGAACGGCTCCTGCACCAGCGATGGCCATACGCCTATCATCTGGGCCGCAACCGCCGCCAGCCCATAGCCCACAGGTCCCACCCGGCCCCGGACCAGTTTTATCGCCGCGACAATCGCCGTCATATACAACAGCCGATAGATCACCTCCTCGCCCAGCGCCCTGATACACATCGCCAGCATCCGGTCGCCCAGCGGACTGGTAAAAAAGGCGACATAATCCGCCGGGAGCCGGTCGCGAAAAATCCAGAGATCGAGCATCGCGATAGAGCCGGTCACCCCCAGAACCGCCGACACCACCGCCACGGCACCCGACCGGATATCGCGGGGCAACAGGCCCAACCCAAGCTTGCCGAGCATGAGATCATTGGCTTTGGCAAGGTCCACCGGCGTGACTTTCCTGAAAATGCGCCAATCCTTGACAGGACGGGCGGGCTTCAGTCCAGACAGGCAACCCGCGATACTCGCCTTACAGGAGCGCCCCGTCGTTTAAAACCTGATCCATGACCCCGATGGCATGTCCGCCACACAATTTTTGATGCTTTCCCAAGGCCCCATCCTCCGCCCGATCCGGCGCTAATATCGCTTTGGACAAGGCAAATTGTCATGGCGGCGGATCATTATGAGTTCTGGCGTGTTATGGCATGCGACAGGTCGGCGCATGACGGCAAAAGGGGGCCATTTTTGCGGAAGGTTTTTCAAGCTGCGCCAGGGAAAGGCGCGAAATGCCCAGTGGGGGGCGCTGGTTTTTCTGCGCGCGAATGTGCTGTTGCACGGATCTTCGGCCGTGAAATCTCCTTGGCCGCCATGGCGATCGGCGGGGCGCTGATGGCCGGAGCTGCGTCGGCGCAGCCCTCTCCCGCCCCGACCACACAGCAGCCGACCTCCTCCACGCCGCCCTCCCCCATCATCACCGATCATGATTTCGAAGCCGCGCTGCCCCCCGTTGAGGCACCCGTTGAAGCCCCCGCCAACCCGGTCGCCTCCTCGGCCCAGCCCGCCGCCGCCACCGACCCTGATCTGACCAAACCGCTGGTCCCGTTGGATGACTTCAACAAGGAAGCCCTGCGCGATGACAATGGCGGCGGAAAAACCGAAACCTCGCCCAGCCTGTCCTATCGCTGGCATGTGACCGGGCTGGAAAACCTGCGCGATGCCGACCGGGTGGCCCCCATCGAGGGCGGTGCGCTGGTGGACAGTTTCGAGGCCGTTTCCGCGCTGAAACAGGGCAAGGGCAAGGCGACGAATGCCGCCGCCATCGCCGCCCGCATCGAGCAGGACCGGCAGGCACTCTCCGATGTGATGGCCTCGCAGGGCTATTTCGATGCCGGCGTGCAATCCTCGGTCGCCATGCCCGAGCAAGGCAAGCCGGGGGATATTGTCGTGTCCATGGCGGTGGCGGCGGGGCCGCGCTACCGGCTGGGCGCGATCCGCTTTGATGCGCCCGCGCTGGTCCCGCCCGATCTGCTCACCCGCCATTTCGGCGTCCATTCGGGCGAACCGATCGTGGCCGAGCGCGTGCTTTCGGCCGAGGCGGCGCTTGGCGTGCTGTTGCCGCAATCGGCCTATCCCTTTGCCAAGATCGGCCAGCGCGACATCGAACTCGACGCCGCCACCGGGATCGGGGATTACACGCTGCCCGTCGCGCCCGGCCCTCGCAGCCGCTTTGGCGACATCAAAATCAAGGGCCGCCGCCCGGTGTTCGACGCCCGCCACATCGCCACCATCGCCCGTTTCCGCAAGGGCGAGCTTTACGACAGCCGCCAGATCGACGATCTGCGCAAGGCGCTGGTGGCCACCAACCTGTTTGCCACGGTCACGGTGGACCCCGCCCAAACCGGCATCAGCGCGGGCGACAACACCGAATATGCCGATCTGGTCGTCAACCAGCGGGCCGGACCGCCCCGGTCCCTCTCGGCGCAGGCGGGCTATTCCACCGGCGAAGGCATCAAGGCGGTTGGCAGTTGGAGCCATGCCAACCTCTTTCCCCCCGAAGGCGCGATCATCGCCAGCGCCACCGCAGGCACCAGCGAACAGGGCGTTTCGGGCACGTTTCGCCGGTCCAACGCAGGGCTGCGCGACCGCACGGTCGAAGTGTCGCTCAGCGCCAACCACACCAACCTTGATGCCTATGAGGCCTTCACCGGCGCGCTCAAAGGGCGCATCTCGCGCGCCAGCACGGCCATCTGGCAAAAGCGCTGGACCTACAGCTATGGTTTTGAACTGATCGGTTCGAACGAGCAGGACTATGCCTTTGAGCAGGCGGGCGAACGGCGGCGCACCTTCTACATCCTCGCGCTGCCGGGACAGATCACCTATGACCGGTCGAACTCGCTGCTCGACCCCACACGCGGCTATCGCCTCTCGGCCACGCTCTCGCCCGAGGCATCCTTGGGCAGCAACATACAAACCTATGCCCGCTCGATCTTTGAAGCGACCGGCTATTATCCCATCGCCGGAAAGCTGGTGCTGGCCGGGCGGGCGCGGGTCGGCATGATCGGCGGGGCCTCGCGTGAATCCATTGCGCCATCGCGGCGCTTCTATTCGGGCGGTGGCGGATCGGTGCGCGGCTTCGGCTATCAGGAGCTTGGCCCAAAAGACCCCGACGGGCACCCCATCGGCGGGCGCTCTCAGGCCGAGACCAGCGTGGAACTGCGCTATCGGTTTGGCAATTTCGGCGTGGTGGGCTTTGTCGACAGCGGACAGGTCTTCACCAGCGAGGTGCCCACTTTCAATTCCTGGCGCTTTGGCGCGGGTGTGGGCTTTCGCTATTACACCAACTTCGGGCCGATGCGCTTTGACATCGCCACGCCGATCAACCGGCAGGTCGGGGAATCGCGCGTGGCGGTCTATGTCTCAATCGGGCAGGCATTCTGATGGAGCAGGTGGAAAATCCGCAGGTTCAGGCCCGCCAACCCCTGCTGGGCAGGGCGTTGCGTTATGCCGGGATCGCGGTGGCCGTCCTTGTCGTGCTGGTCGCGGCGCTGTGGATCTGGCTTTCGACGCAGAGCGGGCGCGACATGGTGGCCGCGCAGATCTCGCGCCTGTCCTTTGCCAATGGCATGAGCCTGCATGTCGATCGGATCGAAGGCTCGCTGCTGGGCGCGCTGACCATCCGCAATCTGGACATTGGCGATCCGGATGGGCGGTTTTTCCATGCCGAAAATGTGGCGCTGGATTATCGGCCCCTGGCCTATATCGGCGGGCATCTGGATATTCGGCGCCTGCATATTCCCGCTGCGCGGCTTGAGCGTGCGCCCCGCTTCAAACCCACGCCGCCCAGCAATGAACCGCTGCTGCCCGACCTGGATATTGACGTGGGCCAACTGGCGGTGGATCGGCTGGAGATCGCCCCTGCCATCACCGGCCGGCGCCATGTCGTCAGCCTTCAGGGGCAAGCCCATATCGCCGATCGGCGCGCCCGTATCAACGCGCGGGCCGCGGCGCTGGTCGCGCCCGGCGTGGCGGGCGGAGACCGCCTTGCGCTCAAGCTGGATGCTGTGCCGCAGATCAACCGGCTGAACATGGATTTCGCGCTGGATACGCCCGCCGACGGCCTGCTTGCGGCGCTGACCGGGCAGGCCGAAGCGCGCCATCTCCGGCTGGCCGGGCGGGGCGACTGGAAGGCGTGGAACGGTTCGCTGGCGGCCAGCGCGGGCGGCAAATCTCTGGCCGATCTGGTGATCAATGCGCGCTCGGGCACCATTCATGTCGCGGGCCTCGCCCACCCCGACGTTTGGCTCAAGGGCCAGAACAGCGCCTTGTTCCAGCCCGAGACGAAAGTGGACGCCACCGCCGCCTTCGACAATCGACAGATGCAGGTCAAGGCCCAGATCGGCAATGCCAATTTCGCTCTGGGCGTTCAGGGCATGGCCGATATGGGCAACAACACGATGCATCAGATGCGCCTTGCCCTAAACGTGATGCAGCCGCGCGTGCTGGCCACGAACCTGTCGGGCAATGGCATTGCCGCCGAGGCCACTATAGACGGCAGTTTTGCCGCACCGCGCATCGCCTATGCGGTCAAGGCCGCCTCCATCGGCTTTGGCGCCACCCGCATCGACGGCCTTGCCGCATCGGGCAGCGCCGCGCTCGACAAGGACCACTGGCGCATTCCCGTAAACGGCACGGCGCGGGCCATTACCGGCGTCTCGGCCAGCGTGGCGCCCTTGCTCGACCATGTCCGCTTTGGCGGCGATTTCGGCTATGCCGACGGGCGGCTGCTGTCCGACAATATCCGCCTGCAATCAAGCCGGATCGACGCGCGCGCCGTGGTGATCGCCGATCTGCCGCGCGCGCTCTACACCGGCACGCTCAATGGCACGATCAACGGCTATCGCGTTGAAAGCGTCGGTATTTTCAACCTCGCCTCCAATATCGGGCTCAAGACGCAGGCCAATGGGGGCTTCCGGCTGGAAGGCCGCGTGAGCGCGCGCTCCACCCGTCTGCTCAGCGGTGGGATAGCGGGCTTTCTGGGCGGCAATGCACTGATTATCGCGCGGGTGGGCTATGGCAGCGACGGGGTGGCGACGGTGGATGGACTAACCGTTGCCGCGCCCGCCTTTCGCCTTGCCAATGGCCGGGGCCGCTATGACGCCAAGGGCCAGATCGCCTTTGCCGCCGATGCCTCTTCCGACCGCTATGGTCCGATCCGGTTGAGCGCAAAGGGCAGCGTGGCGCAGCCGGTGCTGCATCTGGAGGCGCCCCGCCCCGGCATGGGCGTCGGGCTGGCCGCGCTGGTGGCCGATGTGCGCGGGGCGGGCGGCGCCTATCAGGTGAACGCCAAGGCCGCCAGCGATTACGGCCCCATCGGCGCCGATCTGCTCGTCTCCACCGCCAAGGGGCCGCTGGCGGTCGATCTGCGGCCCGGCACCAGCCTTGCCGGAATCGCCCTCACCGGCCATGTGCAGCAGCAGGCCGCAGGGCCTTTTGCGGGCGCGCTGGCGCTTGCCGGGGCCGGGGTGAACGGGCGGGTCGAACTGTCCGCCATGGGCGCGCATCAGCGGGCGGTGGCCGCGATTACCGGCCAGAATGTCAGCCTGCCGGGCAAGGCCGGGCTGAGCATCGCGCGGCTGGTGGTCAAGGCCGATGCCGTGATGGCCGACCAGCCGCAGGTGAACGCCGATGTGCAACTGGCGGGCGCGCGGCAGGGCGATTTCTATCTGGCACAGACGCGGGCCAACATTGCCTATCGCGATGGAGCGGGAGACGTGAAGCTGCTGACCGAAGGGCGCAACCGCTATCCGTTCCGTCTGGCCGCGCAAGGCAGGCTGTCGCCCGATCTGTGGCGGGTGGCGGTCAATGGGCGGATCAATGGCGTCAACATCGCCTCACGCGGGGCGGTCGAGATCGTGCCGGAAAAACCAGGCTATCTCCTGCGCCCCGCCACGCTTTCGGTCAACAACGGCAGCCTGCGGATCGAGGGTCGCTATGGCGCGGCCAGCACCCTGCGCGCGCGGCTTGACGGCGTCGATCTGGCGCTGGTCAACGGCTTTGTGCCGGATCTCGGGCTGGGCGGGCGGATGTCGGGCAGCCTCGATCTCGATCAGGCGGGCGCCGGGGCCATGCCCAGGGTCGATGCCCATCTTCAGGTGGCGGGACTGACCCGCACGGGTCTTTCGGCGGTCTCGACCCCGGTGGATATCACCATGGCCGCGCAACTGGATAACCGGGCCGCCCATGCTCAGGCGCTGGTGCGGCGCGGGGATGCGCAGATCGGGCAAATGCAGGTGAATGCCACGATGGGTGCGGCGGAAACCGGCACATGGAGCAATCGCCTGATGGCAGCGCCGCTGTCCGGCGGGGTGCGCTACAATGGTCCGGCCGATGTGCTGGCCTCGCTGGCGGCGCTTTCCGATCAAAGCCTGAAGGGACCGATCGGCATCGCCGCCGATTTCGGCGGATCGGCCCATGCGCCCAGCATCACCGGCACTGTGCGCGCGCAAAAGCTGGTCTATGACAACGCCACCTATGGTACGCGCCTGAGCGACATGGCCTTGCAGGGCCGGTTCACCAATGACCGGCTGGAGGTGCAGAGCCTCACCGCGAAGGCGGGCGACGGCACGGTCAAGGCCAGCGGCTTCATCTCGCTCAGCGCGCAGGAAGGCTATCCGATCCAGTTGGGCATCAACATGGCCAACGCCCAACTGGCCAGCGGGGCGGACCTCTCGGCGCGGGCCAGCGGCGATATCAAGCTGGTCAATGCACCGGGCCAACCGCCCACGGTCAGCGGCACGCTCGATCTGCCCGAAACGCATTACCGCATCGTGCGGCAGGGTTCGGCGGCGGTGCCCACCCTGAGCGGCGTGCGCCACAAGCCCGCCATCGGGCCGGAGCGCATCAGCGGCGATGCCGAACCGGTGCATTCACTGCCCGTCAACTGGAACCTCGACATGCGGGTGCGGGCCGACAACCAGATCTTCGTGACGGGCATGGGGCTGGACAGCGAATGGTCGAGCAACCTGCGCATCGGCGGATCGACCACCCAGCCAGCGATCACCGGCACGGTGCGCGCGGTGCGCGGCACGCTGGATTTTGCCGGGCACAGTTTTACCATCGACAGCGGGACGATCACGCTCAATGGCGGTGATCTGACCGATCCGGCGCTCAATATCCGCGCCTCGGGCGCGATTTCGGATGTGACGATCAGCATCGTCATCACCGGCACGGGCTCGAACCCGGAAATCGCGCTGACATCCGACCCGGCGCTGCCGCAGGATGAATTGATGGCGCGCATTCTGTTCGGCGGGCCGGTGGGCAGCCTCTCGACGCTTCAGGCGGTCCAGCTTGCCTCCTCGCTCAACACGCTGCGCGGGGCCAAGGGCGGGCTTAATCCGCTGGGCGCGCTGCAATCGGCCACCGCGATCAGCCGCCTGCGCGTGCTGGGCGCCGATGCCACCACCGGGCGGCAGACCGCGCTGGCGGCGGGCAAATATATCACAAACAACATCTATGTTGAGGTTGTGACCGACACGCGCGGCTATATGGCCACCCAGCTGGAAATCGCGCTGACCAAGGCGTTTTCGGTCCTGAGTCAGGCAGGCCAGTTCGGCGGCACCGGCGTCACGGCGCGCTATCGCAAGCGGTATTGAGAAGAGGCGATGATGGGGCATGGCGCGCAAACAGGCCGCGGGATCGGATTGGGTCTTCTTGCCATGGTGGCGCTGATGGCGGGGGGATGCCGCCGCGAAAGCTTTGATGACCAATGGCAGCGCAGGAGCAAGGAAGCCGACCAGACCGCCAGCGCGATGGAGCGTGACATGCAGGCCCGCCTGCATATTGCCAAGGAGGCCGGGCAGGGACTGCCCAGCGCGGCCGAAACCGCCTCAACCGGGCCATGAACGCGCATGTTCCCCCATCGGCCCCCGGCTGCGACGCCACCAGCCCGCTGGAAATGCCGTGGGCGGCATGGCGCCAGATCGCCGGGCGGGTCTGGGCGACGATGGGCGAGCATCAGCTCAACCTGTTGGCGGCGGGCGTGTCTTTCTACACATTTCTGGCCTTTGTGCCGATGATCGCCTCGGTGGTGCTGGTCTATGGGCTGGTCGGAGATCCCAATGCGGTGGCCTCGGGGCTGGACGGTTTGCGCGGATTCCTGCCCGATGATGTGATGCGGGTGGCGCGTCCGCCGCTGTTGGCCGCGATCAATGCCGAAACGCCCGCCAAGGGACTGGGGCTGGTGATGGCGCTGGGCGTGGCGCTGTATGGGGCGATGAATGCGGCCTTTTCGCTGCTTTCAGCGATGAATCTCATTTATGAGGAACCGGCCAAACGATCCTTCTGGCGCACCTTTCTGCTGGCCGTGGCGGTAACGGCCGGAATGGTGGCGATCGGCGTGCTGGCAACGGCGGCCATCGCGCTGGTTTCCTGGGCTGGGCCGCTGATGATGGTATGGTGGGGCGAACAGGTGCTGATATTGGCGCGCATCACCGTGTGGAGCGTGGCGGTGGTGGTGGTCAGCCTGTGCTTTGCGGTGTTTTATCGCATGGTGCCGGACCGGCAACCGGCCAAATGGCGCTGGCTCGCGCTGGGGGCTTTTCTGTCCACGGTGATCTGGATGGGGCTGACATTGGGCTTTGGTGTCTATGTCGACCATATCGCCCGATACAATGCGGTCTACGGGTCGCTGGCCACGGTGGTGGTGTTTCAGGTGTGGCTCTATCTGTCGGCTTATGCGGCGCTGATCGGGGCGGCGGTCAATTGCGAGATCGAGCGGCAGACGATGGTGGACACCACCGTTGGCCCGGACCTTCCTATGGGGCGTCGCGGCGCGGCATTGGCCGACAAGGGGGCTGAGGCGAGGAAACGAAGCAGGGTGTAACGAGATGTTTGGGCATCCTGGGCACGCCCTGCCGGGCTGGCGTCGTTCAGCTTTCTACACCCCATAGCATTGATATATAATCATCTTAATCCAACCTTAAAAATTCCTTTGACGCCCTCGCCCTCCTCGGGCAAATAGATAAAACAAATTGCTTTAATGAGTCTCCCAAGAGCCTCAACCCCAGGAGAGGAATCCCCATGCGATCAAAGGCCAATCGGTCTGGTGTGTTGTCCTGCGCCGTTTCCGCGCTTGCCATTGCCCTGCCCACCTTCATGCCCGGCGTTGCGCTTGCCGCCGATGCCCCGGCCCCGCAAACGGCGGCCCCTGACGCGGATGCTCCGGGCATCATCGTCACCGGCATCCGCGCCTCCATCGAACGCGCGGTCAGCATCAAGCGCAATGCGGCCAGCATCGTCGATGCGATCTCGGCGCAGGATATCGGCAAACTGCCCGACGCCACGATCTCGGATTCGCTCCAGCGCATTCCGGGCGTCCAGATCCGCCGCGACGCGGGCGAAGGCAGCACGGTCAACGTGCGCGGCCTGCCGCAGGTGGTCACGCTGATGAACGGCGAGTCCTTCCTTGGTGCGGGCTCCATCACCTCGGTCCAGCCCAATTTCACCGACATTCCCTCGCAGCTCTTCTCCGGCGCCAGCGTCATCAAGAGCGCGACCGGCACGATGCTCTCGGCGGGTATTTCGGGCACGATCGACCTCAAGACGCGCCGCCCCTTTGATCTGAAATCCGGCGTGCACGGTGCATTTTCGGCCGATGGCGGATCGGGTTCGAGCACCAAGAAATTCGATCCCCATTTCAACGGGCTTATCTCGTGGCGCAATGACAATGTCGGCTTCCTGATCTCGGCGGCCTATTCCAAGGACCATCTGGGCAATTCCTATTCGGGCATCCAGCGCGACTATGGCGGGCGTCTGGCCGATGAATCTTTGGCCAATGCCACCGGCTATGGCGGCTTCCGCTTCGACAATCCCAATCGCGGCACCAATGTGCCGGGCGGCATCGACGTCAACGGCAATGGCACCGCCACCGACTCCTTCTTCTCGCCCCAGGCCCATACCGGCTGGAACCGCGTGACCGAGCGCGAGCGCATCGGCGTCAACGGATCGTTTCAGGCCCATCTGAGCGACACGCTCGAATTCGTGGCCGACGGTTTCTACACCAAGCAAAACCAGTACACCGGCACCTCCGGTTTCCAGATGCAGGGCGTCAACTGGCAGGCCGCAGATTTCGTGCCGGGGCAGAGCCGCGACACCGGATCGCTGATCAACGGCTTCCATTTCAACACGACGCAAAAGTACAATTACACACTGCAGAATTTCGACAGCTATTCCGAGCTCAACCGCGCGATTTCGGACTCGACCAATCTCAACGCCGAATTGCGCTACAAGGGCGACAAGCTGAGGCTGACGCTGCGCGGCGTCTATGGAAAGGCCAATTACAGGCTCGACAACAGCTATGCCCAATTCTCGCTGTCGGACGGTACGCAATGGTTCAACGGCATTGGCACCTATCCGGCCTCACTGGGCGGTAATCGCACGTTTAACCCACTGGGCTATACTTACAACACGCTGCCCGCGACGGTCGATTACACCGGATCTTCCGTCAATTTCGCCCTGCCCAGCCAGTTGACCAATGAATTGGGCAACAAGAGCGCCTATGCGCTCAAGACGATTTCGTCCGAAGGCAATCAGCGCTCGAACGCGGATATGAAGGTGCTGCGTCTGGACGGCGCCTATGAATTCAACAACAGCTTCAACGTCGAATTCGGCCTGCGCTATGGCGACCGCAGCGCCCAGCAGACCGTGTTCGACCGCGCGGCCCCGCTCTATGGCGGCAACGGCGCGTCAAACCCGGCCGGTTGCTATGTCAAGTGGAAGGCCTTTGACGTTCAGATGAACGATCCTTCCTGCAATGCCACCAATGGTTCGGGCCAGTATCTGACCGCCGGGCTGACCCGCCTTGCCACCGATCCCACCCTGTCGGGCCTGCTTACGCAATCCAGCCTGCCGGTGGGCGGTGTCGGTTCGATCTATACGATCAACCCGATGGCCATGCGCGATCCGCTGGCGTTTCAGAACAGCTTCTATCCGGGCAACAAGGAATTCGTGCAGCCGGGCCAGACCTTCTCGGTCGGCTTCAAGCAGTGGTCCGGCTTTGCCCAGCTCAATTATGCCGGCGAAATCGGCTCGATGGCCTTCCACGCCAATGGTGGCCTGCGCATCATCAACACCAGCCTGCATGTGATCCAGCATCTGGCCGGTTCGCCCCAGCCCTATGGCCTGCCCAACACAGACGCGGGCACGCTGGTCACCGACCGTTCCTTCACCGATTTCCTGCCCGCCTTCAACGCCTCGCTCGATGTGACCAGCAAGCTGCGGGTGCGCGCGGCGGTGGCCAAGAACATGACCCCGCTCAACCTTGACCAGTGGGGCGGCGGGCTTAACCTGAACTATGCCATTGATACGACCACCAATCCGCCGGTCTTCCACGTGGCGGGGGGCAGCTCGAACGGCAACCCGCAGCTCGATCCGTGGCGCTCGACCAATTATGACGTGTCGCTGGAATATTACCTCGGCCGCACCAGCATGATCAGCCTTGCGCTGTTCCGCATCGATGTGAAGAGCTTTATCCAGAGCGCCACGGTGATGCGCAGCAACATCCCCGATCTTGACGGGGTGGTGCGCTCCACCGTGCCCATCACCACCAATGTGCAGGGCAATGGCGGCAAGCTGCAGGGCGTCGAAGTGGGCGGCAAATATGGCTTTGACTTCCTGCCGGGCTGGCTGGGCGGTTTTGGCATTGACGCCAATTACACCTATTCGGACTCCTCCTCGGGCAATTACGACCTGTCGGGCGCCAAGGAACCGTTCCACGACAATTCCAAGCATCAGATCAATGCCGTGCTCTGGTATGAAAAATACGGCCTTCAGGCGCGTGTGGCGTGGAACTATCGCTCCAAGCGCGCCGAACAGTCCGATTTCGCCGGTATCGCGGGCATGACGCTGTATCAGGCGCCCACCAATTACGTCGATGCTTCGGTGTCCTATGATGTGAACAAGCAGGTGACGATCTTTGCGCAAGGGTCGAACCTGACCAAGGAATCGGAACATTACTTCCTCGTCTGGCCCGATCTGAAGGCCTTCAACAACCTCTACGAACGCCGCTTCCAGATCGGCGCCCGCGCGAGGTTCTAAACGCTCTCCTCCCCACCGTCCCTCCCCCTTCGGGCGGCCTTGCAGCGCCGTAACGGCCTGCAACGCCGCCCGATTTTTTGAGGCCTGTTTTTTTCAGGAGCATCGCAATGCCAGACTTCGATCAGCAAAACGCCTCTCCCGGCGCGATCCGCTCGGTGGTGGTGGCGGGCGGCGGCACGGCGGGCTGGATGGCGGCCACTTATCTGGCCGCGCGGTTCGAAGGGCGAGGGATTGGCATCACCCTCGTTGAATCGCACGAAATCGGCACAATCGGCGTTGGCGAGGCAACCGTTCCCGCTATCCGCGATTTCTTCAGAATGATCGGCCTGCATGACTTCGATGTGCTGCGCGCCACGGGCGGCACGCCCAAACTGGGCATAGACTTTGCCGGATGGGCAGGCGAAGGCACGCGCTTCTTTCACCCTTTCGGCCTTTACGGCCTTTCCTCGCGCGGGGTGCCTTTTCATCAATATTGGCTGAAACTCGCCCAAGCCGGGCTGGGCCGCGATCTGGGCGATTACAGCCTTTGCACCGAAATGGCCCGCAACGGCGCCTTCATGCTGCCGGTGGACAATCCGGTCAATGATCTGGCCGTGTTCGACTGGGCCGTCCATTTCGACGCCTCGCGCTTTGCCGCCATGCTGCGCGATCTGGGGCAGCGGCGCGGGGTGCGGCTGATCGACGATGTGATCACACGCACCGTCACGGATGGCGAAACGGGCCATATCACATCGCTCGAAACGCGCGGCGGGCTCTCCATCGCGGGCGATCTGTTCATCGACTGCACCGGATTTCGCGCGCTCCTGCTGGGTGAGGTGATGGGCAGCTCATGGGTGGACTGGACCGACCTGCTCCCCTGCGACCGGGCCGTGGCCATGCCCTGCGCGGCCTCGGGCGGCTTTGACCGGCCCTATACGACCAGCACCGCGCGCAAGGCAGGCTGGCAATGGCGTATTCCCCTGCAACACCGCGTGGGCAATGGATATGTCTATGCCTCGGCGCATATCAGCGACGATGAAGCGGCGGCCACCTTGCGCGCCCATCTCGAAGGCGAAGCTTTGGCCGAACCCAACCTGATCCGCTTTGGCGCGGGACACAGGCGGGAATTCTGGCGGGGCAATTGCATTGGCGTCGGGCTGGCCGCAGGCTTTCTCGAACCGCTCGAATCCACCTCGATCACGCTCATTCAGACCGCGCTGGAAAAACTGGTCGATCTCTTCCCAGACCGCGCCTGCGATCCGGCGCTGGCGGATGAATTCAACCGGGCCACCACGCTGGAATATGAGCGCATCCGCGATTTTCTCATCCTGCATTATCACGCCAACCGCCGCCATGGCGAACCGCTGTGGGACCAGATGCGCGCCGCGCCTCTGCCCGAAAAGCTGGCCCATAAATTGTCGCTCTGGCGCGCGCGGGGCAAGCTGGTTCGCTATGAATGGGAAGCCTTTTTCGATCCGAGCTGGCTGAGCATGTATGCCGGTTTCGGCATCATGCCCGCCGCGCATGATCCCATGGCCGATTATTTCACCGATGCGCAGGTGGTCGAAGCGCTCGACCATATGCGCGAGGCGATCAGGGCGGCTGCCGCCCATGCCCGCCCCGCCCGCGATTTTCTGGCCCGGCTTGCCCCAGAGGCGAGCCGCGCCGCCGCGCCCGTCGGCGTAGGCTGACCACCCTTATTCCCCTGGAGACTATCTATGACACTTCGCATTGCCGGCATTGAACTGGGCGGCACGAAATGCGTCGCCACCCTCGGCGATGGCGAGGGGCATGTGCTGGAACAGACCACCGTGCCCACCACGCAGCCCGACATCACCTTACCCGCGCTCTCGGCCATTCTGGCCGATTGGGCCGCAAAGGCGCCGTTTGACGCGCTGGGGATCGGCTCCTTTGGCCCGGTGGGCCTGACGCCGGGCACGCCTGATTTCGGCCATATCACCGCCACGGCCAAGCCGGGCTGGCGCGACACCGATGTGCTTCATACGCTTTGCGCGCCTTACGCAGTACCCTGCCATTTCGACACGGATGTGAATGCCGCCGCGCTGGCCGAACAGCGCTGGGGCGCGGCGCAGGGCCTGCAGGATTTCGCCTATGTCACGGTGGGCACCGGGGTAGGGGTCGGGCTGATCGTGAATGGCCATGCCACGCGCGGGCTGGGCCATTGCGAGATGGGCCATATCCGCGTCCCCCGTCTGGCCGGTGACACATGGCCGGGCCATTGCCCCTATCATGGCGATTGCGTCGAAGGGCTGGCCGCCGGGCCTGCCATCAAGGCGCGGCTGGGGCAGGATCATGTGCATGATATTCCCGCAGATCATCCCTTATGGGACAGCGTGGCCCATGCGCTGGCGCAGATGTGCCACACCATGCTGATGGCCACAGGCCCGCGCCGCATTCTGATCGGCGGCGGCGTCGCCAATGGCCAGCCCCATCTGCGCGCCATGATCGAGCGCCACGTGCGCGACAGTGTTGCAGGCTACATTCCCCTGCCGGAGGAAACCTTCATTTTGCCCCCCGGCCTTGGCGATCAGGCGGGGCCGTTGGGCACCATCGCGCTGGGGCTGAATGCGTTGGAGGAACAGGCGCGCTGATGGTTCAGCCCTCGGCAGGCCCCTTCCACAAGGCCGTCGCCTTGGGCAGCAGGAAATGGCTGAAGGGCAGAACGGCGGCGCCGACCGAAGGCGCCTCCTCGGCCAGTCGGGCCTTCATCACCGGGGCCAGCACGGGGACATGCTGGCGATGGCTTTCCAGCCTTGTGTTGAGCGCATGGACCAGATCCTCGATCCATCCCCCCGGCAGGCGCCCGCCGATAATCACCGCCGCCGGGTTGATCAGGCAACTGACCGCCACCAGCGGCTCGACCAACTGATCGCTGGCCAGATCGATCCAGCGGCGGCGCACCTGCTCCAAAGCAGCCCCGTCGCCGCGCAGATCGGCGGGCGTCAGCCCTTCCCCGGCCATCAGCCGATAGACGCCCGACAGCGAGACGAGATTCTGGATCTGCTCACCCGTGCCCCGCGCCAAAAGGAAGCCGATTTCGCCGCTGCGGCCCTGCGCGCCCCGGATATAATTGCCGTCAATCACCAGCCCTCCGCCAAGGCCGGACGATATCAGCAAATAGAAAAAGCTGGCCGCTTTCAGGCCGTGGCCCAATTGTTGTTCGCCCATGGCGGCGGCGGCGGCATCATTCTCGACAAACACCGGCAGGCCAAAGGGATCGGACAGCAGTGCGGCAATATTGGTGCTTTCCCAGAGCGCGAAATCCTCGGGCCGTCCGGGCAGGTCGATCAGCCCGAAATCATCGGGCATGGCCACCCCTACACCGACCAGCAAGCCCGGATCGACCCCGGCCTTCGCCACCAGTTCGGCGGCCGACACGCGGTAGTGATCGCGCACGTCCTCGGGTTTGGGGAAGGCGATGTCGCGCGTGGCCTGCGCCATCACCTCGCCAGCGAAATCGACCAGTACGATGGTGATATGATCGCGGTCGATATTGACACCCAGCGAATAGCAGGCCGCCTTGTTGACCACCAGTTTGGTGGCCGGTTGGCCGCGCCCGCCGCGGATCTGCCCGGCCTCCTCGATCAGCCCTTCGGCGGCCAGACGCTTGGTAATATTGGCGATGGAGGGCGCCGTCAGCCCGGTGATCCGCGCCAGATCCACCCGCGTGATCGGCCCGTTCACGCGGATGGCATGCAGCGTCACGCGCTGATTATGGTCGGCGGCGCGTTCCAGATTGGTGCCCGAAAGGCGGATCGGACTATGCGTCATCAGGCGGGCCATCCCTTTATAAAGACGAGAACGTGCCGAGCCATCATCCAAAAATCCTTTCAAGGCAGCGCGATCACTTCGCCCATGCGCCCCACATTCACCTTCTTCGCTTTGCCACAGGCAAAGGCCAGCCACAAAATATTAATTCAAACATTTTTCTTTATAGGAGATCCTTCATGTTCCGCCTTAAGTCAGACCTTGCCGGGGTAAGGCTGGGATAGAGGCCGACACGACGTTTGCCTGCGCGAAGGACCATGCGGCCTATCCGGCAAGGCGCCTTGCCAGATCGTCGAGCGAGGCGCCCCGCGTTTCGGGAAACCAGCGCCAGACCACAAAGACCTGCACCGCCATGGCCAGCGCAAAACCCGCAAAGGGCAGCGCCGGACCATGCGCGGCCAGCACCGGAAAGGCAAAACTGATCGCGCCGTTGAGCACCCAATGCGTGCTGCTGCCCAGCGCCTGACCACGCGCGCGAACGGCGGTGGGGAAAAGTTCGGAAAGATAGACCCAGATCACCGCCCCCTGCGACACGGCGAAAAAGCCGATGAACATCACCAGCAGCGGCAACAGCCATGCCCGGCCCTGACCAAGGGCAAAGATCATCGTCACCCCGACCAGCGCGGCAAAAGTGCCCAGCGCCCCCGCCAGCAGCAGCGGACGCCGCCCCAACCGATCAATCATCGCCATGCCCGCCAGCGTCGCCAGCAGATTGGCCAGCCCAACGGCCACGGCCTGGGTGTCGGCGGAAAAACCCGAAAAACCGGCGGCGGCAAATATGTCATTGAGATAATAGAGGATCGCATTGATCCCCGAGAGCTGATTGAACGCGCCGATCGCCAAGGCCAGCAGGATCGGCTTGCGATGCAGGCGCCATGACAGGCGCTCGTCCTTCACCGTCGGGGCGACCGTTTCCAGCATCAGCCCCAGCCGATCCGCCGCCGCCCGCGCATCGCGCCCACGCGCCTGCAGCCAGCGCGGACTGTCGGGCAACCATGGCGCCAACAGCGCAAAGCCCAGCGCCGGCACGCAGGCCAGCCCCAGTTTCACTCGCCATTCCATCGCCCCGAAACCGCCCCGCGCCACCAGCGCGTTGGAGAGATAGGCCAGCAAAATCCCCGAAACGATCGCGCATTGAAACATGCCAACCCGCCGTCCGCGCTCGGCAGGGGCGCTGATTTCCGAAATATAGACCGGCGCCACGACCGAGGAAGCGCCGATGGCCAGACCGCCCAGCAGCCGGAACAGGCAAAAACTCACCAGCCCGTTGGCCAGCGCCGTCCCCAGAGCCGAAACGACATAGAGCCATCCGACCCACAGCAGCAGACGGCGGCTGCCCAAGACGTCACCCGCCCGCCCCGCAAGGGCCGCGCCCGCCAAAGTCCCCCACAGGGCCGCGGAAACCGCCAGCCCCAGATCCTGCGGGCTAAGGGCAAAGACTTTCTGCAATGCCTGGGTGACGCCCGAAATGACAGCTGTATCAATGCCGAACAGCAGCCCAGCCATGCTGGCCAGCACCGCACAACGCGCGGCCATCGAAGGCCCGGATCGGGGGAGGGAAGAAGGGGGCATATGGCAGGCATCCTTTTATTATTTCAATTTGCATTAATAAATAAATTCGGTAGGCTTGCAAGCATGATGCCCATCGGAACAGATGGCGTCCGGATCGCCGCGCCCGGCGCGGGGACATGGGAGAGTTATATGGTTTTGCCTAAATTCGGCCGAAATATGGCCGGCAGCGTTGCTCTTTGCGCGATTGTTTCCTGCCTGCCCGCGCTTGTCCAGCCCGCCTTGGCCGACGCGCCGGTGGCCGCATCGGCAGAAGCGCTTGGCCCCTATAATGCGACATTCCTGCAAGGCGGCATCGGGATTGACCGGGGACTGCCGCCCTCGGATCTGCTGTCCGGCCGATCGGGCATGACGATATCGACCTGGATCAATCCCGCAGAAATAGCGCAAGGTTCGGTCGGTCTGATCACACTGGGCGATGTGTCAGGGCCAAACCGAAGCCTGATGCTGATCGACGGGCGGCCCGCGCTGCAATCGGGCGATGCGTCGCATCGGCTGATTGCCCCCAAACCGCTCGTCAAAACCCAATGGGTCCATATCGCCGCCGCGTTGAGGGCCGATGGCGCCCAGATCTATGTCGATGGGCAGATGGTGGCATCAGGACCGTTGCCGGTGCAGCCGGTTGCCGGACAGATCCATATCGCCCCGGCGCAGGATGGGCAGGCCCATTTCAACGGCTCGCTCGTTGCTGCGCAGATCGCGCCCGAAGCGGCCAACGCCAAAACCATTGCCGCCAGGGCTGGCGCCCGCCCCGCCTTCGAGCTTGTCCATATGTGGCAGGTCGGCGTGGGCTGGGAATTCCAGAAAACCGCCAACACCGGCTATTGGCGCCCGCAAGACCCCTGGACCCTGCCCGTGGGCAAGGGCGAAACCACAGCGCCTGTTGCCAAGCCCGTGACGCCCCGCCCCGCGATGGAGATGATTGCCGCCGACCGCTGGCGCCTCCATGGCTGGCAACTGGCCGCCGCGCCCGATGTGGCGCAGGATGGCGCGGCCCTCTCGCTGCCCGGCAAGCCCGCAGGCATCTGGCGCGCGGCGACCGTTCCGGGCACGGTGCTGACCACGCTGATTGATCGCGGTGTCTATCCCGATCCCTATTTCGGCCTCAACAATCTGAAAATCCCCGAAAGCCTTGCCCGGCAGGATTACTGGTATCGCGCCGCTTTCACCCTGCCCGCCTCGGCAGCAGGCAAGCGTCTCGCGCTGGTTCTCAATGGCGTGAATTACGCAAGCGAGACCTATATCAACGGCGCCCGAGCGGGCAGCACCAAGGGCGCCTTCACGCGGGGCCGCTTTGCCTTCAACGCGGTGGCGGGCGAAAATGTCGTGGCCATCCGCGTATCGCCGCCCCCGCATCCCGGCACGCCGCATGAACAATCCATCAGCGCGGGCGTGGGCGAAAACGGCGGACAATTGGCCATCGACGGGCCAACCTTCATCGCCACCGAGGGCTGGGACTGGATTCCCGGCATCCGCGACCGCGACACCGGCCTGTGGCAGGATGTGGAAATTCAGGCCACCGGCGCGGTGCGTCTGGGCGATCCGCAGGTCATCACCGACCTGCCTCTGCCGCGCACGGATGCGGCCGACATCTCCATCGCCGTGCCGGTCATCAATGACGGCGCGCAACCCCGCCGCGTCACCATCACCGCCAGTTTCGACGATGTGCGCATCAGCCGCGAAATCACCGCCCCGCCCGGCGAGAGCGAGGCACGCTTTGCGCCGTCCGAATTTGCCGCGTTGCATGTCAAGAACCCGCGCCTGTGGTGGCCCAACGGCTATGGCGATCCGGCGCTCCACACGCTGCGCATCGAGGCCGTCGTCGACGGGCAGAGCGCCGACACCAGCACCACCCGCTTCGGCATTCGCGAAGTGTCCTATGACCTCTCGCTGATGGACAGGGCGGGCCATCTGCGCCGTGTCAATGTGCAGCCCACCGATGGGCGGCAGGCGGGCATCAAGCTGATCGATGTGCGCCACGAGGCGATCAAGCAAAGCCCCAAGGGCTGGGTTGAATCGCTGACGGCGGCGGGGGAGGCATCCCCGGCGGTGCGCGATCTGGGAGCGGAGGATACGCTGCCCGAGCCGCATCTGACCATCCGCGTCAATGGCGTGAAGATCGCCGCGCGGGGCGGAAGCTGGGGCATGGACGATGCCCTGAAACGCCATGACCGCGCCCGACTGGAGCCCTATTTCCGCCTGCACAAGGATGCCCATCTCAACATCATCCGCAACTGGATGGGCAATAACACCGAGGATGAGTTCTACGATCTGGCCGACGAATATGGCATGATGGTGCTCAACGACTTCTGGCAATCGACCCAGAATTTTCAGGTCGAACCGCAGGACCCCGCCCTGTTCCTCGCCAATGCCGAGGATACCGTGAAGCGCTATCGCAACCATCCGTCGATCGTGGTGTGGTTCGGGCGGAACGAGGGCGTGCCCTATCCGATGCTGAATGAAGGGCTGGACGATCTGCTCTTCCGCCTCGACGGCACGCGCTGGTTCACGGGCAGCTCGAACACGGTAAACCTGCAAGGCTCCGGCCCCTATAATTACCGCCAGCCCGAAGCCTATTTCACCGATCTGGCCACCGGATTTTCGGTCGAAACCGGCACGCCTTCTCTGGCCACGCGCGAGGCGATTGCGGCCTATGTGCCCAAGGCGGACCAATGGCCGCTCAGCGACACGCTGGCCTATCACGACTGGCATTTTTCCGGCAATGGCGACACCAAGACCTTCATGGCCAGCCTGAACACCCGTTTCGGCCCCGCCACCAGCTTTGCCGATTTCGAGCGCAAGGCCCAGATGATGAACCTTGAAGGCCATAAGGCCATGTTCGAGGGCTTCCTCGGCCATCTCTGGACCAAGAATTCGGGCCGCCTGCTGTGGATGACCCATCCGGCATGGACCTCGAATGCATGGCAGATCTACAGTTCGGATTACGACACCCATGCCGCCTATTACGGCATCGCCAAGGCCTCCGAACCGGTCCATGTGCAATTGAACCTGCCCGGCAATGAGGTTGTGGTGATCAACACCACGCGCGAGCCCGCCCCCGGCCTTGTCGCCACCAGCCGTATTCTGGGGCTGGACGGCAAGGAGCTTTTCGCCCGCACCGACCGTCTCGATGCCTCGGCCAATGCCGATACGATGCTGGCCCCGCTGCCACTGGACAAGGCGCTGGCCGATTATCCGATGGTGCTGGTGACGCAGAACCTGAGCGATGCTTCGGGCCGCCTCGTCTCGTCCAATTTTTACTGGCGCGGGCGGGATGAGGGCAGCTATCGCGCGCTGGACACCATGCCTAGGGTAGCCCTGCGCGCCAAACTGGCCCCGCCCGCCACCATCGGCGGCGAGCAGGAATTGCGCGTCACTATCACCAATCCTGCCGCCACGCCTGCCCTTGCCGCCAAGCTGACCCTGCTCGATGCCAAGGGCGAACGCATCCTGCCCGCCTATTACAGCGACAATTATGTCTCGCTGACTGGCGGGCAGAGCCAGACCATCACCATCCGCTATCCCGCTCGCAAGGGGCCTGCACCGCATGTCGCGCTGCGCGGATGGAATGTGGTTGAGGCCGAGGCGCGCCTGCCATGAAATGGCCCGGCTTCCTTTTGATGGCGCTGCTCGGCGCGGGGGCCGCGCAGGCCTCCCCGCCGCCGGTGGCGATTACCGGCGGCGCGGTTCAGGGCACTACCGATGCCCATGGCACGCGGATCTTCCGCGCCATTCCCTATGCCGCGCCGCCGCTGGGCGCGCTGCGCTGGCGACCGCCCGGCCCGGTCGAACCGTGGAAAGGATGGCGCAATGGGGCGAAATCCGGCCCCTCCTGCCTGCAAAATGACTATGGCTGGAACCACGCCGATTATGTCCGCGCCTCCGAGGACTGCCTGACGCTGGATGTCGCCACCCCCGCCCTGACGGGCAAGCGCCCGGTCATGGTGTGGATCCACGGCGGAAGCAACCGAGCTGGCTCTGCGGGCGATACGGTGCTTTCGCCTCTGGCCCGGCGCGGGGTTGTGCTGGTGGCGATCCAGTACCGCCTGGGGATTTTTGGCAATCTGCCCCATCGCACGCTGGCCTCCGAACAGGGCGGCCATGCGGGCAATTATGGTCTGATGGACCAGATAGCCGCGCTGCGCTGGGTGCAGGCCAATATTGCCCGCTTTGGCGGCGATCCGGCCAATGTGACGATCTTTGGCGAATCCGCAGGGGCGCAGGATGTCGGCCTGCTGCTGGCCGCGCCGGGGGCAAAGGGGCTGTTCGCCCGCGCCATTATGCAAAGCGGCACGCCATCCTTCGGCCTTTCATGGCGGCCTCTGCCCGAGGCCCTGCGGCTGGGCGACCAACTCGACGCGATGCTGGGCACGGACGGCAGCGTGGAACCCCTGCGCGCCGCATCGGCCCATGCGCTGCTGGAGGCGGACAGGACGCTGCATGATCCGGCACTGGAGAGCGATGATTTCCTATGGCTGCGCACGACCATTGACGGCGCGGTGCTGCCTGACACGCCTGCTGTGCTGCTGGCCCATGCTCCGCCCCGGCCGGTGATCATCGGATCGAACCGCGCCGAATTCGGCCTGCCGGGCGGGCGCGCTCATCGCGATGCAGGCGTTGACGCAGCCTTTGGCCCCAATGCCGATAAGGCCCGCGCCTATTATCACCTCGACCAAGGCGATCCCCCCGCCGATCCGCGTCGGGGCAATCGCGACCTGCGCATCGCCACCGACATCCTGTTTCGCTGTCCCGCCGGACAATGGGCTGATCTCCTTTCCCGCGCGGGGAGCAAGGTCTGGCGCTATGAGTTCGATCTGGCCGCCAATGGGGGCCTGTCCTTCCACGGATCGGACATTCCCTATGTCTTGGGTGACGCGCGTTTCGGCTCGCTCTCGCTGGCCGATTACTGGCTGAGTTTTGCCGGACGCGGCGATCCCAATGACGACGCCCGCCCGCCATGGCCTGCGTTCGGCGCGAACAAAGAGCATCTCCTGTTCTCGGCCTCCGGCGCCCAAACGCAGGCGCAAGAGGCCTCCCCCTGCCAATGGATGATCCAGCCATGAGCCCCACCCACCGCCGCGCCATACTCAAAGGTTTGGGCGCGCTCACCCCCCTTGGCCTTGCCGCCCCGGCATGGGCGCAATCCGGCCCCGCCGAAAGCCCCGAAGCCGCCCGCGCCCATACCGATTTCGCCTGGCTGGCCCGCTATGGCGAGGACAACCGCCGCCTGCTGGCCGAAGGGCCGCCCACACGCATCGTCTTTATGGGCGACAGCATCACGCAGGGCTGGCGCGACAAGAACCCGGAGTTTTTCCCCGCCGGGCGCGTCAATCGCGGCATAGGCGGCCAGACCACGCCGCAAATGCTGCTGCGCATGATGCAGGATGTGATCGCGCTGCGCCCGCGCGCGGTGCATATCATGGCGGGCACCAATGACATTGCGGGCAACACCAGCCCGATGACCGCCCAGATGACCCGCGACAATCTGGACGCGATGGCCACGCTGGCGCGGGCGCATCATATCCGCGTGCTGTTGGCCTCGATTCCGCCCGCGGGTAATTTCCCGTGGCGCCCCGGCCTTGAAACCAAAGGTCCGATTGCCGCCCATAATATCTGGCTGCGCGATTATGCACGGGCCCATGGCCATGTGTGGGTCGATTATCACCCGGTCCTTGCCGGGCCCGATGGCGCGATGCGCGAAGGGCTGGCCGTCGATGGTGTTCACCCCACGCCTGCCGGTTATGCGGCGATGAACGGCGTGCTGCTTCCCATCCTTGCCAGGCTGGATCTTGCATGAGCCTGGTTCACATTCTGCCGCGCATCGCGGTGGAAAAGCCATGGGGCCGGGCCGATCTGCCCGCGCCCTTTCCCTCGCCCGCGCAGGGAAAGACCGGCGAGATCTGGTTCGATCCGCCGCCGTCGCTGCGCGAATTGCTGGTGAAATACATTTTCACCAGCGAAAACCTCTCGGTTCAGGTCCATCCCAGCGATGCGCAAACCCTCGCCAAAGGGCTGGGCGCGCAAGGCAAGGAGGAATGCTGGCTGGTCATTGAGGCCCAGCCTGCTGCGAAACTGGGCATCGGCCTGCGGGAAGCGACCGACTCCCAGACCCTGCGCGGGGCCGCGCTTGATGGCTCGATCGAGGCGATGATGGCCTGGCATCCGGTGCGGCCCGGCGATTTCTTCTATATTCCGGCGGGCACCATCCATGCCATCGGCGCGGGCGTCACCGTGCTGGAAATCCAGCAGAACAGCGACATCACCTATCGCCTCTATGACTATGGCCGCCCAAGGCCGCTGCATCTGGACGAGGGGATGGCCGTCGCCCTGCCCGAAACCTATGACAAGGCGCGGATGCATAAAATGCTGCCGGAAGGCGGGCCTGCGCGGCTGGTCGATGGGCCGCTGTTCCGGCTCGATCTGTGCGAAGGTCCGGTGCCGCCCGCCATACTGGCCGACTACGGCCAGAGGCCAAAGCTGGTCATTCCCCTCAATGCCCCCCTTCATGCCGATGATGCCATCGCCGCTCCCGGCGACTGCGCCCTTGTTTCCGACCTGAGCGCCCTGAGCATCAGCCCCCACACACGGTTCCTCATCGCGCAACCTATTCTTTCGGGAGATGTCTTGTGAGATCCCTTTCCTTCCGCCAATTGCTCGCCGCGCTGATGGCGTTGCTCGTTTGCGCCTCCACGCCCGCCTTTGCGCAGGGTGCCGCCCCTCTGGCCCAAACCCCGCCGATGGGGTGGAACAGTTGGAACCGCTATGGCTGCCGCATTGATGAAGGCCTGATCCGGGGCGTGGCCGATGCGATGGTGGCCAACGGCATGCGCGATGCGGGCTACACCTACGTCAACATCGACGATTGCTGGCAAGGCGAGCGCGACAAGGATGGCTTCATTCAGGCCGATCCGGTTCGTTTTCCTTCGGGGATCAAGGCGCTCGCCGATTATGTCCATGCACGCGGGCTGAAACTGGGCATCTATTCCGACGCGGGGGCCAAAACCTGCGGCGGCCGCGCGGGCAGTCAGGGCCATGAATTTCAGGACGCGACGCAATATGCCCGCTGGGGCGTGGATTATCTGAAATATGACTGGTGCAACACCGGCACCGGCGCGGCCCAGCGCAACCCGCGCGAGGCCTATGCCACGATGCGCGCCGCGCTGGATCAGGCGGGCCGCCCTATCGTCTTTTCCATCTGCGAATGGGGCGACAGCAAGCCTTGGGAATGGGCCGCGGGCATCGGCAACCTGTGGCGCACCACGGGCGACATCGCCAATTGCTGGTCCTGCAAACTGGGCCATGGCAGTTGGAACAGTCTGGGCGTGATGGAGATCCTCGACAAGCAGGAGGGCCTGCGCCGCTATGCCGGGCCGGGGCATTGGAATGACCCGGATATGATCGAGGTCGGCAATCTGACTGATCTCAACGAAAACCGCTCGCATTTCGCGATGTGGGCAATGCTGGCCGCGCCGCTAATCGTGGGAGCCGATATTGCGGGCCTGAAGCCTGAAATCACGCGTGTCCTGACCAACCCGCGCCTTGTCGCCATCGATCAGGATGCGCTGGGCGTTCAGGGTTTCGCATGGCAGCGTGGCTCCGAACTGGAAATCTGGGCGCGGCCGCTCTCGGGCCGTCGCTGGGCCATTGCCGCGCTCAACCGTTCCTCCTCTGTGCAGAACCATGTGCTGGACTGGACCAAGGAACCGCTGGGCGATGATCTGACCCAGACCTTTGCCAAGATCGGGGAGCATCATTTCAACCTGATCGACGCCTGGACCGGCAGGCGCATCGGCGACACGCAGGGCCCTCTGCCCCTGCATGTGGCGCCGCGCGATGCGCAGGTCTTTATCCTTGAACCCAAGCCATAACGCGGGATCCCCATGGCACTGGCCCCCAATCTGTCCGCCGAGCGCGATCTGACATCACCGGACGCGGAAGGCACCCATCTTGACGCCCCTGAACTGCGGGTTTTCGTCTTGGCGCTGTTCTTCATCTTTGGCGGCATCACCAGCCTCAACGATGTCATCATCCCCAAGCTGAAAGACCTCTTCACGCTCAGCTATACGCAGGCGATGCTGGTGCAGTTCTGCTTCTTCACCGCCTATGCCGTGATGGGCCTGCCCGGCGCGGCGCTGGTCAAGCGGATCGGCTATATGCGCGGGGCGGTGGTGGGGCTGCTGGCGATGATGGCGGGTTGCCTGCTTTTCATCCCCGCCTCGCAAAGCGCCACATACGCCCTGTTTCTCCTCGCGCTCTTTGTGCTGGCCAGCGGGGTCGTGGTGGTGCAGGTCGTGACCAATCCGCTGATCTCGCTGCTGGGCCCGGCGCGGACGGCGCATAGCCGCCTGTCTTTTGCGCAAGGCTTCAACTCGATGGGCACGGTGATCTTTCCCGCCGTGGGCGCCGGACTGATCCTTGGCAATCTGGGGGAAGGGAAGAGCGACGCCCTGACCGGACCGGCGCTGGCGGCCTATCGCATGGTCGAAACCCAGACCGTGGTGCATACCTACACCGCGCTGGCTCTGGCGCTGCTGGTGGTGGCGGGGGTGGTCTGGGTCAACCGGCATCGTTTCAAAGAGGAGCATCATGAAAGCTCCTCGCTGGGGGCCAGCTTTGCGCTGCTTCGCGACAAGAGGTTCGGTCTGGGGGCGCTCTGCATCTTTCTCTATGTCGGGGCGGAGGTGTCGATCGGCTCGCTGATCGTCAATTATCTCAAACAGCCCAAGGTGCTGGGCCTTAATGAAGCGGCGGCGGGCCTTTACATTCCCTGGTATTGGGGCGGGACGCTGGTTGGGCGGTTTGTCGGCTCGGCGGTGCTGCGGGCGGTCTCTCCGGGCAAGGTGCTGGCCTGCAATGCGATGGGCGCGATTGCGCTGA
This sequence comes from Novosphingobium sp. 63-713, assembly GCF_001898925.1. NCBI lineage: Bacteria > Pseudomonadati > Pseudomonadota > Alphaproteobacteria > Sphingomonadales > Sphingomonadaceae > Novosphingobium > Novosphingobium sp. 63-713. Next base: position 195,329 of record NZ_MKVS01000005.1, read on the forward strand.
TCCTGATCGCGGCCAACGCCTCGGGCCATCTGGCCGCCGCCAGCCTGCTGCTGATCGGGCTGATGAACTCAATCATGTTTCCCACCATCTTCAGCCTCGCCTGCAAAGGGCTGGGGCGCAGAGCGGCCGACGGATCGGGCATCATCAACATCGCCATTTTCGGCGGGGCCGTCGTGCCGATCCTGACCGGCGCACTGGCGGATCTGACCGGCAGCCTGTCACTGGCGCTGGCCCTGCCCGCCATTTGCTATGCGGTCATCGCCTATTTCGGCTATGATACCCACAGGCCGCACCGGACCTGAGTGCCGAAACCGGGATCGCGGGCGGCGACGACCACGATCCCGCAGCGTTTTCGAAGCAGATGGAATCATCTGATGGCTTGGAAAACGGGGTAAAACAAAATCTAGAGCGGAACGGGGCTTGCCCGCCCTCCATCCTCATCCAGATCGCGCAGATCGCGCCCGCGCGTTTCCTTGCCGAACCATGCCACCAGAAAGAGCGAAAGCGCGGTCGGCACCATCACCAGCAGCGATGATGCCCCCATCGACAGTGCGATCCCGCTGATCGTCAAGCCCTGCGCCAGCAATCCGCCGCCCTTCGTCCAGGCCGCCACCCAGCCCGTGGCCCGCCCCCGCACCTTCAACGGGAAACTCTCGGCCGTATAGGGCAGCACGATGGCGATGATGCCATTCGTTCCCACGATCAGCAAGGCGACCGGCAGAACCGGACTGCCGCCGCCCGCCAGTTCCAGCCGCAAGACCAGAAGCAGGCCCAGCAAGGTCAGCACAATCATCGAGGTCAACGCCCATTTGGTGCTCCATCGGCTGTAGAGCAGGGCGGCCACGAACACGGTGGGAAAGGCGATCAGCGCGCTTTCCGCCAGCAGGCGGCTTGATACGCCCACGGAATAGCCCTTGGCCACAAGATCGGCCGGCAGCCAGAGCAGCAGGCCAAAGTTGATCAGGCCCCATGACAGCGCGCAGATGCTGAGCGCGGCCAGTTTGCCGTAGAGCTGAAAGCCGACAAGCGCATGGGATTCACGCGCCGCGCCATCGGCAGGGCCCTGTGTACGCCGCGCCTTGGCTCCGAACCGGCGCATGACCGCCTCGGCCTCCTCCACCCGGCCCCGCGCCAGCAGAAATTTCGCGGATTCAGGGATGAACACGCCCAGCAGCACCAGCGTCAGCCCGGTGGGCAAATTTGCGAGCCACAGGATGCGCCAGCCAAAGATCGGTTGCAGCAGGGCAGACATGCCGCTGGCCGCGAAATAGCCGCCCACCGCGCCCAATCCGCCGACCAGCACCAGGCTCCAGCCGCGATGCCGGTTCGGCATCATCTCGGCCAGCAGCGCATAGGTCACCGGCAGCATTCCCCCCGCCGCCGCGCCCATCATGAAACACATGGCAATGTTCCATTCCAGACTGGGCATCGCACCGCAGATCGAGGTGCCCACAAACATCACCGCCGAGAGCAGGATCGAGGCCTTGCGCCCATAGACATCGGCAATCCAGCCCCACAGCACCGATCCCGTTACCGTCCCGGCCAACGCGAAAAACGGCACCAGCGAGACGGTCTTCTTGGGCACGCCATATTCGCTGATCATGCCCGGCACTGTGAAGCCCAGCGAAGCCGGTTTCATGACATCAATGACAAGGGCAAGCGTCAGCACCGCCATCAGGCCCCAATGCGCGGGGCCAAGATGCGCATCCTCGGGCGCGGCCACCTCGATCCGGGCGGCATTCTCCCTCTGCGCGGTCACATTGCGCGGCAACAGGCCATAGGCGGCCAGCATCGTGCCCAGAACGATCAGCACCATGCCAAAGAGCATCATGTTGTCCATGGGCATGCCGACCAGTTGATAATTCATGGCACGCGCCATCGCGAACATCGGCAAATGCGCGCAAACACCCAATGTCACCGCGATGCAGCCTGCGACAAAGGCCCATACGTGCCGGTCCGACAGCGTGCTTTTCATCGATCCCATCTGCCCTCACCCTTCCCTTGCCGGGGCGTGATAATCCTATTGTCGGACAAGGGAAAGCCGCGAGAGCGCGGGATTGCGGGGATAGCGCGGTCAATGCCCCTGCAGCATGGCCGCGACCATGGTTTGCCAGACCGCCAGGCAATCGCCGCCTTCCAGTCTGGCGTTGCCTTTGCCGATCATGGCCGCGCTGGGCTCCATCACCGCCATGAAGGCGACGCGGACATTATCCCGATACAGCTTGCGCATCGGCTCGGCATCAGGATCGCTCCAGTCCCAATCGGGCTGAACATTGTCATACATGGCGCGGGCGGCGCGTTCGAGCGGCGTCAGAGGAAGTTCGGTCATCACCATGGCCTTAGCCTGTCGGCACGCCATGGTGAAGATGCCGTGCCGCCCTCAATCCCCCAGCGGCAGTTCGGTGGTGCGCTTGATGCGGTCCAGCACAACGCTGGAACGGACGCTGGCCACATCGCCATGGCCCAGCAGCCCACGATTGATGAGTTCGGACAGGCCGCGCAGATCGCGCGCCAGAATGCGCAGCAGATAGTCCGAATCCCCCGTGGTGGCGCAGCAGTCCAGCACGCCTTCGATGGCCTGCATCCGCTCGTGAAAACGGGCGATGGTTTCAGGGGCATAGGAGGTCATCGTCACGGCGACAAAGGCCTCGACATGCAGGCCCAGATTTTCCTCATCCAGCAGGGCGACCTGTTTGCGGATAATGCCATCCTGTTGCAGCCGGGCAATCCGGCGCGAGACCTGTGAAGCGGACAGGTGGACGATCTCGCCAATGTCGGCGTGGGACAGCGAGGCGTCGGCCTGAAGCTGGGTCAGGATTTTGCGGTCGAGTTGATCCATGCGCCATTTTTGCATGAAAGGATAAATGAGCGCAAGAGTGGCGCGCAATGGAGCCGTTTACCCCCCAACTTCGCGCGGACCACGCATGGGTTTTGCGATAGAACCTTCTCCAACGGCTGCGGCAAAACGCGGCCCTTTGATCGCGGAGAGAAAGCCATGGCCGACAGCGCCCCGACCACCGACCTGTTCCCCAACCCTCTGGGCCTGGACGGCTTCGAATTCATCGAATTTTCCGCGCCGGAGAAGGGCCTGCTCGAACCGGTCTTTGCCGCCATGGGCTTTGCCCATATCGCCAACCATCGCAGCAAGGATGTGCAATTATGGCGTCAGGGCGGGATCAACCTGATCGCCAATTACGAGGCGCACAGCCCCGCCGCCTATTTCGCCGCCGAGCATGGGCCTTCGGTGTGCGGCATGGGTTGGCGGGTGCGCAATGCGGCCCATGCCTATGCCACAGCCATCGAGCGCGGGGCCGAACCGGTGGAACTGAAAACCGGGCCGATGGAATTACACTTGCCCGCGATCCGGGGCATCGGCGGCTCGATCATCTATCTGATCGACCGCTATGGCGATGAACTGTCGATCTATGACATTGATTTCACCTATCTGCCCGGTGTCGATCGCCACCCGGTCGGCGCCGGTTTCCACACAATCGATCACCTGACCCACAATGTCTATGGCGGGCGGATGGCCCATTGGGCGCATTTCTACGAACGCGTCTTCGGCTTTCGCGAGATCCGCTATTTCGACATTAAGGGCGAATATACGGGCCTGACCAGCCGCGCGATGACCGCGCCCGATGGCAAGATCCGCATCCCGTTAAACGAGGAAGGCAAAGCCGGCGGCGGCCAGATCGACGAATTCCTGCGCGCCTATAATGGCGAGGGCATACAGCATGTCGCTTTCCGCTGCGACGACCTGATCGCGGGCTGGGACGCGCTTAAGGCCAGCGGCACGCCCTTCATGACCGCCCCGCCCGCGACCTATTACGAGATGCTGGCCGAACGCCTGCCCGGCCATGGCGAACCGGTGGCGGAACTGCAAAGGCGCGGGATCCTGCTTGATGGCAGCACCGAAGAGGGCGACCCGCGCCTGCTGCTCCAGATCTTTTCCGAAACGGTGATCGGCCCGGTCTTTTTCGAATTCATCCAGCGCAAGAAGGACGAAGGCTTTGGCGAGGGCAATTTCACCGCGCTGTTCCAAAGCATCGAGCGCGACCAGTTGCGCCGCGGCGCGCTGAACGTGACGGAGAAGGCATGATGACACAGGCACCGCAACTGCAACGTATCCACCATGTCGCCTATCGCTGCCGCGACGCGAAGGAGACGGTGGAATGGTATGGCCGCGTGCTGGGCATGACCTATACCACGGCCTTTGCCGAGGATCATGTGCCCTCTACCGGGGCCTTCGATCCCTATATGCATGTGTTTCTTGATTCGGGCGGGGGCAATGTGCTGGCCTTTTTCGAATTGCCGGGCCAGCCCGAGATGGGCCGCGACCCCAACACGCCCGCATGGGTTCAGCATCTGGCCTTTGAAGTCGCCGACGAGGCCGCCCTGCTCTCCGCCAAAGCGCATATCGAGGCGCAGGGGATCGACGTGCTGGGGCCGACTTATCACGGGATTTTCCGCTCGATCTATTTCTTCGACCCCAATGGCCATCGACTTGAACTGGCCTGCAACATCGGCACGGACGAGCAATATCGCGAATTGCGCGAACTGGCCCCGGTGATGCTGGAGGAATGGAGCAGGACCAAGCGCGCACCGCGCCATGCGCAATGGCTGCATCACGAGCCCGCCGGGGATGGAGATCGCGCGTGATCGACCATACTCATGATGCCGCCGCCTCAAGCTGGGTTGAGGGCGCCGATGAGCACCCGGATTTTCCTGTCCAAAACCTGCCGCTGGGAGTCTTTTCGCGCGAGGGCGAAACGCGGCGGATTGGCTCGGCGATCGGCGATTATGTCGTCGATCTGACAGGGCTGGCGGAGGCTGGCCTGCTGCCCGATGCCCTGTGCCCGGCTTTGAGCGAACAAACGCTCAACGCCCTGTTTCGCCTTGATGCAGCCACTCGGCGCGCGCTGCGCCACGCGCTTTTCGCCGTGCTGACCGATCCGGCGCGGCAAGATGCGATCACCCCTTGGCTTTACCCTGCGCAAAGTGTTGAATTACATCTGCCCTTTGCCATTGGCGATTACAGCGATTTCTATGTCGGCATCCACCATGCCACCAACATCGGCAAGCTGTTTCGTCCCGACAATCCGCTGCTACCCAATTACAAATACGTCCCCATCGGCTATCACGGGCGGGCCAGTTCGATCCGCGTATCGGGCGCCCCGGTGATCCGCCCAAAGGGCCAGATCAAGCCGCCCGATGCCGATCATCCGACCTATGCCCCCTGCCGCCGTCTTGATTACGAACTCGAACTGGGCATCTGGATCGCCGGGGATAATGCCCTTGGTGAAACCATCCCGATTGGCGAGGCATGGGATAGGATTGCCGGGGTCTGCCTGCTCAACGACTGGTCCGCACGCGATATTCAGGCGTGGGAATATCAACCCCTCGGCCCGTTCCTGTCCAAGAGCTTCCTTACCACCATCTCGCCATGGGTCATCACCGCGCAGGCGCTGGCCCCCTTCCGAGTAGCGCAACCCGCGCGGCCCCAGGGCGATCCTGCGCCCCTGCCCCATCTGTGGGATGCGCAGGATCAGGCGCAGGGCGCATTGTCGATCACCCTCTCGGCCACGCTGGCCAGCGCGGCAATGCGCAAGAGCGGCATTGAGGCGCAGCAATTGAGCCAAGGCGCGGCCCACGAGGCCATGTACTGGACCCCCGCTCAGATCGTCACCCATCACGCCTCGAACGGCTGCGATCTGCATACCGGCGACCTGCTGGGCACCGGCACGCTCTCCGGCCCCGCCCCCGGGAGCGAGGGCAGCTTGATGGAAATTTCCCAAGGCGGCCAACATCCTGTCCTCCTGCCCAGCGGAGAACAGCGCTGCTTCCTGGAGGATGGCGACGAACTGACGCTCCACGCCCGCGCGATGCGCGAAGGCTATCGCGCCATCGGCTTTGGCCCCTGCCGCGGCATCGTGGAGCAGGCGCGTTAGGCCTGCACGCTCCATACAGGACCAGCGTGACCAGTCCGTTTAAGGAGGATTACACAAGCCTTTCCATTTTCATCAAATCTGCGAAGCTGACGCTTCAGACGAGATGATGAGGCGGGGATGGGAATTATTGGCTGGGCCGCCATTGTCGGCGCGCTTTTGGGGGGCTTTTCCGGGGGATATAATCTAACGGGCGTCTTTATCGGCGGGGTCCTTGGCGCCCTGATGGGGCTATGGCTGCGCTCTTTGGTGCAGCAGGAAATCCAGTCCGCCGTGCAGGCCGCTTTGGCCGAGGCCCAGCCGGTCGCCCCCCAGAAGCAGGCCGCACACCCCCTCGAAAGCCCTGCACCCGTCGAGGAAGAGGTCGAGACCGTTCCAGCACCGGTTGCCGATGCGCCCCCTCACAAAGACGCCCCGACGCCTGCCCCGGACGCCCATCGCCAACCGGACCCTGCAAGATGGGCCGCCCCAAGGCACGTCGAAACCTACCATCCCGCCCGCACCGACCCTGTCGAGGAGGCCATTGCCAAGGCGCGCGCGTGGCTGTTGGGCGGCAACACGATTGTGCGGGCCGGTCTGGCGGTGCTGTTTGTCGGCCTGGTTTTTCTGGCGCGTTTCGCGGCGAATGCCGGGCTGTTTCCGATCGAAATGCGCCTGACACTGATTGCCCTGATCGGGGCGGCCCTGCTGCTGGTGGGCCTCAACAAGCGGATCGAGCGGCCCTCCTTTGGCCTCTCTCTTCAGGGAGCGGGCGTGGCCGTGCTCTACCTCGTGGTGTTCGCTGCGGCCAAGGCCTATGGGGTGCTGCCGCCTGCGGCCGCCTTTGCCTTCATGATCCTGTTTGCCGCGCTGGGCTGCGGGCTGGCGCTGATGCAGGATTCGCTGACCATGGCGCTGGCCTCGTTTCTGGGCGGGTTTGCGGTGCCGGTGCTGCTGGGCGGCAAGAGCGAGACGCCGCTCGGCCTGTTCACCTATCTCACCATCCTGAATGTGGCGATCCTGGTGATCGCATGGAAAAAGAGCTGGCGGCCGCTCAATCTGCTGGGCTTTGTCGCGACCTTTCTTTTGGCGGGCCTGTGGGGCTTTTCCGCTTATGAAACGCGGCATTTCCTGCTCTGCGAGATCTTTCTCATCGCCTCGATCGCGATCTATCTCGCGACGGCCATGCTCTATGCGCACAACACGCCGGGCCCGCTTGGCAATTACGCCGATTCCACCCTGCTGTTCGGGACGGCGCTGGCCGGTTTCGGGCTTCAGGCGGGTCTGGTCCATGGCCGCCCCTTTGCCGAGGCCTTTTCCGCGCTGGGCTTTGGCGCGTCCTATCTCGGCATGGCCGCGCTGACGCTGCGCCGCCGCCGTGCCGAGATGCGCCTGCTCAACGAATGTCTGCTGGCCATCGGCGTGGGCTTTGTCACGCTGGCCGTGCCTTTGGCGCTGGAGGCAAAATGGACCGCCGCCACATGGGCGCTCGAAGGCGCGGGGGCCTTCTGGGTGGGCGCGCGACAGGCACGCTGGATGCCGCGCGCTTTCGGTTTGCTGTTGCAGACCGCCGCCGCGCTGATGGTGGCGGTGTCTCTCGAACCCAACATTGCCGCGCTCCCGCTGGCCAACAACGGGTTTATGGTGCCGATGCTTGTGGCCCTGCCGGTGCTGTTCACCGCATGGCTGCTGCGCGCGCCTCTGGCGCACAGCGGGTCCTCTCTGGCGCAGGCCTATGCGCCGTGGGAATACAGTTTGCGCAAGGCATGGTTTCTGGGCGGCTTTGCGCTGGTCTGCCTTGCCATTCTGCGTGAAACAGATCGTTATCTGCCTGCCCCTGCTGCTGCACCCTCCCTGTCTGCGGCGGCGCTGTCGCCCTATATGCAGCTTTACACCGCCATGCTGGCGATCCTGGGCGCAATGGCCCTCGCGCAGGCCTTTGGCCGTAGCAAAGACTGGCCGGTCGCAGGCTGGCCCGCGCGGCTTTCCCTGCCGCTGTTGACGCTCTGCCTTCTGGCCGCGTTGATGGATGGGCGCAACATCCTCTATCTGCCCGACCTGTTCTACTGGGCGCTGGCGATTGGCCTGCACCTGTGGCTGCTGCGGCATCTGCCCGTGGATCGCTGGACGCTCGCCATGCATGGCGGCGGCGTGCTGCTGGGCACGGCCATGGTGGCGGACGGGCTGTGGCTGGGGATTGATCGCGGCGCGCTGTGGGACACATCATGGGCGGGCGTGGTGTTTCTCATCAGCGCCACCGCCATGCTTTTCGCGCTCACGCGCTGGGCGGGCAAGGCGGCATCGCGCGCCGATATGACCGGGCTTGGCTGGCCGCTCGATCCGGCCGCGCGGGCCTATTGGTGGCATGGGGCGCGGGTGCTGGCCGTGCTGGTCTATGGCGGGGCGCTGGCCACCACACTGATGGCCGAAGGGGTGACCGATCCCCTGCCCTATGTGCCGCTGCTCAATCCGGTCGATCTGACGGCCCTGCTGGCTCTGGCTACGCTGGGCCTGTGGCGCCAAATGCTGTGCGGCGCCCAGCCCCGGCCCGACGGCGCCGGATGGATAGTCAGCGAAACGGGGATGGGCGCAGGCGCCGTTCTGGACTTTGCCATCGTCAATACCCTATGGCTGCGTACCGCTCACCATTATCTGGGCGTGGGGTGGAGCAGCGAGGAATTGATCGAGAGCCAGATTGTCCAGTCGGGCTGTTCATTGCTCTGGACGCTGGTCGCGATGGGCCTGATGCTGTTTGCCCATCGGCGGCGCCAGCGCTTGCCGTGGCTGACCGGCGCGGTCCTGTTGGGGGTGGTCGTTGTCAAACTGGTGATCGTCGATATGTCCAAGGTCGAAGGCGTGGCGCGCATCGTCGCCTTTATCGGGGTGGGCCTGCTGATGCTGTTGATCGGTTATTTCGTGCCGCTGCCGCCGCGCGCGGATGATCGCGCGGGGTTGGACGCATGAGGCGCCTTGCCGCCCTGACACTCCTGCTGCTGGCCTCTTGCGACCGGGCGGATGAGGGCAAACCGCTGGGTCCGCAAGATTTTGCGCTGACCCTGCCGGTGGAGACCGGTGCGGAGCCAATTCAGCGTGTCGCGCTGCCTCCGGCCGCGCTGGTGGCAATCCGGCGGGCGGACAAGGGCGACATTCGCCTGTTCGACGCGCAGGGCAGGACGCTGTCTCTGGCCTTGCTGCCGATGAGCCCCGGCGAATTTTCGGTGGTCCGGGTCAAGGCGATCCCGTTTGGTTCGCCCCCGTTTGGTTCGCCCTCGCCTGCGCATCATGGCCCCTCCGTTTCCGTTCGGGTGGATCGCGCAGCGCAGGCCGTCAGCATCAAGACCGATGAACACTCCCCCGCCGCATCGGAACACGCTGTTCTGCTCGACACACGCCAATTGGACCAACCGGCAATGTCGATCACGCTCGAAGCCGACGTGCCCGTGCAAAACCCGGTGACGGTCTCGCTCGACGTGGGCAGCGACCTCAGCCATTGGCAGAGCCTGACGCAGAAGGTGCTGTTTCGGCCCGATCAGGGCAAGCGCCTGCTGGGGCCCGACAGGATCGATCTGGGCGGCGCTGTGCTGGGCGGGCGCTATCTGCGGGTGAGATGGAGCGGCGCGTCGGCCACGATGGTGACCGGAGCAAACCTTGTCACCTCGCCCACGCCCGCGCCGCATCGCATCACCGTGGCCACCAGGGGCGCGGTGATGAAAGATCCGCATCATGTGCTTTTGACCCTGCCCGAAGGGGCGGTGCCGTCGGCCCTGACGGTCACGATGACCGGCCGGGATGGCGTGGTGCCGATCCGCCTGCTGGGCCGTGCATCGCCAGACCAGCCATGGACGCCGCTCGCTTTGGGCAGTGTGAAGCAGGGGGAAAAGGGCGCATCTCTGGAATGGGGCGATGGCGGGCCGCGCGAATTCACGATCGAAGCGGATGCTCGCAGCGCCGGATTTTCGCAGGCGCCCAGGCTGGATCTGCAATTGGCTCCGGTCGAAGTGCTGGCCGCCTTGAATGGCGCGGCCCCCTATCGCCTGGCCGTGGGGCAGGCAAAGGCCCCACCCGCCTTTTTCGACAGGGCCGAACTGGCCACGCGGCCGGAGCCCTTCCCGCAGGCGCGGGTGAAAGACGATGGGCGGATTGTCGAAATCGATGTGGCCCCCGGCGATGGCCGCAAAGGGTTTGCCCCGCGCATCATCGCGCTGTGGTCCGCGTTGATCGGCGGGGTGCTGGTGCTGGGTTTTGCGGCCTATCGGCTGCTTCGGGCCAATGATGTCGCGCGCGCCCAAAGATAGAGGAGCACGCGCGGCACCGTGATCTTGCGGAACGAATTCATGCCATAAAGCCCGCCATGTCCTTGCCGACAAAGTCTGCGGCCGTCATGTCATCCTCAATCATGTCGAGGCCGGCGGCGCCCGCCCGATCATTCAGCAACTCGTATGCTCCACCCCCTCGATCACCCGCACCAGATCGGCCAGCGTCGCGCAAACAGGCGTTGCAATGCCTAGCCTCTCCCCTTCACGCACGATGGCGCCGTTGATGGCCTCGATCTCGGTCATCCGGCCATGTTCGCGGTCCTGCAGCATGGAGGGCTTGTGATGGCCATGCTCGACCAACGCGGCATGGACCGTGCCGATAATGCTCTGTGCATCCAGGCTCAGGCCGCGCGCCTGCGCAACCGCGACAGTTTCCTGCACCACGCCTTGGGCGATACGGCGGCCCGCCGGGGTATTGATCTGGCCATTGGTGGCCCGACAGATCATCGAGGTGGCGTTGAGCGCGGCGTTGAAAGCCACCTTTTCCCACACCACCCGTTCCACATCGTCACTCAGCACGGCATCGAAACCGGCGCACTCCAGCAAATCGCGCACATCCGGGGCCGCGCGGTGGGCCTTGGCGGTAAAGCCCCCGAAATGGATATGGCCAAAGCCATGGGTGGCCACCCCGTTGGGCGGCGAAAGGTCGGCGGGAATATGCGCCGTGCCCTGAAGCACCCTGTCCGCGCCGAACATATCGGCCAGCTTTTCCGCATTGCCGATCCCGTTCTGCAAACTCATCACCAACGGCCCTTGCGCCTGCCAGTGACGGATCGAGGCAATAGCCGCGGCGCTGTGATAGCTCTTGGTAAACAGCAGGACGAGTTGCGGCGCCTCCGGGATCGCGCCTGCCAAAGCGGCGTCCACGCGAATGTCGCGCGTCCCGCGATCATCGGTCAGGCGAATGCCATCGCGCGCAATGGCGTCGATGCGCGCCCTGTCGACATCGACAAGGGTCACCTGCGCGCCCGCCTCGGCCATGCGCGCGGCAAACAGGCATCCCATGGCGCCGGCGCCAATGATCGCCACCGTATCGGGAAATGAAGTCATGTCGGCGTCCTCAGATACTGTAAATATCGAGCAGGGTGGGAATGGTGTCATTCATCAGGCGGATAATCTTGCCCGCGATCATCCAGCGCCCCTCGATGCGGACGAACTCATGCTCGTAACGCCCGAAGAACACATGGGCGCGGCCGGTGCGCACGTCATGAACATGGACGTTGAACACCGAGGCGATGCGCGCCCTTGCCGCATCCGCCTCCTCCACCAGCACATTGCCGATCATATGCGAGACGCGCGGCATGACCGACGAGGCCACCGACAGGCCCGATTGCACGCGCCTGATCCGGTCCTCCAGGTTGCGGCGCCCCCGATAATAGATCAGCGAAAGCTCACGATCTGGATCATCGGTCTGTGTACCGTCATCGCGCCATGCGGGCATCCAGAACAGGCAATCGAGGGTATAAAGCTCCAACCATTCCTGAAACGCGCCGCGATCCAGCAGCAAAGCCTCACGTGCGAGAAGTTCGGCAAACTGCCCGCTCATGACAGCACGGCCGCCATGCGCTGTGCCCAGGCGCGATAGTAGGTGCGGAACAGGCTTTCATCGCACAATTGCGCGTCGGCCAGAACGCTGCGGGCAGGCTTCATGTCCAAGGCGTCGGAAAAGTCATTGCCGCCTTCCACACTCGCGGCTAGCCCGCGCGCATGGCCTTGCAGCCACCCGTTGGCCTGCTGCGCCATACCGGTCTGGGCCTCTTCATAGCATACCGTATCATCAGGCGTTGCCATGCCGGTGGGATTGAAGAAGTCCTCATATTGCCGGATCCGCAGCGCCCGCGCGCGGGCGCTCTCGCCGCGCGGCGCGATGCACCATGTCTGCATTTCGGTCAGATCGGGCGCGATGGGCCGGATCATCCGCAACTGACTGGAGGCGTTTTCGGCGATCTGGAGATTGGGAAACAGGGTCAGGTTCCGCATGTTGAAAATCCAGTTGCGCCGGGCCACGCCCAGCTCTTCAGCCAGCGCATCGGCCCTTTCATACTCGGGCAAAGCCGCGCTGACGCCCATCAGCCCCCAGTTAAGCACATGGCCATGCTCGAACGAATAGGTGCCGCCGGTCACGCCGTCGGCATCCTCCTTCCAGAAATCGGCATTGCTCAGACTCGCGGTCACCACCTGCGAGGTTTCTTCAAGCGCGCGTTCGCTCAGGATGCGGATATAGCTGGGATGGGTCGAGGTGAAATGATACTGGTCCGAGCAGTTCTCAAGCTGCATCTTCCAATTGGCGGCATAGGTGAAGCGCACACGGCCCGGCACGAGTTCCACCCCTTCCGGGCTCTTGTCGACCACCAGATCAATCAGCTTGCGCGCCTCGCCCAAATGATTGTCGAGCGAGGGTACGTCCGCATTCAGGCTGGCAAAGAGAAAACCGCGATATTCGCCAAAACGCGCCACACGGGCCAGATTGTGGTCCTCACCCGCGAAACCTTGACCATAACAGCCGCGCTTTTCCCATTTGATGCCGCGATTGGCCCCCGCGCTGTCAAAGGTCCAGCTGTGATAGGGGCAGACATGGTGCCGCGCCTGTCCGCACTGACGCTGGACCAGCCGCACGCCCTTATGCGGACAGGCATTGATGAAACAATGCAACTGGCCTTCGCCGTCGCGGCTGACGATGACCGGCACCCGGCCGATGTTGGCGGTGAAAAAGTCATGCGGGTTTTCGGCCTGCGTCGCCATGCCGACAAACACCCACCCGCCTTCAAAGACATATCGCATTTCCAGATCGAACAGCGCCGCATCGCGAAACAGCGCGCGGTTGACGCGGAATATGCCCTCCTCCGGTCTGTCGTCGATCAGGGCGGCAAGGCGGAAGCGCTGATGGCCCGTCGCGTCGCTCTGCATCACGCCACCATGATTTCGACAAGAGTGGGCAAGGGACAGGTAAAGGACCACTGCAAGGCCTCGTCAAGCTCGGCCGATGTCGCCGCGCGCCTTGCGGCCACCCCGTGCCCTTGGGCAAGGGCGCAAAAATCCAGCCCTTCCAGATCCGTGCCTTCGACCCGTTCCAATCCGAAATGGCTGCCAAACTGTCGCAGCGCGGCATAGGACCGGTTGTTGAGGATGAGGAAACTGACAGGCGTTTCCTCACGCGCGGCCGCAAACAGGCCCTGAATCGCATACATCGCCGAACCATCGCCCAGCAGCGCGATCACCTTGTCTTCCTTGCGCGCCAGCGCGATGCCGACCGAGGCCGGCAGGGCATAGCCGAGCCCGCCGCCCGCCGTGGTGTAGAATGTGTCCGGTTCGAGCATGGGCAGATGGCGCTGCATGACCGGCCGACTGGAGGGCGCCTCCTCGACCACGACCGATCCGGCGGGGCGCAGGCGGGCAATCGCCTCCATCACGCAGGCATCATTCAAACCGGGACCGTCCCGCGCAACAAGCGGCGCCGGAGGACGCGGCAGGACACCGGCGCGCGATGCGGGCGGCGCGACCAGCCGCCCCACCGTTTCCAGCGCAAGGCGCGGATCGGCCAGAATGGCCCGGTCCGACGGCGCGAATGACAGCAGATTGGGGTCCTCGGCGATCAGCCAGACGCTGGTGCCTTGCGGCAGATGCGGGCCATCGCCTTCGGTGTGATAGAGGTTGAGCGGTCCGCCCACCGCGATCACCAGATCGTGCTGTCGCAGCGTCTCGACAATGGATTCCCGCGAGGCCGCCAGAAAGCCCCGGAACAGGCGATGGTCTTCGGGAAACACATTCCGGCTGGCAAAGGGGGCGACATAGGCCGCCATACCCTGCGCCTCGGCCAGATCGATGGCCGCGCGCCACGCCTGTTGCCGCGCGCATCCTGCGCCCAGCACCAGCGCCGGGGCATGCGCTTTCGTCAGGGCTTGGGCCAATTGCGCCAATTCGCCCGGATCGCCGGGATTGCCGGCGGCAAGCGTGCCGAAATCGAGCGGGTCGCATGGTTGATCCCAGTCATCCACCGGCACCGAGATGAACACCGGCCCGCAAGGCGGGGTCATGGCAATCCGGTATCCGCGCAGGATCGCGCGCGGCACATCGGCGGCGCGGGCCGGTTCGCAGGACCATTTCACAAAGGGCCGGGGAAATTCACAGGGTCTTTCAGCAAAAAGAAAAGGCTCGAACGGCAGGATCGAACGCGCCTGCTGGCCTGCGGTCACCACCAGCGGAGCCTGATTTTTGAACGCGGTGAACAGATTGCCCAGCGCATGGCCGGTCCCGGCCGAACTGTGCAGATTGACCAGCGCGGCATTGCGCGTGGCCTGCGCGTGGCCATCGGCCATGGCCACCGCCACCGATTCCTGAAGCCCGAGTATATAACGGAAATCGGCTGGAAAATCGCGGAACATCGGCAATTCGGTCGAACCGGGATTACCGAAAACATGGGTCATGCCCAGTTTGCGCAGCAGATCCGTGGTGACATCCCTGACTGTGGCCATAGCCGGTATCCTTCGCTGCCCTTCACCGTCTCTTTGGCGCGAGGATAAGAGGGCCGGTCCATATCATCCATTGCAATTATGGATGGAAGGCATACTAAATCCGCATGACTTTCGATGAACAGCGCCTGCGCGCCATCGTGGCGATTGCCGACAGCGGCAGCCTTGGCCGCGCCGCCGATCAGGTCAATATGAGCCAACCCGCGCTGAGCCGGATGATCCATGACATGGAACTGCGCCTGGGCCGCCAGTTGTTCGAACGCCACAGCAAGGGCATGACGCCCACCATCGCGGGCGACATCCTGCTCCGCTTTGCAAGGCAACTGACCTTCGACATGCAGCAGGCCCGCGAGGCGCTGGTCGAACTCGACGGCTTGCGGGGCAGCCGCGTGCGCGTTGGAGCGATCGCCTCGGCCATCTATGCCACGGTGGCCGAGGCGATCAGCGCGCTTCTGATCGCGGCCCCGCAAGTCAGCGTCGAAGTGTTCGAAGCAGCCGATGGCGAATTGACCGAAGCACTTGCCGAGCGCCGAATCGACCTGATGATCGGCAGCGAAGGTCTGGTCTACGAAGGCATCAGGCCGCTTGGGCCTTGCGGCGAGGGCGATCATTTCACCGTCTGCTGCAACCGCGCCACAGCCCGCCTGCTGCCGGAAAAGCCGCAGCTTGCCGATGTCCTGCAACAGCGCTGGGTCATGCTCAACAAGGGCCGGACGCCGCGCCATTATTTTGACGGCCTGATCGCCCAAGCGGGCGCCGCCATGCCGGAAATCGCGATTGAAACCAATTCCATCGCCGCCCAGATCGCCCTGCTGCAAACCACCGGACTGCTGGGCTGGCTGCCATGGCCGGTGGTCCGCGACCAGATCGCGGCCGATTCCCTGGTGGCGCTCGACATTCCCGCCCTGACTTTGCCGCGCCATTTCTGCATCTATCGGCGCAGCAATGGCTATCTTTCGCGGGCGGCCGAATTGTTTCTTGAAAAACTCGGGGTCGGCGGGGCGTCGCCGTTTCAGGAGGCATGATCGCCCCTTTTCGGCCATTGCTACCTTGCCCGCAAAACCGCGACACCGGCGCAGATGACCGCCAGCCCTCCCAACCAGGCAAAGGCGCCGCCGATGCCGGCCCCGCTCAGCCGCACCAATGAGACCGCCAGCGGGCTGGTGAACTGGCCGAGGAAGAAGCAGGCGCTCCAGATGCCCATGGCGCGCCCGCGATGCTGGGGCGCGACGCCCTGCATCGCCCACAGTACCAGCGCCGGAATCAGGATGCCCGCGCCGAATTGCTCGATCATGGCAAAACCCGTCATCGTGGCGATATCGGCGGCAAGACCGATGCCCAGCATTCCCGCCCCCATAAAGCCGAGGAACGCGGCGATCTGTCCCGCAACGCCAAGCCGGATGGACAAAGGTTTGAACGCCAACCCACCCAGAAACACGCCGATATTGGCAAGGCCGACCAGCATGCCGACCTTGTCCGCCGCGTGGAGGCCGATGCCCTCAAAGGCCAGCCCGATCTGGACGATATAAACGTAATAGAGCGAGGCCCCAAACAGCGTCACGCCGCCGCAAACCGCAATGTGACGTGTGGGGAAGGTTTCGCTGCTGGCGGCGCTGCTGGCCCGCTGGTGGGCCGGTTCGAACAGCAAGATCGCCATGGCCCCGGCAATCGGCAGCGCCACCGCATAGATAAGGAACGGCAGGTGCCAGTCAAACGCCGCCAACTGGCCCGATCCGATCAGCACCGTTACGCCGAATATCGGGCCAATGGCGGCCTGCGCCATCAGCCAGTTGCGGCGGCCCGCTTCGGGGTAATAATCGGCAATCAGCGTGTTGGTGATCGTCAGGATCGCCGCCTCGCACAGGCCAAGCGCAAGGCGGGTGGCAAAGATCGCGGCCAGACTTTCCAGAAAATAGGGCGCCACGCCGACAAAGCCATAGATGAATGTCGCCCAGATCAGCAGGACGCGCCTGCCATAACGATCCGCGAGCCAGCCCATCACGGGCGAGAACAGCGCGATCATCAGCCCCGGCGCGGTCACGGCCAAGGGCACCAGCGTGGTGGCACCGGCCACGCCTGCGAAATGCCCCACCATATTGGGCACGGCGGGAGTAAGGGCAACGATGGCCAGAATGGGCAGAAACCCCGCCAGAATGACGAGAACCCCCTGCGCCGGTCCCGCAACAGGCGCCGGCTTGGTAAATGCGGTGGCCATCGCGGCCCCTCCCTTTTGGTATGTTATGGTTGGATGATGGTGATGTGGCGGGTTTCGCGTACAAAGGCGGGCTGGAACTGCGGAGGAAAATAGGGATGCCGCAGCCGCAGGGTGCAGCCCACTTCATGCACTCCCGCCGACAGACCGTCCGGCTTTGCCACCTGCACCGCGATGGTTTCGCCCACATTCCACCACGTCTCGATCGCCCCGGCCATGGCGGCATGGGAATAAACCTCGCCGCGCAGCAGGATGCTGTTGGCCTCGGCCGGATAGGTTTGCCCGTCGACGGTGATGTCGATCCCCTCGATCAGGCTGAGGCGCAGGCCGCGATAGTTGGGCTGGCGCAGCCGCAGGGTGAAGCCTGCCTCGGTATTGGCAAAGCCGCTGGACTGGATGATGCTGCGCTCAGGCATGGGAAAGCTCCGTTTCGCGTTCGAGGCGGCGGATAAGGCAATGCTGGCGGCGCACCTGCTCAATGGCCACCCATGGGTCGCGCACGCCTTCATATTCGCTGGAGAGATAGCCTTTATAATTCAGCTTCTTGAGCATCGGCACGATCCGATCCCACGGGATATGGTGATCGTGCAGCTTCTCGTCGATGTGGTGGAACTTGGCCTGGATGAAGGGCACATAGTCGATCACCTCGGCCAGATGTTCGACCGGCACCTTGATGCCGTCAAGAAAGCTGAGCGCGGCCTTGCGGATTTCCGGCGTTTCCCCCGGCCAATAGGGCAGCGGGCGATCCTGAAAGATGCCGGTGTCGATCAGCAGGCCGAAGTGCCGGGTGCCGGTCTTCTGGATGAAATCGACATAGGCCTCGGTCACCGGATGGCGGATCGGGGTGGGCGCATGGATTTCCGGGATGATGGTGATGTTCAGTTCATCGGCCAGATCCAGCACACGCTCCACCGCCCCGCGCCAGATCGGATGCGGGGTCAGTTCCTCGTCTATCACCCCGAACTTGGGGCGGATGAAGCGGAAGCCGAGCAGATGGGCCAGACGCAGATCCTGCGCCAGTTGGGCTGCTCCTTCCTCCTCGGTACGGTTATGGTTGAGGGTGATGCTGGTATCGACCCAGCACGCCATATTGGTGGGAACCAGCTTAAGCCTCTCCAACCGGGCGAACCAGTGGTCTATCCATGCCGTGTCGGGCCGGGGATAGGCGGGAATGTGGCTCTCACTCAGGATCTCGATGCCGGTGGCGCCGGTGTCGGCCACATGTTCGAGCGCCTCATCCAGCCCCATCACCGTGCCGATGTCATCGGTATAGCTGTAGAGCGATACGCCATATTGGAAGCCGCTCATGCCGCAGCCTTTCGTTTGTGGGTGGGAATATAGGGTTGGCCATCCTCGATCTCGGCCAATTGCGAGAGGATGTGTTTGGGCATTTCATCGCCCACCATCTTTTGCAGAAAGGGCGTGTGGTCGAAAATCCAGTCGCGGATCGGGCGCAGGAATGCCGGGCAGTGATGAAAGATCTTGCCGGTGTAATAGGCGCCTTGCGTCACCTGTATCGTATGGGGAATGCGCCGCTGTTCAAAGCAAAGCAGCGCAGCCCGCACTGCTGCCGTATCGGCCATATCAACCGCCGCCAGTTCGCGGGCGAGGAAATAGCCATCCTCGATCGACATGCCCGCGCCATAGGCGGCATAGGGAGAGGTAGGATGCGCAGCATCGCCCACCAGCGTGATGCGCCCCTTGGACCATTGCTTCAGCGGCGGACGGTCGCGGATTTCCCAGCGCTGCATATGTTCCACCGGCGTGGCATCGATCAGATCGCGCACCGTCTTGGAAAATCCCTCCACCCGCGCCTTGCAGAAACCGATCAGGTCGCGCGGCGCCGGGGCCGCCGGATCGCAGGCCTCCAGCACCCACCATTCATAGCCCCATTTGCCCTCGTGACGGATCGGCGTGTAGCTGACCTGCGTGGTGCGATTATGGGCGATGATGCCGACGCCCTCGGGTTCCCGATCCAGAAACAGATAGCCGCCCACCAGATGCAGGCGCTGATGCCGGATCGGCTTCACACCCCACAGATGGCCGCGCACGAAGGAGTTGATGCCATCCGCGCCGATCAGCACATCGGCCTCATGGGTCGCGCCATTGGCAAAGGTCAGGCGCACGCCCGCGCCGTAATCGTCGATCCTGACCAGTTCATGGCCCAGCTTGATCACCTCGGGCGGGATGGCGTCGATCATCCGCTGATACAGGCCCCAGCGCAACAGGCCGATAAAGCCGCCGCCATATTCCGCCTCGACTTCAGGTGGCAGCAGGACATCGGCGCGGCGTTTGCCTGTGCGGCTTTCGAAATAGGTGTGGCAGGGCGCGCCCAGATCCTCGGTATCAACGCCGATCAGCTTGAGCACCTTTTGGGGCGGGGGCCACAGGTTCAGGATGTTGCCCGCCGCCCTGATCTCGCCTGCGCGTTCAAACAGCGTGACCTCAAAGCCCAGCCGCAGGCAGGCCAGCGCGGCGGCCATCCCGCCAGGCCCCGCACCGACAATCGCGATGCGCCCTTTCGATTGTGCCATCTTCTCTCTCCTCAAATGCCCTTGGGCACCGAATCTAGCATTGCTAAGATTGAGCTATCTAAGCGATGCTAAAATAGATGGCAAGAGCGCTTCCTCCGGCCTTGCAGCCAGCGCCAGTCTTGGTAGGGAAAGGCCGGTAACAGGAGCGCAAGGTGGCCAAGGCAAAAACATATCACAAGGAAGACCTGCGTCGTGACCTGCTGGCCGCTGCGCGGGCGCATGTGGCCGAACATGGACACCTGTCCTTGTCGCTGCGCTCTCTGGCCCAGCAGGTGGGGGTCAGCACGGCCGCGCCCTATTACCATTTTACCGACCGGCGGGCCTTGTTGCTGGCCGTGGCCATCGAAGGTTTCGCGGAACTCAACACAGACGCGAGCGCCATCGCCGACAGTCCCGCCCCGGTGGCCGATCAACTGCTGGCGCTGGGTGAGGCCTTTCTGGATTTTGCCGCGCGCCAGCCCCGCCTTGTCGAGCTGATGTATGAAAGCGAATTGACCTCGCCCGAAATCGATCCCGCGCTGCTCGCCTGTCAGGATCGCGCCTATCGCACCTTGCTCAATGTGATGCAGGCCGCTTTGCCCGCCCATGCGCCGGTGGAGACTTCGGTGCGGGTGATGGCCTTCTGGTCGGCGATCTATGGCTATGCCATGCTGCGTTCCAAACTGATGCTCAAGCCCTTTGAGCCCTCTGATCTTTCGGCGCAGGCAGTGGACAGCGGCGTGCTGGCCCAGGCTGTGAAGGCGGCCTTGGTCGATTGACCCGCATCATGGCGCCGCCTTGGAAGGCCGCGCCATGGATTAGCCGGAAATCACCGACGAGACGCCTGGAAAGTTCCGCTAATTCTTCACGCAAGTGAAGCTGGCGGCGCTGTCCACCGAACCGGTTCCGCGATAGCGCGGCCAGGAGCCAAATTCGCACATGGGCCGCGTACGATGCTGGTCCTTGTTGGCATCAACCGCAATCGGCCGTTCCGGCGCACGACCCGTTTCCGCCCAGCGGTCAATCGCGGCGAGCCCATCAAACCGGGCGCTGAACAGGCCAAATCCGTGACCAAAGCCGGGAATCACATAGAAGCGCATGAAGGATGGAAGATTGGCCTTGCCATGGCGAGCGAGCTGTCGCTCATAATAGGCCTCGCTGTTGTGCGGGGTGATGAAGTCATCAATGGTGCCATGGGTCAAAATGATCTTGCCGCCCTTGCGCCGAAATGGCGTCAGGTCGACATCGGTCACGTCCATGATCTGTCCCGACTGTTGCACACGCGCTTTCCACTCATCGGGCCTGAAGGTGAGCGGATCGAACCCCGGCTGACGTGTAATCACATATTTTATGGTGCCCGAACCGGCGTTGTAGAGCAGCGGATCGGCCGCAGTCGGGGGATTGGCGGGAACGGGCCGCGAGCCCAGCGTCGAAGGCCCGTGGAACAGGGCACCTTCCAGCAGCGCCCAGCGCGCAAACACCTCGGAACCGGAAATCGGGAAGCCGGGGCGGAACGGGGAGGTAATCTTTTCCACCGCCGCAATCTGAGCGTCCGAAAGGCATGCATCCCCAGTGTCTTTGCCATCGGCGCAGCGCAAAGTGGCCCGAACGGTCGCGATGCTGAACCGCTTGTTGCAGCCCTTCACATTGCTGATGATCCCGTCTTTGGCCCCGTCAAGACTGTCGCAAGCGGCATAGACAGCATCGGTAAGCAGCTTGGTTTTGGCAGGGTTCAGCCATCCTGCTCCGCCATTTTCATAGAGAGCCATGCCGACATTCCATGATCCCAGATGCAGCATGGTCACATTATAGGCCGGATAACTGGCCACCACGCCGTCATAATCGGCGGGATAACGCGCCGCGGCATCAAGCGCCTCGTGGCCGCCTTGCGACGCGCCGATGAAATAGAAGCGCTTGGGGGCGCGGCCGTATCGCGCGGTGATGATGGCCATGGCCGCATCATGGGCTTTTTTGACCGATTGCTGACCGAAATTCAGCAAGGCTTCGTCATTGAGGGCGAAACTGCCGTCAAAACCGGCTGTTCCCTTGTGTCCGCCGTCGCTGCCAAGAGTAACATACCCTTGCGCCAGAGGATTGCGGACCGAATCCGGCTGCAGCGCCGCATGGCCCAGGCCCGTGACCAGCACACCGTCGAAACCGCCGCCGCCGAACTGGACGGCTTTGCGGTTCCAGGCGGTTGGGAGGTTGACCTCAAACTCCATCTTCGGCGCATCCGTGGACGCGGGCAGAATGAAGCCCCTCACCTCGCAGAATTCGCCATTGGGGTTCGATGAGTCCGGCAGGACAAGCCGCGCGGTGCTGACCACCGCACCCGTGGTCGGCAGTCCGATTTTCGAAGCGGGGATCGACATGCCCGCCAGCCCCGCGCAGGCACCGGCGGGGCTTTCCTCGGGCGGCGCGGCGGCATGAACGGCCGTCCCGGAAAGGACATTGGCCCATGTAGTGACGGCCAGACTGACGAAGATCCGTTTGCGGCTCATTGTTCCATCCCCCTTTTCCGACGCCGGATACGGCGTGGCCAGTGCGTTCGCCTTTGGCCACAGCGCAGGAAAGCGCGATGTAGCGGGCATCATGCCCGGTGACAAATCCACAGGCTCCCACTAGAGGAAACATTCCTGCAAACGCCCGGGACGCTGATGACTTCTGTCGATGAAACACATGGCGCGCAATCCGTCATCGCCTCGGCGCTGGAACTGATCGCTTCTCATGGCCTTGCCGAATTGACGCTGCGCCCGCTGGCCGAAAAGGTCGGTATGAGCCTGAATGCCCTGACCCAGACCATGGGGTCGAAAGAGCAGTTGCTGACGCAGGTCATCGACTATGCGATGGGGCAGGACCGCCTGTTTCGCGAAAGCTGGCTGAGGCGTCTTGAGGCGATGGCGCCGGTAGGACCCGGCCTGCGCGCCGTGCTGGCCGAAACCATTCTTGACGACTGGATTGTTGGGCATCGCGCCCTCGCCTGCCTGCTGATTGATATGGTGCAGGATGCCGGGCGACGGGCAGAGTGCCCCCCCGCTCTGGGCGCATGGCTGGACGCGGTGGGGCTGTTCTGGGCCGACGTGCTGTTTGGCGATCCGCGTCAGGCCGATGCGGCGCTGGGCTATATCCTTGACGAGGGCGGTTTTTCGCTGTTTGCCCATGCCAAACCAGCCTATCGCATGTTGCGTGCCCTGTGCCTGCACCGTTTCACCGGCGGCATCTATCCCGATCCCGACGAGGATATTGGAAAAGGCCGCCATCTGGAGCAGTGGATCGCCGCGCTTGAACCCGATCAAACCTATCCCGATACGCCCGACCGCAGCAAGAGGGGGCTGATTGCGGCACAGGCCGGGCGGCTGATCGTCACCTGCGGGCTGGAAGCGCTGACCCATCGATCCGCCGCAGCGGCAGCCGGAACGCCCGCCTCCACCGTGGTCTATCATTTTGGCACGCGCGATGAACTGATGGTGGCCGCCCTTCATGCGGTTGTCACGAATTTCCGGCACAATCTGGCCGAAAACTTTGGTCGGCCGCATCCCTTTCATGCCAATTACGCCTCCTCCCGCGATCTGGTCAGGGCAACCTCGATCATTGCCATCGCCGCCGCCCGGCATCCCGGACTGGGGCCTCA
Source organism: Novosphingobium sp. 63-713 (assembly GCF_001898925.1). Classification (NCBI taxonomy): domain Bacteria; kingdom Pseudomonadati; phylum Pseudomonadota; class Alphaproteobacteria; order Sphingomonadales; family Sphingomonadaceae; genus Novosphingobium; species Novosphingobium sp. 63-713. The sequence continues at coordinate 218,394 of NZ_MKVS01000005.1, forward strand.
TGCGCTCGACATGCGGCGCCGTCGCGGCGAAAATATCGTCACCTCGGTGCTGTGGGACATGGGCCTGCCCCATGGGCGGATTGCGGATCGCACCACGTCTCAGGTGGTTTCCGTGGCCCTGTTCGGTATGCGCATGGTGGCCATGGCGCGCGGGCTTGATGAGGATGAGGTTCTTCATGCGGCCTTTACCCGTCTGGCCGAGGTATGCCGCTGAGAGGGCCTCATGCCTGTGATGCAGGAGGATCAGGCCTCCAGCCGGGTCGCTGACCATGCCGAAATGCTGGCGCTGTCGCTGCCCAGTTTCGTCTTTTCCGGTTATGAACTGGCGCGCAAAACCTATCTGCCGGTGCTTCTGGTGGGAGCGGCGGGGCTGAATGTGGCCAAAGCCGGGCTGATCCTGACCATTGTGGGCGGCTGGGGCATTGTTGTCGAGGTGCTCTTCGGGATGGTCTGCGATCTGGCCCCCGATCCCCATCGGCGGCGCAGCTTCTGGGTGATGACAGGCATGGCGCTGCAAGGTGTCGGCGGCCTGATACTTTGGCTCATGCCGCAAAATCGCACGGTCCTGGGCTGGTTGCTCGGCCTTCTGCCTTGGGCCAGCGGCTGGGTCCTTTCCAACCTCGCCCATGGTGCATGGGCGCTGGAACGGTCCAGCGGCGTACCGGCGCGCGGACGGATTTTCGGCGCCCGCGCGCAGGCGGGTATGGCGGGCTCCATCCTGTTTGCCGCCGCGCTGCTGTGGAGCCGCCACGATCATCATGGCATGGACGATTTCCATGTCCTCCTCTGGCTGACGCTGGCCGGATCGCCTCTGGTCCATGGCTGGCTGATCTGGCGTGTGAAGGAGAGGCCGACCATGGTGCCCTCCAGACCGGATTGGGGGAGCGCGCTCAAACCGTCTCGCGTCCTTATGGCTTCTGCGGCAGACTGTTGGCTGGCCGCGCTGTTCCTGCTGGTGGGCGCGCATATGGCCGTTATCGGCAGCAGCTTTCTCTTCATCGCCCGCCAGCGCCTCGATTTGGCCGAATGGGGCACGCCGGGCATTCTGGCGCAGGCGCTGGCGGCGATGATCGGAACTGGCATCGCGCCGGGCCTGCTTCGCGCCGTCGCCCCGCTGCGTATGCTGATAGTTGTGTTTGTGCTCAATCTCGGGCTGGCACTTGTTCTGCCATGGCTGCCGCCGGGGCAAATCCTGCCTTTGATCCTTTGGTCCTGCGGCACAGGGGCCACGATGGCAGTGGATTTCATGCTGCTGCGCGTGTTGTTGGGGCAAAGGCTGGATCGGGATCGGCAGCACGGCGGCGATGCTCCCGCGGCCGCTTTCTATGCCGGTTTTCATCTGCCCTTCAATCTTGGCGCGATGATCGGCACAGCCCTGTTGTTTCACGCGATGGCGGCGATGGGCGACAGGGGGCTTGGCCTCGCCTGGCTGACCGGCGCGCTGGCAGCTGTCATTCTGGTGGCGGCCATCGGCTGCACTTTCCTGCTACGCCGGGCGCTCTGTGTCGAAACGAGCGAGGCCACGCCGTCCATTGAGCTGAACACTCGTATTTTTAAAAAGGTAAAATCTGTTTTTTAAGCTGAACAATCGTCTCTGAATTGTCATCTCCAGCGTCTAATCGCCCCCCAACGCAACTTGGGGTTTCGAATCATGACCAGTTTCCGCCGCCCGGCTTCTCTCACGCCTGCCTTGCTGCTTGCCGCCACGGCCATGACCGTCGTTCCCGTCGCGGCCCGCGCGGCCGATGCCCCTGCTGCCGATGCCGCGCCCGCGCTCGATCAGATCCTCGTTACGGCCGAGCGGCGCCAGGAAAAGATGCAGAATGTTCCCATCTCGATCATCTCGCTGAGCGGGGACGCCTTGCAGAACAGCGGTTATCAGTCGCTGACCGACCTGCAATACACCACGCCAGGACTGACCTATGATCCGACGCAGGGCGCGGCGTTCCAGATCCGCGGCGTGGGTTCGACCTCGTTTGACTTTTCAAATGCCAAATCGGTCAATGTGGTGGTCGATGATGTGGTGATGGACGCCCAGCGCGATCTGGGCATCACCGGCCTTGTCGATATCGAGCGCGTCGATGTGCTGATGGGGCCGCAGGGCACGCTGTTCGGCAAGAACTCCACCTCGGGCGTGATCGCCATCACCACCGTCAAGCCCAAGCTGAACGATTTTTCGGGCAAGGTCTATGCCAGCTATGGCGAACGCAATGACCGCACGATCAACGGCACGATCAACATTCCGCTGGGCCAGAAAGCAGCGCTGCGCATCAGCGCTTTCGATGTCGGACAGGACGGCAAGGGGCGCTATGTCACGCTCAACCGCAATTTGGGGCGTGTCGATGAATTCGGCGTGCGCGGCAAATTGCTGTGGCAACCTGCGCCGGATCTGGAAGTCATTCTGGCGGGCGAATATACTCATCACTTCGACACATCCGTGCGCACCGCCGTGGGCGGTCCGGCGGGCACCAGCTTTGCCCCCACTGCCGCCGTCACCGCCGCGCAGATCGCGCTGGGCGTGACGCCGGGGCCGCGCAATGTCGATACGGCCGATGGCTTTCTGGGCTCGATCAGCACCACCAATCAGGGCGGCTCGCTGCATGTCGCCTATAAACTGGGCGATCATACGCTGACCTCGATCACCGCCTATCGCGAAACCGCCTATGGCAACGACACGCCCGCCGACCTGCTGCCCAATGACGCCTATTCCTATATTTCGTACAATTCGGGCCGGTTGAAGACCGACAAATTCAGCGAGGAAGTGCATCTGGCCTCGCCCACCGGCGGTTTTGTCGAATATCTGATCGGCGGCTTTTACAACCGCCTGCACGCCAACCAGACGCAGGTGCAATGGGGGCCGCTGGGCACCAGTCCGCTGATCGTCAACGGCCAGATGATCAGCACGCTTTACGCCAATACCGGCGCCAATGATCCCGTGACCGGCAAGTTGCTGGGCAATGCGGTGCAGTTCAACGCGCATAACGAAACGCTGGCCGCCTTTGGTCAGGTCAAGTTCAACCCCACTTCGCGGCTCAGCCTGACGCTGGGCGGGCGCTATAACTATGACCGCAACGACCAGACGATCAGCTATCCCAATTTCGACCCGGTGGCGATTCTGGGCAGCCCGGTCAATTTCATCGCCACCGGCACGGCGCCGACGGCCGATTTCCGCTATGGTGTGAAATCCTCGCAGCGCTTCACCTATCGCATCGCGCCCACCTTCCAGCTCAACCGGAATGTGATGTTCTATGCCACCTATTCGACCGGCTACAAGCCGGGCGGCGTGGCCTTTGTCGGCAACAAGTATGACCCCTATAATCCGGAATCGGTAAAGAGCTGGGAAATCGGCGAAAAAGGGGAATTCTTCAACCACCGCCTGCGCGTCAATTTCGATGTCTTCTCCTCGAAATACACCAATTTCCAGGCCACGATCCTGACCCCGGTTTCAACGGGCGTGGGCGGGTTCATTCTGGCTTCGGCCATCGGCAATGCGCCGGGCCTGCGCAGCCGGGGCTTTGAGGCGCAGGTGGCGGTCAAGCCCACGCACAGCCTGTCGCTGTCGGGCGCCCTGACCTATACCGATGCCAAATTCACCGATTATGTGGCCGGCGCCAATGCCAATTACACCGGCACGCGCCTGACCAACGCGCCGCGCTGGATGTCGACGATCGCCGCCGATTACAACGCGCCGATCAATGACAAATTCGACATCAAAGCGCATGTGGAATATGTCTATCGCTCCGATCTGCAGACTGTGACCGGCGCGATGCTGGGCAATATCACCGCGCCCGCCGTCACCAATCCCGACGGCACCAAGACACCCAATGCCAGCTATTCCTATGTGCCGGGCTATGGTCTGGTGAACGGGCGGATCACACTGGCCCGCGCCAATGACAAGGTGGAACTGGGCATCTATGCCCGCAACCTGTTCAACCAGTATTTCTCGACCGGATGGCAGATCTATGGCGCGCTGGGCCTGCTGCATTACACCTCGCCCGATGCCTATCGCACGGTCGGCGCCTTTGCCCAGGTCAAGTTCTGAAAGGCGCCCTTGCGATGAAAGGCAAATTTTTGCGCGGCGGCGTCGCCATGGCCTTGGCCATGGTGGCGACCGCTGCGGCCCCGGCGGCGGCAGCCCGCCCCGGCGCCTGCCGTCTGGACGCGCCGGACGTGGCCCATGCCGGGCGCGGCTGCGCAGAGCGCTGGATGGATACCAATCTGCGGGTCAACGATCTGCTGACGGTAGGGACGCACAACAGCTACAAACGCGCCATTCCTCCCGCCGATTACCGGCTGATCGCCGGTGCTGATCCCAAGGCGGCGCAGGAACTGGACTATGCCCACAAGTCCCTTGCCGCCCAGCTCGATTTCGGCGCGCGCGAGATCGAGATCGATGTGGTCTATGATCCGCAGGGGGGCCGCTATGCCCATCCCCAAATCGCTGCGCGGACACAAACGGCGCTGGATCCGGGCTGGGTGCAGGCCATGCAGCAGCCCGACTTCAAGGTGCAGCATGTGCCCGATGTCGATTTCCGCTCCAGCTGCATCACGTTCAAGGCCTGTCTTGGCCTCTTGCGCGACTGGTCGCGCGCGCATCCCCGCCATGCCCCCATCACTGTCCTCATCAACGCCAAGGACGGCAGGACAGCACCGGGGCGCACACCGCTGCTTTCCTTCGACGAGGCAGCCTTCGACGCGCTGGACGCCGAAGTGCGCGCGGTCCTGCCCGCCGCGCAATTGCTGACGCCTGACGATGTGCAGGGCCATTATCCCACCTTGCGCGAGGCGGTCCTGCACAACAACTGGCCCCGGCTGGGCGCGGCGCGCGGGCGCATCCTTTTCGCGCTGGACGAAACGCCCGAGAAGGTAGCCCTCTATCGCGGGCATCGCTCGTCGCTGGAAGGGCGCGTGATGTTTATCAACACCGACGAGCAATCGCCCGCCGCCGCCTATCTGACCCTGAACAGGCCGGTGGAGGACGCAGAGCGCATCGCCCGCGATGTGAAGGCCGGTTTTCTGGTGCGCACCCGCGCCGACGAAGGCACATGGCAGGCCCGCAACAATGACACCGCCCATCGCGACACGGCCCTGCATTCCGGCGCGCAGGTGGTTTCCACCGACTATCTCTGGGCCGATCCGCGCTTTCCCGGCGGCTTCAGCGTCGGTCTCCCCGGCCATGCGGCCAGCCTGTGCAACACGATGCGGACCGGCAACCGCTGCGGCGGCCTGCCCGTGGAGGTGACAGGGAGGAAGGATCGGGCCGCGGCACAAGCGGCGCCTATCGTCCGGCCGGCGCGCCGTGATCCGGCTCCGGGTCTTTCGGCGCCATGATCAGGATTTTGCCAATATCGGGGATGGAACCATGACGACACGCCGTACTCTCATCAAAGGCGCGACGGCGGCCATCATGGGCGCCACAGCCACCACCGCCGAGGCGCTGGCCGGTGTCGGCCCGAAAGCAGGTCTGGAAGAGCTGATGGTCACGCACATGGCCCAGGAACTGGGCAGCGAAAGCGTGGCACGAAAGCTGGCGCCGCTTGTGTTCGAGGCGACGATGCTTTGGACCTATCCCCAAATGCCCGCAGGGGATGCCGACGCGCTCATCGCCTACAGCTTCGGCAACCGCATTCCGGAAACCGGCGCCAAGGGCCAAAGTCCAGGGCCGGACGGATCGGTGCCCGGCCCGATCAACGCCCGACTTGCCCAGGCCGTAGGCGAAATTCGCGCGATCAAGGACGTGCCGGTTTATGCGCAATGGGAAATCGCGACGATCCTGCAAGAGACCTTTCACATGGAGCGCGTCATTCCGATTTACCCGGAGCGAGGCCCGGATGGAAAAATCGTCTATCTGAGCACCGAAGGCGTCGCCAAAGCCGTCCTGCGCCTTGCGGGCGGTGCCCAGGCATTGGGCCGCGTGGGCATTGTCGGCCATCGCGATCACGTCAAACGCTGCATCCTGATGTCGCAATCCGTCGGCCTGAGAGCGGCAGCGATCAGCGGCATATCCTTGCCGGTCGAATATGACATGCAATCGGGCCAGGCATGGACGCGGGACAGGGCAACCTATCTGCTGGGCGATATGATTGCCCAATTGGCGATGAAGAGAGCGGCGCTGCTGTAAACACTGTCCCCCGAGGCCGGTGCGATCAGAGGCTGGGCGCCACAGTCCGAGCCAAACGGGGCGGCGCGCCGGCGGTTCATCACAACCCATGCCATAGGATATAGCCGACGGAGATGAGCAGGGCCAAGGCCATGGTGCGATTGAACAGGCGCATCGATCCCTGGGGGACGCGCGAACCTCCCCAGGCCCAGAGCGCCAGCGATGGCCAGCAGATCACGCCAGACAGGATCACGAAAGCCATCAACCCTCCGCGCGGATCTCTGAGCGGCAGAATGAAGGTGGAGAGGGCCGAGAGCACGACCAGCCATGCCTTGGGATTGAGTCCCTGCACCATCACGCCGGACCAGAAGCCCGGAATGGAGCGCGCCCGCGCCGCTCCGATCGCGCCGTCGCTGCGCGCCAGCCCCCATGCCATCCATAGCAGATAGGCCGAGCCGAGCAGCGTCATCGGCCGCGCAACCGTCAGGATCGATCCGGCCTGCGCCAGCATGCCCGTGCCGCAGATCAACAGCAGCGCGAGGAAGCTGACCGTCGCGCCGGTCACGAAAGGGAGAGCCCGGACGGTGCCGTACCGCGTACCCGTCATGGCGCCGATGATATTGACCGGTCCCGGTGTTGCCGAACCTGCCAGCGCAAAGCTGCTCATTGCCAACAGCGTTTCGACAGGCGGCAGCATCAGGACCTTCCCGATCGGTTGGCGGGGTGATCGGGGGCGGGGCATGAAGACATGGGGACAGTTCCTTTCGCCGCCTTGCTCGCAGCAAAAGGAACGCAGGGATTGAACGAAATTGACCTGCTCAGTGGCGGATAAGCGCGCCCGGCGTGACGCCCAGATAGCGACGGAAGTGGCGGATCATATGCGCCTGATCGCTGAAACCAGCGGCAAGCGCCGCTTGCGCCGAAGGGATCCCCGCCAGCAGCAGATGCCGGGCAAAATCGACGCGCGCGCGCAGCACATGGCCGTGCGGCGTCATGCCTGTAGCCCGCACGGTTGCGCGGATAAGATAGGACGGGGTCCAGCCGGTGTCGACGGCAAGGTCAGCCAGCGTCAGGGCCTCGCCGGTTTCGACGCCGGATCGGATGCGGTCCATCATTCTTTGAATGGCGACAGGTTCTCGGCCGGGCTGGCGCAGTTCGGCCCGGGCATAATGGGCGAAAGTCAGCGCCAAAACGTCATGGACCGCCTCCTCGACAACCAGTCGGTAGTCCGGAGCGCCCGGCACACGGAGGCAGTTGGTCAACCGCGCCAAGGCCCGTGACACCTTCAGGTCGCGGTCAGGCGTGGCTATTTCTGGAAAACCCCTCAGCACCCGCAGACCCAGTATCGCCCTTACGGCGTCTTCGTCGGCATAAAGCATGCTGTATCGCACCTGACCTGCGGCGGCATGGCCGGTATGCGGCTCCTGGGGGTTCATCAGCGAAAGCGATCCGGTCGGGAGCACCATGCTCTCTCCGCGGCAGACATAGCCCCCTGCGCCATCGACAATCGCGCCGATGGCAAAACCCTCATGCGCGTGGCGGGCAAATGTCTGGTTGCTGAAGGCGGCTTCGAACAGTTCCGTGCCGTGATACCAGGCGAAGTGATGATAGCGACTACGAGGCATAGGCTTTCCATACCATCAGAACAGCGATGGAAGAAAGCAGCCGATTGCCGGGCTTGCTGTTCGCCCCATCCATGGCGTGTGATCCGGCGCTGCGCCATGCCGGAAATTGCCCGGTCCGATGCATTGTCAGCATGTCCCTTGGCCGCTACTGTCCCATCATGAACGGCAGGGGGCGAAGCATGGTGTTTTTCCAAAAGGTGAGGAAAACCGGTCGCTTATCCTCTCGAAAGGCCTTCCATGCGGCGATGACGGGCGCAGCGTTGCTCGGTTTTGCCGGTCTCGCATGGGCCTGCGCGGATGTCACCAGTTACCCGGTCTGGCGTCTGGCGGCGCCGGAGTATGACGAGGTCGGTCGTCCGGCTATCGCGCCGGGCAACGACACCCGGATCAACCTGCTCTGGCTGATGCGCAGCCTGCATCCGGTGGGCGACACGGGCGCGGCCTATCCCGAACCGGATTGGGCCACGGAGCAGCTCGGCCACAGTTTCCTGACATGGTCATCCATGCGCGCCGCCCTTTGGCCCCATCCGCAGCCGACGGATGATACATCGGCAAGAGGCGACCCGGCTTGCGCGGCCCCGGGGCAGGCGGAATTCGCAGCGGCGCTGGCGGCCAATGCCGCCGTGCCGGTCAGCGAAAGGAGCACCCTGCTGGCTCTGCGTGCCAAGGTCGGCTGCGGACCCGTGGACTGGGCGGTGACGGTGAACAGTGCGCAAGGCAGGGAATTTCTCGCCTATCTCAAGGCAGCTGCGGCTTTCCATGCCGCCGACTGGCAGGCCGCGCGCGATGGTTTTGCCACATTGACGCGGGCTCGGGATCCGTGGGTGGCCGAAACCTCTGCCTACATGCCGATCCGCATTGCCCTTCAACATGCGGCGGCGGGGGCAACCGACCAATATGGCAATTTCGATGGCGGTAAAGTCGATGTCGGCGCCGCCGTGGAGGCTGGACGCGCCATTGCCGCTTATCTCAAGGCATGGCCGCATGGCCGTTATACCGCCTCGGCGCAGGGCCTGACACGGCGGGTGCTGTGGCTGCGGGGCGATATGGCGGAACTGGCCCACTCATATGAGCATCTGGCCGCCACCACGCCCCCGGACAGCGAAGCGGCCGCCGATCTTGCCGAGGAAATTGACGGCAAGCTGCTGGCCGAAGGCAAGGCCGATGACGTCATTCGCCGGGCGGGCGACATGCCGCTGCTGCTGGCCGTCACCGACATGCGACAGATGCGCAAGGCCCGTTCATACAGCGAAACCGCGCCATCGACAGATCCGGCCGGGCCCGCCAAGCTGCCGCTCAGCGCCAATGAACTTGCAGCCCAGAAAGCCGTATTCGGCGGCCGCCCCGACCTGTTTGCTTTCCTTCAGGCGACACATGCCTATTATTCGGGCGAACCTTCTGCCAGCATTCTGGCCGCCATTCCCGCAGACACGCATACGCCCGGCGCAACTCCGCTGGCCTTCAGCCGACAGGTCCTGCGCGGCATGGCGCTGGCCGATAGCCGCGATGCGGGTGAGGCGGGTTTCTGGGCCGGGCTGATCGCGGCGGGCCGGCCGCTCTATCAGCGTCCCTTTGCCGAATTGGGCCTTGCCGTCCACTGGCAGCGTCAGGACCGGCTGGACCTGATATTCGCGCCCGGATCGCCGATCGAAGACCAGATGACGCGCGAGATCCTGCTCCAGACCATCGCGCCGCCGTCGATCCTGCGCGCCGAGGCCGCCAACACCGGTCGGCCGGAGCACGAGCGCGACATCGCCCGTTTCATCCTGCTCTATAAGAGCCTGTCGCACGGTGCCTATGCCGATTTCGTGCGTGATGTGGCCTTGGTTCCCACAGGGGCGCCGCCGGGGACACTCTACGATTTCGCGGGCGAGAATCCGGTCGCGGTCGGGCTGTTCGCCCATGGCAAATGGTCCGATGGCTTTGCCTGCCCGCCGCTGGCTCAAACTGCGGCGACGCTGGCCCGCTCGCCGCTCGATCGGCCCGCCCGGCTGTGTCTGGGCGATTTCTGGCGCCTCAACGGATTCGATACTTTCGCGCCTCTCAGCACCGCGAGGATGGTATGGGGCATCTCTGTCGGCCCTGAGACTTTGGGCAATGCGCCTGATCGATTTCCGGGCGCGCCGCTGCGCCGCGATGCGATCTATGCCGCCATCCTGGCCGATCCGCAGGCCACCCCGGACGAGCGCGCCTATGCGCTCTATCGGTCGGTGATGTGCTATGCGCCGGGCGGCTACAATGAATGCGCGGGCGTGTTCCTGACCGCGGACGCGATGAACAAGGCATCGGTCGCCAAATCGCAGCGGCAGGCGTGGTTCCTCGAACTGAAGCGACGCTATCCCGACAGCCCATGGGCCAAGACGCTGCGTTACTACTGGTGAGGCGCGTCCTTGCCCTGATGGTGTCGATGCTGTTGGCGGGGTGCCGCCAGGCCCCGCCGCCGCCTGCATCAGGGCAGACGGTCGATCCGCGCCATTATGCTTCGTTCTATCTGTGGCCGGGGGTGAGCCCATCGGCCGATCTCCGGCCGAAATTGCTGTATCTGCTCGACGGCGAGGTGCGGCGCGGCGGACCTCCCCGGTTCCTGCGGCTCCGCCCGGGGGTCCCGAAGCTCTCCCCTACGCCGCTATGGCTTGTGGTACGGGTGGAGCGGCTGGATTGGAATGAAAGTGTCGAAGCGGCTTTGATTGCCGACCTCGACCGCTGGCGCATGGCAGGCAACAATGTGGTCGGGCTTCAGGTGGACTTTGATGCAGCCACCCATGGGATCGGCCGCTATCGTCAGTTTCTGACCAATCTGCGCGCCCGGTTGCCCGCGCAATGGCGCCTGTCAATAACCGGTCTTATGGACTGGAGCGCGCATGGCGATCCGCAGGAATTGCGCGCTCTGCGTTCGGTGATCGACGAGGTTGTGATCCAGACCTATCAGGGCCGCCAGACAATTCCCGGTTACGAGGCCTATTTCCGCAAGATGCGCGGATTTCCGATCCCGTTCCGCGTTGCGCTGGTGCAAGGCGGCGCATGGAATCCGCCAACCGATTTGGCTGGGGAGCGGGCGTTTCTTGGTTATGTCGTGTTCCTGATGCGAACGACACATTGAAAGCAGCGCGAAATTGGCTCGGCGCAAGGATGCCTGATCGTTCCGCGCGAGGCGAAGCACCCTTTCGCTCATCCTGCAATCTATCAATCATGCGCCCGGAGACACTGCAATATCTGCCGGCAGAGCGGGCATCCTTTCCGCCATCACGGCGGCCGACCATTGCGTCAGGCGATCGATCAGCCAGACCATCGCGGGATCATTGGCCCGTGCGCGATGGCATTGGATCGCCTCATGCATGTCGGGAATGGCCACGGGCAGCGGCCAGTAACGGATGGGCAGATGCTGGGCAGCCTTGCGCGCCAGCGATTCATGCAGGATCGCCAGTCGCCCTGTCCCCACCAGCAATTGGGGCACCACGCCAAAAGTGGTGGTCGTCAGCGCATTTTTGATGGTGACGCCCTGAAGCGCAAGCTGGTGATTGGCAAAGGACGAAGTGACGGAGCGCCCGATCAGCACCGATATGAACCGCGCGGCCTGCAGATCCTCCAGACCGGGCGCACGCTGGACCAACGGGTTTTCAGCCCAACCGGCCACCACATGCCGCTCCTGAAAGAAATTGACCGCAGGGTGGCGGTCGCTGACATAATCGCGCGGGGTGATCAGCAGGTCGACGTCGCCGCCCTCCAGCATGGCAATCGCATTGTCATGGGGCGAAACGATATCCAGGCGCACATCGGGCGCCTCCTGCTCGATTTGCGGCAACAAATCGCCCAGCACCGCGACCAAAATGAAATCCGAGGCCATCACCCGAAACCGGCGCGTGGAAGTGGCCGGATCGAAATGGGCGGGCGTGTTGACCAGCGCTTCCAGATCGCCCAGCACCGATTTGACGCCCGGTTGCAGCCGCAGGGCAAAGGCCGTCGGGATCATCCGCTTGCCATGCTGCACCAGCAGCGGATCTTCGAAATGCAGCCGCAGCCGTGCCAGCGCGGCGCTGATCGCGGGCTGGCTGACATGCAGCAATTGGGCCGCGCGGGTGACGCTGCGCTGATCGATCAGCATGTCGAGGACCTGAAGCAGGTTGAGATCGAGACCCTTGAATCGCATTAGTTGATTTGCTTTCGTTATCCATTCGATAAATACAAAATATTTCCTTTATACAAAAGCCTTTGCCATCCTCTCTTCACATAAAACACATGGGGAGACAGGTTATGCACCTGAAATATATGCTGATGGCCTCTGCCTTGATTGCCGGTCCCGCGCTGGCGCAGGGCCAAAATCCGGCGCCGAATGAGGGCCAGAGCGCCGGTTTGCAGGACATTGTCGTGACCGCCCAGCGGCGTGAGGAAAACCTGCAGAAGGCAGCTCTGGCCGTCAGCGCCGTGGGTGGTGACACGCTGGTCAAGCAATCGGTGACGCAGGCCACCGACCTTTCGCGTCTGGTGCCCGCGCTGCAGGTGGCCCCGGCGGCTTCCTTCACACAGATTTATATGCGCGGCATCGGCAGTTTCGGCGCCAATGCCTTTGCCGAGCAGGGCGTGGCCTTCAACCTTGACGGCATTTATCTGTCGCGCCCGGCCGCGCCCGCCGCGCTGTTCTATGATCTCGAACGGATCGAGGCGCTCAAAGGGCCGCAGGGCACGCTCTATGGCCGCAATGCCAGCGGCGGCGCGCTCAATGTCATCACCGCCAAGCCCAAGCTGGGCGAAACGAGCGGCTTTGTGAATGCCGAATATGGCAATTACAATGCGTTCAAAACCTCCGCCGCGATCAACCTGCCGCTGGGCGAGCAATGGGCCGCGCGCGTGTCGGGCCAATATGCCCGCCATGACGGCTATATGAGCGATGGCTATGATGACGAGAACACCGGCGCCCTGCGCGGCCAGTTGAAGTTCGACAACCGCGCCGGGATCAACGCCACGCTGATGCTGGATTACGGCCATGTGGGCGGCAAGGGTTCGGGCGGCACGATCATGCCCCTGATCGGCAATGGCCGCCTTGGCGCCAGCGATCCGGCGGTGGTGGCCGCCTATCTGGCGCAAAGCCCCACCGCCCCGGTTCCGCAGATCATCGCCAAAAACGATGGTTTTCAGAACAACAATTATTATGGCGCGGCGCTGACCGCCAATGCCGATCTGGGCTTTGCCACGCTGACGGTGATCCCGGCATGGCGCAAGACCGATCTCGATTTCCAATCCTATGCCTCCGCCTTCCTGATCCGCGACATCGAGAAATCGCGTCAGGGTTCGGTTGAGGCGCGGCTTGCCAACCGCTCCGGCCCGGTCAACTGGGTGGCGGGCGTCTATTGGTTCGACGAACATGTCGATGCCCGGCAGCGCTATGATCAGGGCAGCAACGGGCTGCAGATCAACTCCCTGCTCGATACCAAGAGCCTTGCCGCCTTTGGTCAGGCGACCGTGACTGTCGCGCCCTCGTTCCGGGTAACGGGCGGCCTGCGCTATACCGACGACCACAAGCAGCAGTTGACCAATTTCACCACCATGCCCTTTGTCGGCTTTGTCAGCCCGGCCACCGGCAATTTCACGCCGATCTTCGCCAATATCCCGGCCGTCGCCACATCCGACGTGCATTTCCGCAAGGCGACGTGGAAGGCTGGCGTGGAATATGATGTCGCGCCGCGCAGCCTGCTCTATGCCTCGGTTGCGACAGGTTTCAAGTCGGGGGCGCTCTATGCCGCTGCGGGCCAGAATTATTCCGCGCCGGAAAATCTTACCGCCTATACTATCGGGTCCAAGAACCGCTTTCTCGACAACCGGCTGCAGTTGAATGTCGAGGCCTTCTGGTGGGATTACCGCAACCAGCAGGTGTCGCATCTGGGGCCGGTGCAGGTGGCCACCACGCCCGGCGGGCCGGTCTATGCTCCGGTTTTCCTGACGGAAAATGCGGGCGCGGCCAAGCTCTATGGCATCGAGGCCGAAGTGCTGTTCAAGCCGACCAGCGATGACCTGTTCACCGCCGACATCCAGTGGCTCCATGCCCGCTACAAGAGCTTTGGCTATCTTGCCTATTCCTCATCGGGCGCCACACCGGCGGTGGGCTGCGCGGTCACGCCCACCTCGCGCCTTGCCGCCACGGCGGGCGCGGCCATTTCCAGCGTGGATTGCTCCGGCCGCCCGGTGGTCAATGCGCCGGACTGGACAGTCAATCTGGCCTATGAACACAAGTTCGCGCTGAAGAGCGGGGCCAGCCTCACGCTGGGCGCCGACACGCGCGTGCAAAGCGCCAGCTATGTCTCTATCGACTATCTGGCCGGTGGACGACAGGGCGCCTATATGGCCAGCAACGCAAGGTTGCAGTTCGAACCCGCGGGCGGCCGCTACTCGCTCACGGCCTTCGTCAACAACCTTGAAAACACCACCATCTTTGCCGCCAGCTTCCAGAGCCCGGTCAAGAATGGCGTGCTCTATAATCAATTGCGCCCGCCCCGCACCTTTGGAGTGCGCGCTTCGATGCGCTTCTGATGGAGCAATCAGGCCCCCCGGATCCCGATCCGGGGGCCTGATCCTGTTTGGACCTTAGAACTTGGCGTCCACGGTCACGCCCACCGTGCGCATCGCCTGCGAGGTCAGCCATGCGGTCTGATAGCTGCCATTGTTGCTGATCGCGGTGACAAATTTGGTGTTGAACAGGTTGCGGGCAAAGACCGCCGCGCTCCACCGCCCGTCGGCGTCGCGGATGCCGATCTGCCCCCCGGCAATGCCATAGCCGCGCTGGGCCGTCAGCGGATCGCCATTGGCGCTGAAGTTGACCGAGCTGCGATAGTTGTAATTGGCCCTGATAAAGCCGGTCATCGAGGCGCTGACAGGCACGTCATAGCTGGCATTGACCGAGAAGGTGAACTTCGGGCTGTTGGGCAATGTGCGTCCGGTGTTGTTCATGAAGCTGGTGGCCGGAACGGTGGTCGATGTGCCCGGAATGGTGGTGCTGACAAAGCATCCGGGCTGGGCGGAATAGTTGCAGGTGCCATTGGGGAAATAGGCAAAGATGGCGTCGATAAAGGCCATGTTGCCGCCGATGGTCAGGCGCTGGGTCGGGCGGGCGGTAAAGTCCATTTCCACGCCCTGCGTGCGCACCTTGCCCGCATTGGCGATCTGGAGAATGGCCAGATTGGTGCCGTTGAAGATGAAGGGCGTGGCCACCTGGGTCTGGAAATCCTGAATGTCGGTGTGGAACGCGTCAATGTTGAACACCAGCTTGCGGTTGAACCACGAGCTCTTCAGGCCGATTTCATAGTTGGTGGGAATTTCCGGGTTCGAAAACAGCGGCTGCCCCAGCGCATAGCCGCTGACCAGACCGATGCCCGGCCCCTTATAGCCGCGCGAATAGGTGGCATAGGCCATCACATCGGGCGTGATCTTGTATTCGGTGCCCAGCTTGTAGCTGAAATTGTCGGCCTTGCGGTTGCTGGGATAATTGGTCTGGTCAAAGGCCAGCGGGGCTGCGCCGGGGAAAGGATTGTCGGTCGGGCTGACCAGCGTGCGATTGTAGTTGATCATGGTCAGATCGTCATGCGTATAGCGCCCGCCCACGATCAGCTTCCAATTGCCGGTCAGATTGATGTTGCCCTGACCAAACAGGGCATAGTTGAGCGTTTGAATATCGGGCTGGGCCTTGCGGCTGTAAATCGCGCTCGATGCGGGCAGGCCAAGCTGGCCCTGCTGCGGATAGGCCGCCTTCAGGTTCTGGTTGAAGTAATAGAGGCCCACCACATAATCGACCAACCCCCGCTTGGGCGAGGCAAAGCGCAATTCCTGCGTCAATTGCTGCTGGGCCTCATCGGCGCCGTTGATCGGGAAGAAAGGCGTGTCGGTAAAGCCGGTGTCGGTGTTGTCATGGATGATCCAGCGGCGGAAGGCCGTGATCGAGGTCAGCGTGTAATCGCCGATCGACTTGTTGATTTCCGCCGAACCGCCCCATTGCACCATGTTGAGATAGACCGGCCCGCCGACATTGGTCTTGCGGTTGTCGAGGCTGGGCACGATGTTATAGGCGTTCATGCGCTGGACCACATAATTGGTCGGCGAGGCGCCCGTCGTACCGACAATCACCGATTGGCAGCAATCCGAATTGTGCTGTCCCCAATCCAGTGCCAGCAGGACCGAGAGATCATCGCTCGGCTTGTAGAGCAGCTTGGTGCGGAAACCGCCCTCGGACTGGCCGCCCAGCGTCTTGCCGGTATACACGTTCTGGATAAAGCCGTCGCGGTGGTTGAAATAGCCGTTCACGCGCCAGGCCAGCTTGTCATTGACCGGCAGGTTGACCATCGCTTCCAGCTTGGTCTCATTGTCCGTGCCATAGGAAGCGCGGGCGCTGGCCTCGAATTTCTGGACCGGGTTCTTGGTGGTGATCGACACCACGCCCGCCGAACCGCCCTTGCCGAACAACATGCCCTGCGGCCCGCGCAGAATATCGACCTGCGCAATATCGGCCAGATCGCCCGTGCCCATGCCCGGACGGCCCAGCACCACGCCGTCAACCACCACGCTCACGCTCTGTTCGGTGCCATCGGCAAAGGCGAAAGTGCCCACGCCGCGAATGGCGAAACCTTCGCCGCGCACGCTGTTCGATTCGGCAAACTGGACGCTGGGAGCAAGAAAGCGGATGTCGGTGATATTGCTCAGATTGGCGGCCTTGAGCACTTCGCCGCTCACCGAACTGACCGCGACGGGCACGTCCTGCAGGCGCTCGCTGCGCTTTTGCGCGGTCACCACGATGTCGACCACGCCTGCGCTCTGATCGCCTTTGGCAGGCGCGGTGGCGGCATGGGCCATGCCCGACAGACCCAGCATCAGGCTGGCGAGCGAAATCGACATGGCGAGTTTGGTTTTCATAATCCGTCTCCCAATATTTTTTGTTTTCAATGCATTAAAAGAGGATATCGCCATGCCCACCGGCGCATCGCCAGGCCGGCCTGGATATCCCTTTTCAGAAGTTACTCATCCCCCGCCGCCTGCCTTAATGTATGCAATCAAGGCCGAAACCCCGATCAACGCATGCAGTTCAGCGCCTCCTTTGCGGAGAGGTATTTCAGGTTTACAGCGCTGTCAAACCGGAATCGCTGCAATGTATGCAGGAAATCGATTTTCCAACCATTTTGCGCACAAAGATTCCGATCCTCGGAGATTTATCCTTGATCCGTTCCAATCTTTCAACCCAAAAGAACCTCTGTGTATACAAAACCAGAGAATCATCGGGCAGAGGAAAGGAAATCGGATATGGTCTATGCGCTTGACCGAAGGGCAATGCTGGGCCTGCTGGCCGCCGTCCCTGTGGCGGGCCGACTGCAGGCGGCCCATGCCGCCAAACTGACCCTCGCCACCCGACACGGCATGGTGCGCGGCCGCGTCGAGGACGGCATCCGTGTCTTTACCGGCATCCCCTATGGCCGCGCCGCCCGCTTTCGCCCGGCCCTCGAGGCCCGCAACTGGCCGGGCGTTCTGGATGCCACCAGCCCCGCCGCCGTGGCGCCGCAATTGCCGGGCATGGCCCCCTTTGCGGGACGCATGGGCGAGGATTGCCTCCATCTCAACATCTGGGCGCCCGCCACGTCGGGGCCTCATCCGGTGCTGTTCTATATCCACGGCGGCGCCAATGAGACCGGATGGAGCGGCGAACCCCTGATTGCGGGCGACAGGTTTGCCGCTGATGGTGTTGTCTGCGTCACCGCCAATTACCGGCTGGGCGCTCTCGGCTTCATGGAATTGGGCGGCCTGCTCGGCCCCGATTATGAGGGCAGCGCCAACCATGGGGTGCGCGATCTTATTCTGGCGCTGCGTTGGGTACGGGCCAATATCGCCGCCTTTGGCGGCGACCCGCGCCGCATCACAATTGCCGGAGAATCAGCGGGCGGCAAAAATGTCGGTACGCTGATCGGTATGCCTGCGGCCGATGGTCTCTATGCCCGCGCGGTGGTGTTCAGCGGAGGCGGGCAAACCGTCCATACCAAGGGGCAAGCTCATGAATTTGCACGCCTCTTTGCGGAAAAGCTGGGCGGGGCCGATCGCCTGCTCGGCGCGAGCGTCGATCAGATCCTGGCCGCGCAGGCGGCGGCGAAAGCGGCATGGCCGCGCAATTTCCCCTTTCGCCCGATGGTCGATGGCGCAGCGCTGCCCATGGTCCCGCTCGACCGCATCCGCGCGGACAAAGCGCCCCGCGTCCCCATGCTGATTGGCAGCAACGCCGATGAAAGCCGGCTGTTCCTGCCCGCCGGAACAGCCGGCGGGCCGCTGTCCTCGCAGTCGGTGGCGAATGAAAGCATGGAGCGGATGGCCGCCCTCGACCATGCCTATGCCCGGGCCTTTCCCGATCTGTCGGACGCCGAACGCCATTGGCGGCTGCTGACGGCCGAGGAATATGGGATGCCTTGCCTGCGCATGGCCGAGGCCCATGCCCGCAACGGCGCCTCGGTCTGGCGCTATCGCCTGACCTATCCGGCGCCGGGCGGGCCTTTCAAGGGCCTCTCGCCCCATGTGCTCGACGTGCCTTTCACCTTCAACCATCTGCAGACAAAGGGCATCGCCAACCTCTTTGGCCTTTCCGCCGTTGATCAGCCAATGGCTGACGCCCTGCATCGCGCCATGGTACATTTCGTGGCGGGCGGCGCGCCTGCGGCCCATGGCCTGCCCGTGTGGCCCACCTACAAGCCGGATCAGCGGGCCACGATGGACCTCAATAGATCGCCCGCGCTGCTCAACGATCCCGACGGAAAGGAGCGGGCATTATGGGGCGACCACTGAAGCCGATAGGGGGTTGCTGCCCCGGGCACTAAGCGGTGGGCTTCATGCTCGCCATGCTTGTATAAATTTCCGGCAATCGGCACCTTGAGCCTCGTGCAATTCTGAAAGAACGCGCATGGCCCCTGCTCCGATGCCTGCCACCGGCAAAGTGAAGCGCATTTCCCGCAGCCGCTTCATGGCCGGTATGGCGATTCATTTTCTGGCCCCCGCTTACCTGCTCTTGCTGATTGCCGATGCGGCCATGGGCCATGCGCCGGGGACATGGGCGGGATGGCTGCCCCATGCGCTCGGGCTGGGCGGGGCGTTTCTGGTCATCTATGGCGGGGCCTGCATGGCGCTGATCGCTCTGGCCGCGATGAGCGACCGCATCGGCGGCGCACGCGCCGACACCCACGGTGAGGCGAGCGATCCGGCCGCCAAGAGCAGGTCGGACCTGAGCCAAAGCCTTGCCGGGGCGCGGGGCCGCTTTGACGGCGATGTCGAGGCGCTGCTCGAACAGATCGCCGCCATGCCGCTTGACCACGACGACTCGCAGACCCGCGAAGTGGTTCAGGATCTGAAACGTCTGCTCGACGCATCAGGCGCCGCGATCGACCGGGCCGATGGGGCGCAGGCGCCCCTGCGCCGCCAGACCGCCGCGGCGCTGACCACACTGAAACAGGCGCTGGAGGCCCGATCAAGGGAATCCGGGATTTCCGCTCAGGACAAGGCGCGTACTTTGGCCAATTATGTCGAACTCAAGTATGGTGAAAAATTCGACTGAAGGATACTTTGTCACGTTCCGATTTCGCTAGCGCAGCATTCTGTTTGGGCGTAAATACGGCGGCGGCCGCAACTGCGCGGCTTCTTAAAAAGACACCACAGGATGTCACCCTCCATGCAGAATATGATCGTGCTCGGCGCCGGCGCCGGGCTTTTTGTGTTTGTTCTTGCACTCTTTGCCGCCTCGCGTTGTGTGCGCTATGTCGGCAATAACCGTGTCGCCATTGTTGAAAAACTGTGGAGCGGCGCCGGTTCGATCAATGATGGCCTGATAGCCCTGCGCGAAGAGGCCGGTTTTCAACCCGAAGTATTGCGCGGCGGCTACCACTTCTTCTTTCCCTTTCAATATCGCGTCCACAGCCAGTCGCTGGTGACCATTCCGCAGGGTCAGATCGGCTATGTCTTTGCCCGCGACGGCTCGCCGCTGGCCCCCACGCAGACTTTGGCCAGCAATGCCGCCACGGCCGATTTTCTTGACGTGCGTGCCTTCCTTTCAAAGGGCGGCCAGAAAGGCCCTCAACGCACCATCCTGCGCGAGGGCACCTATGCCATCAACACCGCGCAATTCGTCATCATCACCCGCGATCAGATCTACGGCCTGATGCTCAACGCCAATGACGGCGAATTGTTTGGCCAGATGCAGACCGTCATTGCCGGGCGAGGCGGCTTCGAAGCCGTGGTCATCAAGGACAGTTCCGACCAGATCGGCATTGTGACCGTGCATGACGGCCCGGCGCTGAACGCGGATCATATCATCGCGCCCGAGGTGGGCACGCAGCAGAGCGAAGCGGCCCATTTCCACAACAGCTTTCAGGACCCCGAAAAGTTCATCGCGGCGGGCGGCCGTCGCGGGCGACAGCTTCAGGTGCTGGTCGAGGGCAGCTATTACATCAACCGCCTGTTCGCCACGGTCGAAATGGTGGCCAAGACGGTGATCGAGGTCGGCCATGTCGGCGTCGTCATCAGCTATACCGGCAATGACACGGGCGACACATCGGGCGAGGATTACCGCCATGGCGAGCTGGTCGCGCGCGGATCGCGCGGCGTGTGGAGCGAGCCTTTACTGCCCGGTAAATATGCGTTCAACACCTATGCGGGCAAGATCCTGATCGTGCCCACCACCAATTTCATCCTGAAATGGGAAGAGGACACCGTCGGCCAGCACAAGTTCGACGAGAACCTGTCCGAAGTCTCGCTGATCACGCGCGATGCCTTTGAACCCACGCTGCCGCTCTCGGTCGTCGTGCATATCGACTATCGCAAGGCGCCGCTGGTGGTGCAGCGTTTCGGCGACATCAAGAAGCTGGTCGAACAGACGCTGGACCCGATGGTGTCGGCTTATTTCAAGAATATCGCCCAGAAGAAGACGCTGATCGAACTGCTTCAGGAACGCAGCGACATTCAGCAGCAGGCGGGCGAGGAAATGCGCACCAAGTTCGGCGCCTATAACCTTGAGCTTCAGGAGGTCCTGATCGGCACGCCGCGTGCGGGCCGGGGCAATGATCAGATCGAAAAGGTGCTGCAGCAATTGCGCGAGCGGCAGGTGGCCGAGGAGCGCGTGGCGACCTATGAAAAGCAGCGCATCGCCGCCGAAAGCGAAAAGGCGCTGCGCGAGGCCGAGGCCAAGGCCAACCAGCAGACGGCGATCACCCAGTCCGAACTCTCGATCATTGTGAAGGAGAACGAGGGCAAGGCGGCCCTGCGTCAGGCCACGCAGCAGGCCGAGCAGACCCGGATGCAGGCCAAGGCCGAGTCCGACCGCGTCCGCCTGATCGGCGAGGGCGAGGCGGCCAAGATGATCGCTCTGGCCGCAGCCGACGCCGAACGCATCACCAAGACCGGCCTTGCCACCGCCGAAACCATCGCACGGCAGGCCGAAGCCTCAGGCGGCGCGCATAACCAGTTGACGCGCCAGATCGTCGAGCGACTTGCCGAGGCGCTGGAGAAGTCGGGCGTAGATATCGTGCCCCGGATCCAGATCAACACGGGCCAGGACCATGGCGAAGGAACCGGCGGCGGGCCGCTGGCCGCGCTGATCGGCATGTTGCTAAGCCAGAAGGGTCAGGATCTGCTGAGCGCCAGTGAAGGGGACCGGTCGGTGCTTGTGACGCAGAAGGAAGGTTGATCGAGGAGCCCCCTGAGAGCGCATAAGCTTTCAGGGGGCGCCCGGCGGAGCGAGGCCGGGCAAGCAAGCATAAAAGCGCTGCGCCATCATCGCGCCCGCATCCGCCATCCATAAAAATTGATATCGCATATACCAAATGGTTCATGCGCCCCTCCCCAGCGCGCGCCAATATGGGCTCAGCGGCGGCTCATGAAAGCCGGGCCGCAGGGAGATGGATCAACATGACTTTTGCATTTCGTCTAGCCGTGGGCGCGATGGCTGGTTTGCTGGCGGGGCCGACGACGGTCTGGGCCCAGCAGCAACTTCCGGCCCAATTGAAGGGCGAGGTCCGCTCCGACGTGCCGGTGGCCACGCAGGTCATGCGTTGGCACATGAACGATGCGGATGTGAACTCTTTCGCCTTCCGCAACATGGATCAACTGTTCACCACGCGCCTCGTCGGCCATTCGGGGGCGCCCTCGCCCCTGCCCAAGGTCGAGCGGCCGATGGACTTCACCTATTCCTTCGCGGGCAAGACCTGGACCGCCCAGCAAGCGCTGGAGCGGACCTATACCAACGCGCTGCTCATCATGAAGGATGGGCGGATCGTCACCGAGATCTATCGCAACGGGTCGAACGAGCGAACGCGCTTCATGGGCTGGTCGATGACAAAATCGATCACCTCAACGCTGGTCGGGGCGGCGCTGGCGGACGGCCTGATTGCCTCGCTCGATGATCCGATCACCCGCTATCTGCCCGAATTGAAGGGCGGCGGCTATGATGGCGTGACCATCCGCCAGATCCTCCAGATGCGCTCGGGCGTCGATTATGAGGAGCGCTATGATTTCGCCAACCCCGGCATCGCGGCCAGCAACCATATCAACGCGCTGGTCAAGAATGTCGCGCGTTTTGCCGATGTGGCCCGCACGATCAAGCGCAAGTCCAAGCCGGGCGAGGTCTTTGCCTATAAGACCATCGACACCGCCGTTCTGGGCTGGATGATCGAGAGGGTCAGCGGCGGATCGGTGGCGGCCTATACCGCGCGCAAGCTGTGGGAACCGCTGGGCACCGAGGCGGACGGGTTCTACATCATGGATGGCGAACCGGGCACCGGGCGCGAGTTCAGCGGCGCCGGTTTCAACGCCACCTTGCGCGACTGGGCACGCTTTGGCCAGATGATGCTCGACGAGGGGGTGATTAACGGCAAGCGCGTGGTCAGCGCCGATTGGGTCAAGGCGGCGCAAGCCCCCGCCGGACCGGAAGACGGCCCCGAAGGCGGCTATGGCTATCAATGGTGGACCATGGCCAATTCGCCCGCCTATTCGGCCATCGGGCTGCAAGGGCAGTATGTCTACATCGATCCGGCAAGCCGGACCGTGGTGGTCAAGCTGAGCTATTTCCCGCCGCAGGACGGCGAAGTGAGCCAGGAGACGCTGGCATTTCTGGCCGCCGCCTCGGCGTGGAAGCCCCAATCCTAACAACATAAAACAAAGGGAGGGAAATATGACACTTCATTCTATGCTGGGGGGCGCTCTTGCGCTTGCCCTTGCTTTCCAACCGGATGCCGGTCTGGCGCAGCAAGCAGCCCCCGCAACCGAGGGCGCCAGTCAAGGCGTCGGCGACATCATCGTCACGGCCCAGCGGCGCAAGGAAAAGCTGCAGGATCTGGCCGTCTCGGCAACAGCCTTCGATTCCGGCTCGCTGGCTGCCAAAGCGGTGACCAACCTGTCCGATCTGCAAAATGCCAGCCCGGCCCTTTCGATCTCCGATGGCGGCATTACCCAGTCGATCAACATTCGCGGCATCGGCCTTGCCAGCAATTCGCCCAGCGTGACGGCCGGTGTCGCCACCTATGTCGATGGGTTGTTCCAGCCGCCGATCGTGCAGGGGAACAGCTTTTACGATCTGGCCAACGTCGAAGTGCTGCGCGGGCCGCAGGGGACGCTGGTGGGGTCGAATTCCACCGGCGGGGCGATCTTCATCAACACGCAGAACCCGCAGCTCAGCAAGGGGCTGGGCGGCTATGCGACGGTGGGCGTCGGCAATTACAATTCGTTCCAGTCCGAAGGCGCGGTAAATCTGCCGGTTTCCGACACATTCGGGCTGCGCGCGGCCGGTTTCTATCGCAGCCACCGCAGCTATTACACCAGCGTCGGCCCGGTGCCCACGGACGCGGGCAAGCTGCAGGAAGGCGGCGGCCGCCTGACCGCCATGTGGAAGCCCGGATCGTTTCAGGCCATCGCCAAAGTGTCCTTCAATGATCGCAACACAGGCGGCTATGCCTATCGCCCGATCCTTGGCACGCCCTTTGATGCCTACCGCGTGGGCGATATCCGCACACTCAGCTTCGACACACCCGTCGCCAACCGCGAACGCGCCTTTCAGGCCAGCCTTGAGCTGAAACAGGAATTGGCCAACGGGATCGTGCTGCGCTCGGTCACGGGTTATCAGAATAAGCGGATCAATGCGCTCAACGATGTCGATGCTTCGGCCGGGCCGGGCGGCGTGGCGGAAAACTATTTCGCGGGCGAAAAGGTCTATACGCAGGAAATCAACATCATATCTCCCACGGCGGGGCGGTTCGACTGGATTCTGGGCGGCTATTTCCAGCGCAACGATATCCGCATCCGCATCCTTCAGGACCAAGGCGGCTTTCCCACCGACATCATCGGCGGCAATCAGCGCACGACGACCGGCCTGTTCGCGCAGGGCAATTACGAGATCATTCCGGGCCTTGAGGCGCAATTGGGCGCGCGCTATTCGACCTATAAGGCGACCGGCTATGGCGATGTCACGATCGGGCGCGGCATTCCCGGCTTTCCGACGGGCGGCCTCGCCGTGGCCTCGCTGGCAGGCGACCATAAGGACTCGCTGGCAACCGGCAAATTCGCGCTCAACTGGAAGATCGCCCGCGACAACCTCCTCTATGCGCTGGTCGCGCGCGGCTACAAGCCGGGCGGCTTCAATTCGCCTACGTCCAATTTCGACCCCGAACGCGTGATCAGCTATGAGGCGGGCTGGAAATCAGCCTTTTTGCACAACCGCATCCGCACCCAGTTCAGCGCTTTCTACAACCAATACTCCAATTTCCAGTTCAACGTGGTCGAGCCCAGCACCGGCTTTTCGGGCGTGGAGAACATCTCCACGGTCAAGATCAAGGGCGTCGAGGCGCAGGTGCAGGGGCGCTTTGGCGGCTTGGGCTTTGACGCCAATGTCGCCTTTGTGGATTCGCATCTGGCCAGCGTGACCTTCGTCAATACGCGGCAACTGGGCGGCACTAATCTCGGCCCGCAATGCCCGGCCGGTCAGCCCTCCTCGCCCCCGCTCTGCTTTGACTATCGCCCCTTTATCCAGACCACGGGCGGCGGCCCCAACCTCTATGCGCCGCGCCTGACGTGGGGGGGCGGCATCGAATATGAACTGTCGCTGGGCGGCGAGGTGACGCTGACGCCGCGGGTGAACTATGCCTATGTGGGTGAGCAATTCACCTATATCGGCTATTCGCCGCTGTCGGACCGGCTCAGTGCGCGCGGGCTGCTTTCCGCGATTGTCACGCTCAAGCTCAACGACAGGCTGAAGGTCGAGGCTTGGGGCACGAACCTGACGAACAAGCAATATATCACCGGGCAACTGAACTCGAACGAGTTCTATGGCGCGCCGCGTGAGTTTGGTGTCAAGCTGAACGTGACCTTCTGATGGGAGCGGCCGGGGCCGCGGCATTCCGCCTCGGCCGCCCCGGCCGCCCTAGAGCCGCGCGAGCGACTGGCAGACCTGGCGGACCAGATCGGCCTGACGCCCCACGCCCGCCTTGGCCAGCGCGCTTTTGAGCTGCATCCTTGCCGTGCCCTCGGCAATGCCGCGATGGGCGGCGAAATCCTTGACCGTCATGCCGCCCACCAGATGCGTGGTCAGCATCGCCTCGGCCATGGTCAGCCCGAACAGATCGGCCACCTCGGCCGCATTGATGCTGGGCGCTGTGCCGGGCGAGCAGAGCGCAACAAGCGCGAGGCTGTTGCCCGGACGGCGGCGGTCAACGGCATCACGGCGCAGCACGCGCAGATGCAGCACTTGCGCAGGCTCATCCCCTGCAATGCGGCAGGTATCCCCCTTCTGCCCCCGGATGGTTTCCCGGACCATCTGGTCGGCCTCCATCGCGCGAAGGCGCAACTTTCCGGCCGAGCGCGCGATCTGCGGCAATGTGTCGATCAGCCTTTCGGCGGCGGCATTCATCCATTGCAGGCCCAGATCCCGGTCACAGGCCACCAGCGCAAGGCTGGTGGAATCCATGAAAGCCTCGGTCATGGCGAGACGGGCGTCATATCCGGCCATTTTGGCAAGCAGGAGCGAAACCTGCTGGAAATGGGGCAGGAGTTGTTGCAGAAAATACAGGTCGGCCTCGGTCATGTCGCGCCCGTCGCCGACATGGCGATGAAAAATCATCGTCGTATGTTCGCCCGGCGCGGTCTTGCACCCCAGCCAGAACCCCGGCCCCAGACCGCAGGTGGCCAGACCGAGACGTAACGCCTCTCGGTCGGCGGCGGTGAAGGCAAGGCTGCGCTGGTCGCTCTCGATCTCGTCCTGCCCCTGCGGTTCGGTATCGCGGCGAAAGCGAGGGTTGAGCGGCGAATTGGCCCAGGCATCGTGGCGCTCGGCCTCCTGCGTCGACCATGTGTCGCGCCGACAAAGGAAGGGGACAAGGTCGTCCTTGTCGGCAACCAAGCTCTGAAACACGGCACTGGCCACGCCCAACCGCATTTTTATCGCATCAAGAACGGCGGTCCAGCGCAATTCCTCGCCGACCGCGCCATACATCGTGGCGATGAGTTGGTTGTCATCCACCGGCGGCTGCCGCTCCTCTCTGCCCGTCACGGTGCTCTCCGGCCCGCCTGAGGGTCAAGCTACTCCGATTTTGGCGTCAAAGCGAGATCCGTCACGCGATGACATGCCCGGTCAATGGCGCGGGCGCGGCCACTCCATAGATTATGGTGATACCTTCATCATCCAAGATTGATTTTAATTTCAAAAGCCCTGCCGCTAAACTGACGAAAATCCTATAAAACCACAAAAAGGAAGAGGCATGTACCCGTTTGGCAAGGCGCAGCCCTTTGTGATGAACCGCTGGTATATCGCGGCTTTTTCCGAAGAAATCACGCGCACACCCTTTGGCCGCACCATCCTCGGCAAGCCGCTGGCCTTCTATCGCACGCAGGCGGGCGAGGCGGTGGTCATGTATGGCCTGTGTCCGCACCGCTATTTCCCGCTGGCCAAGGGCCGGGTGGAGGGCGATGCGCTGGTCTGCGGCTATCACGGCTTTGTGTTTGAGGCGGATGGTAAATGCAGCGCCATCCCTTCACAGGGCACGGGCGCGGGCTTTTGCCAGCCCACTTATCGGGTCGAGGAACGCGGCCCGCTCTGCTGGATCTGGATGGGGGATGCGGATCGGTGCGACCCGGATCTGATCCCGCCCTATGCGGATTTCGGGCTGGGGGTCGAGGGGTGGCGCTACAGTTCGCCCAACCATTTCACCATCCGGGCGCGGGCACAATTGCTGATCGACAATCTGATGGACCTGACCCACCTGCCCTATCTGCACCACCATATCGCGGGCGGCGAGGCGATGAAGGCCATGCCCATGCGTGAGGAAGAGCGCGAGCGCAGCTATCGCCTGATCCGCAGCGGCAAACTGCCATGGGGCGGATTCCACGATCTGTTATGGGGCGCCGATCATAGGTACGAAGGGCTGGCCGACTGGGAATCCATCACCGATTTCTATGGCCCCGAATTGATCCGCACCAATATGCCGCTGTTCACCAGCGTGCCGGGGCATGATCATGTGCCATCCGCACTGGGCCATCTGCATATCCTGCATGGCATCACTCCGGAAACGGCAACGAGTTCGCATTATTTCGGCTTTGCCAATCGCAATTTCCGCCTTGATGACGAGGTGCTCGATGCCTTCCAACTGGAATCGGACAAGAAGATCCGCCAGCAGGACATTGACGCGATCGAGGCCGTCGAACCCCATGTCGATGCCGCATCGCAGATCCAGCGCGAGTTGCTGGTCAAATCCGATGGCCCCGCGGTCAAGGTCCGCCGCCGCATCGCCGCCATGCTGGAGGCCGAGGCATGAGCGGCGATCACCTCTGCGCCTGCGGGCCTGAGCGCGCGCCGATCCCTGTGGCGCAGCGGGGCAGGCATCTGGTGGTGGACCTGCATTGCCACATGAACATTGCCGCCGCCGAAGCGCTGATCCGCGCCGAGGTCGAAAATCCGCCCAATCCACTGGCCTTCATGTCTGCGGCCTCGATGGCCACCAATGCCAAGCTTTTCGCCGCCATCGGGCGCAAATTGAACGGCATTGACGAAAGGCTGGCCGATATGGACCGGCTTGGCGTCGATGTGCAGGCCATCAGCCCCTCGCCCGGCCAATATTACTATTTCGCCCCCGATGAACTGGGCCGCGATGCCGCGCGGATGGTCAATGACGGGATCGCGGCGGCAGTGGCGCAGCATCCCGACCGGCTGGTGGGCATGGGCACGGTGCCGCTGCAGAATGTCGAAATGGCGGTGCGGGAGATGCGCCGCTGTGTGGGTGATCTGGGGCTGCGCGGGATCGAGATCGGCACCAATGTGGCGGGGCGCGAGCTGGCCGAGGATGCGTTCCGGCCCTTCTTCGCGGCGGCCGAGGAACTGGGCGTGCTGCTGTTTCTGCACCCGCTCGGCTTTACCCATGGCGCGCGTCTGGCCGAACATTATCTCGACAATATCATCGGCAATCCGCTCGAATCCTCCATCGCGCTCAGCCATCTGATTTTCGGCGGTGTGCTGGAACAGCATTCGCGGCTGAAATTATGCGTGGCCCATGGAGGCGGCTATCTGCCCGCCTATTGGGGGCGGATGGATCATGCCTATCGCGCGCGCGATGATTGCCGCCGGTTCATCACGCGTGAGCCGTCCTCCTATCTGCGCCAGGTCTGGCTCGACACACTGGTGTTCGACCGGGATCAGCTCGACGCATTGGTACACACCCATGGCGCCGACAAATTGTGTCTGGGCACGGATTACCCCTTCGACATGGGCGAGCCCGATCCGCTGGGTTTTCACGCGCATTTGCCCGATCCGGTCAAGGCCCGCCTGCTGGGACTGAACGCGGCGCAATTGCTGGGTCTGAGCCCTCTATGTGACTCATGCGGGCGGGAATGAGCCTGCGTCAAACTATCAATAAAAATGATTTCTGATTGCCCAACTGATGATTGGACGAATGATCGGATCGCGTGATTTCATCGCCTGCCACAAGAGCAAAAACCAAAATGGGGAGAGAGACATGAAATCAGCCTATTTCATCGCGTCCAGCCTGCTGGCGCTGGTCATGCCCGATCTGGCCCGCGCGACGGAGACCGACAGCGGGCCGGCCATTCAGGACATTGTCGTCACCGCCCAGCGGCGCAGCGAGAGCCTGCAAAAGGCCGCCATTGCCGTTTCGGCCATCGGCGGCGATGAATTGAGAAACACCGGCATCACCCAGCCCACGGCGCTGGGCAATGTGGTTCCTTCGTTGCAGGTGGCGCCTGCGGCGGGGCCTTATAACCTGTTCTATCTTCGCGGGGTGGGCAATTTCAACGGCAATGCCTTTTCCGATTCCGCCATCGCGTTCAACTTCGCGGGCGTCTATCTTGGCCGTCCTTCGGCCACGTCGGGCTTTTTCTATGACCTCGAACGGGTCGAGGTGGTCAAAGGGCCGCAAGGCACGCTTTATGGTCGCAACGCCACCGGGGGTGCGATCAATGTCTTGCCGCAAAAGCCGCAACTGGGGGCTTGGGGCGGTTTTGCCGGGGTGGATGTCGGCAATTACGCGGCGCTGCGATTGGACGCCGCCCTCAATGTCCCGATCGGCGAAAGGGCAGCCGCGCGGATCGCGGCCATGCGCGTCAAGCACGACGGCTATATGAATGACGGCACCGACGATCAGGACGATGTCGGCCTGCGCGGATCCTTGCGCTTTGAACCGAGCAGCGCGGTCCACCTCAATCTGATCGCCGACTATTTCGATCAGGGCGGACGGGGCGTGGGCATGACCCCGCTGCTGGCCCCGCAAGGCGTTGCCACGGCGGCAACCATATCGCCTGACAGCCGCATCGGCATCTTCTCGCCCCAGGGACAGGCTTTTTACACCAGCCAGCGCGCGGGCCTGCTGGGCCGACCGTTTCAGCCCTTCCCGTCTGGCTTCCAGCCCTATTTGCGCAATAATTTTTTCGGGATCGCGGGATCGGCTGAATGGGTCAGCGACTTTGGCACGCTGACCATTCTGCCGTCCTATCGCGAAGGCCATTTGAATTATAACAGTTTCACGCCGGGCTTTCAGGTCAACGCGGTCGAACGCAACGCCCAGACCAGCGTGGAGGCGCGCTTTGCCACGCCCGAGTCAAAGCCGCTGCGCGCGCTGCTGGGCGCCTTCTATTATCACGATCACACCTATGGCCCCTATGGCGATTATGCGTCCAACTGGAACGCGCAATATGACAAGGATATGCTGCTCAACACCACCAGCAAGGCGCTGTTCGGACGGTTGACCTATGCCGTAACGCCCGACATCCGGCTGACCATCGGCGGCAGGCAGACATGGGAAGACAAGGACTTTACCGGCAGCCGCGTGTCTCTGACCCGCATCTGCACGGCCGCATCCTGTCCCACCGCGCCCTCGCTGCCCTATGGCCCGACACCGGCCGCCCTGGGCGCCTTCCCCTCGGTGCTGGTTCCCACGCTGGGGGCCGCGCCCTATGGCGGGCTGCCCGATGTGGTCAATGCCCCCAATGTCATCCAGTCGGCCACCGTCTTTACCAACAATCAGGCCCGAAGCTTTGGCAAATTCACATGGCGCGCGGGCGCGGACTGGGACATTACGCCGCGCAATCTGGTCTATGCCTCGTTTGAAACCGGGTTCAAGGCGGGCGGCTTCTATTACAGCCCGAACGGCGCGGGCGGTTCCTTCGATCCCGAGGCGCTTCAGGCCGTCACGCTGGGTTCCAAGAACCGTTTCTGGGGTAATCGGGTCCAGTTGAACCTTGAACTCTTTCGCTGGAAATACCGCAATCAACAGATCAGCCACCTGCTGACCGTGGCGGGTGTGCCGACCTTCGTGACCGAAAATGTGGGCCGCGCAACGTTTCAGGGCTTCGAACTGGAGGCGCGCTTTGCCGCCACGGCGCAGACCACCCTGTCGGCCGACCTGCAATACCTCGACGCCAGCTATGACCAGTTCACCTTTCAAAGCCCCAATTCGAACGGCGGGGTGTTTAACGGCACCTCATGCCCCACGGCGGGCTTTGTCGGTTCGGGCGCCTATATCATTGATTGCGGCGGCAGGCGGCCCGTCAATGCCCCGGAATGGACGCTCAATCTGGGGCTGGAACAGCATGTGCCGGTGTCTTTTGGCGAATTCACGCTGAATGCCAAGGCGCATTACCAGACCGCCACGGTGATCGGCATGGAATTCGCGCCGGTCGAAACACAAGGCGCCTATTGGCTGACCGATGCACAGATCAATTTCAGCCTGCGCTCTTCGGGCCTGTCGCTGGGCCTGTATATAAACAATATTTTTGACAAGACGCTGCTCTCTCAGGCTTTCCCCACGCCCGGGACCAGCTTTTATGCCACCACCTTGCGCCCGCCGCGCACTTTTGGCGGCCGCGTGTCCTATAAATTCTGATGATATGGTGGGGGAAGGCGATGCCCTTCCCCCGTCCTCATGCCTGAATTTCGCTCAACAGGCGCAGGATCCAATGCAGGCCCGGATCACTGTCGCGCACCTTGTGCCATTGCGCGATCTGGATGATCTCCGGGAAGGGTTGCCACGTTTCGTGAATGGCGATGGGATAGACCTGCGCGAAATATTCGGCATAGCGGCGGTGCATGGTCGCCAGTCGGCGCGTGCCCACAACACCGCGACACAGATCGCCAAAACTGGGCAGCAAAACCTCGACCCGGCGTTCACGATCCATTTTCGCGATATATTCGTCGGTTACCGATGGGCGGCGGTCAGGGCCAAAGGTGGAAACGGCGTGGCCCACCTCGAAAAATATATCCTCGGTGATGGTCGTATAGCCCGCATCGCGCCAACTGATGATAACGTCGCTGTCGCGCCATAATTCCATCGAGGGATATTTGGCGTTCACATAGGGATGCACGGTGATCGCCACATCCACCTCGGCCCGCTCCAGCCTTTCCGAGGCCTGACTGCTGGGCGGGATCACCTCAAACGTCACCTTGGGCGCCAGCGCCGAGGCGCGCACGAACAGATCGGCCAGCCCGATCGTATAGGCATAATCCGAAGCGATGATGCGGAAATGGCGGCTGGACGTGGCCGGGGTGAAATCGCCCGCCCGCGTGATCTCGCCCCGGATTTGCAGCAGGGCGCGGCGCACAGGACCTGACAGATCCTCCGCCTTGGGGGTGGGCTGCATCTTGCGCCCGTGCAGCACCAGCAGATCGTCGCGGAAATAATCCCTCAACCGGTTGAGCGCGCCGGTGACAGCCGGTTGCGTCAGGTTCAGCCGCCGCGCCGCCGCCGAAACATTGCGCTCCTCAATCAGGGCTTCGAAAGCCACCAGCAGGTTAAGGTCAAGCCCGTCAAATCGCATGGGGCTTTGTATCAGCCTTAGTTATACCAAGCAACTCCAATATTCGATTGGACGCTTGCTGCCCACTGGCCGATGAATGCCGGGACACCGCAGGCGCAGTATGGCCGCGCCGCGAAACAGGAACCGGGGAGAGAGGCCGTGATGCTGCGCAAGCTGCACCATGTTACATTCCATGTACGCGATCTGGCGCAAACCGAACAATTCGCGCAGGACTTCGGCCTGATCACCGTCGAGCATACGGCCGAGCGTCTGGTCATGGCCACGCAGGGCGGCGACGCCTTTGCCTATGTCGCCTATCGCGCCGAGGAGCCCAAATTCATCGGATTGGCCTTTGAAGTGGCCAGCCCGGCCGATCTGGAGGAGGCCATCGCGGCGCATGGCGCGCAAGGCATCGCCGAACTTGATCTGCCGGGTGGCGGGCGTTGCGTGACGCTGAGCGATCCCAACGGTTTTCGCGTGGATCTGGTCCATGGCGTCGGCGCGAAACAGGCCCTGCCCGCCTATCCCGCGTGGCAGATCAACTCACCGCTCGCCTATCCGCGCGAGGGGCGCTTTGAACCCAAACGCCCGATGGCCCCGGCCAAACTGTTCCGGCTGGGCCATATCGGCCTGTTCGTCCCCAATTTTCTCGCCAGCCTGCCGTGGTACAGGGATGTACTGGGCCTGATCCCCAGCGACATCTACCACGTGCCGGGCCTGCCCCATGTCCAGATCATCGGCTTCCTGCGCCTCGACCATGGCGAGGAATTGGTCGATCACCATTGCATCGCGCTGATGCAGAGCATGGATGGGCGCACCGACTGCCACCACATCAGCTTTGAAGCGCAGGATTTCGAAGCCCAGTTCATGTCGCACCGCTATCTGGAATCGCGCGGCTATGATCTGGTCTGGGGCGTAGGGCGCCATCCCCATGGCAGCCATGTTTTCGATGTCTGGCGCGACCCGGACCGCAATCGCTTCGAAACCTTCACCGACACCGACCGCCTGCGCAAATCGGACGGCACCCGCATTCACGATGTCCATGACGTCGAAATGGATGTGTGGAGCTCGGACCCGCCCGACCGTTATTTTTCCTGAACGTCTTGTTTTACAACCATTTACTCGAGGTCATACCATGACAGACCACAGCTTTCTCAAACCCCTTCCCGCTGCGCCCGAGCCTGAGGGCATTGACGATATCACCGGGCTGGTATCCGGCTCCTTTGGCATCGGCACGTTCCGCGATGGCGATGGCGCGGCCTTCCCCGGCGTGGTGGTGCCCGGCGGCGGGGTTTACAGTCTGGCCGAGGAATACCGCGATACCCATGCCGTCTTTGAGGATTGGGCGCGCGCCTCCAATCTGGCCAATGACGTGGCCGCGCGTCAGGATCGCCATGCCCATGACTATCGGGCGCTCACCATCCTGCCGGTGCTGGCCCATCCCAACCTGCTGTGCGCCGGGTCCAATTACCGCCAGCATGTCGCCGAGATGATGACCTTCAACAAGTTCAATCAGGACAAGCGCATCGCGGGCGAGAGCGACGAGGCGTTCTTTGAGCGCAACCTGGGCGAAATCGACCGGCGCGCGCGCGAAGGCATGCCCTATTTCTGGACCGGCCTGCATTCCTCGCTCTGCGGCGCCAATGAGGATGTGCCTTTGCCGCTGATCGGGCAGCATCCCGACTGGGAGCTCGAATTCGGCGCCATCGTCGGGCGGACGGGCCGCTATATCCGCCCGGACGAGGCAGGCGATCTGATCGCGGCCTATGTCATGGTCAATGACATTGGCACCGTGGACGAGTTCCGCCGCGCCGATGTCCGCTTCATGTATGATTGGGTCAGCAAGCATCAGCCCAATTTCAAACCCTTCGGCCCCTTTGCCGTGCCCAAGGAATTTGTCGACCGCAACAAGGTCCAGATCCGCCTGAAGGTGAATGGCGAGATCCGTCAGGACTGGCCGATTTCCGACATGATCTTTCAGCCCGAACAGATCCTGTCCTATGCCTCCGAACGCATCCGACTGGTTTCGGGCGATCTGCTGATCACCGGTTCGCCGCCGGGCAATGGGGCGATGTGGGGCAATGCATGGCTGAAACCGGGCGATGTGATGGAAAGCGAGATCACCGGTCTGGGCCGCCAGACCAACCGCATTGTGGCCGAGGAAACGGGCGGGCGCAGCCCCACCTATGGCCCCTTTATCACGGAGTGGTGATATGAACCCGCCGGTCCGGATCGGCCTTGGCCTGCTGCGCATCGTCTCCGGTCTGATCTTCATGCAGCATGGGGTGCAAAAGCTGTTCCTGTGGCCCGCCAGTGTACATCACCCCGGCCCGCTGGTGATCTTCAGCCTTGCCGGGCTGGCGGGTTGTCTTGAATTTTTCGGCGGTCTGGCCATCGTGCTGGGCCTTGCCACGCGCCCCGTCGCCTTTGTTTTGAGCGGGGAGATGGCGGTCGCCTACTGGATGATCCATTTCCCCGCCGGATTGGCCATGAAGGATGGCTGGATGCCGGTGGTCAATCAGGGGGATCTGGCCATCCTGTTCTGCTTTGTGTTCCTTTATCTGGCGCTGGCCGGGGGCGGCGCGTGGAGCCTTGATGCCATCATCGCCCGGCGACGGGACAATCGGGAGAGGAAAGCATGACATTCCTGCGCAACGCATGGTATCCGGCCGCATGGTCCGCCGCTCTGGGCGATGCGCCGATGGAACTGACCATGCTGGATCAGTTCATCGTCCTTTTCCGCGGCGAAGGCGGGCAGCCCAAGGCGCTTCATGATGCCTGCCCCCACCGCTTTGCCCCTTTAAGCCGGGGCAAGTCGCGCAATGGCCGGATCGTCTGCGGCTATCACGGGCTGGAATTCGATGGGGCGGGGCGATGCGTCCACAATCCGCATGGCCATGGCGCCACCGTTTCGGCGCTACGCGTCCGCGCCTTTCCGGTCGCCGAGCGCTATGGCATGCTATGGATCTGGATGGGCGCAGAAGGGGGCGAGGAAAGTCACCCCCTGCCCGACCTGCCGCTTTTCGACGATCCCGGCCTGACGTGGGTCCATGGACAGCTTGATGTGCGGGTCCATTACGAGCTGGTTACGGACAATCTGCTCGACCTGACCCATGTTGAGTTTCTCCATCCCTTCCTCGCCTCGCCGGGCAATGCGGCCCGCACGCATTATCGCTGTGAACAGATGGGCGATGAGGTCCGCTCGGTCTATACGATCAGGGAGGAGCCGGTGACGGGCCTGTTCCAATTGCTGTGGCCCGATGCCCCGGAGCGGGCGAATATGGTGGCCGATATTGTCTGGCAGGCACCCGCCCGCCTCTCGCTGAAAACCAGCATGGGGCGCGGGGAAAGCGCGGCTGGGGATGATCCGCAACTGGTGGTCATGCATCTGCTGGTCCCGCAGGGCGAGAATGCCACGCGCTATTTCTGGGCGGCGGGCAGGAACAGCGCCAAAGACAGCGAGCAGGTTTCGGCCATGCTGCACCAAGGCACGCAAAACGCCTTTGAATTTGAGGATGAGCCGATGATCGCGGCCGTGCGCAGCCGGATGCGATCCAATGATCTCATGGCGCATAAACCGGCCATCCTGCCCTTTGACGAAGGCGCGATCCGGGCAAGGCGCATCCTTGCGCGGATGCTGGGCCGCGAATTGGCCGAACAGGCGACCGGCTAGTGGATTGATTTTGACATTTGCATCCCCTGTCGGCCGGGATGGCTCTGCAAATGTCAAAACCGTAAAATCCACTAGAATCATGAGTTTCTAGTGGTCCATAGAGATTTCGACATTCGAGCACAGCTTTGCCTCCAGCGGTATCGAATGTCGAAATCAGACCACTAGCGGCAACGGGCGCCCGTTTTTCAGGCCCGGATCAACGGGCGGCCCGCCAGAACCGTAATCCCTCCCAAAACCAAAGCCGCCAGCAGATGGGCGACAAAATCCGTCATCGACATTTCCGCCGGATGACAAAAACCCAGCAGGCCAAAGGCCATGAAGGCAATCCCCGCCCCCGCCACGGTCAAGGATCGCCCGGGATTCAGGGATCGGGTGCGCCGCAGGGCGGCAATGGCAACAAGGATCATCGGCGCGCCCGCGGTCAGCACAAAGGTGAAGCAGTAACTGCCCACGCCTCTTTGAAAACTGATCAACCGGGGCGACAGGGCCATGCTGACCATGGCCAGCACCAGCCATGCGGCCAATCCGCCCATGATCCAGCCCTTGCCCCGGACCCGTCCGTCGGCCATGCTGATCGAGAGGGAGGCGGCGAAGATCGCCAGACCCAGCGTCAGCGACAAAGCCACATTGGCCGCCGAAATCACCGCATGGGCGGATGCCCAGTCGGTGGCGAAACGATGCAGCATTCGCGTGGCCAGAAAGCCCAGCCCCAGCGCCACCGGCGCCCAAACCATCACCCGCCGCCACACCGGCGCCACCCGGGCAACGGGCCGCAGGTCGTGGGTCAGCGCCTCAATCAGGGCTTCAGAATCGCGCATATCAGGCATTTCCATCCTCGCGCAGCCGGGCAAGGGCGCGGTGGAGCAGGGATTTGACCGCCGAAACGGACATCCGGCTTGCGCCCGCCGCATCATCCAGACTCATCTCTTTCAGCTTGACCATTTCCACCATCATCCTTTGCCTTTGCGGCAAACGGCCCAGCAAACGGGCCACTTCGCGTTCATTGCCCCATGCCTCGCCCGGATCGGCAGAGGCATGGTCGGCGGCGGCATCCATCGCTTCGTCATCCATGATCTCAAACCGCCGCGTCCGGCCCGACCGGCGCAGGACATCAATCGCGCGCGACACGGCGATCGCCCCCACCCATGGCATCAGCGGCCGCGCCGGGTCATAGGTGTGGCGCAGGCGATGGATCGTCATCAACGTGTCCTGCACCGCGTCCTCCACCAGATCCTCATCGAAAATGCGGCGCGCGGCGATGCGGCGGATGGCAGGCAAAATCGCGCGCAGTACCATGCGATAGGCCGCATGGTCGCCGTCCTGCGCCCGCCGCATCCATGCGGGCCACTCGCTTTCGGGGGGAAGGCCGCCGGGCACGCTGGGCCTATCGCATCCTTAGGTAAGGCATAGGATCAGCCCTTTGCGCGCGCGGCGGCTTCCAGCGCCTTGATCGCCAGATCCTTGGTCAGCACCTGCGGCAGGATCACCGGTTTGCCCCCGCCCGCCGGATAGACGAGGTAAAGCGGCAGACCCGTTCGGCCAAGATCGCTCATCGCTTTTTCGATTCCCGCATCATAATTGGTGGAGTCGGCAATCATAAAGGCTGTATCGGTCCGCGCCATCGCTTCCTTGAAAGCGGGCGTCGAGAGGACCGCCTTTTCATTGACCTTGCAGGTCAGGCACCATGCGGCCGAAAAATCGACGAACACCGGCCTGCCTGCGGCGGTCTGAAGCGCGACCTGTTGGGGCGACCAGCGGATCGGGCGATCATCGCGGGCGGCCGTGACGGTCGGTTTGCGCGCCTGTGTTTCAAACGCGGCCCCCGGCATGGCAAAGGCCCCGCCAATCACCGCCAGCCCCGTAAGCGCCGTCAGCGTCAGAGTGCGTGCCGGTTTGCCCGACATGGCGCGGCGCTGGGCCAAGCCATAGATCCACGCGCTGAATGCCAGCAGCAGCGCGCAGCCCAGAATGAAGGGCAGGCCCGCCGAGGCCGTCTGGGCATCGAGCACCCAGACCAGCCAGGCGGCGGCGGCCAGCATCGGAAAAGCCAGCGCATGTTTGAGCGTGGCCATCCACGGGCCCGGACGCGGCAAACGCCGGGCCAGCGCGGGCGAAAAGCACAGCGCGGTAAACGGCGCGGCCACACCCACCGCCAGCGCGGCAAAGATCGCAAGGCCCACGAGCGGCGGCTGAACCAGGGCAAAGCCCAGCGCCCCGGCCATGAACGGCCCCGCGCAAGGCGTGGCCACCACCACCGCCAGCGCGCCCGTCAGGGCAGCCCCGGTCAGGCCCTCGCGCCCGCTGACGCTTTGCCCGGCCCGTTGCAGGCCAAGGCCGATTTCAAACAGGCCCATCAGATTGAGCGCCGAACCGATCATCACCAGCGCCAACAGCGCGACAATCATCGGCGATTGCAGATGGAACCCCCAGCCCACCGCCTCGCCCCCGGCCCGCAGCGCCAGCAGCACGCCCGCCAGCGCCAACATCGCCAGCACAGAACCGGCCATGAAAGCCAGACCTTCGCGGCGCAGCAGGGCCGGATCGCCCCCCTGCCGCACGAGGCCGAACGCCTTTAACGAGATGATCGGAAAGACGCAGGGCATGCAATTGAGGATCAGCCCGCCCAAAAAGGCGGAGAGAATGGCAACAAGCATCAAAAGCCTCGTAACGACAGAGAGGGACCCGATCAGCGATCAGCCGTGCTTGGCTTTCCATTCGCGCACGGCGGCCATGGTCTTTTCGATATGGGCCTGCGGATTGCCGTCGGTATAGCTCAGCAGGATCTTGCCGTCGGGCGCGATCACAAAGGAGGTGCGTTCCGACAGAAGACGGTCCTTGAACGTCATCGTGGTCTTGTATTCAGCGGCGATCTTGGCGCCCGGATCGGCGGCTACAGCGAATTTATCGCGGCATTCCACCTTGGAAAATTCGGCCACGCGCTCAACATTGCCCGCCGTCACGCCCACGACCGTGGCGCCCATCTTGCGGAATGTGTCGGTGGCTTCGGCAAAGAGATGCGCTTCGACCGTACAGCCGGGCGTAAAAGCCGCCGGGAAGAAATAGAGGACGACCGGCCCCTTGCGCAAAGATTGGTTGAGCGTGAAATTGAACGTCTTTCCGCCCTTTGCCGCATCCAGCGTGAAATTGGGCGCGGCGGCGCCCTGCGGCAGGGCGGCAAAGCCCGGGGTCGGAAGCGAGGCGGCCAGCAGCCCGAGCGCCAGCGAAACGGCAAGGTTCTTACGGAATTTCATCTGCTCTGCTCCAATACGAAATCGGTTGAAGGGGATGGGCTTTCCCCCGCCCCTCACAAACGGTTTCGTCGGCGCTCAGCAAAAAGTTGCGGTCAAAATCATCCGGGGCAAAAAATTTTTGCCCTTGCCCCCGATGTGGCTCCTGCAGTGAAGGAAACGGCGCGCCCTCCGGCTCAGCCTGGCGCCCGAGAGCGCGCGCCGCGCCTCACTTGGGCCGCACGAATGTCTGAGTCTTTTCTATGCCGAAATGATCGGGCAATTGCGCGCCGGTAAAACCGCTGGTCCCTGCGTCATAATCGAGGGGGAGCATCTGGGCGTTCCACTTCTGCCACTCGGCCTGCATTGCGCGAAATTTTTCCGGCATCCGCTCCTTCAGGTTCGCCCGCTCCTGCGGATCATCGACCACGTTGAACAGGAAAGTGTTGTTCAGGATTTTCAGATATTTCCAGTCGCCCTTGC
Source organism: Novosphingobium sp. 63-713 (assembly GCF_001898925.1). Classification (NCBI taxonomy): domain Bacteria; kingdom Pseudomonadati; phylum Pseudomonadota; class Alphaproteobacteria; order Sphingomonadales; family Sphingomonadaceae; genus Novosphingobium; species Novosphingobium sp. 63-713. The sequence goes on from NZ_MKVS01000005.1 coordinate 257,781, forward strand.
GACAGGCCTCCTGATTGAGGTTGAGATAGCGCCATGAGAAACTGCGCTCATGCGCCTGATCCGGGCGGCGCAGAACGGGCAGCAGGTTTTCGCCATCAGAGGGAAAGGCCGGATCGGGTGTGGTCCCGGCGGCGGCAAGCAAGGTGGGCAACCAGTCCATCGTCATGATGGTCTGCTCGCTCACGCTGCCCGCTTTGGTCACGCCGGGCCAGCGGATGATAGCAGGCACGCGCAGCCCTCCTTCGAGCAGTTCGGTCTTGCGCCCGGTGAACGGGCCGGTGTCGGAAAAGCGCTCGCCGCCATTGTCGCTGGTAAAGACCACGATCGTGTTCTCGGCCATGCCCAGTTCCTCAAGGCGTTTGAGGATCAGGCCGATCTGGTAATCCATCCGCGTGACCATCTGCGCATAGATCTTCGCACTGCCCCCGTCGAAATGGAACATGGCCATGGGCTTGCCGCTCTCGTCCAGACGGCGCGCTTCGGCCACATCCTCTGGCCCTTCCCAAGGCCAATGCGGCGCGTTGAAATGCAGCGATAGGAAGAAGGGTTTGTCCTGCCGCGCATGGTCCGTGATCACCTCGCGCGCCTTGGCGCCCAGCAGGTCGGTCAGATAGCCCTGCTGGTCGATCTGGCGCGCATCATCCCACAGGTCCGCCTTGCCGAAAGCCTTGTGGGTGAAATAGTCCAGACCGCCGCCGCGAAAGCCCCAGAAATGATCATACCCGCTTTGCTGCGGCCCATAATCGGGCAGCGCCCCCAGATGCCATTTGCCGATCAGCATCGTGCCATAGCCCGCCTGGCGCAGCAGCGAGGGCAGCGTGGGGTGGCTGGGCGGCAGGCCGACCGGACGCTGGCCCAGCGGCTCCTCAAGCCCGACGGGCAGCCGGTTCTGATAGCGCCCGGTGATCAGCGCCGTGCGCGTGGCCGAACAGACCGCCGAATTGGCATAGGCCTGCGTAAAGCGCAGTCCCCCGGCCGCCAGAGCATCGAGCGCGGGCGTGGCATAATCGCGCCGACCATAGCAACTGAGATCCGCGAAACCCATATCATCGGCCAGAATGAACAGGATATTGGGTCGGCGTTGCCCCTTGCCCGTCGCTGCTCTGACAAGTTCGGGCACCAGACCCGCCCCGATCAGAGCCGTTGACCGGACGATAAGCGAACGTCGCGATAAAGAAGCCATGGCATTTGTCCTTGAGCGAATGATCAGAAATTGCGGCGCAGCGTCACGGACACTTCACGCGGCGGCGCAGGCTGGGCAAGGGTCATGCCCAGATTAAAGAATTTGTTGTTGTAATAGGTCGTGTCGAACAGGTTGCGCACGGCCAGCGACAGGCGCCAGTCCTTGTTCGGGGAATCGAAGGTCAACCGCGCGTTGGTGACGCCATAGGCGCCCACCTGCCCTTCGGGATTATTGGCAATTGTGGTGAAATAGGACGATTGATAGCTGTAATCCACGCGCGGGGTGAAAGTGCCGATCCTGGTTTCCACCCCATATTGCGCGCCAAGCGCCGCCTTCCATGCCGGGGCAAAGGGCGCGGCATTGGCCAGCGTCACGCCCTGAATGACCACGCCCGCCGCGCTGATCGAGGTCAGTTGAAAATGCAGATAGCTGACGCTGGCGTCGATCAGCATCCCGCCCACGGGCCGCGCGGTCACCTCCAGTTCGGCGCCCTTGTAGCGCGCGGAGCCGACATTGGTGGGCGTGGCGTTGAGCGCGCTGTTGGCCGTGGGCGCGGTGTTGGTGAAGATGATGTTCGAATAATCATTGAGGAACAGCGAGCCATTGACCCGCACCCGCCGCGACCATAGATCGCTTTTAAAACCAATCTCATAGGCGGTAATCGTTTCGGGATAGAAAGGCACCGCCTGTTCGGGCACGAAAGGCCGGGGATTGGTGCCGCCGCCGCGAAATCCGGTCGATACCTGCGCATAGGTCATCAACTGATCATTCCAGCGATAGTCCAGATTGACCCGGTAATCGACCTTGTTCGCCTGATAATGGCTCTGCACCCCGGTCAGCACGCCCGCAGCGGTAAAGGTGGGCACACCGGGCAGGAACGGGTTGTAACGGCGATAGGTGTAGTCCTTGGTGTCGCCGGTATAGCGGATGCCGCCCGTCAGGTTCAGGCCCGAAAACGGATGCAGGATCGCCTGACCAAACACGCTCTTGTTGGTGGAAATCGCGTCATCGTCGGGCGCGTTGAGGTTTTCGAACGGCTTGCCGGGATAAAGAATGTTCGACCCGGCAAAATTATTGTCCGCCCGGTAATAATAGCCGCCCACGGTCCAGTCGAGCAAAGTGCCCAGTGCCCGACCATTGAGGCGCAATTCCTGGCTGAATTGGCGGCTGCGGGCCTGATACAGCGCGGTCTGGGTGGTGATCGGGCTGGCATCGCCGTCAATGCCATAGCTGACATTGGTGCGGCTGTAGCCGGTGATCGAGGTCAGCGTCAGGTTCTCGCCCGGCCGCCATGTGATCGTGCCGTTGAACGTGCTTTGCAGCAGGTCATTATGGCTCGGCACGCTGATCGCGGGATGGCTGCCCGCGCCCACCTTGCCATTATAGATGGTCGGGTCGGTGAAGGCAGGCGTGGCATAGGTGGCGTAATTGTAATTGGCCCCGGTGGGCACGACAAAGAGCGCGGAATCAAACGGCGCAAAATAAGCCGCCGAAGTGCTGTTCGCGGCCAGCAGGACCGTGGGCGCGACCTCGGAATTGTCCTTGATCACCGTGGCCGACAGATCGACCGTCCATTGCGGATTGGGCGTGTAGCGCAGGGCAAGCCGCCCACCCCCGTAATTCTTGCCTCCTTCATGGCCCAGCACGCAATTGCCGGAAATGCCCGCCGCCGGAACCCCCGATGACGGATGGAGGCAGCCATAATCGAGCCGCGTCACATAGCCGTCCTGCCGCGTATAGACGCCCGAGGCGCGGGCATAGAGCTTGTCCGGCACGATGGTGAAATCGCCCCCGCCGCGAAAGCTGAGCAGATTGCGCGAACCATAGCTGGCCTCAAGGTAATTCGCGCCGCGCCCGTCGGGCTTGCGGCTGTAGAGTTTGACCGCCCCGCCGATGGAATTCTTGCCCGCCAGCGTTCCTTGCGGCCCGCGCAGGATCTCCACCCGCTCCAGATCGAGCAGGTCGAAATTGGCGCCGAACAGCGAACCGTAATAGACATCATCGACATACATGCCCACGCCCGGTTCCATGGCGATGCTGCTGTCGCTCTGCCCCAGGCCGCGCACGAAGACCGTGACCGCCGGGCCAAAGGCGGCAGCCGATGGTTTGAGCAGGACGCCGGGCGCGCTGTTGCTGATATCGGCAATCTGGTTGATCGAACGCGCCTCCAGCCCGGAGGCATTGATGGCCGTGATGGCCAGCGGAGTGTCCTGCAATTTCTGCGACTGGAATTGCGCCGTGACGACAATTTCAGCAACCCCGGTGTCGGGCTTATTGGCCTCCTGCGCCATCGCGCCCTGGGCCAGCAACAGCGCCCCCGATGCCAACAGGACATAGCGCATTCCAGCAAATTTCGACATGTTCCTCTCCCCTGATCCCGAACTTGCCGTCGGTGATAGATGGCCAGCCTAGGGAAGGCGGGCGCTCCCATGCAAAGGGGGCTGGCCTTGTCATAAGTGACAAGGCTGGACTTATCGGTTATTCTGCCTGCATGTTCCGCTTCACCATCCGCCAGATCGAGATATTCCTGAAGGTCTGCGAAGCGGAAGGCTTCCGCCGCGCCTCCGAAGCGCTGGGCATTTCCGAGGCCGCAATCAGCCACCAGATCTGCCTGCTGGAGGAGCAATTGGGCGGCCCCCTGTTCCGCCGCCGCCGAGGCGCGGCCATCCAGTTGCTGCCCGAAGGCGAGGAATTTCGCGATGCGGCCATCCAGTTCGTCCGGCAAGGACTGGCGCTGGGGCAAAGGCTGGCGCCCTCACCCGCCCAGCCGACCTGCATCACGATCCACACCGGGCCGCATCTGCTGGAGGATGCCTTGCGTCCGGGGCTGCCCGAATTTCTGCGCCTGCATCCCGATATCAACCTCAATCTGGTGATGCCCAAAACGCGCAAATGGCTCAAACAGGCGATTGTGGCGGGCAAGGTTCAGGGCGCCCTGCTGAATGTGAGTTCAGCAGAGGAATTGCCGCAATCGCAGGTGCTGGCGCAGACCGACATGGGCATCTATGCCTGCGCCGCCATCGCCGCGCGGATCAGGGCCAACCCGGCACAGCCGATCGACCTGATCCTGCCCAACAGCGATCAGCCTGATGCCGCATCGCAGATCCGCTACTTGCGCCATGCCGGGGTCCACTTTCGCATCGCAGGCCATTATCCCTTTCACGATGTGGCCATCCGCATGGCCAGCGAGGGCGTGGGCGCTTTGGTTGTGCTCTCGAGCATCGTGACTTCGCTCGATCCCTCGGGCATTCTGGAAGAGGTGCAGAAACTGGGCGTGTGGCAGACAAGGCTCTACCTTTCCCCGCAATTGGCACGCGACCATGCCGAGACCCTGCGCGGTTTTTTCACCAAGGCGGCGCAGAAATTGAGCGGTCCGGCCCCAAACGCCTGAACGGCAGCGCGCGCCTATACAAAAATGACCTTGCGCAATCCTTTGCGCATGATAGCCTGCGCCGCATGAGATCGCCCCCGAAACGCACCATCCGCCTCCGGTACCTTACCCCGATCCTGCCCCTCCTTGTCTTGGGCACCCCCTCGGCCAGGGCATCGACCGGGGCAGAGCAATTGTGCAAAGGACTGGAGCAGGGTGCCCTACCCGATCTTGTGATCGAAACGGCGCAGGCCCATCCCGCAGGTCCCGGCCCTGCCGCGCTCGTACCGCCCGGCATGACCCCGCCCCCCGCTCCGATCCTGCCCGCCCATTGCGAAGTGATCGGCCATACCGAACAGCGCGTGGGACGCGATGGTCAGGACTATGCCATCCGCTTTCACCTGCGCCTGCCAGAGGCATGGAACGGCGGCCTTTTCTTTCAGGGCGGCGGCGGCAGCGACGGTGATCTGGGCGATGCGTTGGGGGCCATGGGCATCTCGCCTCCGGCGCTGGCGCGGGGCTATGCGGTGCTGTCGCAGGATTCGGGCCACGATAACAAGGCCAATTTCGACCCCAAACGCGGCGGCACCTTGGCCTTTGGCTTCGACCCCTTGGCCCGCACCAATTACGGCCATGCCTCACTGCAAAAATCGGTGCTGGCTGCGCGCAAGGTGATCGCCGCCCGCTATGGTAAAGCGCCCCGCCGCAGCTATTTCGTCGGCTGCTCCAAAGGCGGTCAGGAAGGGTTGGCGCTGGTGCAGCGATACCCCACCCTGTTTGACGGCGTGGTGGTGACGGCGCCGGGCCTGTCCCTGCCCCGCGCTGCGATCGGCGAGGCGTGGAACACCAAGAGCTTCAGCTTCTCGGCCGCCAATGGCCATGGCCCGCTCACCCCGCTCAATATCGCGCAGGGCTTTTCCGATGCCGATTTTGCCCTTGCGCGGCGGGCCATGCTGCGCGCCTGCGACCGGCTGGACGGGCTGGCCGACGGCATGATTCTGGCCGTGGGCCAATGCACTTCGGCGCGGGTCCTGCCCGCCTTCAACGCCATCCGGTGCAAGGGCGCCAAGACCGACACCTGCCTTACCGGCGAGCAGATCACCGCCCTGCAGCGCGTCAACGGCGGCCCGCGCAACAGCCGGGGACAAGGCATCTATCCCGGCTTCCCCTGGGATGCCGGATGGGGCGCGGCGGACTGGCGCATCTGGCAATTGGGGACGCCGGACGGGCGCGTTCCCTCGCTCAACATGCTGATGGGGGCGGGCGCGCTGGCCTCGATCTTCTCGGTGCCGCCGCAGGCTTTGGCGCCGGGCGCCGAGGGTGGTCTGGCCTTTCAGATGGCGCTCGATCTGGACCGGGCCGAGCAGGGCATTCTGGCGCGCGGCGGCGATTTCGCGACATCAGGGTGGGAGGATATTTCGGCCCGCTCGACCGACCTTTCGAGCTTTCTGGGCCATGGCGGGCGGCTGATGGTGCTGCATGGCGGGTCGGACCCGGTCTTCTCCATCGCCGACACGCTGGACTGGTATCGCGCGATGCTGGCGCGGGGCGGCGATGCGGCGCGGGCCAATACGCGCTTTTTCGCCGTGCCGGGCATGAACCATTGCACCGGCGGCCCCGCCACCGATCAATATGCCGCCTTTGACGCCATGGTCGCATGGGTTGAGCAACAACACGCGCCCGAAAGGATCATCGCCCGCGCTGGCCCTGCGTCGCCCTTTCCGGGGCGTGAGCGACCGCTTTGCGCCTTCCCCAAGATCGCCCGCTATCGCGGCCATGGCGACCCGGAAAAGGCGGAAAGCTTTGTCTGCAGTTGAGGATCAGCGCGCCCGATAGAAACGGATCACCACCGAGGGATGCGCGGGATCCTTGCCCCCCTCCAACCGGCTGATCCAGGCGCCATGGTTGAGCCAGCCATAGCGCCCCATCGGCGCCTCGAAGCGGGGCTGGGTGAAGGCGGGCGTGAAAGGCTGGCCCTTTTCAAGGCAGAACTGGCCATGGTTGACCACGTTGAACATTACGCCATCATCGGTCTGCAGGAAATAATCGGCATGCAGGCTGCTGCATCCCGCCGAGGTCTGCAATTGCCAGTCCCATCCGCCGGGCACCACCTTTCCCTTGATGGCGGGGCCGGAAAATGTGCCGCCGATGATGGGGATATAGCCGCGCTGGCCAAAGGCGGTGCCACCGACCTCGACACGCGGGGCGAGCAACACCTCGGCCTCGAACATGAATTCCAGTTGCGGCGCGGGCGGCGCGCTTTGCGCCGCCACAGCCACCGGCGCCAGGGACAGGGCCAAAGCGGCGATTTTCAGAACAGGCACGATAGAGTCTCCCATCAGTTGTGATTGTCAGCTATGGTAAGGCAAACGTTTGTGCATTCCAAGGATGACTGAGATGGACAAGAACATTTTCGCCCCGGACCGGCGGACCGCCCTGCGCTGGATGACATGCGCCGGGGCCGCCATGCTGCCGGGCGGATCGCTGAGCGCCAAGGAAACGGGCGCGGCTGCGGGCCTCCCCTTTGTCGATCCGGAACTGCGCGGGGCGGCCAAACAGATCATTGCCATGACCAGCGGCTTTTATCCGATGGGCCCGTCCAAATTGCCCATGCTGCGCGCCGCCATTGCCAAGGCGCAAATGCCCGATCGTCCCGCCGTGCCGGTCCGCACCGTCATGGCGCCTGTAGGCAAGGGACTGGGTGAGGTGAAACTCTATGTCCTGAATGAAAAACCCGACGGCGCGGCGCGCCCCGCTATCTTGCACACGCATGGCGGCGGCTTCATCACCGGCTCGGCTTTGCTGGAAATCGGCGGGCTGATCGATCTCGCGCGTGAGCTGGATTGCGTCATCGTCTCGGTCGAATATTCCCTCGCGCCCGAAGCGCCATGGTCGGTTTCGATGGAGCAGACCTATGCGGGCCTGCTCTGGCTGTATCGTCAGGCCGCCGCGTTGGGCGTGGACCGGGCGCGGATCGCGGTGGCGGGCGAAAGCGCGGGCGGCGGCCATGCCGCGCTGTTGGCCCGGACCGCGCGTGATCGCGGCGAGGTGCCGGTGGCGTTCCAATGCCTGATCTATCCGATGCTGGACGACCGGACCGGATCGACATGGAATCCCGCGCCGGGGCTGGGCTGTATCGGGTGGGATGGGGATGCCAACCGCTATGGCTGGCGCGCCTTTTTGGGGCAAAGGCCGGGTCAGGCGCATGTGCCCCACCGCGCCGTGCCCGCCCGCGCCGCCAGTCTGGCCGGCCTGCCGCCCGCCTTTATCGCAGTGGGCTCGATCGACCTCTTCGCCCGCGAGGACATCGCCTATGCCCAGCGCCTGACAGCCAGCGGCGTGCCCGCCGAACTGCTGGTACTGCCCGGCGCATTCCACGGGTTTGACAAGGTGATGCCCGGCGCATGGGTATCGCGGCAAGTGCTGGCCGCGCGCTCGGCCGCCTATCGGCGCGCATTCGGGCTTTGATCCCGGTTTTGCTTGCCCCAATGGGGCGCGGCGATAGAACGACGGTGATGAACAGGGAGCCAATGGATTGAACAGCCCGACCAATATCAAGCAACTGGCCGAGCTGGCGGGGGTATCTGCGGGCACGGTGTCACGCGCGCTTTCCGGTTCGGGCCGGGTCAGCCCCAAAACGCGCGAGCGGATCATCACGCTGGCGCAAAAGCTGGGCTATCAGCCCAATCTGCTGGCGCGCAACATGCGGATGCGCAAGACCAGCACGGTGGGCATGCTGGTGCCGCTGGGCCATGATGATCTCCAGCATCTGTCCGACCCTTTTTTCAACACGATGAGCGGCTATCTGGCCGATGCGCTGGCCGATCAGGGCTATGACCTGCTGCTTTCGCGCGTGATCCCTTCGGATGAGCGCTGGATCGAGAATTATGCGCGCTCGGGCCGGGTCGATGGCGTGCTGATCATCGGCCAGTCCAACCAGCTGGCGGTGATCGAGGCCACCTCGCTGGCCTATCACCCGATGGTCGTCTGGGGCGGTCAGGTGTCGGGACAGCACCACTGTTCGGTGGGATCGGACAATCGTGCGGGCGGGATGATGGCCGTACGCCATTTGATGGAGCGGGGATGCCGACGCATCGCCTATCTGGGCCCGGTCGAGGGGCCGGAATTCGGCGCAAGGCTGGATGGCGTGCGTCAGGCGCTGGCGATTGCCGGGCGGGGCGAGGAATTGCAGGTCATGCCATCGCATTGTGAACCGGCGGCGGCCTATGACGATGCGCTGGGCCTGCTGCGTGGGCTGCCGGTCATGCCCGATGGCATTGTGGCAGCCTCGGATGTTACGGCGATCAGCGTGATCCGCGCGCTGGGCACGATGGGCCTTCGTGTCCCGGATGAGGTGAAAGTGATCGGCTATGACGGCCTGCCGCTGGGCGAGCTGGTTTCGCCGCCGCTGACCACGATTGACCAGCAATTGCGCCATGGCGCGCGGGTGATGGTCGATCTCCTGCTCAAACGCATGGCGGGCGAGCCGACCGGCAGCGTGCTGATCGACCCGCAGCTCATTCAGCGTGAATCGACCTGAATCCGGCTGGTATCGCCCGCTAGACGCAGCGTGAACCACGGCGCGGGGCTGCCGCCAAAGGCGCGGTGGCGGCCCGACGCATCGGCAGGCGCGGCATCCGGCGCAATGCCGGGCAAGTCGGCAAAGCTGGTGACGCGCCCGTCGCCCAAAACCCACCAGCTATAGGCCTGCCAGGGGGTTTCCTCCGGGTTGCCCGCCACGAGAGTGTCGCCATTGATCGGGCGAAACGGCCCCAGCGGACCTTCGCCCACCACGCCATAGAGGCCCGTCGGCCCCTGCGGCCCATCTGCGGCAAAGACTTTGCGCTGGGTGGACCAGAACAAGTAATACAGGCCGCCGATATGGCGCATATGCGGCCGCTCCAGCTCATTGTTCAGCCCATCGCCATCCACCACCGGGGGCAGAAGGCGCCACGGCCCATGCGGTCCGGCAAGCGAATGAGCGACGCCGATCACGCCATTCCATGATGAGGCGGAAGCGGCTTTTGACGCGGTGAAGAAGAGGAAATGCTCTCCGCTGCGGGGGTCCTGAAAATAGCAGGGGTCGCGGAAAGCCTTGATTGTGCCCGCGCCACCCTCGCTGCCCCGGACCCGCAGATAGATTTCGCCATCGGCGGCGGCGGCTTCTTCGGGCCGGGTCCAGTTTTCAATGGCGGGCGCATCACCGCGCCAATGGAGGAACCCTTCCGTCAGGAACAGGCGCTGCTCGAACGTGGGCACTGTTTCGTCGCGGCGCCCGGCGGCGGTGAACCAGCATAGGACGCGCCGATCCGCTGCATCATAGAGCGCGCTGCCCGACCATTCGCGGCTGCCCGGCGTGTGGCCATCGGGAAAGGCCGGGCCGCAATCGACCCAGCCGGAGCCGTCGATCATCTGCAGCAAAAGATGGATGCGGGCGATGGCATGGCGGTCCTCTGGGTCAGGCAAAACCGGCGCGGCGAGCGCCAGCCAGAGCCAGCCTTGCGCAAAGGTGTGTGCATGGCCCTCGAGATTTTCGACGGGCCACATGTCCCAAATATCCAGGCCGGGAAGGCGCGACGCACATTCCTCGTGGGTAAAGCCGGGGATGGTGTTGGCGCCGTTCGGACGCAGCGCGGACATATGGGCGGCGGTCCAGCAAAAGGCCAAGGGGTGAGGCGAATCAGCCACATGTTGCAAACGTTTGTTCATAAAAATCCCTCCCCCACAACGGCGGATCAAAAATAGATACATACTATCAGTTATTTAGACCGATATTTCCGTGGCCAAACACTGGAATCACCCGCAGAAAATTCCCTCTAGGCAACGAATGCTATCGATTGTAACAGATGCGCAATCGGTTGTGCAATAGCAGCGACTCGTTGCAGCAGCCGTAAGGAGAGTGGCGCCGCCCCCGGCGCCGGAAAAACACAGGTATGACCCCGGGAGGACGCCATGAAATATTCCGCCATCTTGCTTGCCAGCGCCGCACTGTTTCCTCTGGCCACCCCTGCCCTTGCGCAGGATGCGGCCGCCGCCAATGACCAGCTCACCACCGAAATCGTGGTGACGGCGCAAAAGAGCAGCGAAAAGATTTCCAAGGCGCCGATCGCCGTCAGCGTGGTTTCGCAGGCCGCGCTCGACCGCCAATCGATCACCAGCGCCGACCGGCTGGTCTCCACCGTGCCTTCGCTGCAGCTCAGCCAGAACGGCTTTGCCATCCGCGGCATCGGCAGCAACAATGGCTTTTCCGGCTATTCCACCGTCGCCACGCAGTTTGACGGGATCTACAATCCCTCCTCGGTGGCGCTGGGTCTGGCGATGTTCGACATCGGCTCGGTCGAGGTGCTGCGCGGACCGCAGGGCACCGTTTATGGCCGCAACGCCACGGCGGGCGTGGTCAACATCAACACCGCCGATCCGGGCAAGCATCTGGGCGGCAGCGCCAGCCTGCAATATGGCCGCTTCAACGAGATCCGCGCCCAGGCCGCCGTCGACCTGCCGGTCAGCGATACGTTCGGCCTGCGCATCGCCGCCTTCCGCCAGATCAATGACGGCTATGGCCCGCAACTGGGCACCGCGCGTTTTGACCAGACCGATCTGGGCGGCGTGCGGCTGACCGCCAAATGGGCCATCACCCCCCGCCTGACATGGCGCGTGTCGGGCTCCTATGCCGAAAACAACGGCACGGTGCCCGCCGTCTATCTGCGCAATTACAATTACTATCCGCAGGCCAATCTGACCACCGGCACGTTCGGCCCGGTCACGATCATCCCCACCAGCTTTGACACGATCAACCCGGGGCTGGATCAGGTCCGCAACAACCGTATCAATGTCAAAAGCTATGATGTGCGCTCCAAGCTGATGTGGCAGGCGACCGACAGCCTGAGCCTGACTTGGTTGGCGGGTTACTCCTCGCTGGTGAACAATGGCGTGGCGGCGGCCTCTGGCGTGTTTTCGCAGGAATATATCAACCACAAGACCAACAGCTGGTCGCACGAACTGGATGTCAATTTCCAGCGCGGGCCGGTCAAGCTGGTGGCGGGCGCCTATATCTATCAGGACGAGATCCCCTCGGGCCAGCGTCTGCTGCATGCGGGCAACACCGCGCCCGCGCCTTTCGCCTCCGTCTACAACATCTTCGGCCCGCTGGTGGCCAGCACCGGCAATCAGATCGGCACGATTAACGCCGTGGACGTGGTCAACACCTATTCCGGCGAGGGCAGCAAATCGCGCGCCCTGTTCGGACAAGGCACCTTCTCGCTGACCGACCGCCTGCGCGCCACGGCGGGCGTGCGCGCCACATGGGATGATGTGAACGGGCGCGAACAGCAATTGGTCTGCCCCGGCGCCACGGTCACGCGGGCCAATATCAACGCCTCCTCATGCCCCGGCGGCTTTGCCATCGCCTATACCGATGATCGGGGCCGCGCCGCCGCCAGTTTCAGCAAGGTGAGCTGGAAGGCGGGTCTTGATTACGACCTGACGCCGGGCATTCTGGCCTATGCCACGGTGTCGACCGGCTATCGCGGCGGGGGCCTGCAATCCAGCGGCAATCCTGTCGCCTATCGCCAATATGCGCCCGAAACCGTCACCAATTATGAAGTGGGCCTGCGCGCCAAATTGCTGGGTGATCGTCTGTTCATCGGGCTGACCGGCTATCAGATGGATTACCGGAACCTTCAGGTTTCCTCCATCGTGGTCGATCCGGTGCAGGGGCCGATTGCCGTCACCACCAATGCGGCCAAGGCGCGCATTCGCGGCGTCGATCTGGAAACCTCGTATCGCCCCACCCGCAATGACACGTTCTCGGGCTATGTGGCCTATATGGTGGCCGAATATGTCAGCTTCCCCGGCGCCTCGGACAATCTGCATTCGGCCGATACGATGTACAACATCTTTGCACCGATCCTTGGCTATGCCGCAATTCCCTCGGCCTCGGCGGATTATTCCGGCAAGCGTTTGACCAATGCGCCGCAATTTTCCGCCCGCTTCAGCTATGCCCACGCGTTTGATCTGGCATCGGGCGGCAAGATCACGCCGTCGGTCGATTTCTATGCCCAGTCCAAAACCTTTGCCAGCAGCGACAATGCCGTGCAGGGCCGCATCGCGGGCTATACCAAAACCGATCTCAACCTGCGCTATGACGAACCCGGCGGCCATGCCTATATCAACCTGTTCATGAACAATGTGGAGGACCGCCGCATCGCCACCACCGTGGTCCCGGTGTGGAGTTCGACCACGGCCAGCTATGCCCCGCCGCGCACCTATGGCGTACGGATCGGCTTCAAATACTGAAACCATCTTGGCAATTGGGGGCCGCTCGACCATGTTCGGTCGGCGGCCTCTTGCCGCGCCCCGATGTGTGACGAAAGGAAAGCCCCCTGTTCTGGAACCGACGCCGCACAATTCAGGCCGGATTTGCCGCCCTTGCCGGAGCCGTCATGACCAAGCCCGCCCAAGCCGCCGCACCTTTGCTGATCCCCGAAGGCGGCGGCCCCCTGCCCGGGCCATGGATCGAGGCGCAGCGCGTGCCTTTGTGGCCAACGGGCGTTCCGGGCAAGGGTTTTGCCCCCCGCGAGCGCCGCGCCGACTGGCCGCAGACATTTCTGAGCAATATTGCCGAACCGGAATTGCGCCTGTTTCGCTCGCCCCAGCCCAATGGCAAGGCCCTGCTGGTGATTCCGGGCGGAGCGTATAATTTCGTCTCGATCCGCAACGAAGGCGTCGATGTGGCCCGCGTGTTCAATGCGGCGGGCTACCATGTCTATGTTCTGGTCTATCGCCTGCCCGGCGAAGGCTGGGCCGATCGCGCCGACGTGCCGCTGATGGATGCCAAGCGCGCGATGCGGATGATCCGTTCACGCTCGGCGCAGGATGGAGTTTCAGACCCGAACATCGCCGTCATCGGCTTTTCCGCCGGGGGCCATCTGGCCGCCTCGCTGTTGACCGGATTTGATGAAAAACTGGCCCCGCCGGTCGACGCGATCGACAGGCTGGAGGCACGGCCCCATGCCGTGATTCTGGTCTATCCGGTGATCAGCATGGTGGCGCCCTATACCCATGTCTGGTCGGCCCAGACGCTGCTTGGCCCGGCGCCCGATGCAGGTCTGATCGCGCGGCGCTCGCCCGTTCAGCATGTTTCGGCCCAGACGCCGCCGGTGTTTCTGGTCCATGCGCTGGATGATGACGCGGTGCCTTATCAGAACAGCCTGATGATGGCCGATGCTCTGACCAAGGCAGGCCATGCGCCCGAAATGCACCTGTTTGCCGAAGGAAAGCACGGTTTCGGCATCGGCCCGGCCAATGGGTCTGCGGGGCAATGGAGTGTGCTGGCCCAAAAATGGCTGGCGCGGCTGATCTAAGAGGGGGTGAGTCCTCTCATGCTGTTGCGGGATGAGAGGGCCGCAAAGGAATACTGTCGCGCGCCGCCTCGCGCAGACGCTCGCGCAGCCAGAGCAGGCCGTGATCGCCCGCTCTGGCCGAATGATACTGCATCATTTCGTTCATGGCGGGCAGATTGATCGGGCAATCCGCAATGGCGAGCGAAAAGGGACCTTCAAGCAGCACGGCCAGGCGTTCATGGACCAGCGCCAACCGGTTCGTGCCTCGCAGCAGCCACGGCACCTGAAGGAAAGATGAGGCCACCACCTCGATCTTCCGACATTCACCGGCTGCCTTGACGGCCGCCTCGATAAAGACAGGATGGCCCTGAATTTCCACGGCGACATGGCCGCACCCCTCAAAAGCCTCCAGCGTCAGCGGCTTTTGCAGGACCGGATTGCTTTGGCATCCCACTACCACATGGCGCTCGCTGAACAGGAAATCACTGGGGTGATCCGGGGCCAGAAATTGCTGCGGCGTGAGCAGCAGATCAAGTTCTCCATCGTCCATCGCGCGGCTGGAATGTAGGCCGGGCAGCAGCAGTTCGAATTCGATCAACGGGGCGCTCTGCTGCAATCTCGTCAACAGCGGGGTGATCAGCACGGTCGTGATATAGTCGGATGCTGCAATACGGAAACGCCGGGCCGAGACGGCAGGGTCAAACCCGGTGGCGGATGCAATCAGGTTGCGCAGGCTTTGAATGGTCGCACTGATTTCCGGGGCCAGAGCGATGGCGCGCGCGGTGGGTATCATTTTCTTGCCATGCTGCACCAGAATATCGTCGTTGAAGGATTCCCTCAGCCGTTTGAGCGCCGCGCTCATGGCCGACTGCGTCATATGCAGGCTGTTGGCCGCTTTTGTGACGCTGCGTTCGCGAAGCAACACATCGAAGGCGATCAGGAGATTCAGGTCAAATTGGTCTAGTCGCATGGTTTGCCCTCTGCCGCCTTGACCGGATAGGATCCATTCCTTTCCGGCCGCTTTGTTTTATCTCCGGATTGCGCCGCCTGCAAAAGCAAGGCGAACACCCGGCGTTCAATCGTGCATGGCTGAGCAATAAGGGGAAATTGGATAGACAAAGATCGCCATCCTGTCGATTTCCCCCTTCTCATCTTCATCGGTCATCAGTGTTAAAAATATGAATCGTCCGCTGCCCGCTCCCGCCCGCATCATATATTTATCATTTAAAAACATATACTTAATTAACAATCTCGCGATTCACCTCTAACCGGGGCCGACCCATCCATCACTTTTATCGATCATCATACACAAAGAATTAGCGTTATCGTCAATCAAACCAGAAAGCTAGAAACAGGTCAAACCAATAAATGGCTTTTGGAGAAGCCAGCATGGGAGGACTTGAAATGAGCTATCACGAGCTTTCATCCCGCTTGCCGGCGCGCACCATGGCGCAACGGGCTTCGGCCCGGCGCCTTGCCTGGCTGATCGGAGCCGCCGCGGTTTCCCTGCCTGTGGCTGCCTTGGCGCAAACCGCGCCCGCGTCTGGAACGGCCGGACAGGACAACACGCCCGCCGCATCCGACATCGTGGTGACCGCCACGCGCATTGCCCGCGACGGCTATACCGCCCCCACGCCCACCACCGTGATCGGGCAGGAGTTCATTCAGCAACGCGCCACCGTCAACATCGGCGACGCGCTGAACGCAGTGCCCGCATTCCGCGCGGCGGTTTCGCCCAATGCGGGCGGTCTGGGCAATACGGGTGCGTTTCTGGCGGACCTGCGCGGTCTGGGGCCGATCCGCACGCTTGTTTTGCTGGATCGCGGGCGCATGCCGCAAACCATGGTGCCCGGTGTCACCACCACGGCGGGCACGACGGACCTTAACACCATCCCCACTGTCCTCATCAAGAATTCCGATGTGGTGACGGGCGGCGCTTCGGCGGCTTATGGTTCAGACGCGATCGCGGGCGTCATCAATTTCCAGATCGATGACCGCTTTGTCGGCCTCAAGGGTTCGGCCCAATATGGCGAAACCCGCTATGGCGATGCCAAAAACAAGTTCGCCACGCTGGCTTATGGCGCGAAATTCGCCGATGGCCGGGGTCATATCGTGGTGGGCGGCGAATATAATGACGATGGCGGCACGGCGGCCTATAACACCGCCCGCGCATGGGGCCGCGATGCGTGGAACAACGCCACCATCACCAACCGCCCGACCGGCACGCCCAACACGATCCTTGCCCCCTATGGCAATTATTTCGGCACCGCCACCAGCGGTGGCCTGATCCTGACGCCGGGCGCTCTGCAGGGGCTGGCCTTTGTACCGGGCGCCAATGGCGGGGTCACCACCACGACCTTCAATCGCGGCCTGAGCAACATGACCGCCAGCCTCGATTTCTTCACCCCCAGCAGCCTTGCCGCCAATGCGGCCGCGGGCATCAACAACCTGAACACCCAGCAATTGCGCCCGGCCCAGACGCGCTACAACGCGATGGGCAAGGTTTCGTTCGATGTGAACGACAATCTGACGGCCTATGTCGAGCCGCTCTATTCCAATGTGAAAACGACCGGCATTCTCATCATCCGTCGCGATGGCGCGGGCGCGGGGCCGGGGCTGACCATTGCCAAGGACAACGCCTATCTGGCGCAGGCGCTGACCCCGGCGCAACTGGCGCTGGTCCCGGCAGGCGGCCTGTCGATCGGCTATTCGGGCCAGGGTTTCGGCCCCAGCGTCCGCACCATCCAGAATGAACTGGTGCGCGTGCAGACCGGGCTGAAGGGCCGGTTTGGAACGAACTGGAAATGGGACGTGTCCTATCTGTTCGGCCAGAACACATCGCATGTCACCATCGCCAACACGTTCAACAGTGCCAATTTCCGCAATGCGCTGGATGCGGTCAATGTGGGCGGCCAGATCGTTTGCCGCAACGCGGCGGCGGTGGCGGCGGGATGCGCGCCGATCAATATTCTGGGCAGCCCGAACGTCTCTGCGGCGGCGGCAGGCTATATCCTTGGCACCGCCACCGGTTCGGGCAAGACCGTGCTGCATGACGTTGCCGCCAATCTTCAGGGCGAGCCTTTCTCGACCTGGGCCGGGCCGGTTTCGGTGGGCGTGGGCGCGGAATATCGCAAGGAATCGGTGCGTCTGGTGACCGATGCGCTTTCGCAGGCTTCCGGGTGGCTCTCGGGCACCGGTTCGTCGCTGCCCACGGTCAGCCAGAACGTGAAGGAAGCCTATGTCGAAACCATCGTGCCGCTGGCGCGCGACATGGCCTTTGCCAAAAAGATCGAGTTCAACGGCGCGGCCCGCATCACCGATTACAGCACATCGGGCAGCGTGACGACCTGGAAGGCGGGTCTGACCTGGGAAGTGGTGGACGGGCTGATGTTCCGCGCGACGCGTTCGCGCGATATCCGCGCGCCCAACCTGATCGAGCTTTACACGCCCCAGACCCAATCCCTGCCCCTGCCCACCGATCCGCGCAGCGGCGTGGCGCGGCCCACCAACAATGCCGGTTTCATCGTGGGCGGCAATCCCAATCTGAAGCCCGAAACCTCCACCACCCAGACCGTGGGTGTGACCTGGCGGCCCTCGTTCTTCCGCAAGCTCAACCTGTCGGCGGATTACTACAACATCCGCATCGAAGGCGCGATCACCTCGACCAGCACGCAGGGCGTGGTCAACAACTGCTTCATCGGCGGGTCCTATACCGGCAATTCGTGGTGCTCGCTCATCAGCTTTGCCAACAATGACCCCGTGGCCGGGCAGATGACGGGTGTGCAGGGCGTGACGGCCAATGTGGCGGTGTTTCGCACCAAGGGTCTGGATTTCCAGGCCACCTATCGCCAGCCCATGGAGGAATTCGGGCTGAAGGGCCGCCTGACGGTCAACATGCTGGCAACGCATGTGATGTCGTTCTGGTCCTCGACCGATATTTCCACCCTCTTCCCCAACGGCATCGACCGCGCGGGGCAAACGGGGGCGGCCTTTGGCGGTCCGGCGGGCCTGCCCAAATGGCTGGTCAACACCACGCTGGATTACGAAGTGGGCGGTTTTGGCATCAACGGCAATATCCGCTACGTCTCGCCCTCGCACCAGAACAATGGCCTGTTCGGGCCCGATCAGGCCGGATACAACCCCGCGCTGAGCACCAGCATCAGCAACAACAACATCCCGGCGGTGGCCTATGTCGACCTTGGCCTGCGCTACAGCTTTGGCCCGGATGGCCGCTATATGGTCTATTTCAACGTGGCCAACCTGCTGGACAAGGACCCGCCGCTGCCCGCCAACGGCAGCGCCTACTATGACCTGATGGGGCGCACCTACAAGGGCGGCGTGCGCTTCCGGTTCTGATCTCGGGCCGGGCGGCCATTTCGCCCGGCAGGCGCCGGCACCGCTGGGGGGCGGGGCTGGCGCCAACGGCCTATGCTTCCATTCTGGTCAAAGGTGCCACCGCCATGACGTTCCGGCTTGCTCTTGCCTGTTTGCTGCTTGCCCCGGTTTCCGCCGCTTCTGCCGCCCCCGTCCCCCCGCCTGCGGCCATGACCGAGGGCGGCCGGGTCGAGGGGGTCCATCTGGCCTCGGGTGTGCAGGCCTTTCTGGGCATCCCCTATGCCGCCCCGCCGGTGCGCGATCTGCGCTGGAAAGATCCCCAGCCGGTGGCCGCCTGGCAGGGCATCTATCACGCCGACCGCCACGCGCCGCAATGCATGCAGCCCCAGCGCAACCTGCGCGCCAACCAATATTCCGGCGCCGAAATCACCAGCGAGGATTGCCTCTATCTCAACGTCTGGACCCGGCCCGGACTGCAAAAGGCGCCGGTGATCGTCTATATCCACGGCGGCGGCTTTTATATCGGCTCCTCGGCCATGCCGATCTATGGCGGCGAGGCGGTGGCCCGTCAGGGCGCTGTTTTCGTCAGTTTCAACTATCGGCTGGGGGCGCTGGGCTTCATGGCCCATCCCGAACTCTCGGCTGAATCGCCGTACCGGACCTCGGGCAATTATGCCTTTATGGACCAGATCGCGGCGCTGAAATGGGTGGCGCGCAACATCGCCCGCTTCGGCGGCGACCCGTCCAATGTCACGATCATGGGTCAATCGGCAGGCTCGATGTCGGTGCAGGCGCTTCAGGCCAGTCCGCTGACCGCGCATCTGTTTCACCGGGTGGTGGGCATGAGCGGCGCCATTGCGGGCGGCCCCAGCGCCACCCCGCCGCTGGCCGAGGCGGAGCGCGAGGGGGTAAAGCTGCAATCGGTCCTGCGCGCCAAGAGCCTTGCCGAATTGCGCGCGATGCCCGCCGACAGGATCGTCGTGCCTCGCACGCCCGACGGGCCCAAGATCGGGCCTTCGCAGGATGGCTATGTCCTGCCCCAGAGCATCGAGCAGACATTGGCCCGCGGCGCGCATCATGATGTGCCCGCCCTGATCGGCTTTACCCATGATGAATCCTTTGGCGGGCTGGGCCCGGTGCGCGATCTGGCCGATTATCGCGCCAAGGTCGAGGCGCGATACGGAGCCCGCGCGGCAGAGTTCCTGGCGCTCTATCCGGCCGGAAATGATGGCGAAGCGCGCGATTCTGCCCGCGCCGCCGACCGCGACAGCACGATGGCCTCCTCAATGGGTCTGTGGGCCGATGCCATGACCGCCCATGGCCATGCTCGGGTCTATTCCTATGAATTCGCCCGCCCCCACACCTATGCGGCCGGGGCCGCTTTTTCCGACCTCGATCCGGCCACGGCGGGGGCCTATCACACATCCGAGGTTCCCTTCTGGCTGGGCACACTGGAAAGCTTCAACCTCTATCGCAAGACCCGCGCATGGACGGCCGATGATGTCGCCTTCAGCAAGGCGATGACGCAATCGCTGATTGCCTTTGCCCGGACCGGCAATCCCGATACGCCCGCCCTGCACTGGCGGCCCTATGTGGCGGCCTCGCCGATTCTGCTGCAACTTGGCGCCTCGGCAAAGCCCGCGCCATGGCCCGACCGCGCAAAGTTCGAATTCTTTCGCAAGGAAAACCAGCCCCGGCCAACCGGCGGCGCTCTCAGGGATTGAGGAGAAAGTCATGTCTGACCCAATACGCAAATCCATCCATCTGGGGCGCAGGGATGTGCTGGGCGGCGTGGCCGGGGGGCTGGCCGGGGCGATGTTCGGCCCGGCGATGGCCGCGCCCAAAGACGGCGCCCGGCGGCCCAACATGATCCTGTTCTTCATGGATGAATGCCGCGCCGACGCGCTGGGTTCCTATGGCAATCCTGTGTGCAAAACGCCCAATCTGGATGCCTTTGCCCGGCAGGGCACGCGCTTTGCCGATTGCCATGTCCAGCATCCGGTATGCGGCGCGTCACGGTGCAGCCTGCTGACGGGCCTGCCGGTGTCGAACACCGGCCATCGCAGCCTCTATTACTTCCTGCGCCGCGACGAACCCAATCTGTTCCGCTATCTCAAGGATGGCGGCTATGACACGTTCTGGCTGGGCAAGAATGACGCGCTGGCGCCCGAGAGCTTTCCGCTCAGCCTGACCGAATGGCATGGCGAGGTGAACACATGGGCGCGTGCGGGAGGGCGTGGTCCTGCCTTCGATACGGGCAAGCCCAACCTGATGCTGATCAACGCCAAGGTCGATCCCAAGGCCACTTCGGACTATCTGCTGATCCAGCAGGCGATCCGCATCCTTGAACGGGGCGAACAGGACAAACCCTTCTGTCTGTTCATCGCCCTCAATCAGCCGCATCCGCCCTATCTGGCGCCACAGGGCTTCCACGATCTCTACAAGCCGGAAAGCCTGCCGCCGCTGGCCCCGCCCGGATTGGCCCAAAAGCCGATGTTTCATGAGGCGGTGCGCAAGGCCTATCACCTCGATCAGGCCACCGATGCCGATTTCCGCCAGATCCGCGCCACCTATTACGGTCAGGTCAGCTATGCCGATTGGCTGTTCGGCCAATTGATGGAGGCGATGGAGCGCACCGGACGGGCAAAGGACACGATGGTCATCGCCGCCTCGGATCATGGCGATTATGCGGGCGATTACGGCATGGTCGAAAAATGGCCGGGCGGGCTGGAGGGCAATCTGACCCATGTCCCGTTGATGATCCGTATGCCCGGCGGGGCGCAGGGCCATGTGGTGCCCGAAATGGTCGAACTCTATGACGTGATGGCCACGATGCTGGAAGCGGGCCATGTGCAGGCCCGGCATACCCATTTCGCCCGCAGCCTGGTGCCCCAGATCATGGGCGCGGCGGGCGACCCCACCCGCGCCGCCTATACCGAGGCGGGCTATGACACGTTCGAGCCGCAGGCCTTTGAACCGGCAATGGAAGGGCCCGCCAATCTCTATACCGCCAAGCACGACCTGCAGGTGGGCCAGCCCGCCACCGTCCGCCGCGCCGCCGCCGTGACCACCCAGACTCATAAATTCGTGGCGCGTCCGGGCGGGCAGTACGAACTCTATGACCGCAAGCGCGACCCGCTTGAACTGCGCAACCTGATCGATGATCCCAAACTGGCCAAGGTCCGCAACGCCATGGCCGACAATCTGATGGCCCATTACATCTCGACCACCGGCGTGCCGCCGATCGAACGGGACGGGCGCGAAACACCACCCTATTATGTCATGCCCCAATTCGAAAAGCGGTGATCATTCCATATATGCCTTCAGGCGTGGCCGGGTCTCCCCCCGGCCGCCTTTAGCGGGACAGGCGCGCGCCAGCGGGGGAACGCCTTGAAGCCACCATATGGAGAAGGAAGGCCACGGCGGCCAGGGCGCTGCCCAGCAGACAAACGGCCTGCCACGCCATCATCTGCCATGCGGTGATGGCCAGAGCCGATCCCCCGGCACCGCCCAGAAACATGCCGCCCATGAACAGCGTGTTGAGCCGGGCGCGGGCATCTGGCCGGAGCGCATAGATGATATGTTGGTGGGAAATCAGCGCGCCCTGCACGGCAAGGTCGAGCACGATGCAGCCCAGCGCCAATCCGGCGATGCCAAGGGGTAGGCCGGCGATCGCCAGACCGACGATGGTCAGCAAAGTGCCCGCGACAATGGCCGCGCCCGGCCCGCGCCTGTCGGCCAAATGGCCCGCCAGAGGCGCGGCCAGCACCCCTGCGGCGCCCACGATACCGAACAGCCCCGCCACCGACGGACCATAGCCCATCTGCTGAACCTGCAAGGCCAGCGTGCTCCAAAAGGCGCTGAAGGCGGCAAAAAGCAGCCCCTGGGTGAGCGTTGCGCGACGCAGGACCGGCAGGTCACACCAGAGATGCCACAAGGAGGCAATCAGACCGGGATAGGAGAGGCCCCGGTCCGGCTGGGACACAGGCAATTTGACCCGCGACAGCCCGGCGGCAAACAGGGCCAAAGGCACGCCCAGCCAGAACATGCTGCGCCACCCGGACTGCTGCGCCACAAAACCGGCCAGCGTGCGGCTGAGCAAAATGCCCAGCAGCAGCCCGGCCATCACCTTGCCGATCACCGCGCCGCGCTGGGCGGGCGGGGCCACATGGGCGGCCATCGGCACGATCTGCTGCGCCACCGTGGCAAAGGCCCCCACCAGCAGCGACCCCAGCAACAGGGCCGCCCCCGTCGGGGCGAGGGCCGCAAGGCCCAGCGCCACCGAAAGGACCACGAACTGACCCACGATCAACCGCCTGCGCTCCAGCAGATCGCCAAGCGGCACCAGCAGAAACAGGCCCAGAGCATAGCCAAGCTGGGTAACCGTGGGCACAAAACCGGCGGCGGCCCCCGGCAGGGCGCGCTGGATCAGGCCCAGCATCGGCTGATTATAGTAGATGTTGGCCACGGCCAGACCCGTGGCGGCGGCCATGCTGAAGGTCAGGCCGGGAGGCATGGTCCGGGCGGGCGTGGCGGTCATGACACCACCTCTTGCGCGGCCAGTTCGGCCAAAGGGGGATAATCGGTGTAGCCACGGGCGTCGCCGCCATAAAAGGTTGCCGGGTCGGCCTCGTTGAGCGGGGCATCAGCCAGCAACCGCGCGGGAAGGTCGGGATTAGCAATAAACGAGCGGCCAAAGGCGATCAGATCGCCGCGCCCATCGCAGAGCGCCTTTTCCGCGTTCCACCTTGTATAGCCGCCCGCCAGAATGATCGGGCCGGAAAAGCGGGCGCGGATGTCCCGCATCAGGGCCTGCGCGCGCGGATCGGGCTCGGCGGCAATTTCGCGCCCGTTCACCACCGGTTCCACCAGATGGAGATAGGCCAGATGGCGCTGATCCAGTTCGCCGACCACATGCTGAAACAGCGCCTCGGGATTGGCCTCGTCCATGCCGAAAGCTTTGCCCATGGGCGCCAGACGCACCCCTACCCGCTCGCTGCCGATAGCGGCGGAAACCGCATCGACCACTTCGAGCAGCAGCCTTGCCCGGTTTTCCGGCGAGCCGCCATAGCGGTCGGTGCGCCAGTTGCTCGCGCTGTTGAGGAACTGGTCGAGCAGATAGCCGTTGGCCGCGTGCAGTTCCACGCCATCCAGCCCGGCGGCCATCGCATTGCGGGCGGCCTGAACATAATCGGCGATGATCATCTGAATGCCCGCGATGCTCAATTCCTGCGGTTCGGGCACATCGACGAAAGTACCCTTGCCGTCCGGGCCGGGAATGAAGGCCTTGGCCGGCACCGGCATGATCGTGGGGGCAACAGGGCGCGCCCCGCCCGGCTGAAACACGCCATGCGATATGCGCCCGACGTGCCAAAGCTGCATCACGATGCGCCCGCCCTCCTGATGCACGGCCTCGGCCACCTTGGCCCAGCCTTCGATCTGGGCGGGCGTGTGAATGCCGGGGGTCCAGGCATAGCCCTGGCCCTGCTGGGAAATCTGGGTGCCTTCGGTGATGATCAGCGCAGCCGACGCGCGCTGGCGGTAATAGTCAATGGCCAGCGGCGAAGGCACATTGCCCGGCGCCGCGCGCGAGCGGGTGAGCGGCGCCATGACGATCCGGCTGGGCAGATCGAGCGCGCCAATACGGGTGGGGGTAAAGAGCAGATCGTTCATCAACAGGGCTTTCCGTTGGGACGGGGCCGTTGGGGTCGCGTCCGGGGTTGGTGCCTGTGATGTGCACCTGTTCGCAGACTTTGATAATCAGGCCATTTCGGCGAACATCTTTGCGCAGGATGCAAAGATCAAAGCGCGCGGTCCCAGTAGGGCGGCGCGCCAAAGCGCTCGGCCAGAAAATCGACGAAGGCGCGAACCTTGGGCGATTCCTTGCGATCGGGCAGATAAAGGGCGTGGATGCCGCCATCGGGCAGAGCGGTCGCGCCCGGTCGACTGATATCCGCCTGCCAGTCGGTCAGCACCGGCTGCAACATGCCTTGCGCAATCTCTTCGCCCACCAGCCATGTGGGCAGCATGACCAGCCCGAAACCGGCCAGCGCGGCCTCTTTCAGGGCCTCGGCCTGATTGGCGCGCAGCGGGCCTTTGACCCGGACCTGTTCGGCGCGCTGGCCCTGACTGAACCGCCAGAGCCTTTCGCCATCGGCAAAGGCGAATGTCAGGCAGGCATGGGTGCCGATATCCTGCGGCGCGACGGGAGCGCCATGCTGCGCCAGATAGGCCGGGCTGGCGCAGACGATGCGGCGGTGGGGCGCCAATCGCCGCGCGATCAGGCTGGAGGAATCCAGCGCGCCCAGCCGCACCGCAACGTCGATCCGCTGCTCCACCAGATTGACCAAAGCATCGCTCATCACCAGATCCAGCTCGATCAGCGGATATTCCGCCATGAAGCGCGGCAGAAAGGGCGTGATGTGCATCCGGGCAAAGGAGGCTGGCAGGCTGACCCGCAAACGGCCGCGCGGCGGGCCTTCTCGCTCGCGGATGCGGCTGTTGGCCTCGTCCAGTTCGGCCAGCAGGCGGGTGGCGCGCGGGTAATAGCTCTCCCCTGCCGTGGTCAGCGAGACATTGCGCGTGGAGCGGTTGAGCAGGCTGACCCCGAGAGAGGATTCCAGCGCATCGACGTGGCGGGTGAAGGAGGATGGCGCCTGTCCGGCCCGCCGCGCGGCGGGCGCAAAACCACCCTCCTCCACCACAGCCACGAAGGCGCGCAGGGCTGCAAACATATCCATGGCATCGTCATAGCCGGTGAGCGGAAAAAGCCAAGCGAAGGTGGGGGTTGCGCCAAAGATCGGACGCAAGCCCCCTGCACCTCCCGTTCAGGCCATCCGCTCGGACCGGGCAACAGCGGTTTTGCGGGCCTTCTTGGCCGGGGTCTGCAAATAGGACATCACGCCGGTCACGCCCATGAACACCGCCCCGGCGCAGCCAAGGAACAGGATGATCTGGCCCGGCAATCCGCCCACCAGCCCGTTGTGCAGCGCCAGCATCCAGTAATAGAGCCGATAGGTGAAGGGGGCGCTGTCATAGGGGCGGGTCTTGATGATCGCGCCGTCTGCGGGGTCGGCATAGATCATGCTGCGGGCCTGCGCATGGGGGGCATTGCCGTCGATCACGTAGATTTCCAGCGGCTCACCCGGCTTGTGGGCCACATGGAACAACACTTCGCTGGGCTGATGGGTCTTAGCCATGATCCCGGCCCATGTAGCGTCAATCACCGCATCGCTGGCCGGAATCCATTTCGCCTTGCCCTCGCCCGCCGCCATTTTGGGCGCGGCCGTTTTCGGGGCGCCGGGCAGGCGGACATGCTCCTTGCCGATCATCGCTTTCTGCAAGGGCTCAAAGGCGATCGGAATGCCGGTGATTGCGCTGAGCAGCAGCGGCGCCACCGCCCATGCGCCCACCGTGCGGTGCAGGCCCAGCGTATAGGCCTTGCCCTTGGCGCGGTTGTCGATGGTCAGCGCCTGTTTGAACGTGCGCGGCCCGCGCGGCCACCACAGATAGACGCCCAGCCCCGCCAGCATCAACACGCAGGTCAGCGCGCCGATGCCCATGATGATGCCGCCGATCTCCTTGATCCATGCGCCCTTGTGCAGCCATTCGGTGAAGCCGAAAAAGCCGCCATATCGGCTTTGCTGCGCCACGATCGAGCCGTTGCAGGCGTTGAAATAATAGGTTTCCTTGTCAAAGAAGCGGACCGCCGTGGGCAGGCCGCTGCCCATCTTCACGCGCAGGTAATCCACCTTGGACTGCGGATGGGCCCGCTGGGCGACCTGCGCCATCCGGCTGAGCGCGACCGGGGCTGCGCAATTCTGCCCCGCGCCCATGCCGGGATAGACCATCCCTTCCAACTGGGTGCGAAAAGCAAGCCCCAGCCCGGTAAAGGCGGAAAAGATCAGAATCAGGCCCAGCGTCAAACCGCTCCAGCGGTGCACGGGTATCCATGTGCGTCTTGTCAGTTTCACAGCCAATCCTCCTGAATATTGCGGCGGCCTGCATCATCGGGAACCGGACGGATGGAGCGCGGGCGGCCGGTTCCAAACGCCGCCCGCGCCCCGCTCCTCACAGCCGATAGCTCAGATTGGCCATGATCGTGCGCGGCGTGCCGGGAATGACATTGACCATGCCCGAAACGACATTGCCGCTGGCGTAGTAATATTGGTCGAACAGGTTGTTGACCTTGAGCGTGCCCTGCAGGTGCTCATTGAACGTGTAATAGACGCCCAGATCGACCACCGTATAGGACGGCACGGTAAAGGGCGTGGGCAAGGCGGCCGTGGGCGTATAGGCGATGCGCGCGCCGGTATAGGAATAGCCGATACCCAGCCCCAGATTCTTGAGCGCGCCCGCGCTGAAATCATAGCGTGACCACAGATGCACCGCGTCTTCGGGCGCATTGGGCATGGCGCCGCCAGGGATCGGGCCGCTGGCAGGATCATTGTTCTGTGTCACCCGAGCCAGCGTATGCGCCCAGCCCCCGATCAGCGACCAGCCCGGCAGCGGCCTTGCGGTGAATTCCAGCTCGATGCCGCGCGAACGGGCCGCGCCGATCTGTTGCGAACACGAACCCGTCGAACAGGCCGTCGATGTCGAAGGCACGATGATGTTGGTCTGGTCGATGCGGAACAAGGCCAGTGTGGCCGTCAACAGGCCATGGCCCAGTTCGGTCTTGGCGCCCACTTCATAGCCGGTGCCGCGGGTGGGCTTGAAGTTGAAATTGCCGTTCACGTCCTGCGTCCCGCCCGGCACCGGCGAGAAGGAGGTGCTGTAGCTGGCATAGAACGAGAGATGCTTGGTCGGCTGATAGATCAGACCGGCCTGCGGCAGAACGGCCGAATTGCTGACCTGCGTGTCGCCCGGAACCGGCGGGGCTTGCAGCAGGTTGGCATATTGCGTCTGATTGGCCGTGGCATAACGCAGACCCAGCGTGGTCTTCAACTGGGGCAGCCAGGTGATGAGGTCCGAAATATAGGCCCCCTTGTCCACATTGATGCCATAGCTGCGGCTGCGGTTCTTCGGGCTGAGCGCGCCGGCGCCGAAATAGGACAGCGGCGGGATACCCGAAAAATCGGGGTGCTGGACCGAGATCGTATATTGCGCGCTCGTCGGGTTGCAGGTCGCATCGGCATTGGGCTTGTCGGGCGAATTGATCTGGCAATATTGCAGGCGGGTGAAATCATCCACCTCCTTGCCGATGCTGGCGCCCACGATCAGGCGGTGATTGATCGGCCCGGTATCGCCCTTGATCGTCAGATAGGTGTCGGCAAAGGCATAGCTGCGGTAATTGTGCTGGCCGCGCGCCCGCAGGTCCAGCGTCGAGAAGGTGGTGTCCTTCTTGTTATAACCGCTGATGTCAAAGGCGCTGGCCGTGTCGATGTGGTCCACATTGCGCAGCGCCACGGTCCATTTCACCGCCCGGCCGAAATCATGGGTAAAGGTGAGCGATTCGGTCAGCCCTTCCTCGCGCAGATTGTCGGTGGGCGAGCTGTAATTGGTGTTATACGGCGCCAGCCAGCCCACACTGGTCCCGCCCGCCAGCGAGGGGGCCAGCAGATAGACATTGGCATAGCTGGTCTTGACCTTGCGATATTCGACCTGAAGCATCAGCGATGAGGAAGCGCCGATATGCCATGTCAGGCTGGGCGCCAGATAGAGGCCGCGCTCATACTGGCGGTCGCGGAAATAATTGTCGGTGCTGCCCTGCGCCACAAAGCGATAGAGCAAGGCGCCATCGCCGGTCAGCGCGCCGGTGCTGTCAAGCGCCAGATCGCCGCCCTGCACCCGCGAGGCCCGCGAGGAACCGCCCACCGTGCCGCGCGCCGAAATTTCGGTGGAGGCGATGGCCGAGGGCTTCTTGGTGATCATGTTGACAAAGCCGCCCGGCTGCACCGAGCCATAGAGCAGCGAGGCCGCACCCTTGACCACCTCGACATGTTCGGTGCCCACCGTGGGCGGCGAGCCAAAACGCACCGACAGGCCGGGCAGGCCGTCGACCATCACCGTGTTGCGGTCATTGGCCGTGGTGGAAAATCCGCGCAGGGTGATGTCATAGCCGGTCGAACCCGCCTTTTGCAGACCGGTCATATAGCGATAGAGATCAGCGACCTGCGTGGTCTGAACGGCCTTCATGAAATCGCCGGTGTAGGCCGAGACCGAAAAAGGCGTTTCCAGCGTCGAGACATTCTGCTTGGTCGCGCTGGCCGCGCCGCTGGCGATGAAACGACCGGTGACGATGATTTCCGGGGCGGTCGGCTTGCCGCTGTCGGGCGCGGTCTGAGCCATGGCCGCAGACGGCATGAGAAATGCTGTCACGGGCAACAGGGATGCGCCCAGGAGCAAGCCGCGAAGTGCTGATTTCATAATTCCCCTCCATAAATTTTTGCTTGTTTTTATAGGAACCGACTCTTTTGAGCGCACCCCGCCTGCGCTGCCCCGGTCGGTTTCATTCCCGGCATGACTTTTGTTTCAAACAGCTTTTTCAGTCATTTGCCGGACTATGGGCAAAGTATATGCATTTTTGCTGACATGGTCCTGTCAATCAGGGCGCTGCATAAAATATCTTTAACTGCGCTCATCAAACATGCCACCACACAAACAGCGCAAGCGCCACGGTCACCGTCAGCGCGCCGCCAATTCTGGTGGCCACCTGGGCAAAGGGCATCAGCACCATTCGGTCGCAGGCCGAAAGGATCGCCACATCGCCCGTACCGCCCTGACTGGCGCGACAGGCGGTGATGATCCCGGCCTCGACGGGAAACAGGCCGACCATGCGCCCGGTGAAAAATCCGGTCGCCGTCAGCGTCACGACCGTGACGACAATGGTGGTGATCGTGGGCAGGTTGAAGGCGCTGACCAGTTTGTCCCAGGGCGTTTTGGCAACGCCAATGGCAAACAGCAGCGGATAGGTGACGATCTGGGCAAAGAACTGGTAATTGCGATAGGCGGCGGCCTCCATCATGGGCGTGGCCAAACGCAGCAGCTTGATCAGCACCGCCAGGCCAAGCATCGTGACCGGGCCGGGAAAGCGCGTGACATCCTGAATCAGCTCGCCCACCAGATAGAGCGTCATTGCCAGCACCAGCGCCCCGCCGATCCCCTGCAAATCGGCCACCGGAAGCGGCTTGCCCGCCTCGCCCATATCATGCGCGCCCGGTTGCAGAATGCCGCGCCCCGTCAGATGGGGCCGACGCTTGCCGATCAGGTTCAGTCCGCCCGCCAGCACGATCGCCGTCAGGCTGCCAAACATCACGGCGGGCAGGATTTCAGCCAGATATTCGCCCTGCGGATGGCTGGAAAAGGCCGAATAGCCGATGGACAGCGGGATCGCGCCCTCGCCCACGCCGCCCGCCAGCACCGGGAAAACCACCATGAACATCGTATGCCGCAGGCCCAGCCCCAGCATCATGCCGGTCATCGTGCCCACCGCAAAAGCGGCCAGCGATCCGGCCAGAATAGGCGCGAGAATCTTGAGAAAACCCCGGATCAGCATCACCCGATCCATGCCCAGAATACTGCCCACAATGATCGAGCCGATGAAGAGATAGAGAAAGTTGCTCTGATCGGTGAAGGTGGTGATCGCGCCGGTCAGGGAAGCGGGCAAAACCCCCAGACGCACCAGCAGCGAGGGCACGAAAGTGGCCAGAATGGCCGCCGCCCCGACACGGCGCAGCAGCGGCAGGCGCCTGCCGATTTCGGCGCAGGCAAAACCCCCCGCCGCCAAGACCGGGATCATCATGGTAATGTCGGTGGGCACCTTGCCCAAGGCAACAAAGGCCGCCACGCAGCCCAGCAGCATCAAGCCGACCGGAACCGGGACGATGCCGATCCGCCAATCCATGGCCCGCCACCACAATTCGCGCAGGCTCCCCCCCTGCGCCGCCTTTTCATCAGGCAGGCTGGGTGGCTCCAGAACTTGCGGCATGGCGTTGGTCATTCAATCTCTCCACACAGGCGTGATGGAAAGGCGCAGAAGCGTTCGGGAAACGGGGGGAACACAAATGCGCCATTCGCCACAAGCGGCCCTTGGACGGACCGGCTATCTTGCGGCCACCCTAGCGCAAATTGCTGACATCACCCTGTCAAGCGGGTGGAAAGCCGATTCTGGCGCGCAAGCCCACGCCGCCCCGGCCCGAATCCAGCGCGATTCGAGCATCCAGCACGGCCGAAAGCCGGGCCGCAATCGGCAGACCCAGCCCGCTGCCCGGCTTGTCGGCGTCGCGGTCCAGACGGGCGAAACGGGTAAAGACCTTGGCCCGGTCGGCCTCGGGAATGCCCGGCCCCTGATCCTCGATCGAGACCCAGACCAACTCGTGATCGGGCTCGACCGAAACGGTGATGGCGCCGCGCGGGCGGTTGTAACGTATGGCATTGTCGATCAGATTGGCCAGCAATTCACCCGCCAGAACGGGATTGGTCATGACCTGCGGATCGCCATCGGCGCCGAGAAAATCGAGATCCATATCGGCATTCACCGCGCGCGGGGCCAGTTGCGCAAAAATATCGGCCACCAGCCGGTTGATGCCTACCGCCTCGCGGGCGATGGGGACCGATTGGGCATTGTCCGCGCGCGCCAGCGCCAGCAATTGCACCAGCAGCCGTTCGAGCCGCTCGCCCGCATCGGCAATATCCTCGATCGAGCGGCGCGTATCGGGCGCGTTGGCATCGCCATCGCGCAGCAGTGCGATATGCGTGCGCAAAATGGACAGCGGCGTGCGCATCTGATGCGAGGCATCGGCGGTAAAGCGGCGCATGTTCTGAAACGATGCGTCCAGCCTTTCGAGCATCCGGTTGAAGGCGCGCCCCAGATCGCGCATTTCCTGCGGCAGATCACTGACCGGCAAAGGGGTCATGTCCAGCGTCGCGCGATTGTCCATCTCGCGCCCCAGCGCCACAATGGGCTTCATCCCCCAGCGCACCACCATGGGCAACAGCACCGCCGCGCAGCCAACCAGAATGACTTCGAGCATGACAAGCCCGCGCTGCAGACGCTGCGTAACATGTTCGCGGGCGCCCAGCGTTTCGGCCACCACCACCACCACCGGATCGGCAATATGGGGCAGACGGTGGCCCTCTGCGATGATGCGCACCGGCATGCCGCGATAGACGCCCTGACCAAAAACCACCTGCTTGTCCGGCACGCCATGGGGCGCAATCTCGGGCAGGCCGGTATAGCCGGTGACGACCTCCGCGCCGCGCCGGACGCTGTAATAGACATTGTCGCGGGCATTGTCCTCCAGCATCCCGAAAATGGCGGGCGAGAGGTCCAGCGTGATCTGGCCGTTTTCCACGCCCAGAGATTCGGCAATGGCATGGGCCGCCGCGCTCAGGATACGGTCATTGACCGTTTCGACCGCCGCCTTGATGACCCATGTTCCCCCCACCGCCAGCAACAGCGCCAGCACCGCCATGGGCGCCACAATCCCGCCCAGAAACCGCCGGGTCAGCGACTTTTCGGCATGATGCAGGCCCAAACGGATCATCGCGCCACAAGCATGTAGCCCAACCCGCGAATAGTGCGGATTTCCGGACCATCGGGTTCAAATTTGCGGCGCAGGCGCCCCACATAGACCTCGACCGCATTGGTGGCGACCGGTTCGTCATAGCCGAACACCTCGGCGGTCAGCCGGTCCTTGGACACGACCTTGCCGACATGGGCGACCAGCCGTTCGAGCACCGCCCATTCGCGCCGACGCAGCGGAATATCGGTTTCGCCCAGCATGACACGGGTGCTGGTGTGATCCACCGTCAGCGCGCCGATCCGGACCACCGAACTGGCCACGCCTTGACTGCGGCGCAGCAGGGCGCGGATGCGCGCGGTCAATTCGCTGGGGTCGAAGGGTTTGAGCAGATAGTCATCCGCGCCCAGATCCAGCCCCTTTACCCGGTCCTCAATCGCATCGCGCGCGCTCAGGATCAGCACGGGGGTGCGGTTGCCCTCGCGCCGCAACTGCTCCAGCACGGCCAGTCCCGACATATCGGGCAAACCCAGATCCAGCGTGATCAGCGTATATGGCTCATCGCGCGCGCAAAGCAGCGCCGTTTCGCCATCGCGCGCCACATCCACCGCATAGCCGATGCTGCGCAGCGTGGCGCCAAGGCCGCGGCTCAGGGCTTCATCATCCTCAACCAGCAGAATGCGCGTCATTATGTTCTCCCTTCATTGACGCTGGCCCCTTCTATGCCCCAAGAAAGGCGCCAGACCAAAGAACAATCATGGGCCAGAGGACCATCGACATGAACGGGCGGGGCGCGCCACGACATCCATCGGCACCATGCAGGGTGTGGATCTGTGCGCTTGCGGCTTTGGCGCTGGTGGGCGGATGTTCGCCGCGCTCGGCCGAGCCTGTTCCTCCCGGCTATCCCGACAGCTATGGCGCGATTGTGGCCGCCGCCGAAAAGGAAGGCGGGGTAGTTGTCTGGTCCTCGGTCGATCATGACAAGGCGGCGCGGCTGCTGGCAGATTTCCGCTCGATGTATCCGCTTGTGCGGCTGACCTACAAGGAACTGCCGGCGCAGGAGCTTGACCGCCAATTCCACGCCGCCGCCGACCATCATCAGCAAAGCGCCGACATCCTCTGGTCCTCGGCCATGGATCTCCAGATCAAGCTGGTCAATGACGGCTATTCGGCGCGCTACACTTCGCCCGAAAAGCCTGCCGTGCCCGATTGGGCAAACTGGAAGGATGAGGCATGGGGCATCACCGCCGAACCCATCGTCATGATCTACAACCGCCGCCTGCTGCCCGATGCGCAGGCGCCGCGCAATCATGCCCAGTTGACCGAAATGCTGGAGGCCAAACCGGCCCGGCTCGACGGCCGCATCGCCAGCTATGACGTCACCCGCTCGGCGGTCGGCTATCTCTATTTCACACAGGACCGTCAGGCATCGCCCGCCGTCTGGCAATTGATACGCGCCATGGGTGCCAATCACCTGCGCGGCTTTGCGACGGCCGAGGAAATCCTGCGCGATGTGGCCGCAGGCCATGCGCTGGTGGGCTATAATATCATCGGCTCCTATGCGCTGGAAGAATCGCTGCATCATCCCGACATCGGGGTCATTCTGCCCTCGGATTACACGCTGATCATGTCGCGCATCGTGATGATCCCCAAGGCAGCGGCCCATCCCAATGGCGCGCGGCTGTTTCTGGACTATCTGCTCAGCCCGCGCGGCCAGCAGCAGATCAAGGCCATGGGCATGGCGCCGGTGCGCGCCGATGTGGCGCCGCCTGCCGGGCTGGACACGGCAGGGCGCCCCACTCTGGCCATTGAAGTGGGGCCGCCGCTGCTGGCGGGGCAGGACCGGCTGACGCATGATTTGCTTATCAAACGCTGGCAAAGGACGCTGGCGGGGCCTTGATCAACGGTGCCTTGATCAACGGTGGGCGTGGTGGAAAAGGCGGTCGATCGGCACACCTACGATGGCCTTGACGATCAGATGGTCGGGGTTGGTGCCAAATCCCTCGCCAACGCCCAGATTGAGATCCCATTCACCCAATTGCACATCGAGCGCGCCCATCACGGTCTGGTCGCTCTGGCCCATCTGGAATGGCTGGCGGAATGTGCCGATGCCATTGTATCCTTCCACCCCGAGCGAGACTTTGGAAGTGAGGGAATAGGCGATCTTGGTCGCGATCTCGACCGTGGCGGGCGAGGGTTGCGGGCCGGAAACCACAAAATCGACATTCACATTGCCCGCCAGCAGCCAGCGCCCGCGCCGTGTTCCGATCATGCCCTTCAACTCGGCATTCCATGGGTTGACGTCATAGACCCGCCCGACACGCCCCAGTTCGAAATTGACGCCATACCAGACGTCGGGATTGCCCGACGGATGGGCGATATATTTCAGGCGGGCTTTGACCCCATCGACGCTGACATGGCCATCGCGGTCAACCGAACCGAGCGGCAGGTAGAGGCCCGCCTCCAGATTATCGGAAATGCCATAGGAGAATTCGGGCGTGACGCGCAACCGGTGCAGGCTGTCCTGCGCCAGCGGGTCGTCCATCCGCGTGCTTCTGCCGCTGAAAACATAATTGTTGTGCACATCCAGACCGAAAGAGCCGGGCGCGCCCATATCGTCGATATAGACCTGAATTTCCTCGTCGGCGGCGCGCGCCGTCATCGGCATGGCGGCCAACAGCGACAGCCCGGCCATGATGAT
Organism: Novosphingobium sp. 63-713; assembly: GCF_001898925.1. Classification (NCBI taxonomy): domain Bacteria; kingdom Pseudomonadati; phylum Pseudomonadota; class Alphaproteobacteria; order Sphingomonadales; family Sphingomonadaceae; genus Novosphingobium; species Novosphingobium sp. 63-713. The sequence continues at coordinate 292,174 of NZ_MKVS01000005.1, forward strand.
GGCCTTCCCTGGATTTTTCAAACTGGCTCTCCCGAATATCCGTTCGGCCCTTCTACACGATATTCGCTTTCACCAATCTGTCATGGGATGGGCAAGTGGATGCCCGCCACACGCGGGCGCGATGTTTTCGTGCCAAGCGCCTGTGCGCTTCAGGCGACGTCGCAGAGCTGCTGAATATAGGACAGCGCATCGGCGGTGGGGGCTCGCGTGGGCTTCAGCTCGAGCCCGATCAGCCCCTTGTAGCCCAACGCCTTCAACAAGGCGAGCTGGGCGGGCCAATCGATGGTTCCCGAGCCCGGCTCGCCACGGCCCGGCACATCGCCGATCTGAACATGGTCCGTAAGATGCATGACGCGCGGCATCACTTCGGCCGGATCTTCACCCTCCACAACGGAATGGTAGAGATCGTAGATCAGCCTGACATGCGGCGAGGAGAGCATCTCCACCACACAGACGCTGTCCTGCGTCGTTGAACACAGCACGCCGGGATGGTCATGGCGCGTATTGGCCGATTCCAGATAGATCGTGACGCCCAGTTCCTCGGCAATCGGGAGCAGCCGCGTCAAGGCATCGGCAAAGATGCGAAGCTGCACCGGCCGCGTCAGCCAGGGAACCGCCCGCCCGGATGTCACCACCACATTGGAGCAGCCCAGAAAAAGCGCGTCCTGAGCCGCCTTGCGAAAGATGGCGCAAAAGTCCTCATGCGTTTGCGGATCAACCAGTTGGGTCGCATAATCCGCGACTGTGCTGACAAGCTGTACCGCATTGCGGTCCAGCGCCTCGCGGATGGCGGGAAGATCACGGCCCTTCAACAGGAACAATTCAACATAACGGAACCCGGCAGCGGCGGCCGCATCAATTCTCTGTTCAATACTCTCACCGGCATCTTGAAAGGCATACTCAAGATTGACTGAAATTTCGTAGGCCATATCCCCACCAATTCTCCAAACAGATCCGGGCAGCCGCAGGAATTCGACGGAATGACCGTGCGAGATGAGGGGCTGGCCAATCGGGCAACGCCAATCAAGGCAGCCATCCGGAACGTACCGGCGCCGTACATGTAAACGATGTTTAGTTTCCAGGCCGCAGCCCGTCAAGGTGGATTTCGCAGCACCCATGCAGGGGAAAAATCGCTTGCCTGCGCGCCGGGCGATCACTTAAACATCGTTTAGTTCAAAGAAAGCGGCCAGCGCCGCATGGGGAGAGACTATGAATCCGGCCTACCGCTTCTTCGCCGAGCCGCCCCTGTGTCCGAAAGGGCCTCACACGGATCGCAGCCGGATCTCACCCATGCCGGGGCGCAGATCCCTCACCCTTTGAAAGCCCGGCAAACTGGCCGATGCCTGCCCCCGACTATCTGCGGTCTACGCCACGAACCTGCAGGTCATCGTGAGCAGGCAAAACCATCGCCACACACATGACATTCGGAGAAGTTTATGAAACTGGTGCGTTTTGGGGCGGTAGGCGCGGAAAAGCCGGGCCTGATTGATGCGCAGGGAAACCTGCGCGACCTGTCGGGCCATCTGGCCGACATCACGCCGGACTGGCTTGGCACCGACCGACTGGCCGCATTGCGGACGATCGACACAGGCACTCTTCCCCTTGTCGAAGGCCCTGTGCGCATGGGCGCGCCGTTTACCGGCACACGGCAATTCATCGCCATCGGCCTCAACTATTCCGACCATGCCGAGGAGGCAGGCATGGCCATCCCGCCCGAACCGATCATGTTCACCAAGGGCGTCTCCTGCATCCAGGGGCCCAACGATGATGTCCGCCGCCCGCGCGGGTCGGACAAGATGGACTGGGAAGTCGAACTGGGCATCGTGATCGGCGCCCGCACCGCCTATGTCGACAAGGACAAGGCGCTGGAACACGTCGCGGGCTATGTGGTGTGCGACGACCTGTCCGAACGCAGCTTTCAGCTTGAGCGCGCAGGCACATGGGACAAGGGCAAGGGCTGCGACACCTTTGGCCCCGTGGGCCCCTGGCTGGTCACGCGGGACGAGGTGGGTGATGTCCAAAACCTTGCCATGTGGCTCGATGTGAATGGTCAGCGCATGCAGACCGGCAACACCCGCACCATGATCTTCGATTGCGCCACCATCGTCAGCTATGTCAGCCAGTTCATGGTCCTGCTGCCCGGCGACATCATCACCACCGGTACGCCGCCGGGCGTGGGCATGGGCATGAAGCCGCCGGTGTTCCTGAAGGAAGGCGATGTGGTGGAATTGGGCATCGAGAAACTGGGCAGCCAGCGCCACACCGTGCGCGCATGGAATGACGGGATCTGATGGCCATGGAGGGGCGACTGAGGGGCAAGACCTGTCTGGTCACCGGCGGCGCGCAGGGCATCGGCCGCGCCATTGTCGAGCGCTTTGCCGTCGAGGGCGCCCGCGTGATCGCCGCAGACCTGCGTTTCGACAGAGCTCCGCCAGCCGGGCCGCGGATTGAAACGCTGGTGCTGGACGTTACGGACGAAGCCGCCGTGGCCGGGGCGGCGGCCGCGCTGGGCGATGTGGGCGTGCTGGTCAATTGCGTGGGACTGGTGGCCCATGGCACCATTCTGGATGGCGCGATGGAAGATTTCGACCGCAGCATGAGCGTCAATGTGCGTTCGATGGCGTTGATGATCCGCGCTTTCCTGCCCGCGATGCTGGCGAGCGGCGATGGCTCGATCGTCAATGTCGCCTCGGTTGTCTCCAGCGTGATGGCGGCGCCCAACCGCTTCGCCTATGGCACCAGCAAGGCGGCGGTGATCGGGCTGACCATGTCGGTGGCGCGCGACTTCATCGACCGGGGCATCCGCTGCAATGCGGTCAGCCCCGGCACGGTCGAAACCCCTTCCCTGCGCCAGCGCTTCGCGGCCACGGGCGATGCCGAGGCCGCAAGGGCCGCCTTCATCGCGCGGCAACCGATGGGGCGCATGGGGCAGGCCGAAGAGATCGCCGCCACCGCGGTGCTGCTGGCCAGTGACGAAGCACGCTTCATGACCGGCAGCAATCTGGTGATCGATGGTGGGATGAGCCTGTGACACAGCCTGTTTCAGGGCCTGAAACAGGCCCCCTTGCCATCCTGACCGGGGGCAGCACCGGCATCGGGCCATATCCGGTGGGCGCGCGCTTCGCCGCCGGACAGACGCTGTGGGTCGATGGCGGGGTCTTCACCCGTGCCGCATGGCCCTATGCCCAGTGAGGGCAGCCACGTAACGCAACAGGCTCAATCGCCGATTGTGCTGCGCGCGGCGCGTTCGAGCACCCAATCGGAAATGTCATCAATGGTGGCCTTGCCATTCTCGAACGGCCTGATGATGCCCTTGTTGATCATCGATACCAGGCCATAGATGGAAGTCCACAAGGTGATGTTGCGCAGATCGGCTTCCTTATCGCTGATATCGGGCAGGAATTGCCGGATAACGGCCACCCCTCTGGCGTGGCTGATTTCCTGATAGTGATGCAATGCGGGATCGATTTGCGGCCGCGTCAGCTCGCTTTCATACATCAGCTCGATCAGATGGGGATTTGCCAGCGCGAAGCAGACAAAATGGGAGGCCCCCGCCTTGATGGTTTCGGTGGGGGAAAGCACCTCGTTTTCTTCCCCGGCGGGGGCCTGCAGCAGCCTCTCGAAACCGTCGATGGCCACGGCCAGCAGGATCGCGCGCCGGTCTGCGAAATGATGATAGGAGGCGCCGGGCGACACCCCCACCAGTTGCGCCAGCGTGCGCATGGAAAGGTCATGATGGCCGTGCTTCTGCACGAAATCCCGCCCCGCCTCAAACAGATCGCGTTTGAGGTTTTCACGGTGATAGGGCTTCTTTTCCGTCATGACGCTTTCCATGCCAAAAGATGCCTCCCCCTAGCACCAAAACGGAGCGGGGCCAGCCAGATTTGACGGCCCGCCGCAATGGCCGGTGCAGCCCGCAGACACAGGCCCGGCAACTTCGCCGTTGACAGCGCGTCCGCATAATCTAAACAACGTTTAATTAGAAAATTCGGGAGACAGACATGGCTATTGATCCGGTCCGCATCGGCGTGATCGGCGCGGGCGATATCAGCCAGGTGTATCTTGGCGCCATCACGCGCTCATCCGCCTTCACACTGCACAGGATCGCCACGCGCAGCCGCGACAAGGCCCAAGCCATTGCCGCGCCCTATGGCGCAACCGGGTCAAGCGTGGCGGAACTGCTGGCCGACGATACCATCGAAATGGTCGTGAACCTGACGCCCGGCCGCGCGCATGAAGAGATCAACCGCGCGGCCATCGAGGCGGGTAAACACGTCTATTCCGAAAAGCCCTTCGCCCTCTCGCGCAAAATGGCCGAGACGCTGGCCGAACGGGCCGAGGCGCGCGGCGTGCTGATCGGATCGGCGCCCGACACATTTTACGGCAGCGCGCATCAGGCCGCCCGCCATGCGCTGGATGGCGGGGCGATTGGCCGCCCGGTGTTCGGCACATCGCTGCTGGGCCTGCCGGGGCTGGAGCATTTCCACCCCAACCCCGCCGCCTTCTATCAACCCGGCGGTGAGCCGCCCTTCGATGTCGGCCCCTACTATATCACGATGTGGCTGCATCTGCTGGGTCCGGTGCGCCGTGTGTTTGCCGCATCGGGCAGCGGACAGGCGCAGCGCACCATCCGGCGCGGGCCGTTGCAGGGAACCTCCTTTGCCGTCGAGGTCGACACCACCTTCAACGCCACGCTGGAATTCGAAACCGGCTTCGTCAATCTGACCATGTCGCTCGATGTGGTGGCGCCGATCCAGCGGCCGGGCGAACTCTATGGCGCGCAGGGCATCCTGTCGCTGGCCGACCCGATCTTTTTCAGCGGCGATCCATCGCTGCTGCGCCCCGGCGAAGGGCGCACCGCCCTGTCCGGCCATGATCTGCCCTTTTCCCAGCCCAACCGTCTGAACCACGCAGGGCAACCCGTGGCCGATTATCGCGGCGTGGGCCTGACGGATTTGGCCCTTGCGCTGCGCCATGGCCGCCAACACCGCACCGCGCCCGACTTCATCGTCCACGCGGTAGAAGTGATGGAAGCCATCGCGCAATCGGCCCGCAGCGGCCAATCCATCGCCATGCAGACCGGGTGCCGTCGCCCGGACCTGATTGACCCGGTGGCCGATGCCGAACTCATCGCGCTGACGCCATCGCCTTTCGATCCGGCCGATGCCCGGCCGCATACCGAGCCACCTCTGACGCCGATCGACGCCACAGCCTCGTAATCGCCCCTCCCTTCGCACAATCGGAGATATTCCATGCTTCTTCGCAAAACGCTGCTGGCCTGCGCCCTCCTCGCCTCCCCTCTTGCCGCCGCCGATGCCCGGCAAGGCCCACCCGACGGCTCCACCCCCGAAGAGAAGGCCGCGATTGCCGCTGATCCGGCCTATCGGCCCCTCCACCTGACGCTGACCAACCTGCCCAAGGCCGGTAAGGCCGTTCCCTTGTTCAACGGGCGCGATCTGTCGGGCTGGGACAGTTGGCTGGGCTATACCGTGCCCGCCACGACCTATGGCACGCCCAGCAGCGAGCCCATCGGCCTCAACCATGATACCTATGGCATCTTCAAGGTCGTGAAGGAGGATGGCGCCCCGGCGATCTATTCCAGCGGCAAGCTGTTCGGCGGCCTGATCACCAAGCAGCCCTATCGCAATTACCATCTGCACCTTCAGTTCAAATGGGGCCCTGGCCATTGGATGCCCATGCCGCGCAACAATGGCGTGGTTTATCATTCGCATGGCAACTATGGCGCGTTCTTCGGCACATGGATGTCCGGCGTGGAATTCGAGATCGTGCCCCATTCGGTGGGCATGTTGCTGACGGTGGGCGATGCCAAGGGCACGCATTCCTTCACCACGGTGGACTGGCGCGTGGGGGCCAAGGTGGAGGTGGCCCATGATCCCGCCATTATCTATCCCGGCCGCCGCTATATGCCGGGGGGCAGGCTGGCGCCGGTACAGTTCCCCGCCTACAATGTGGATGCGGGCACCGATGCCGAAAAGCCGCTGGGCGAATGGAACACGCTCGACCTCTATGTTTACGGCGACAAGTCGATCCATGTGGTCAATGGGGTGCCGGTGATGGCCGCTTCCGAGCTGACCGACAAGGATGAAAAGACCGGCAAGGTGATCCCGCTGACGGCCGGGCGCATCCAGTTGCAATCGGAAGGCGCGGAAACCTATTTCCGCAACATCACCCTCCAGCCCATCGACCATCTGCCGACCATTACCCGCAAGCCTTGATGACATCCGCCGGGGCGGAGCGGTTAGCGCTCCGCCTCACAGGAGACTCCGCCTCACGGGAGATCGGGCCGATCAGTGGCCATAGGAAGGCAGAGGTTCGGGCGTGACGTGAATGTCGCGGGCCGAGGGCGGCCCATCACTGTCCGGCCGCCCGCGCCTGCCGACCAGATAGGCAAGACCGGCCAGACCCAGAGCGGCCAGACCATAGGTTCGCATCGAGATAGGGGTTTTCACCTTGTCCGTCACGGCATTGACCTCTCATAGTTCGGCCTGGTTTTCGCCAACCGGAATGTCGGCGCGGGGCCGCCTTCGCCAGGGCGCAAGGCATGGTGCGGGCGCTTGTTACGCATGAGCATGGGGCATTCCTCGTCCTGAAGGCGGATGCGCTTGCAGCAGGAAATGGCGGAAGAGGACCGCCGTTCCTTGCAGAGCGGGACAGGCTAACGCAGTCTAGCGGAATTATTATTTCCCGCCGCAAAGCTCGCCCCATGGCACCATCTGCCCAGCCGGGCGTTTCGCAGGCATGCCCGATTTCCAGATCCCGTTTCCCGACCATTCCATCGCCATCGTCACCGGCGGCGAATCCGGCATCGGCCGAATGGCGGCGCTCAAACTGGCGCGGGCGGGCGTTCCGGTCGCCTTCACCTATCTGCGCGATCAGACGGCTGCGGATGCGGTGGCGGCGCAGATTGTCGCGGAGGGCGGGCGGGCCTTGGCGGTCCGCACCGATGTCGGCAAGGAAGAGGATGTCGAAGCGCTGTTTGACGCGGCGGAGCGGGAATTGGGCGTGGTCGACCTGCTGGTCAATGCGGCGGGGCTGAACATGTCGGGCATCCTGCTGCGCGATATGGCGCTGGCCCAGTTCGATCATTTGCTGAAGGCCGATCTCTATGGCCCCTTTCTCACCTGCCGCCGCTTTGTCCGCGTGCTGACAAGGCTGGAACGGGCGGGCCGCATCGTCAACATTTCCTCGATCCACGAGCGCGCGCCGCGGCCGGGCGGCGTGGATTATGATGTGGCCAAGGGCGGCCTTGCGCAACTGACGGCAACGCTGGCGCTGGAACTGGCGCCCCGGCATATTGCGGTCAACGGCGTGGCCCCCGGCATGATCCTTACGCCCATGAACCAGAGCGCGATGGACCATCCCGCCGAGTTGAAGGCGAAAGAGGCGGCCATTCCATGGGGTCGCGCGGGCACGCCCGAGGATGTGGCCAATCTGATCCTCTTTCTGCTCTCGCCCGCCGCCGACTATATCACCGGGGCAACCGTCACCATTGACGGTGCACTCTCGCTCACCGTGGCGCTGGGGGCCTGAGGCGATGGCGGCCTATGTGGTGGAGGAGCTGCAGGACGTCACGCTCGATATTGCCGGGCCGGAGGGACGCCTTGCCCATTACGACCTGATGAGCCCCTTTGTCTGGCAGGAGGGCGATCTTTATCGGCTGCTGGTGCGGGTACTGCCCCGCCCGCTTGGCCCGCAGGACCCGACCGGTGTGATCTGGTCAGGCTCCTCGCAGGATGGCCTGTGTTTTCAGATGGCGCAGACGCCGACCCTCTCACCCGGCAGCATGGAGGATGATGCGGGCGGCTGCGAGGACCCCACGCTGGTGCAGGCGGATAGCAACTATCTCATCTATTACACCGGGGTGGACGCCTCCCGTTCGCAAGGCGCGCTGCTGCTGGCCAAGGGCAAGGACCTCATTGACCTTACATGGCAGCGCGTGATGCTCAAGGCCCCGCCGGGCGAAGGCAACATCAAGGAGGCGACGCTGGCTCAGGGCAGCGACGGCCAGTTTCGCCTGTTCTATGAATATGCCAAGGACAATGCCTCACGCATCGGGATGGCCGTGGGGCCGGGGGCGGAAGGGCCGTGGAGTGTGGTGGATGATCCTTTTTCCATCCGCGACAGCGCCTGGGACAACTGGCATCTTTCGACCGGGCCGATCGTGGAAATGCCGGGGTGCGACCCGGTGATGTTCTATAATGGCGCGACGATGGACGCGCGCTGGCGCATCGGCTGGATCAGCTTTGCGCCCGATTTCAGCCGGGTGACGGCGCGCGGAATGGAGCCCCTGCTGGTGCCGCCCCCCGCCCGCGACCGGGCCGACACCGACATTGCCTTTGTCGCGTCCTGCGTGGTCAGCGGGGAGGACATCTGGCTCTATTACTCGCTGGAGGACCGCATATTGCGGCGGGCCCGGATCCGGCGCTATACGCGCTGAAAGACTGGGCCCGCCCCATCGTCAGACCAGCGACGCGCCCGCACCTGTTTCCACTGCTGCGCGCCTCGGCCAGCGCGGTTTCCGAAACGGTGACGCTGGAGCGGCGGATGCTGATTGGTCCGATCTTGCTGAAAACCGCGCAGGATTTGGCCCCCACACAGGCGATGAAGCGGGGAATTGGAAACCATCTCGATGGCAAGGTTGCGGTCTTTGCCCCGGTCAATCCCTCCTTCTGGCCGAAATAGTGGCCAATCTGCTCGACAATGCGATCCAGTATGGGAAACAGGATGGCAGCAGTATCCTGCGTGTCGACCGGCAGGGCGGTGATCGAAGTCGAGGATGATGGACCGGGCATTATTGTCGCCAAGCATGAATTCCAGGGCTTGCGGCAGCTCAAGCCGATTCTGGAATCCTATGTCGCCTATACCAATTTCGATGGCGGCAAAATGAAGGAAGCGGTGATCTATCCGGTCGATCTGGCCCAGACGTCGCCTCCGGGACCATAGGTGGGCATTCCACGCAAGCGCTCGCCCGAGATGGCAAAAAACATCCTTGATGAAATCGCGGAATGTTCCAGAGTTTTCGGAACCGGGCTTTGCAGCCATCGATCCGGTTCTGGCACCTGGCCGATGAGAGTGCCAGAATTTCTATATAAACAATGAGCTTAACCCGATTTTCCGCGCCATTTTCGGCTTGACAGCGGACCCGGAATTACAAATCCTGAACCCACCCAGCCAAACCAACAGGGATGACCAGATCAGCATAGGAGATAGGGATATGAGCGGACATGACGAGTTTGCAAGGCAACTGCAAGGCTATGGGCTCTCCACCGCGGAAATCAGCTATTTCATGCCCGACTATCCCTCGCTGCTCCAGATTTTCGTCTGGCAATTTTATGATGAGGCGCCCCATTTCCCCGAATTGCGCCGGTTTCTCGACGCATGGCGGCGCGATATCGAGGCCGTGCTGCACTCGGTCCGGTTCGTGCATGACCGGCTGCTGGGGCCGCGCGTATGGCATCCCAAAGGGGGGATCATCACGCTGCAATAGGCTTGTTGTTCAGGTGGCTTGAAAAATCCGCATGGTCATGCCCATTTCGCGGCCATGTCAAATATCACGCCCCACCGCCCCCCGAACCGTAACCTTGGATTTGTTCTGCGCTGGCTGTTTCTGAGCGGTTGCATCGCCGCGCTCATGCTTCTGTGGCATGGGCTGAACACCGGGGCCGACAGCTCGGCCGACAGCACAGGGCGGCGCGCCATCACCCCGCGCGGCGATCTGGCCGCCGACGAGAAATCGACCATCGCCCTGTTCGAACAGTCGCGCGGCTCTGTCGTTTCCATCGCCACAAGGCAATGGGTGGAGGATGTCTGGACCCGCAATGTGTTTTCCGTGCCGCAGGGCACCGGGTCGGGCATGATCTGGGACGGCGCGGGCCATGTCGTGACCAATTATCACGTCATCCGCGGGGCGTCCGAGGCCACCATCCGCCTTGCCGATGGCCGCAAATTCCGGGCCGCTCTTGTGGGGGCCAGTCCGGAAAACGACATTGCCGTGTTGAAGATCGGCGTGAGCTTCAAGGCCCCGCCGCCCATCCCCGTCGGCACCAGCAACGACCTTAAAGTGGGACAGCGGGTCTTCGCCATCGGCAATCCCTTCGGCCTTGACTGGACGCTGACCACCGGCATCGTCTCCGCGCTGGACCGGACATTGCCCGATGAACAGGGCGGCGCGGTCGAGCATCTGATCCAGACCGATGCGGCGATCAATCCGGGTAATTCAGGCGGCCCGCTGCTGGATTCGAGCGGGCGCCTGATCGGCATGAACACGATGATCTACAGCCCGTCGGGCGCTTCGGCCGGGATCGGCTTTGCCGTGCCGGTTGACAAGCTGATGCAGATCGTGCCGCGCATCATCCAATCGGGCCGCTGAGATCGTCCAGACGTGCCCGGATGGCGGCGGGAAGAACCATTTCGGCCGCCGCCAGATTTTGGTGAAGATGCGCGCGGCGCGACGTGCCCGGAATGAGCAGCAGATTGGGCGAGCGGGCCAGCAGCCAGGCCAGCGCCACCTGCATCGCGCTCGCGCCGACTTCGGCCGCGATCATGGACAGCGCCTCGGACTGGATCGGGCTGAACCCTCCCAACGGAAAGAAGGGAACATAGGCGATGCCCTGCGCCGCCAGCTCGTCAATCAGCCGGTCATCGCCGCGATGGACAAGGTTGAAGTGGTTTTGCAGGCATACAACCGGCGCGATGGCCTGCGCCTGCGCCACCTGTGCGGGCGTGGCATTGCTGAGCCCCAGATGCGCGATGAGGCCCTGTTCGCGCAAGGCGGCCAGCGTGGAGAACTGCTCTTCCAAGGGGCCTTCGCTGGGCGCATGAACATCGCCCATCAGGCGCAGATTGACCACATCGAGCCGCTCCAGCCCCAGATTGCGCAGATTGTCATGCACCGCGGCCGTCAGCTCTGCGGGGCTCTGCGCGGGCAGCCACGAGCCGTCCTGGCCCCGCATGGCCCCCACTTTGGTGGCGATCACAAGGTCGGCCGCATAGGGATGGAGCGCCTCGCGCAGGATCTGGTTGGTGATATGCGGGCCGTAAAAGTCGCTGGTGTCGATATGGTTGACGCCGGCCTCGACCGCCGCGCGCAGCACAGCAATCGCTTCCCCGCGATCGCGCGGGGGGCCAAACACGCCCGGACCGGCTAGCTGCATCGCGCCATAGCCCATCCTGTTTACGATCCGGTCGCCCATTGAGAAGGTTCCGGCTTTGGCTGCAATGTTCATGACAAATCTCCTCAAGCTGTCGCAAGCTTATGGACTTTGCGGCGATGATCGATAAGCCACCCTATTCCAAACAGGCCGTACGGAATTTCGCACAATGCCCATGGATCTCGATGACCTGTCCGCCTTTGTCGCGGTGGCCCGCGCCGGTGGCTTTCGCGAGGCGGCGCGCCTTTCGGGCGTTTCCCCCTCCGGGCTCAGCGAGGCCCTGCGCAGGCTGGAAACCCGGTTGGGCCTGCGCCTGCTCCATCGCAGCACGCGCAGCATCTCCCTGACCGAGGCCGGGGCGCGGTTGTATGAGCGTCTTTCGCCCGCGCTGGCCGAAATCGGCGCGGCGCTGGAAGGGGCTCAAGCGCAGACCGACCAACCGGCAGGGACGCTGCGCCTCAATGTGCCCGCCAATGTCGCGCGGACGGTGCTGCCCGGCATCCTCGCGCCCTTTTTGCAGGCCCATCCCCATATCCGTGTCGAAGTGACCGTCGAGGACAGCTTTGTCGACATACTCGCATCGCGGGCCGATGCCGGGATCCGCTATGAGGAACGGCTGGAACAGGACATGATTGCGGTGCCGATCGGGCCGCGGGTTCAGCGTATTCTGACGGCCGCCGCCCCGGCCTACCTTGCCGCGCGCGGTCGCCCGGCCCATCCGCGCGACCTGCTGGATCATGACTGCCTTGGCCTGCGTTTTTCGAGCGGCGCCCTGGCGATCTGGGAGTTTGAGAAAGCGGGCGAAGTGGTGCGCGTCGATCCGCCCACCCGACTGCTCATCCAGCCCGGACTGGCCTGTGATCTGTTGATCGAAACGGCGCTGGCGGGCCTTGGCATCGTCGCCCTGTTCGAGGACTGGCTCCGCCCCCATCTGGACAGCGGCGCGCTGGTGACCCTGCTCGAGGACTGGAGTCCGCCCTTTTCCGGGCCGATGCTCTATTACTCCGGCCGCCGACAGGTGCCGCCGCCGCTGCGCGCCTTCATCGATTTTACCCGGCGCCCCTTTCCTCCTGCCAACCAATAAAGTCGGTGCCAATCGATAAGGCCAGCCTCACGCCGCCACGGCGCGGATGTTGGGCAGCAGGCGGCGCAATTGCTCGGCCTCGGTGCCAAGATACAACCGACAGACCTCGGCATCCGACAGCATCTGCGCGGGAGAGCCGGAGAAGATCAGCCGCCCCTCGTGGAGGACATACGTCCGCTCGACCAGTTCAAGCATGTCTTTGAGATTATGGTCGCTGATAAGTATGCCCACGCCCTGAACCTTCAGCAATTGTATGGCCCGCTTGATCTCGATGATCGCCAGCGGATCAATGCCCGCAAAGGGTTCGTCAAGCAGCATGATCGCCGGATCGGAGGCCATCGCGCGAGCAATTTCACAGCGCCGCCGCTCTCCGCCCGAAAGCTGGAGGGCCGCCAGTTTGCGCAGATGTTCCAGTTGAAACTCCCGCAATATCAGCTCAAGCCGCGCCGCCTGGGCGGCCCGGTCCGGTTCGCGAAATTCCAGCACCGATCCGATATTCTGCTCAACCGTCATGCCGGAAAAGATCGAAGGCTCCTGTGGCAGGCAATTGAGACCGAGGCGCCCCCGCCGATCCGCCGTCCAGCCCGTGACATCGGCCCCACCCAGCATGATCCGCCCGGAATCGGCCTTCATCAGCCCCATGATCAGGTTGAAACACACCGTCTTTCCGGCGCCGTCGCGCCCGAGCAGCCCCACGATTTCGCCCGTATTCACGCTCAGCGTCAGATTGCGCAGCACAGTCCGGCCGTCGCAGGATTTGCCCAGCGCCTCGACGATCAGCAGGCGACCATCCCTTTGCCCGGCCTTTTGCATCGGATGGTTGAAATGACACATCGCGCCCGACTCTTCCGCCCCCAAACTGTATTCGAGGATGATGCCAGATGCGGACCCGCGCCAAGCTAGGTAATTGTTCGTAAATGCTCCGGGCAGGCATTCGCCCTGCCCGGATAATGCATCATGATCGCCCCAACCGCTTCTCAAACTCATAGGCAATCAGCAGGCCGAAACCACAAAGAGCAACAGCCGCGAAATCGAGCGCGTGCAAAGGGGCAAAGCGGAGAATATGCTGGATCGGTGCAAGTGTCAGGATCAGCGCCGCACCGATGGCGATAAAGGCCAGCACAAAGCGGAACGTGATATTGTGCCGCAAAAGGGCGTGGCTGAGCTGCGCGCTGAACGAGCGATTGGCAAAGATCAGCGCCAGAATCGCCGACAGCAGCGCGAAAAAGGACAAGGTCCGCGCCCGATCCGGCGCCAGTCCATAATGGTCCGCGCCCAGCGCAATGCCGCCCACAGCGCCCAGCGCCAGCAGGCCCTGCAAAACGGCCCTGCGCACCAGCGGTAGCGAGAACAGACGCTCATCGGTCGGGCGCGGCGGACGCTCCATGGTCCGGCTTTCCTCGCGCTCGGCCTCGAAAACCAGTGCGCAGACCGGATCGATCACCATTTCGAGAAGAGCGATCTGAAGCGGCGCCAGAATGATCGGCAAGCCGAACAGGAGCGGCAAAATGGCAAGACCCGCGATGGGCACATGGACACCAAAGATGAAGGCCAGCGCCTTGCGGATATTGTCATAGATGCGCCGCCCGACGCGGATCGCCTCGACAATCGCGCCGAAATCATCCTCCACCAGCACGATGGAGGCGGCCTCGCGGGCGACATCGGTTCCCCTCTTGCCCATGGCGATGCCGATATGGGCGGCCTTGAGGGCGGGGGCATCATTGACCCCGTCGCCGGTCATGGCCACCACTTCGCCTGCGGATTTGAGCGCATTGACGATGCGCAGCTTCTGATCCGGCATGGTGCGGGCAAACACCAGAACATCGGGCACGCACGCCATCAATGCCTCATCGCTCAGCCTCGCAATATCGGCGCCCAGCATGATCTTTCCATCGCCAATTCCCGCCTGCATGGCGATGGACCGGGCGGTTGCGGCATGGTCGCCGGTAATCATCACCACGCGGATCCCGGCCTTGCGGCACTGTGCCACCGCCGCCGGAACGCTCTCCCGCAGCGGATCGGCCAGCCCGGCCAGACCCAGCAGCGCGAAAGGATAATCGGCAATCGCCATAGCCGGATCGTTACCCCCGATCCTGGCCATGGCGACGGCCAGCACGCGCATCCCCCGTTCGGCCATGGCCTGCGCCGCGGCTTCCAACCCCGCCAGATCCTGCGCGCCAAGCCCGCAAAGACGGCCGACGGCCTCCGGGGCGCCCTTTGCCGCAACGACGAGCGACGGATCATCGCCATCGCGCCAGACATTCGCCATGGCCAACAGTTCCGGCGTCAGCCCATGGGCGCGAACCAGCGCCATGCCGTCGCCTGTGCCGCCCCCCGCCTCGTCCGCAGCCGCGTGAAAGGCCACCTCCATCGGATCCACCGGCACCGGCGCGCTGGCCAAAGCAGCAATATTCAAAAGGGCCGACGTGCGGGGATCCTCGCTTTGCTCCGCAAGGGGCGATGGCGCGCCGCCCGGAAACCACAGTTCGGCCACGCTCATCCGGTTCTGCGTCAAAGTGCCGGTCTTGTCCGTGCACAGGACCGTGGCCGCGCCCATCGTTTCAATGGCCGAGGTGCGCCGGGTCAGCACGCCCACCTGCGCGATGCGCCAGGCGCCCATGGCCAGAAAGATCGTCAGCACCACCGGAAATTCCTCCGGCAAGAGCGACATGGCCGTGGCGATCCCGGCCAGCAGCGCATCAAGCCATGACCCGCGCAACAGGCCATAGAGCAGCACGACCAGCGCCGCGATGGCCAGCCCGCCGATGGCGCACAGCGTGACGACCCGCGAGGTTTCCTGCTGCAGCCGCGGCGCTTCGGTTTCCAGCGTGGCCAGCGATTGACCGATCTGGCCGATCCGGCTGCGCGGCCCGGTTGCCGTCGCCCGCGCCAGCCCCCGGCCCCGCGTGATGATCGAGCCGGAAAAGACCAGCGGCAGATCATCACCGCCAGGTTCGGCATCATCGCGGTCATCGGGCCGGATCGCCCGCTTGCGCACAGCCACGGATTCGCCGGTAAGCAGGGCTTCGTCGGCCTCCAACTCGCGCGCTTCCAGCAGGCCGGCGTCTGCCGCCACCCTGTCCCCCTGTTCGAGGACAAGTATGTCGCCTGCGACAACGTCGCGCCCGGCGATCCGGGTTGCCTGCCCGTCGCGGATCACCAGCGCGCGCGGCGCGGAAAGGTCGCGCAGGGCCTCAAGCACATTTTCCGTGCGGGATTCCTGAATGATGGTGATGGCAATGGAAAGCAGCGCGAACAACAGCAGGATAATTGCCTCTGTCCTGTCGCCCAGAGCAAGATAGATGAGGCCCGCCGCCAGCAGCATCGCCAGCATGGGCTCGCGCAGCACTTCCCATGCAATCCGCCGCGGCGTCCGGCGCCCTGCGCGCGGCAATTCATTGGGCCCGTCGCGTTCGAGCAAGGCGTCCGCCTGCGCCTGCGTCAGGCCGCTGACGGAGGAAGTCGCCGCCTTGGCGAGCGGCGGGGAGGCAATGGCGCTTTGAGGCATCGACCGGGCCCTTCAAACAATCCCACAGACCGCGAGTGTGCGCCAATATGCTGTAATTACGCAAGCCGCGCGTCAGTCATTGGCCCGATACGCCTAACGCATGACCTGACGTTCCAGCGCGTTGCAATCGGCATCCCGGGCCAACGGCTCCTGACGACCGGCAATGGCGGAGGCTAGCATGTTGATCACCCCGCCCACCGTTTTGGTCCTTGGCGGCACATCAATATCGGGCGCCTTGACCGTGCCGCCAAGGATCACCTGACCCGGCAGACGCAGCAGCGAGGGCTTTTTCGGCGCGCCTTTGAGCGTCAGCATCAGCCTTTCATTGCGCAGATCGATGGTGCCCCGGACCTGTGTCTGCGCGCGCGAGGAATCGATGAGGACCGGCGCGGGCCGGGCCATGCCGCCTTTGATCTCGAGCCGCGCCACCACACAGCGCAGATTGTCCGTCTCATCCTTGCCCATGGTCAGGCCGCGCCCGACATCCTGCCCCAGCAAGGCGGCGGTGCGCGCGGGAATTTGCCCATCGCGCCCGACGAGCGCGAGCACGCCACCGCCCGCGCCAAAGGCGTCGGCCAGCGTATGGCCATAACCGGTGACCGCCAGACGCCCGATCAGGCTGCCGTCGATCTGTGCGCGGGGGAAAAAGTCGAGCAGCCGCGCGCCGCGCAAGGTCAGGCGCAGGTCGAGCCTGGGGTCGGGCCTGCCTGTGTCGGTCTGGTCGATCCGCATGGTGCCTTCCATGCTGCCATGCGTCATGCCCACGCGCAGCGCGCTGATCTCCAGTCGGCTGCGCTCCAGCGACAGATGGGCGGTCATGCTGCGAAACGGGCTCTGGCCGGACCAGAGGAGGTGATCCACCCGCAGATCGAGCGCCCCATCGGTGCGGCGCACATGGGTGAGATCTATGGCCGATCCGGGCAGGATGCGGGGGCCCAGACGCGCCTTGATCGCCGCCGCGCGCCTTTTTCCTTCGTTCGAGGAGAGATCGTCAAAGTCGAAATGATCGGATCGCAGCGCGCCCGTGATCCGGCTGCGGCCATCGCGTTTGACGATGGTGGCGTGGCCCGCAATGTCCGATCGGCCGATCGTGCCGCGCAGGTCATCGATCGTCCAGTCGGGAATGCTGCGCCGGATGCCGGCGGCCAGTCTGACGGGTTGTGTGCCGGGCAAACCGGCCTCGATGATCGCGTCCAGCAGCCTCAGATCCTCGGCATGGGCGCGCGCGCGGCCCTGAAGATGGCCCAGATCCAGCGGCGAGGGCATGGTGCCCTCCAGCGCGAAACCCACCGCAGGGCCCTCGATGGCAACGCTGAAAGGCCATGGAGCCGCGGCCCGCCACTCGGCAATGGCGGCTCCCCGCCCGGTGATGCGCACGCGATGGCCAAGGATCAGCCCGCCGCCATCGATCCTGAGCCCCGCGCCATCGGAGACCACCGCCACATCCAGCGAGCGATCCCGCTTTCTGTCAAGATAGCGCAGGCGGCTCTCGGCCACGCGCAGCATCAGCAAATGCCCGCCCGAACCGCTCCGCTCCCCGCTCTCGTCCTGACTCCAGTTCTTGCGGCCCTGCGCCGTGCGATAGAATTGCAGATTGGCGCCCAGCATTTCGGCCCGCTCAACCGTTGCGCGCCCGGCCAGCAGCGCCCAAACCGAAAAGGACAGATCCACTTGGGCAATTTGCGCCAGATCGGCCAAATGGGGCTCCACCCATGCCGGTTGGGGAATCCGCACCGCGCGCAGGCGGATGCGCGGATGAAACGACATAGTGTCGAGTCGCTCCATCGCACCGATGCTGACCGTGCGGCCGATGCTTTGGCTCAGGCGGCGTTCGACCGTGCCTTTCAGCACTCCCCAAGGGAAAGCCGCCAGTCCGGCAAGACCGGCCAAAACCAGCAGGCCCAGCACGACGGCCAGATAACGCAGACGGAAAAGGCCGGATCCGGCCGTCATGCCCATGGGCGCTGTCATGGTGTTTTGTCATTCCTCGCGATGCGGCAGAATTCAGAGTGCATCGGTGTAATGCATGGCAAGCCAAATGGAGCCGCGAGCGATTTTTCGAAACGTCGATGGCCTGTCACAGGATCGAAGGGCTGATCGGGACATGCCTCAACCGGGTGGCGCAGAACGACTTTGGCCGCCAGACCCGCTCCGGATCAGAGGATGCTTTCGCACAAGGCCAGGATATTGCGATCATGGCGCGCCGATGGCCGGGTCAGCACGCGGATGCCGATAGGTGGAATGGGACAAAGCAGGTCCAGCTTGACCAGGCCCTGCGCCGCCTCATCCACCGTGTCTTCAAATAGGCATACCCACGCCAGCCCGCGCCGCACATTGTTGAACAGCAACGGCAGGGCATCGGTCTCCATCAATATCTTTTCCGCCCGCGCGCCGATCACCTCCAGCGCCTGATCGCAAAGCCCGCGCTGGGCATTGGCGCGCGCCAGCACGATGGCGGGATGCTCGGACAATTCGGCTCCCGAAACCTGTCTGCGCGCCGCCAGCGGATGATCGCGGCCGATATAGACCGCCAGACGCGCCTCGCCCGCAGGCTTGCTGTCGGGCACTTCCTGAGGGTCCAGCGTGAAGAAGGCGGCCATGTCGATATCCCCCCGCCGTACCTGCATCGCCAAGGTCTGATTATCGAGCGGGTCCAGCAGAAAGCGTAGATCGACATGCGCATGGTTCTGCTGGAAACGTTCAATCGCGTCCTGAAACCGCAGCACGATATAGCTGAAGGTGGAAAAGCGGATGGTGCGCCGCGCCGTCTCTCCGGCCAGTTCCTGTCGCAGATCGGCCAGATCCGAGAGGATCGCGGAAAGCCGGTCGAAGGCATGGCGGCCCTGCGTGGTCAACACGGTGGCCTGCCCGGCGCGGCGCTCGAACAGGGTGACCCCCAGCCCGGCTTCCAGTTCGCGGATATGATTGCTTACCACCGCCTGGGAAAGGCCGGTCTGGCCGGCACAGGCGCGAAAGCTGCCATGGCGGACAACTTCGGTGAAGATGTGAATCTGCCGCAAGGTCACCATGGCCGACTTTTCTCTCTATATTTTCATTTCCGGCCGCTGACCGGATTGGCGTAATGATAGGGCGGAACAAAGATTTCGGGAAAGATCGGATAGGCCTGGGTGAATTCATCGGGCGGGAAATCGGCGAAATCGGTGGCCAGAGGCATCACCTCCTTGCCCCAGCCCTTGTCGAAGGGCGTGTAGAACACCTGATAGGCGCGCAGGGAAGCAATCTTCCACACGCCGTCCTCCTTGATATAGGTGTTTTCATAAATGGCATCGCCCCACAGCGCCTCGCGGCCCAACTGGCCCACCTGCATCAGCGCGCGGAACCGGCCCTGTGCGCTCATACCGTCGGCCGCCACATGGATCACCGGCTGAAGCTGGATATGGTTCATCAACATGCCTTCCTGCGGCGGACCAAAGTGAAGCATATACTCCCGGATGCGATCCTGCCCGAAGAACTTGCCGCGTGCGTTGATTTCCAGCGTGGCGTCGCGGGCAAACAGGTCGGCCACCTGATCCCACTGAAACTTGTCGACATAATAGCCATAGGTGCGCTGGAGATTCTGGACATCGATCCAGTCCTGCGCGCGGTCGGCGCGGGCTTCGGCGCGCGCAAGGCGCTGGCGCAGGTCGTCGAGTTGCTCTTCGATGGTCACGGTCGGAATTCCTTGCTGATGAAAAGGGTTATTTCTGCGCCTGCCGCTCGGCATTCCTGTCGGCATTGGCGCGGTGGATCAGATAGGCGCGGATGGCCTCGGCATCGGCGGCGGACAGAACGCCTGCGAAGGAGGGCATCCCGCGCGAACGCAGCGCTCCTTCCAGCACCACCTGCTTCAGCACATCGGCATCGCCGATCGCCCCGGAATGGCGCAGATCGGGCACCATGCTGGCGCTGACCGCCGCGATCCCGTGGCAACGCAGGCAGTTTTCGCCATAAAGCCGGTCGCCCAGCGTGATTTGCGCAAGGCTGAACGTCGCGGGCGGGGGCGAGAGCGGCGAGCGCAACGCCTTTTCCGGGGCGGGCAGGCGGCTCTTGCCACCCAGGCGGAACACCAGCAGGCGGTTTGGCCCCACGCCATTGACCGGCTGCTCGGCCAATTGCCCGCCCAGCATGGGCCATGCCCCGCCCCAACCCGCCATGACCGCGACATATTGCACCCCGCCCACCGCATAGGTCATCGGCGCGGCGACAATGCCGGTCTGGGCGGCATAGGACCACAGGCGGCGACCGTTTCGCGCGTCATAGGCGGCAAACTGGCGACTGCCGTTGCCTTGAAACACCAGGCCGCCCGCCGTGGCCAGCACGCCGCCGTTGAAAGGCGCGGCCAAGGGCACTTTCCACGAGGCCTTGCCCGCCACCGGATCCCACGCCACCAGATAGCCGCGATTGTCCCTGGCCATGGCGGCCAATTGCCCGCGTGAGAAACTGGCGCCGCCCTGCATCGCGGTGCCGGTGTTATAAACGCCCGGCACCATATGGTCCGCCCCGCCGGGGGCAAAGGGGATCGCCATTTCCATCACCGGCAGATAGACCAGCCCCGTCTGCGGGCTGAAGGCCATCGGCTGCCAATTATGCGCCCCGCCCGAACTGGGCCATTGCAGAAAGCTCTTGCCCGTTTTGTAATAGCGCGCATCGGGATTTTCGACCGGCCGTCCGGTGTCCATGTCGACATGGCTGGCCCAATTGGTTTTCGCAAAGGGATGGGCCGAGAGCAGTTCGCCCGTCGCCCGGTCCAGCATGTAGAAAAAGCCGTTCTTGGGCGCCTGCATCAACACTTTGCGCAGGCGCCCGTCCAGCTTCAGGTCTGCCATGATGATCGGCTGGGTCGCGGTGTAGTCCCATGCCTCCCCCGGGGTTTCCTGATAATGCCAGACATAGGCGCCATTGTCGGGCCGCAGCGCGACAATCGAGGACAGGAACAGATTGTCGCCCTGTCCGTCGCTGCGCAATCCGTGGTTGGTCGGGCTGCCATTGCCGGTGCCGATATAGAGCAGGTCGAGTTCGGGATCATATTCGATGGCGTCCCACACCGTGCCGCCGCCGCCCCATTGCCACCATCGCCCATGCCATGTGTCGGCCACGCGGGCCAGCGGAGCATCGGAGATCTCGCCGTCGCTCTGGCCCGGCCGCCCCGGAACAGTGTAGAAACGCCATTTCTTGCGACCTGTCGCAGCGTCATAGGCCGTGATGAACCCGCGCGCGCCAAATTCCGCACCGCCATTGCCGATGATCACCATGCCCTTGACCACGCGCGGCGTGCCGGTGATGGTGTAATTGACCGCCGGAGGGCCGTTGTGGTCCAGTGTGTCCACCTGCCACAGGCGTTTGCCGCTTTTGGCGTCCAGCGCGATCAACCGGCCGTCCAGCGCCCCCAGATAGACCCGCCCATCCTGAACCGCCACCCCGCGCGAGACCGGACCGCAGCAGGATCGCGCCGCCGCCTCCATTACCCCAGGGTCGAAAGTCCACAGGACCTTGCCATTGCGGGCATCGATGGCGCGCACAATGTCATAGGCGCTGACCGTATAGAGGATGCCGCCGACGAAAACCGGGGTTGCCTCCTGCCCGGCCCTTGTTTCCAGATCGAGCGACCAGGCCAGGCCAAGCTGCGCGGCATTGGCCGGGGTGATGGCGGAGAGCGGGCTGAAACGCTGGGCCATGGGGCCGCCGCCCGCCAGCGGCCATTCCGCCTGCGCGCCCGACATCTTGTTGCCCCCTTGCGCGGGTGCATAGGCCGCCAGCAAGCCCAGCAGGGGCAATGCAAGCGCAGCTTTCAGGGACACAGCCAGTCTCTCCACCATTTGGCCCCGCCGGGGCTTATTCTTTCATGCCAGTCTGTGCGCAATTGAACGGGGTGGATAGGGAAAAAATTAGCACCATGTGATAGTGAAAACACGATCACATGGTGCCTTAATCTCTCGTGGGGGCGCCCCGTTGTCTCCTTGCCGTCCAAGCCCTAGTCTGCGGGCGGGAGAGACAATATGACCGCCGCACAAAGCCAAACGCCGCCCTTGACCGGGCGCATCCTTGTCACGCTGATATTCTGCGCCCTTTTCATGCTGATCGAAGGGCTTGATCTGGCCTCCATGCCGCTGGCCGTGCCGCGTATCAGCGCGGCCTGGGGGATGCCTGCGTTCGCCTTCGCGCTCAGCCTGTCGGCCATCGTGATCGGCGTGGGGCTGGCGGCGGTGGCGCTGGCGCCGCTGGGCGAAAGGGTCGGGCGGCGGCGGATGATATGGATCGCAGGTCTGGTGGCGGCGCTGGCAAGCGGGGCCACGGCCTTTTCGGGCTCAATGGGGGTTCTGATTTTCTGGCGGTTCATGACCGGCCTCGGGCTGGGCGCCTGCCTGCCCAATGTCACGGCCTGCGTGGTGCAGATCGCGCCGGTGGCCGGGCGGTCGCGCATTCTGGCGGCGGTCAATACGGCCATTCCCGTGGGCGGGGTGCTCGCCGGTTTCCTGATGGCCCCGCTGGTGCGGATCGGCCATTGGCAGGCGCTGTTTCTGGCGGTGGCCGCGCTGACAGTGTTTTGCAGTCTGGCCTTGCGCCTGCTGCTGCCCGCCACCAATGGTCAGCCGGCCGAACAGGCGCCGCATGGCGGGGCCGGTCTGCCGCTGCGCGAATTGCTTTCGCGGGAACATCTGTTCAAAACCGTGCTGCTGATCGGACTGGGCACCGCCAACACTTTCCTGCTCTACCTGCTCATCAACTGGCTGCCCACGCTGCTGCCGCGTGCGGGGGTTTCGCTGGATGCGGCGGCGCGAATGAGCGGGCTGTTCCAGTTGGGCGGCATCTTTGGCGGGTTTGTCTTTGCCTATCTGATCGACAAGAACCGGCCGGTTCGCGCTTTTCTCTGCGGCTATGGGCTGGCGCTGATGACCCTGGGGATCATGTTTGTGCCGGGTCTTTCGGCGCCGGTATGGGCGGCCACGGTTCTGGCTCTGGGCATGGGCGTATCAGGCGCGCATGTGGCCATCACGCTTTTCGGGGTGATCTTCTATCCGCAGCGCCTGCTCTCCAGCTATATCGGAGTGTCGATCGCGGTGACCCGCATCGGGGCTATTGCCGGACCTTTGGCCGGGGGATGGCTGCTCGCCGTGGACAGCGGCGTCGGCTCGTTTCTGACCGGCACAATGCTGGGACTGGGCCTGTGCCTGCTGTGGGTTCTGGCCATTGCGCATTTCGGCCATCGGCGGGAGGGAAATCAGCCCGCCGCCCTGCCTGCCTGAACCGCCAGCAGGCGAATAGTCGCAAGCAGATCCTGCCGCACCTCGGGGCTGAGCGGGGCCAGCATCTCCTCATCGGCCTTGCGCAGCGCGTCAAGCATGGCGTCCAGCGCTTTCCCCCCGGCCGCCGTCAAGGTCAGGGCATGAGCGCGCGGATCGGCGGCAGGCTCGCGCGAGACCAGGCCCAATGTTTCCAGCGCATTGACCATCTTCATGGCGCTGGCCCGGTTGATCGAGAGCGCTTCGCCCAGCGCCGTTTGCGTGCACCCCGTATGCGCGGCAATCACCAGCAGCGCCGTGACACGCGCGGGCGTCATGCCAAAGGCGTCCAGCGCCTGACGGGCGCGGCGATCGGCCTCCAGATGCAGCAGGCGGAGCTGATAGCCGAATGATTTCTCAAGATCCTGCATCCTGTCTCCCCTCTCCCCCCTCGCATTATGATTTGGGCCAGATCGACCATTGCAGAGATTGTATCCTTAGCATACATAAACCCCGTCAACCGCACAATCGTCCCGCGCAAAAGGCGGAATCAAAAAGCGGGCAATGGAGAGACCTCATGGACAAAACCTTCAAGCTTCTGATCAACGGCCGACAGGTCGAGGGCGCCACCAGTTTCGATGTGCTCAACCCCGCCACCGAGGAAGTGGTTGCCGCCTGCCCCAAGGCCGACCGCGCCCAGCTCGATCAGGCGATCGCCGCGGCCAAGGCGGCCTTTCCGGCGTGGTCGGCGCGCAGCTATGAGGATCGTGCGGCCTATATCCTGCGGCTTGCCGATGCGCTGATGGAGCGCAAGGACGAATTCGCCCGCCTGTTGACCGCCGAACAGGGCAAGCCGCTGCATCAGGCAGAATATGAGATCATCGGCTCGACCTTTGTCCTGCGTGCCTTTGCCGAAATGCGCGCGCCCGAAAAGATCATGCGTCAGGATGGCGGCAACACCGTGATCGAGCATCGCACCCCGCTGGGCGTGGTGGCGGCGATCACGCCCTGGAATTTCCCGGTCAT
Organism: Novosphingobium sp. 63-713; assembly: GCF_001898925.1. Classification (NCBI taxonomy): domain Bacteria; kingdom Pseudomonadati; phylum Pseudomonadota; class Alphaproteobacteria; order Sphingomonadales; family Sphingomonadaceae; genus Novosphingobium; species Novosphingobium sp. 63-713. The sequence goes on from NZ_MKVS01000005.1 coordinate 316,183, forward strand.
CCTGCTGATGAACAAGCTGGGCCCCTGTCTGGTCACGGGCAATTGCATGGTGGCCAAGCCCGCGCCCACCACGCCGCTGACCACGCTGCTCTTTGCCGAACTGGCCGCCGAAATCCTGCCCGCCGGTGTGTTCAACGTGATCTGCGACCAGAACGAGCTGGGCAGCGCGCTGACCTCGCATCCCGATATCGCCAAGATCGCCTTTACCGGATCGACCGGCACCGGCAGCAAGGTGATGGCTTCGGCCGCCGATGGCATCAAGCGCGTGACGCTCGAGCTGGGCGGCAATGACGCGGCCATCGTGATGGGCGATGTGCCGCCCGATGTGGCCGCCGCCAAGGTGTTTCAGGGCGCGATGATGAACGCGGGCCAGATCTGCGTGGCGATCAAGCGGGCCTATGTCCATGAATCGATCTATGAGGAATTCTGCGCCTCGATTGCCAAGCTGGCCGAAGCCGCCGTGGTGGATGACGGCAGCAAGCAGGGCGTGACCATCGGCCCGGTGCAGAACCGCATGCAGTATGAAAAGGTCAAGGGCCTGCTGGAGGATGCCGTGACGCAGGGCCGGGTGCTGGCGGGCGGCCAGTTGCCCGACCGTCCGGGCTATTTCATTCCGCCCACGATCATTGCCGATCTGCCCGATGATGCGCCGCTGGTGCGCGAGGAACAGTTCGGGCCGGTGCTGCCCGTGCTCAAGTTCTCCGAAGTGGACGATGTGGTCGCCCGCGCCAACGATTCCGAATATGGCCTTGCGGGCACGGTATGGAGCCGCGACACGCAGGCCGCGATGGACATTGCCCGCCGCGTCGATGCGGGCACGGTCTGGGTGAACCAGCATCTGGCCATTGACGCCACGCTGCCCTTCCGCGGATCGAAGAAATCCGGCCTTGGCGCCGAACTGGGTCAGGCGGGGCTGCATGAATACACGCAGGCCCATATCATCAACGCGGTCGAACTGGCGCTCGACTGACGCGCAGGGATCAGCCGCCGAGCGTTCTGACGGTCTTGCGCAGAAAGGCAATGGACCGCAGAACGCCCGGATCGGTGAAGTTTCGGGCAAAGACCATATAGCGGTGGCTGGATGGCACACGCAGCGGCAGGCGCAGCAATTGCCCTGCCGCCACGCGCGGCCTGGCCATGTCATCGAACAGCAGGCCGATGCCCTTGCCCGCGCAGACCAGTTCGAGGATGACATCGGGATATTGTGATCGCGCCGCAACATGGCGCGGGGCGAGGCCCAGCCCGCCCAGAACCGTCATGAACCAGCGGTCCGTGGGCGAATTCTGCGCGGCCAGAATGAACGGTGCATCATCCAGTCGCTCGGCGGCGGCCACAGTCTGCGCCAGAGCGGGCGAGGCATAGAGTCCGACGGATACCGCACAGAGCCGTTCCGCCCGCATCCCCGGTTCATCGGGCGCCGCGCCGGTGAAAAAGCAGATATCGGCCATGCCTTCATCCAGCATGGCAGTCATGGTCCGCCCCGGCGTGGCCGCGATCAATTCAATGTCGGGCACGCCTTCCAGGCGATGATAATCCTTGAGCGCGGGCCTCAGCACATAATCGAGGATGAAATCGCCCGCGGCGACCTTCAACGTCTGTATCGGCGGGCCGCTGTTCTGCCCTGCCCGCGCCACCTTGTCGGCGCTGTTCAGCAATTTGCGCGCCTCGACCAGCAATTCGCGGCCCAGCGGCAGCAGACGGGCGGCAGACCCGCGCCGCCGGTCAAACAGCTTGCCCCCGGCGCGTTCTTCCAAAGCCCGGATGTGGTTGCTGATCGTGGGCTGGCTGATGCCCAGCCGGTCGGCGGAAAGGCGGAAGTTCTCATCCTTGGCCACTTCGACAAAGATCTCAAGCTGGCGGAAGGTGAAGCGCATCAATTATAGCCTTTCTGCTATAACTTATAGCCTCCTGATCCGTTGCTTTGCAACGCCCTTGCTGCGATCCGGGTAAGGCAAAGAACAAGGACAATGGGAGAATTGGATGTCAGGCGACAGGAATATTCGCATGCGGCAGCGTTTGCGCCGCATCATGGGCCATGCCTGCAAGGCGGGGGTGGCCCTCGCGCTGGCGGGCGGCCTGCCGCTCGCCGCGCCCCAGGCAATGGCCCAGCAGGAGCAGATCCCCGTGGCCGATGCCCATGGCAATTGGCGCTATTATCCCAGCCCCAAGCGCGCGCCTGCCAATGCGCCCAATGTGCTTCTGGTGATGACCGATGATGTCGGCTTTGGCGCCTCAAGCACGTTCGGCGGGCTGATCCCCACGCCCAATCTGGATGCCGTTGCCGCCAATGGCCTGAAATACACGCAATTTCATACCACCGCCATGTGCTCCTCCACCCGCGCCTCGCTGCTGACGGGGCGCAATCACCATACGGTGGGCAATGGTTCGATCTCGAATGTTTCGGTGGACGCGCCCGGCTACACTTCGGTGATCCCGGCCACCGCCGCCACGATGGGGCGGATCCTGCAGGACAACGGCTATGTCACCTCGTGGTATGGCAAGAACCACAATACGCCCGACTGGGAAACCGGCCCCAATGGCCCCTATGCCCGGTGGCCCAACGGCATGGGTTTTGACTATTTCTACGGCTTCAACGGCGCAGGTGTGGATCAGGTCAATCCCACGCTGATCGAAAACCGCAATTCGATACGCCGCGATCCAAGGGACGAGAATTACTGGTTCGACAAGGATATGACCAACCATGCGCTGGAATGGCTCTCATCCACCCATGGTCAGCAAAGCGACAAGCCCTTTTTCATGTATCTGGCCACAGGTGCGATGCACGGCCCCCAACAGGCGCCCAAGGAATGGGTAGACAAGTTCAAGGGCCAGTTCGACATGGGCTGGGACGAGGCGCGCCGCCTGATCTTTGCCCGCCAGAAGGCGATCGGCGTGATCCCCGCCAATGCCAAACTGGCCCCGCCGCTGCGCGATGTGCCCGCATGGAGCACGCTCAGCGCCGATCAAAAGCGGCTCTATGCGCGGATGATGGAAATTGCCGCCGCGCAACTGGCCTATTTCGATTTCCAGTTTGGCCGCATCCTCGACCGGCTGCGCGAAACGGGGCAATTGGACAATACGATGATCGTCTTCATCCAGGGCGACAATGGCGGCGCGCTGCACAATATGGATGGGTCGATCAATGCCTATTCGGCTTTTGCCGGAATTCATGAAACGGCCGAAAATCTCGTCAAACAGATCGACAAGCTGGGCACCGAGGACAGTTTCGGCAATTATCCGGTCGGTTGGGCCTATGCCACCAACACCCCCTATCCATGGGGCAAGACGGTGGCCTCGCATCTGGGCGGCACACGCAACGGCATGGTCATTTCATGGCCCGCGCGGATCAAGGACAAGGGCGGGATGCGCACGCAGTTCGGCCATGTCATCGATATCGCCCCAACCATCTACGAGGCCATCGGCATTCAGCCCCCCGCCGAGGTGGACGGCGTACAGCAATTGCCGCTGGACGGCAGTTCGATGGCCTATACGTTCGATCAGCCCAAGGCCCCCGGCCGGCACCGCGAGCAATATTTCGAGATGCTGGGCAGCCGCGCCTATTACAAGGACGGCTGGATGGCGAGCACCGATGTCCCGTGGGATCCGTGGGGGGCGAACAAGACCAACCCCAACACGTTGAACTGGGAACTCTATGACCTGAACAAGGATCCGTCGCAGACCGAGAATGTGGCCGCGAAATATCCGGCCAAGCTGGCCGAATTGAAGGCCGATTTCGACGGGGCGGCCAAAAGGTTCAACGTCTATCCGCTGTCCTCCGATTTCTTCACCAGGATCAGCCAGAAATACCGCCCGGCGGGCCTGACCGGGGGCACCTCGCATGTCTTCTATCCGGGCGACACGCGCTATCCGGCGGTGACCTTCCCCGAACTCAGCGCCGATTGGACCACCGTGGCCAGCATCGCGACCAGAGGTGGCAAGGACAGCGGGCCGATTCTGGTTCAGGGTTCGCGCTTTGCCGGTTATGGGCTGGCGCTGGATCAGGGCGTGCCGGTCTTCACCTATGATCCTTCGGGCCGTGAACAGGAACGCCGTGTGCTGCGCGCCGCCGAGGCTCTGGGTCCAGGCAATCATGAAATCACGGTGCGCATCTCGCCGCTGGACAAGGGGCAGCAGATTGCCCTGCTGGTGGACGGCCGACAGGCCGCCGCCGCGCCGATCCCGCGCGTCATCAAGATCGTAACCGGCGATGCCATCATCGGGCGCCCTGCCATCGATGACCGCAAGGGTCCGCGCCTGTGCGATTGCGAGGTAAGATCGGTCCGCATCGACAGCAAGTAAGGACAAGGCGGCCGGTAAGCCCCCGAGCCGCCAGTCCGATTGAAACCCCGCCGACCCTATGATCGGCGGGGTTCTTTTTGTCTTCCTTCAGGGCTTCATCACAAAACGGCCGGCGCCGCGTCCAGCAGGATCGTCTTGGTTTCCAGAAAAGCGCCCAGCGCCTCGGGGCCGCCCTCGCGGCCGATGCCCGATTGCTTGAAACCGCCAAAGGGCTGGCCAAACTCCATGCGCATTCCGTTCTGGCCCACCCCGCCGCTGCGGATCCGGCGGGCGATGCGATAGGCCGCCTCGGCATCCTGGGTCAGCACGGAGCCGTTGAGCCCGTAATGGCTGTCATTGGCGATGGCGATGGCGTGTTCCTCGCTGTCGGCCGGGATCAGGCAGAGCACCGGGCCGAAGATCTCCTCCTGCGCGATGCGGCTGGCATTGTCGACATTGGCAAACAGCGTGGGCTCAAGGAAATAGCCCTTGTTGAGATGCGAGGGCCGCGATCCGCCCGTGACCAGATCGGCGCTTTGGCGGCCAAGGGCGATATATTCCTCCACCCGGTGCAACTGGCGCTGCATGGCCAGCGGCCCCATCTGGGTTTCCATGTCATGGCTGTGGCCCACGCGGATGCCCTGCATCACCCTGGCAATGGCATCGGCCAGTTCATCATGGCGATGGCGCGGGACAATCGCACGGCTCAGCATGGCGCAGACCTGTCCGCTCATGACGCTGATCGTATTGCCCAAAATGGCCGCTGCCGCCTCGATCGGGAAATCGTCGCGGACAATGGCCGCCGATTTCCCGCCCAGTTCCAGCGTGCAACGGGCAATGCGGCCGGCGCAAACCTCGCCGATGCGCTTGCCCGCGCCGGTCGATCCGGTGAAGGTCACCTTGTCGACGCCGGGATTGCAGACCAGATGGTCGGAGGCCTCTCGGCCCGCGGCCACCATGTTGACCACGCCCGCAGGCAGTCCGGCCGCCTCCGCCGCCTCGGCCATGATATAGGCTTCAAGCGGCGTTTCGGGCGCGGGTTTCATAATGACGGTGCAACCGGCCACCAGCGCATAGGCGGTCTTGGAGGCAAGGATGCCATAAGGCGCGTTCCACGGCGCAATGGCCGCGCAAACGCCCGCCGGTTCATGGGCGATGACCACCGTGTCCACCTGCGTTCCCTTGCGCTGTTCGACAAAGGGAAAGGTGTCGGCATAGCCCGCGATGGCCATCAATTGCGCAGTGGAACCGCCGGTCATGATCGGCGCAAAGCTGGCCAGTCCGCCCACCTGCCATGTCCATGCGGCGGCCAATTCGGGGTGGCGCTTTTCCAGTTCCTCGCCCATCCGGCGCAGCATCGCGCCGCGCTGTGCGGGCGGCATCGTCGGCCATGGCCCTTCATCGAATGCCTTGCGCGCGGCGGCCACGGCGCGGTCCATATCGGCCTTGGTGCCATCGACCACCTGCGCCACAATCTCCTCGCTGTCGGGCGAAACGATGTCGAGCATGAGGTCGCCGGTCGAGGCGACCCATGAGCCGCCAATGAAAATCCTGTCGGGATGGGCAATCCTGATATTATGGGGAAGCATGTTTTCCTCCTTCCGTAGGGGTATGGATGTCAGCCGGCGGCCATGGCGGCCAGCACATGGTCGGCGCCCTTGTCGCCGATCATGATGGCGGTGGCATTGGTGTTGCCCGCAGGCAGGGTCGGCATGACCGAGGCATCGGCCACCCACAGGCCGCCCAGGCCACGGACGCGAAGATTTTCGTCCAGCACGGCGCGGCGGTCGGCGGCATGGCCCATACGGGCGGTGCCGCAGGGGTGATACATCGGGGTCGAGGCGGCGCGCACATAATCGCGCAAAGCTTCGCGTTCGACTGCGGCCGGGCCGGGGCGCAATTCTGCGGTGACCAGACCGGCCATAGGCGCGCTTGACAGGATGCGGCGACCCAGTTCGATGCCTTCGATCAATTGTTCGACATCATCGGCGCAGCCAAGCTGGTGATAGGTGATGATGGGCGGCGCCAGCGGATCGGGCGAGCGCAGCCTGACCGTTCCCCTTTGATCCGGGCGCATCAATCCCACCATGGTGGATACCGAATTGTTGCGACGCAGCGCCAGCCTTCCCCGTCCGTCCAGATCGAAGGCGAAGGCGGAAAACGACAATTGCAGATTAGGCGCCGGGCCTGGGCGGCTGCTGACAAAGGCCTGGGCATGGCCGATGGCGGTGGTCAGCGCGCCCTTGCGCGCCAGCATCATCTGCAGCATCTGCCAGGCCCCGCGCCACCCGCGCGCATCGGCGTTGAGCGTGTGGGCGGCCACATCATTGACGATATGGACGCCGACATGGTCCTGAAGATTGGCCCCTACCCCCGGCAGATCGGCCACCACGGGCAGGCCCAGATCGGCAAGAGCGGCACCGTCGCCAATCCCGCTGAGCATAAGAAGCCTGGGCGTATTGAGCGCGCCTGCGCAGATCGCCACGCCGTGCCTGCTGCGCAATATCCGGCGGCGGCCCTCGCGCTGAAACTCGATCCCGACGGCGCGGCCGTTTTCCACCAGCACCCGCAGGACCTGTGCGTCCAGCAGCAATTGCGGCGCCTGATGGGCGGGCAGCCCCTCCAGATAGGCCCTCGCGCTGGAACAACGCAGCCCGTCGCGCTGCGAAACCTGCACATGATCGACGCCTTCGGCCAGAGCGCCGTTCAGATCCGCCGATCGGGGCACGCCCGCATTTTGCGCAGCCTCGATCCAGCGTTCGACGACATCATAACGCGCGCGGCTTTCGGCCACCGATTGCGGGCCCTGCCCGCCGCGCCATGCATCGGCGCCGCGCTCATTGCGCTCCATCCGGCGAAAGTAGGGCAGCACCGATGCGTAATCCCAACCTGCGGCGCCCAACTCGGCCCATCGGTCATAATCCCAGCGGTGGCCCCGGATGAACATCATGCCGTTGATGGCGCTGCCGCCGCCCAGCATCTTTCCGGCGGGCCAGACATCGCGCCTCCCCCCGCGTGACGGGTCGGGCTCCACATCGAAGCACCAGTCGAAGCGGGGGTTCTGCACCAAGGCGCTGGTGAGCGCAGGCACGCGCGAGCGCAGCTTTCTGTCGCTGCCGCCCGCTTCCACCAGCACCACCTTGACCCCGGCCGCGCACAGGCGCCCGGTCAGCGCGGCGCCCGCCGAACCGCCACCGACCACGACAAGATCCGGCATGTCGCCCTGCATTGCAAAAACTCTCCCGCTTTATTTCTAACGATCGTTAGCATTTTGCGGGATAGTCTTGTCAAGCAGCCCGACCGGCAGACTCCTCCAGAACGCGCATGTCTTGTTTGCGGGTGCCTTTTAACCTGTTCTATTCCGGGCGGGTAAAGCTCAGGAAGAGCGACTGTCCCTCCTCATCGGTGGCCTGCAGCGTATCGACCAGCACATCGAGATAGCGGTTGAGCGTTTCGACTTCCTCGGCGCCAAGGCGCGAGACAAGATAGGTGGCAACCTTGTCCACCTGCGGACGCATGGCATGATACAGCCTCTCGCCCTCGGGCGTCAGCACCAGGGGCTTGCGCTTCTTGTTGGCCGGATCGCGCGCGGCCGTCACGCGCCCATGCTTTTGCAAGGCGGCCACCGCGCGTGAGATGCTCATCGGGTTCACCCCGGTGATCTCGGCCAATTCATGGCTGGCGCAGCGCGGATGGCGCCCGATCAGCATCAGCAGGCGGAATTCATTGATCGAAATGTCATAGCCATGTGCAAGATAGGTGGCAAAAGGCGCATTGAGATGGTTGGCCAGCCGCAAGACCCGATGGAGCGTATCATCAAAGGGATCGCGGCCATCCTGCGGCTCCGCAGACACGGTTTCGTTGTTCATTGCGCATTCTTTCGCCATCGGACACTCATAAGCTGTTGGCGGCGCGACAAGTCAAGACGGCACGCCTGCATCATGGTCTGGCACCGGAAAAAGCGCATGAAAGGAAATGCCGATGACCGACCGATTCCAATGGCCCGCCGGCCTGCAACCGGCCGCCGCCGTGGCCGAGGGCGAAACCCCGCCGGTGATTGCCACCGATCACGAAGCCCTGCTGCGCAGCCCCGATCCCGCGCTCGAAAGCAACAAACGCTTTTGCTATGAAATGTATCGCACCGTACTTCAGGCGGGCCATGCCGCCAGAGTGTGCGATTTCATCGCGAAGGATTACATTCAGCACAATCCCAACGCCGCCAGCGGCGCTGCCGCACTGGAAGAGTTCATCCGCAATTCCCGCCCGGAACGGCCCATCGAACAGGTTTTGCAATTGCCCCTCGTCTCGATCATCGCCGAACGCGACATGGTCACCTTCGTCTTTGTGCGCAAGGAAAACCCCAAGGATGGCGACGTCTATTACACCAGCTGGTTCGACACGTTCCGCCTTGCCGACGGGTTGATCGTCGAACATTGGGATCCTGCCCTGCGCAGCGCCGAGATGCGCAGGATCGACCCGAACGAGAAGCGGCTCTAGGGGGATATCGCCTATCCCCCCAACACCATGTCGGCGCATTTTTCGGCCACCATCATCACCGGCAGATTGGTGTTGCCGCCCGGCAGCAGCGGAAAGACCGAGGCGTCCGCCACGCGCAGGCGCCCAATGCCGCGCACGCGCAACCGACCATCCAGCACCGCCCCGTCATCGCCGCCCATGCGACACGTTCCCGATGGATGATAGGCGGTCATGGCCGTTTCGCGCACATGGTCAAGAATGGCCTCATCGCTTTCCGGCTCACGCGTCGGGCGCGTCATCGCCCCCGTCACCCCGGCCAGCGCAGGCTGGCGGACCAGTTCGCGAAGCACGCGATAGCCATGGATCATCGCGGCGCGATCGCGTTCATCCGACAGCAGATTGAAACGGATCAACGGCGCCACCGCCGGATCGGCACTGGCCAGCGACAGGCGGCCCCGGCTCTTCGGATAATTGAGCGACCAGAGCGCCCCCATCCGTGCGCCATGGGGGGCGGCAAAGCCGGGAAACCAGACCCGCGTTTCCATCGCCAGCGGGATCAGCAGGAAATGCAGGTCGATCTCGGGGCTGGACGGCCGGGTTGCCACATTGGCCGAAATGGCCAGCGGGGGCGCCCCCATGATGCCCTTGCCCGTGGTCAGCCAGCGCAGGAACGAACGCGCCACCCGGTCAAACCGCACTTCGCGTTCAAAGGCCCACACCGGGTCCAGTTCAAACTCCATCGCCGCGCCGGGATGGTCCTGAAGATTGGCGCCGACCTCGGCCCGGTCCTGCGCAACGGCAATGCCCAATGCCTTGAGATCAGCCCCCGGACCAATCCCTGATGCCATCAGCAATTGCGGCGAATTGATCGCCCCGCCGCACAGCACAACCTCGGCGCGGGCCATGGCCACCCGGTCCTGTCCGTCGCGGCGATAGGCAACACCCCGGGCCTCGCCCTGCTCGATGACGATGCGCCGGACCTCGGCGCCGGTCATCACGGCCAGATTGCCTCGGCGCATCGCCGGGAAGAGATAGGCCTGGGCGGCGCTGGCCCGCCGCGATTGCGCGGTGATGGTGAAATCGGGCATGCCGAAACCATCGGTGCGCGGGCCATTGAAATCATCGGTCAAAGGAAAGCCCAGGCTGACCGCCGCCTGCTGCGCCAGCGGGAAAAGCGGGCTGGGCGAGGGATGGGGCATCACGCTGACCGGCCCGTCGCCGCCATGCAGGTCGGAACTGCCGCGCCAATGGCTTTCCAACTTGCGGAAATAGGGCAGGACGTCATCCCATCCCCATCCGGGCAATCCCTGCGCCCGCCAGTGGTCATAATCGCTGGCATGGCCGCGAATGGCCATCATGCCGTTGATCGAGGATGTGCCCCCCAGCATCCTGCCGCGCGCCACGGGCAGGCGGCGGCCTTTCAGCTCAGCCTCCGGCTCGGACATAAAGCCCCAGGTGATGTCCGGATTGGGCCAGAGCCTGGACACCGCCAGCGGCAGCGCCACATCGAGCCGCCGCCCATCGCCGCCCGCCTCCAGCAGCAATACGCGATGTTTGCCGCTTGCGCTCAGACGATTGGCCAGCACACAACCGGCCGATCCGGCGCCGACAATGATATAGTCGAATTCCTCCTGCCCCTGCATCACACAACCTTCCAGAACCGGAACACCGAGCCGGTGGGATTGCGCCGCCCGGCCCCGACAAAAATCGAACGGTTGAGCCAGTCATAAGGCCCCTCGGGCGCCTCGAAGCGGGGGGTCATGCGCATGTAATAGCTGCGGGGATCGACCGGTTCGCCCGCCAGCAGCCGCGCCACCACATCGGGCGGGGCATGGCGCAGGCCGGTGCTGCGTTTCAGGATCACCGCGCCGTCATCGGTGCGCAGCAGATATTGCGATTCAAACCGCCCGCCGCCATCGGCGCGCACCATCGGGAAATCGCCCCCGCTCATCGGCACGATCTGGCCCGACAGGCCCGGTCCGCTGAACGTTCCGCTCCGGATCAGCACCGCCCCGCGCGTATAATCCTCTGCCACCTTGATATGCATGCGCTCGCCCAGCGAGATGCGCATTTCCAGCGCGAATTCGAGCTTCATCATCGGCCTTTCACAAAACCTCGAAGATGGACAGGTGCGTTTCGCCATCGCGTCTTTCAGCGATGAACACGCGGGTTGCCAGCCAGTCATGGGGCGATCCTTCGGCCACCTCGAACACCACGTTCATCCGCAGCGCGCCCAGCCTGTTCAGACCGGAAACGCCGGTGCCGGTCATCCTGATCGGCCCGCCATGCGCGGTCTGGATCACCAGCGCCATTTCCACCACGCTCACCCCGTCGCGGCGACTCAGCCAGGTTTCGGTGCCGGTTTCCAGCCCTGCGGCCAGCCCCCGGCCGGACAGGCGGCCCGAGGCAAGCTGGCGCACCCATCTTTGCCCCCCCGTGGCCAGATCGCCTATGCCCCATTCAGCGCCATGATCCAGCTCCAGTTCAAAGGCAGGGTCCAGCGACGGGGTCGGCATATCTTCATCTTGGCTCATCACGCATTCCCCGTATCAGACCGCGATCGTCATCGCCTTGAGTTCTGTGTAGGCCTCGACCCCGGCGCGGCCGTTCTCGCGGCCGTTGCCCGATTGCTTGACCCCGCCCGCAGGCATGCAGAAATCATTGCCGCCTGCCGTATTGACCCGGACCGTCCCCGCCCTGATCCGCCGGACAAGGCCAAAGGCGCTGCTCATGCTGCTGGTCCAGACATAGGCGGCAAGGCCATAGGTGCCATCATTGGCCAGCGCCGCAATCTCGTCCAGATCGAGCGTGTCGAAGGTCTGCACCGCCAGCACCGGGCCGAACACCTCCTCGCGCGCGATTTCCATCGCGGCCTGCACATCGTCCAGCACGGTGGGGACGATGAAATAGCCCGCCTGCCCCCGGCGCTCTCCTCCCGTCACGATCCGCGCGCCATCGGCGCGGGCGCGGGTGATAAATCCCATGATCCGATCGCACTGGGCCTGCGAAATCACCGGCCCCAGTTGCGTGGCCGGATCATCGGGCGCGCCTATCCTCATGCCTGCCGCGATCTGCGCCACGCGGGGCACCAGATCGCGCGCCACATCGGCATGGACCAAGAGCCGCGATCCGGCCGAACAGGTCTGGCCCGAATTGAAGAAGATACCCATTGCGATGGCCGCCGCGGCCTTGTCCAGATCGGCATCGGGCATCACCACCACGGGGGATTTGCCGCCCAGCTCCACCGTCACCCGTTTCATCATCGGGCCGGCCACACGCAGGATCTCGCGGCCGGTGGCGGTCGATCCGGTAAAGGCAATCTTGGCCACGCCCTCATGACGCACCAGCGCCGCGCCCGCCTCGGCCCCTGTGCCCGTAACGATATTCACCATGCCCGCCGGAAAGCCGCAATCGGCCAGCAGGTCCGCCAGCAGGAGCGCCGAGAGACTGGTTTGTTCGGCCGGTTTCAGCACGACCGCACAACCGGCGGCAATCGCCGGGCCGATCTTCATCGCCGCCCCCATCAGCGGATAGTTCCAGGGGATGATCTGCCCCGCCACGCCCACCGGCTCGCGCAGGGTGGCGGCATGCCAGTTCCCGGGCACCGACAGGTTCATCGTCTCCCCCGTCAGATGGGCCGCCCAGCCCGCGAAATAGCGCAAGCCCGCCGCCGATTGCGGAACATCCAGATGAAGGATATTGCTGATCGGCTTGCCGGTATCATGCATTTCGATCCGGGCGAATTCCTCGGAACGGGCGGCAATGGCATCGGCCAGCCGGAGCAAGGCGTTCTGGCGGTCGGCGGGGTTCCATCCGCCATGGCGAGCCTTGGCCATCGCGCCGACGGCCGCATCCACGGCCAGGGCCATGTCATCGGCGCCAGCCGCCGCGATGCGGGCGAATTCCTGTCCGCTGGCCGGATCGACCACGGGCAGGTCACGACCATGCGCGCTTTCGCGCCATTCGCCGCCGATGAAAATGCGGCCCTGAATTTCTCTCATCCTCTCGGACAGCATCTTTTTCCACCCTTGCTGCGGAAGCATCGGGGCCAGCTAGCGCAGGCAAGGAGCTAAAGGCTTGTTCTGGCGCGCATCGTGCCGTGCGAGAGAGCACAGGGAATAGCAAAGGAACGCGATTCAAAAAATGTATGCCAATGATACATTAACGAGTGTTTCTATTTTTCCAAAACGTGATTATAGCGGTTTTCGAGCAGCCGCGAAAACGCGGCGCCAGAGGATGATTGGGAGAGCAGGATGTCGAGAGACTATCTCAACTTCGCGACGCGCGCGGCCAACCGCAAGGAACGCACGATGCAATGGCGCGATATTACCCGCGCCAACGATGTCGTCCTGGGCGACGACCGCGAGGCATCCATTCGCGGCTGCGATCTGGGAGAGCTTCGTATCTGCGCGGTTTCCATCGGGGAACACACGCTGGAAAATCACGAATCGCGGCGCCATGGCGAAAGCGGCGAGGATGCGATCAAGCTGCTGTTTGTCGAAACCGGCTCGTGCGATGTCCATCAGGCCGGGCGGCATGCCCGCCTGATTGCGGGCCAATGGTGCGCATTGGACAAGACCCTGCCTTTTCGCATGACCTCCCAGGGCCAGACCAACCAGCTTGCCATCGCCCTGCCCCGCCGCCTGATCCATCAGGGCGAAGGGCTGGGCCAGCATCTGGCCGGCCCGCGCAGCTTTCTTGAAGGCGCGGCCAGCGTGCTGCACAACAGTTTGCACCATACGATCCGCGCCACGGCGGGCATGGGGCGCCGCGACCGGGGCTTGCTGGCCCATGCGCTGTCAGGGCTTATCAATGTGGCATGGCATGCCGATCCGGTCTGTCATTCGCACAGCAGTCCCCATGCCCGCCGGGCGGCGGTGATCGATTTCATCGAACGCAATCTGACCGATCCGGAACTCGATGTCGGGCGCATCGCCGTCGAACTGGGCTATGCCAAGCGCACGCTGCACAAGCTGTTTTCCGCCGAGGGCGAGACGCTGAGCCGTATCATCTGGCAAAGGCGGCTGGAACATTGCCGCCGCGAACTGCTCGATCCGGCGCAGGCCAAACGCTCGATCACCGAGATCGCCTTCACCTGGGGTTTCAACGATTCCCAGCATTTCAGCCGGTCCTTCAAGGCGCGCTTTGGGCGTTCGCCGCGCGACTATCGCGGCGCCCCGCTTCACACCTGATCCGCCGCCGCCCATCAATTCGGAGAAACAGGAATGACCCCCGCCGCCCGCCGCACCACGCTGTTCCTGCTGACGGCGATCTATGGTTTTGGGTTTATCGACCGTATCGTGATTGCGCTGGTGGCCGAACAGATCAAGGCCGATTTTCGCATCAGCGATTTCCAGATCGGCCTCTTGGGCGGCACGGCCTTTGCCGTGATCAATGTGGCCGCCTCGCTGCCGCTGGCCCGGCTTGCCGAGCGCTATTCGCGCAAATGGGTCGCGGCCTGCTCACTGCTGGTCGGGTCTCTTTTCACAATGGCCTGCGGGGCCAGCGCCAGCTTCCTGCATATGGTGCTGGCGCGCATCGGCATGGCGGGCGGCAGCGCGGGCACCGAGGCGCCGCCTCATTCAATGATTTCCGACATGTATCCGCCTGAAAAGCGGGCCTCGGCCATTTCGCTTTTCATGCTGGGCGTGCCGGTCGCGGCCTTTGCCGGATCGGCGATCGGCGGCGCGGTGGCGGCCAGCCACGGCTGGCGCGCGACCTTTTACGTTACCGGGGCGATGGGCGCCCTTGTGGCACTGGCCGCGCTGTTGATGATGCGCGAACCGCGCCGCGCCGATCACGATGCCGATGGCGAAGGACACAGGCCTGCCGGCGCCGTGCTGCGGGTGTTGCTGACGGACCGCTGTTTGCGCCACATCCTGCTGGGCGTGTCGATCATCAGCCTGGGCGCCTTTGGCATCAACACCTTCATGCCGTCCTATTTCGCCCGCAATTTCGCGCTGGACATGGGCCAGACCGGGATGGCCTTCGGTGTGCTCAGCGGGGCGGCCTCGGCGCTGGGCACCTTGCTGGGCGGATATGGCAGCGAATGGGCGGCGCGGCGCGATCCGCGCTATCTGGTGGCGCTGCCCGGAATGGGGGCAATGATCGGGGCGCCGATTTTCATTATCGGCCTGTTTCAATCCAGCCTGCCGGTGGCCTTTGGGCTGATGCTGCTGGGTTCGACATTTTTCTATCTGGCCATGGGCCCTGCGATCGCGGCCTTGCACGGGTTGCTTGATTCGCGCAGCAGGGCCACGGGCTCGGCCATTTTTCTGACGATCATGTATCTGGCCGGGCAAGGTTTTGGTCCCCCGGTGGCCGGATTTATCAGCGATCGTTTCGCGGCTTGGACCTTTGGCTCGGCCGATTTTGCCCAAGCCTGTTCAGGCGTCGTGACGGGGCCTCTGGCCGGGGCCTGCGCCCATGCCGGGGCCATGGGAGTGCGCTTTGCCATCGCCTGTTTCGGTGGCTGCTACATCTGGGCGGGGTGCCATCTGGTCTTTGCCGCAAGGCACCGCCGGGCCTGAAACCGGGCCTGTAACCAGAGCGCGAAACAAGCGGGCGCAATCAGAGCGGTCCGTGCACACCCATCCATGAAATGCCGATGACGGGCCGGTAGATCATTCACGGGAATCGCCAGCCTGACGCTTGTCCGGGCGCCTTCGCAAGAGGTTGCAGACCCTTGGGCGACGATAAAAAGAAAGGGAGAGATCATGAAAAAGTTCAGCAGCCGCCATCTGCTCGCCACGACCGGGCTGGCGCTGGCTCTTGGCGCGGTTTCGACGGCGCAGGCCGAAGAAGCCAAGGAGGCGAAACCCGCCACCGCCGAGGAAATCGTCGTGACGGCCCAGTTCCGCGCCCAGAACCTGCAGGACACGCCCATCGCCATCACCGCCGTTTCCGCCGAAATGATGCAGGCGCGCAGCCAGACCAATGTGCAGGAAATCGCAGCGCAGGCGCCCGGTCTCAATCTTCAGCCCAACAACGCCAATTTCGGCCCCTCCATGGCGGCCTCTATCCGCGGCGTGGGCCAGAGCGACCCCAGCCCCGCGGTCGAACCCGGCGTGGGGCTTTATATTGACGATGTCTATTATCCTTCGTTGACAGGCGCGCTGTTTGACCTGCTCGATCTGGATCGGGTCGAGGTTTTGCGCGGCCCGCAGGGCACTCTGGCGGGACGCAATTCGATCGGCGGCGCGCTCAAGCTCTATTCCAAGCGCCCGCGCGGCACCAACACCGGCCTTGTGCAGGGCGCCTATGGCAGCCGCAACAGGCAGGATCTGCGCGCCAGCATCGATCTGGGCATTGCCGATGGCCTGTCTTTCCGCCTTGCCGCCGCGTCGAAAACCCAGGGCGGCTATGTCAATGTGATCGACTTTGGCTGCGCCAATCCGCAAGGCTCGGCCAACAATCCCACCGTTGGCGGCATTCCCGCCCTGCGCCCGGCGGGCGATTGCGTGGTGGGCAAACAGGGCGATGTGAACTATCAGGCGGTGCGCGCCCAGTTGCGCTATGAGCGCGGACCGGTCGATGCGATGATCTCAGCCGATTACGTCACCGATGATCGCGCCCAGTCGCCCGCTGTTCTTTTGAGTGCGAATAATCCCGCCACCGGTTTCATCCGCGGGCCCTATACCAATGTGGCCTATGACAGCCGCTTCATCTGCGGCCCCTACTGCAATTACGCCACCGGCGTGCAACCCGCAACGACTTCGCCGCTGATGCCCAACGAAACCACGCGCCCGCTGACATCGCGCTATTCGGGCTATGGCGTTTCGGGCCATATCGATGTGACGCTGAGCCGCCAGCTCAAGCTGACCTCGATCACCGGCTATCGCTCGTTCCAGTCGCGCTATGCCTCGGACGCCGATCTTTCGCCGCTGCCGGTCAATTTCTCGGAAAACAATTACAAGGCTCATTTCTTCAGCCAGGAACTGCGCCTGAACGGCACAGGGCTGGACGGCCGCCTCAATTACACGGTCGGCGGCTATTACAGCGACATGAAGACCGTTCTGGCCAATGTCCTGGACATCCGTTACTCGAACCTCCAGTTCGCCAGCCTTGGCGATGAGGTACCGGCATCCTCGCTGGCCGGTTTTGCCAATGCCTCTTTCGAGATCCTCAAGGGGCTGACGCTGAATGCGGGTATCCGCAACACGCATGAGGAGAAGGACTACAAATTCTCGCGGCGTTTTGCCGATGGTTCGACAGGCCAGCCCCGCGTAGGCTCGCTCGACGGTTCGGTCGGGTCTTACAAGATTGACCGCTGGGACTATCGTGCGAACCTGCAATATGCCTGGACGCGGGATCTGATGACCTATGCCCAGTTCTCCACCGGCTACAAGGGCGGAGGGATCAACCCGCGCCCCTTCTTCCCCTCGCAGGTCCAGCCCTTCGGCCCGGAACAGTTGGAAGCATGGGAACTGGGCCTGAAGGCGGACTGGTTTGACCGGAAATTGCGCACCAATATTTCGGCCTATTACAATAAATACAAGGACATCCAGCTCGTCCTTACCTCCTGCCCGCAATTCACGCCGGGCAATGCGCTTGCCCCCTGCGCGATGACGGCCAATGCGGGCGACGCCAATGTGAAAGGCATCGAGTTCGAAACCACGCTGCGCCCGGTCAAGGGTCTGCTGATTGACGGCACGCTCAGCTATATCGATTTCCAATATACGCGCATCGCCCCGGCGGCGGCCGGTGTCAGCGGCGTGCGGCTAACCGATGTCACCCCCTTTACCAGCAAGTGGAAATGGAGCGTCGGCGCGCAATACGAATTCGGCATCAACGAGCACAACAGCATCACACCGCGCTTCGACATTGCCTATCAGTCCGGTTTCTACACTGCGGCGCGCAATGATCCCACGGCCTTTGTGGCGGGCTACACGATTTCCAATGCCCGGCTGACCTGGCGCAACACCGAGAGGGATTTCGACGTTTCGTTGGCCGTGACCAATCTATTCGACAAATATTATCTGCTTACCCTGTTTGACCAGACCATTGGTCAAGGTTCGGTTTCCGGAATGCCTGGCCGCCCGCGCGAATGGTCCGTCACGGTGACCAAACGCTTCTGATCGCCCCGCCCAAGGCGGTTGAAAGGAACCCCATGGCCCGCCACCGGACGATGAAGACATAGCGTTTTCATCAGCCTGTGGCGGGCCTTGTTGTCTTCGGCCCTTGCGGGAGCTGATCCAAACGGGGAAAAGAAGATGCTGGCAAGCTCGTCATGATAGCGCTATCTATCGGCAGGGAGAGCAAAGCCTGACAGCATGGCCAAAGCCATGCGGCTATTTTGCTCATCTTTCTTGTTCAAACATGCAGGCTCTTTCATGATCCCTCGTATGACCCTCGGCCTAAGCGCCGCCCTGTCCGCCATGATGCTGTCGGCCATGGCTCTGCCCACCATCGTCCACGCCGAAGACGGCCATCAGCTTTGGCTGCGCTATCCCCCGGCAATCAGCGCGTCCGACCGCGCAATCACAATTGCCGCGCCCGATGCACAAGACAGACCGCAGCTCAAACTGGCCATTGCCGAGCTGAAGCGCGGCCTTGCGCTGCGGGCCGATCAAGGTCCGATCCGCCTGACGACGCCCGCCGACGGTTCATGGCCCGCCCGCTACGACCGCCTGGGCGCCGAGGGTTTTGCCCTCAGCAGCCGCAAGGTGAACGGCCATATCGACACGCAGATAGCGGCCAAAACCGATCTGGGCCTGCTCTATGGTGTGTTTCATTACCTGCGGCTTGCTCACAGCGGGGCGGATCTGGCCCGGCTGGATGTGGTTTCCTCGCCCCGGATTGCCCTGCGCGTGCTGGACCATTGGGACAATCTGGATGGCACGGTCGAGCGCGGCTATGCCGGCGCCTCGATCTGGGACTGGTGGCGCCTGCCCGACTGGCGCGATCCGATCTATACCGAATATGCGCAGGCCAATGCCTCGGTCGGGATCAATGGCGCGGTGCTCAACAATGTGAACGCCAAGGCCGACAGCCTTACCGCGCCCTATATCGCCAAGGCGGCGGCGCTGGCCGATGTGTTCCGGCCGTGGGGGATCAGGGTCTATCTCTCGGCGCGCTGGTCCGCGCCCATCGAATTGGGCGGGCTCAAGACCGCCGATCCGCTTGATCCGGCGGTGGCGGCATGGTGGCGGGCCAAGGCCGATGAAATCTACCGCGCCATTCCCGATTTCGGCGGCTTTCTGGTCAAGGCCAACAGCGAGGGCCAGCCCGGCCCCGCCGATTACCACCGCACCCATGCGCAGGGGGCCAACATGCTGGCCGATGCGCTGCGCCCCCATGGCGGGGTGGTGATGTGGCGCGCCTTTGTCTATGCCCATGACAATCCGGAGGACCGCGCCAAGCAGGCCTATAATGATTTCAAGCCGCTGGACGGCCAGTTTGCCGACAATGTGCTGGTGCAGGTCAAGAACGGCGCGATCGATTTCCAGCCGCGCGAACCCTTCCACCCGCTGTTTGGCGCCATGCCGCGCACCAATCTGATGATGGAATTCCAGATCACCAAGGAATATCTGGGCCAATCGACGCATCTGACCTATCTGGGCCCGTTGTTTTCCGAAGCCTTGCAGGCCGATACGCTGGCGCAGGGCAAAGGCTCCACCGTGGCGCATGTGGTGGATGGTTCGCTGGACGGACACCGGCTGACGGGCATTGCGGGCGTGGCCAATATCGGCGCGAACCGCGACTGGTCGGGCTCGATCTTCAATCAGGCGGACTGGTATGCTTTTGGCCGTCTGGCGTGGAACCCCGATCTTGCGCCCGAAACCATCGCGCGCGAATGGGCGGCGCAGACCTTTTCGCCCGCGCCCAAGGTGGTGGATGCCGTCACCGCGATCATGATGCCCTCACGCGAAGCGGCGGTGGATTACATGACCCCGCTGGGCCTTGCCCATCAGATGAGCGTCTATGGCCATTACGGCCCCGGCCCGTGGGTCAACACGCTGGCCCGACCGGAGTGGAATCCGGTCTATTACAACCGCGCCGATGCGCAAGGCATCGGCTTTGACCGCACTGCCAGCGGCAGCAATGCCATCGCGCAATATGCCCCGGCCATCACAGCCGGACTGGCCCGGCCCGACACCACCGATGACAGGGATCTGCTGTGGTTTCACCATTTGCCATGGACCTATCGCATGAAGGATGGGGCCACGCTGTGGGATGATCTGGTGCGCCATTATGAACGGGGCGTCGCCGGGGTGGAAAAGATGCAGGCGCAATGGCAGGCATTGAAACCAGTCGTGGATGCCGAAAGGTTTGAAAAGACCCGTGTGTTTCTGACCATCCAGCGCCGCGATGCGCAATTGTGGCGCGATGCCTCGATCGCCTATTGGCAATCGCTCAACCACCTGCCCCTGCCCGCGGGCAGCGCGCCGCCCGCGCATGATCTGGACTGGTACAAGGCGCTGACCTTTCCCTATGCTCCGGGCAATCCATGAAGCCCCAAAGGACGCCATGACGCAAAGGACGGCAAACCTTTACGCCATGGCGCCTTTTGGCGGGCGAAAACCGGCTTCGCCCGCCGCGTGATCCGGCCCGAAGGGAGGAGGGGCAGGCCGGATATCGGATCGTCAGTATTTGAAACGCACGCCCGCGCGGAACACCCGCCCGATCTGGTCATAGAGCGCGGGATTGTTGAAGATGTAATTGCGCGCGGGCGAATGGTCGGTCACATTGTCCACCTTGAAATAGGCGGTGATCGCCTTGGTGATATTCACCGATCCGCCCAGATCCAGATAGAAGGCCCCGGCCATGAAATTCTGGTCGATGGTTGGGTTGTTGGCGGTCGAAACAGGGCAGCTGCCGGGGCTGCACACCACGTAATTGTTGGCAAAGGTGCCGTCGCTGAACCAGCGCTCCTGCACCATCAGCGAGAATTTCTCATTGTCATAGCTCTGCACCGCCAGCCATTTCCAATGCGGCGTGTTGCCCAGATTGGACCCGGCGCTGTCGATGGGGATGGTGCCCGGCAGGCCGGTGTCGGTGATATAGTTGATGACATGAGTGGCCAGCGCGCGCAGCGTGAAATTGCCCGGCAGGCCCAGCGGGTTGCGCCAGCGATAGCTGGCCTCAATGTCAAAGCCCTCGGTGCGGATCGAGGCGAGGTTGAAGGGCTGGACGTTGATGTAATTGCCGCCCGCCGGATTGTTCAAGTTAAACGAATTGCAGGTCTGGGGCAGCACGTTCTGATAGCAATATTGCACCATGTCATTGGCGCTGATCGAGGAAATGACGCCGTTGAGCTTGAGCTTGTAATAGTCGAACGAGATGTTGAGCCCCGGCATCCATGACGGATTGGCCAAAGCCACGCCAAAGGTGGTGTTGCGCGCGATTTCCGGCTTCAGGTTGGGATTGCCGACCACGCTCTGGATCACCAGCGTGGTCGTATTGTGGAAGGGGTCGAAGAAATTGGGCAGCGTGGTGGTGACGGGCGCAGCAAACATTTCCGACAGATTGGGCGCGCGCACATCGCGCGATGTCACCCCGCGCAGCCGCAGGCCATCGATGGGCAGATCCCATGTGCCGCCCACTTTCCACGCCGTGACCGTGCCCGATGTGCTGTAATTGGTGACGCGCACCGCGCCGTTCAAATTGGCATGGCCCATGGCGTCGGAATTGATGACCGGCAGATTGGCCTCGAAAAAGCCTTCCTTGACGCTGTAGGCCCCGCCGCCATTCTTGTAATTGCCCGCATACCAGTTGTTGCCCCCGGCGATCAGAACGGGGTCGGTCGGATAATTGCCCCCGCCGGGCGTATTGGCAAAGCCCGCGCCATAGGGATCGGCCACCACGCGATAGAATTCATGGCGGAATTCGCCGCCAAAGGCGATGGAAAGCGGCCCGGCCCACAGTTCCACCGGCGAGCCGGAGAAGCTGATGCTGGCCACGTCCTGCGTCTGACGGGTGCGCTGATAGGGGCCATATTGCGGCACGACATAGGCCAGAGCCGCCGCCGAGGGCTGTCCGCCCAGAATGTTGAGCGGTTGGCACCCATTGGCCCGCGCCACCGGATCGCGGCAGACAATCGCGCCATTCAGCGTGATCGCGTCAATCGCCTGATTGAAGCGCTGGGTGAGCAGAATGTTGCGCACATCGACATCGCTGTAATTGGTGCCGTGTTCGCCATAGATGTCGTATTTCCAGTCCTTGCCCGCCAGCGTAAAGGTCCCCTTGCCGCCCAGCACGAAACGGTACTGGCGCCGCTCGGTATAGACCTGCGAATTGCCCAGCGCGGCATTGCTGGTGCCGAAGGCGAAGCTGGTGATGCCGGCATTGGTGCAGGCATTTTGCACCAGGGCGGGCACAAAGGGGTTGGCGCACTGGATGGTCAGGCCCGGCTTGTTCATCCCGTTGACCGGCTGGTTATGGGTGTTCACCTTGCCGATATTGACGGTGAAATAGATCTCGTTGCGATTGTCGAGTTCAAAGCCCACCCGGCCATAGGTGTTCAGGCGCTCAATGCTGGATTGCAGCGAACGGCCCGTATCGACATTGCCCGAAAGATCGCCGCCCAGACAGTAGCCCGGATAGCAGCCCGCCACCGTGCCTGCCTTGTCATGCTGAGGCACACCGCCCGAACCGTATTGGAACTGGAACGGATTGCCGCGCGCGTCAAAGGCGATCCCCTGCAGCGGCCCCGCCGTGATCAGGCCATATTTGGTGAAAGAGATCGATTGGGCCAGATCGCGTACGATATATTGCGGCGACCCGTCATTCAGCACGCCCCGGTTGATCTGCGTCGTCTGGGCAAACCAGTTGCGGCCATTGGCCAGCCCGATGCCGAAATCACCGCCGCCGATGCCGGCCTCGTTGCTGTATTCCACGCTGCCGACCACATGCAGGCGGTCCTGCAGGAAGCTGCTGCCTCCGGCCAATTGCACCTGATATTGCGCATCATCGCCATAGGTGGTGATGCCGCCCAGCACATTGCCCTTCAGACCCTTGAAATGCGAATCGGTGATGAAATTAACGACGCCGCCGACCGCATCCGAACCATAGGAGGCCGATGCGCCGCCATTGACCACATCGACACGCTGGATCAGCAATTGCGGAAACAGGCTGATATCGGGAACGCCGGTGACATTGGCGCCCACCACGCGCTGTCCGTCCAGCAGGGTCAGCGTACGGATGGCCCCCACGCCGCGCAGCGAGAAGGAACTGAGCCCTTGCTGACCGCTCGAGGTGCTGAACGTGTTGACCTGCGTGCCGGTCGAGCCCTGAAGCGAGGGCAACTGCGCAATGGTGGTAAAGACATTGGGCTGGGCATTGGCGTTCAGACTGGCGGCATCGAGAATCGTGGTGGGCGTGGGCGCCTTGAAACCGCTGGCGGTGATGCGGGTGCCGGTGACGATGATCTCGCGGTCGCCTTTGGCCGCCCCGGGCGCCGAATCAGCAGGCGCAGCCGGAGCCGCCTGCTGTTGGGCCAAGGCCGCAACCGGCGACAGGCCGATGGTCAGCGCGGCCATGCGCAAGGCCGTGCCGCACAAGAGTGTATTGTGACGCTTCGCTCTTTTCAGGCTCATGTACCCCTCCAAGTCATTTATTTTTTTGCTGATGGATATTGGACGAACGTTTTTGCGCGGCGCCGCGAGGATGGATATTCCACCCTCTCTTGACACTCTGAGCTAGTTAACGTTAACATCATTCGTACCGCGCAAATTTATGGCTGTCAACCGGGCGAATTTTGCGTTGTATTTTGGAAAAATCTCTCGATAAGGGAAAGCGATATCGCCGGATAAAAGGCGGAAGCGAGGGGAATTGAGAAATTTTATGTTTACGTTATCAATCGACTTGCCCCCTCCATCGACAACCGGGCGGTGAAGGCCGTGATTCCCGCCCCGCCCCGCCAATCGGCATGGCGCAAAACGCGCTGGCTGGTGCTCGCCCTGTTTGTGGGCGCGATGATCATCAACTATCTCGCGCGTTCGGTCATGGGCGTGGCCGCCCCTGTCGTGCTGGCGCAGCAGGGCATATCCAATGCCCAATACGGATGGATCACCGGCGCCATGCAATTGGGCGTCATGCTGCAACCGATCGCGGGCTTTGTGCTGGACCGGCTGGGGCTGAAACTGGGCTTTGCGCTGTTTGCCGTCGGCTGGTCGGTCATCACGCTGGGCCATATGCTGGCGCGCGGCTGGTTCAGTTTTGCCGCGCTGCGCCTCGTTCTGGGCTTTGCCGAAGGTTCCGCCCAGCCTGCCGGGCAAAAGCTGGTGGCCGAATGGTTTCCCGCGCGCGAACGCGGCCTTGCGGGCGGCATCTACAATATCGGCGCCTCACTCGGCGCGGTGCTGGCGCCTCCGCTGGTGGCCTGGGCGGTCTATGCGGGGAGCTGGCGTCTCGCCTTCGCGGTGGCGGGGGCGCTGGGGCTGGTATGGTCGCTGCTCTGGCTGCGCTGGTATGCGCCGCTTGCCTGCCATCGCGGCGTCAGCGCGCAGGAACGCGCCACCATTGCCGAGGGGCAGGAAGAGCATCTGCAATCCGACGCACCGTCCGCCCCCATTCGCGTTCTTCTTACGCGCCGCAATCTGTGGGGCATCGCTCTGCCCCGTCTGCTGGCCGACCCGGTGTGGGGTATGCTCTCGCTGTGGCTGCCGCTTTATCTGGCGCGCGAGCGCGGGTTTGACATGGCCCATCTGGCGCTGTTCGGCTGGTTGCCTTTTCTGGCGGCGGATCTGGGCTGTCTTTTCGGCCCGGCGGTTGCGGCATGGCTTCAGCGGCGCAGCGTGGTGCTGATCGACGCGCGCCGCCTCACCTTTACGCTGGGCGCGCTGATGATGACGGGCATCGGTTTTGTCGGCCTTGTCGCCAATCCCTATGCGGCCGTGGCGCTGCTGTGCCTTGCCGGTTTCGCGCATCAGACGCTGTCGGTCACCATCATCACCATGGCCTCTGACCTCTTTCCCCGCAACGAGGTTGGCACGGTGGCCGGTTTTGCTGGTCTGTCGGCCAATCTGGGTGTGCTGATCTTTTCGCTCCTGCTGGGCAGTCTGGTTGACCGGCTCGGCTATTCCCCGTTTTTCGTGCTGCTTGGCTGCCTCGATCTGATTGGCGCCGGGCTGCTCTGGACCTTGGTACGCAAGCCATCATGAACAGTTTCGCCAATCCCATTTTGCGCGGTTTCAACCCCGATCCGTCCATCCTGCGCGTGGATCAGGATTTCTATATCGCCACCTCCACCTTCGAATGGTTTCCCGGCGTTCAAATCCACCACAGCCGCGATCTGGTCCACTGGCGCCTGGCCAGCCGCCCGCTTTCCCGCGCCAGCCAGCTCGACATGCGCGGCAATCCCGATTCCTGCGGCGTATGGGCGCCTGATCTGACCTATGCCGACGGGCGCTTCTGGCTGGTCTATACCGATGTGAAGCGCTACGGGCTGACCACGGTGAACGGGGCGCATGGTGCCTCGATGCGCGATTTTCACAATTATCTGGTCGTCGCGCCCAGCATCGATGGGCCATGGTCCGATCCGGTCCATCTCAACAGCAGCGGCTTTGATCCGGCGCTGTTCCATGACGATGACGGACGCTGCTGGCTGCTCAACATGCTGTGGGACCACCGGCCCGACCGGGGCCGTTTCGGCGGCATCGTGCTGCAGGAAGTGGACAAGGAAACCCTGCGCCTGAAAGGCGAGCGACGGCTGATCTATCGTGGCACAGAGCGCGGCTTTACCGAGGGGCCTCATCTCTACAAACGCGACGGCTGGTATCACCTGCTGGTGGCCGAGGGCGGCACGGGATGGAACCACGCGGTGGTCATGGCCCGCAGCCGCTCGATCGGCGGGCCGTATGAAACCCACCCTGACGGCGCGGTGCTGACGGCGGCGGGGCGGCAGGAAGGCGCGATTACCCGAGCGGGCCATGGCGATCTGGTCGAACTGGAGGATGGCAGCCCATGGCTGGCCTATCTCTGCGGACGGCCGCTGCCCGGACTGGCGCGTTGTCCGCTGGGGCGCGAAACGGCAATCCAGCCGATGCGCTGGGGCGAGGATGGCTGGCTGCGCAGCCTGACGCCCGGCGCGCAGCCGGACCCCAATCCGCCGCTCCCCCCCCTGCCGCCATGTCCCTGGCCGGAGCAGCCGTGGGACGGCCAGTTTGCTCCCGGCCCCCTGCCCGACGATCTGCAATGGCTGCGCAGCCCCGACAGCGGGCGCTTGTGGAGCCTCGATGCGCGTCCGAACTGGCTGCGGCTGTATGGCCGGGAATCGATCAAGAGCCATTTCGAGCAGGCGCTTGTCGCACGCCGCTTTCAGCATTTCCGCTTTACGGCCACGACCTGCATCGATTTCGATCCCGCCCATTTTCAGCAAAATGCCGGGCTGGTATGCTATTACAACAGCACGAAATTCCATTATCTCCATCTGACCCGCGATACGGGCGCGCGCGAATTGCGGATCATGTCGGCCATTCCCGGCATGGGCGCTCATGACAGTCTGGTCGCCTCCGAGTTGCCCGCCGGGCCGATCGAATTATGCGCCGAAGTGGACCACCAATGGCTGCGCTTTGGCTGGCGGGCCAAAGGGGCGGAGACATGGGAATGGGCGCCGCAAAAGCTGGATGTCAGCGTGCTTTCCGATGAGGTCTCGCTGCCCGGCTATCCCAATTTCACCGGTGCCTTTGTCGCCATGGCGTGTCAGGATCTCTCGGGCGCGGGGCGTCATGCCGATTTCGCCTGGTTCCGCTATGAGGCACAGGATGACGCGCCCGATCAGTCCGGCTCCGCCACCGAAATGCGCGCGGTGGAATCACGATAGACGATTGAATGATCGAGCACACAGTCGCTGACCGCGCCCGGCCGGAGCAGGGCCGGGCCGGCCTCCTGCGCCACATAGGCCAGCGCCTCGGCGGCCAGACGGCGCAGCGGCTGATGCACCGTGGTCAAGGTGGGCCACAGGGTGACGGCGGCGGCCGTATCGTCAAAGCCCACCACCGTCAGCGCGCCGGGCACGTCAATCTGGCGACGGTGGGCAACCGACACCACAGCGGCGGCCATATCGTCATTGCTGGCGAAAATGGCCGTGGGCGGCGATGGCGCGTCGAGCAGCAGTTCTCCTGCGGCAAGGCCCGAAGTATAGCTGAAATCACCCTGCGCCACCCGCACATCGACCCCGCCGATTTCGCGCACGGCGGCATAGAATCCGGCCATGCGCTCGGCGCTGGCGGCCTGATCGGGGTTGCCCAGAATAAAGCCCAGCCGGCGGTGGCCCAGATCGAGCAGGTGGCGCGTCATTTCATAGGCGGCGCGGTGATTGTCGATCCGAACACAGAGCGCATCCGAAATCTTGTAGGCCCCCACCGCCGCAATGGGCCGCCCCAACGGTTCGAGCACCGAGAGTATCCTGCGCGATTCGCCCAGCGGCGGGGCAAGGATAAAGCCCGAAAGCCCCGCCGCAGCGAATTGTTCGAGCGCCTCGGGCCCCGGCGCCTTGCCCGCCTCGCCCTTGAGCAGCGAGAGGCGGGCGCCGCGAATGGACGCCTCCTCGAAAATACCGGTCAGAAACTCGCTCATGAAGGCGGCGCTGGGGTTGGAATAGATCACCCCTACTTGCAGCTCGGTCGAAGTGACCAGACTGCGCGCGGCGACATTGGGCGTATAGGACAATTCCCGGATCGCCTTTTCCACCGCCTCGCGCGTTTCAGGCCGCACCCCTTCCCGGCCATTGATGACGCGCGAAACCGTCATCGCCGAAACACCGGCAAGGCGGGCAACGTCAATGATCGTGGCGCCTGCACCGGAGCGATCAGACCTTGCCATGCCAAACCTTTCTACCCGCTATCTGACAGGATCCTTTAAGTAAGGTTCAGCCTTTTTGAAAGCCATCTTGAGCGCCCCGTCCTATTCCTTCGCGCGCAGGCGGTCGGCGGCATTGACCAGTTCGATCCACGCCGCCCCTTCGGGCACGACATATTCATTCTCGCCCCAGAAAAACGGCCAGTCCTCGTGGTTTTCGGGAAAGTCGGGCTTGATGATGAGCACACCCGGCACCACGCCCCCCGCGATATAGGAAAAATCGGCCCGGTTGTTGCCATAGGCCACCTCCTTGGACACCGTGCCCACGCCCGAGACGAAGGAGATGTCCGAGCCGGGATGATGGCCGGTGATGAAGGCCACCCCCCGCCACACCGCATCGCGCCCGACGATTTCGGGAAAGGCCCCATGCAGCGCATCGGCCACCAGCGCATAGGCCATGACCGTGCTGGACCCGGCCC
The DNA here is from genome assembly GCF_001898925.1 of Novosphingobium sp. 63-713. NCBI lineage: Bacteria > Pseudomonadati > Pseudomonadota > Alphaproteobacteria > Sphingomonadales > Sphingomonadaceae > Novosphingobium > Novosphingobium sp. 63-713. The sequence continues at coordinate 344,157 of NZ_MKVS01000005.1, forward strand.
ATCCCCCGGTGGTGATCGGCACACCAAAGGGATTGGCGCGGGCGATGCGGTCGCTCTCCTCTTTCCATTGGCGCACGGCAGGGATCATCGCCTGTCGATAGGCCGCGGGCATATAGGGCAGCGCCGCCACCGCCGTCTGCGCATTGGGGGCAAAGGCCTTGGCCACCTTGGGCCACAGTTCCATCACGGCATCGGCATAGGCTTTCGCGCGCGTGGTCTTGAGCAATTCGACCGCGGCGGCAAATTTTTCCCAATCCAGCGGGCCGCCCGTGGTGTTGCCATGCGAAAAGAGATCGGGCGCGTGGGACTGCTCCTCCTGCCAGACGCGCTGGGCCGTGGCCAAAGCCTTGGCCGAAAGCGCATCATCCTGCCCCTTGAGCACCCTGCCGGCCGCCGCCAGCGCGGCAATCGAACCATAGTTGAGCGCCGAAACCTTGCTGGTAAAGGCCCAGCGATCATCGGGCGTTCCGCTGCGCCCGTCGCGGATTTCGCCGGGTTTGAGCGCCGGATCATAGGGCAGACCATCGGTCTTGTTCACCGCATCGCCCAGATGCGTGTATTGCGCCACATCGGGCTCGACAATGCCGTGGATCGCATGGCCCACCGCATCGAACTGGGCCAGCAATTGCAGCGTGCCATGGGCCACCTGCTGCACCACATCGGGCATGCCGTCGGGCACATGGATCTCGACATGGCGCCGCGTCTCGTCCACGCTGACCGTGTCGCGATCCAGCCCGAAACGCTCGCGCGCGGCGGCCAGCGAGCGCACCACCTGATATTGCGACTGGGTGCGGATGTCGAAATCGCCCGCATCGAACCATCCGCCCACATTCAGACCCGGAATGGGCTGGCCCGGCTGAAAAGGCGTGTCGGTGGTCGGCCCCTGACGATAAAGGTCGATATGTTCGTGATTGACCGGGGCCTGCCGCGCATCATCGCGATGGGAATCGCCATGCCACACGCGATAGGCCTCGTTCACCGAGACATGATCCATCGCCACCGGGAAATAGACATCATTGGTGGCATGCCAGGCATCGGCATAGACATCATCGGCAATACGGAAAGGCGCGGTGCGCACATCGCCATATTCGAGTTGATAAAGGCCCGGCTGCTTCACATCGCTGAAGTCCATCTGCAGATAGTGATAGCGCAGATAATCGCCCCATTCGCGTGGCTGCTCGGACCGAACGGTGGTTGGTGCGCCATCCGCGCCAATACGCAGCAGGCGCAGCGGCAGGCGGCGTTTGTCATTGGCATCCAATTCCACCGTGGCCAGTTTGGAGGCCGCAGGCGCATAGCCGAGCTGCGAATGGGCGATCACCGGGCGGCGCAGCCATCCGGGGCTGGTCTGGGGCCGGATGGTCCATGTCAGCACCGTTCCGCTCTTGCCCGCAGGCAGCAGCGAGCGCAGCACGAACCAGCCGTTCTGCGCCTGATTGCGGCCGTCATAGAGCATGATGGGCGCATCGCCCGTGATCCTCACTCGCCGCGCCGGATCTTCGGGCGCAAGGACAAAATCATGCCCACCGGCCATAGGCAGGGGCTCGGCCCCCGGCCCTTCGCTGCGCCCGCTGGCGGCATTGCGTTGGTCGGTGCGCACCATGGCGCCGACGGGATGCAGCGGAAAACTGCCCGCCACACCATCGGCCATAAAGGCGTGGTGGAAATAGGCCGAGGGCAGGAATTCCAGATTGAACCCCGCCTTGCCCACCAGAGCATCGGGAACCGGGCGGTCGAGCAGGATGCTGACCACCACGCCGTCGCCCTGCTGCTGCGCGCGGATCGTATAGGCCCAATCGTAATCGGCATAGCGCAGGCGCGTTTCGATCACGCCCGCCGCGCGGTCCACCTTGCGCGTGACCATGGCGCCGATCGGGTCCCACTGGCCGGGCGTTGCCGAAAGGCGCACATCGCCGTTGGTGGCATTGCGCAGGCCCTGCTGGATGATCTCGATGCCGCTGATCTTGGAATCGGCAAACAGCCCGTCATACCAATTGGAAAAGGCCAGCACATTGACCCCCGCCGCCTCGTAATAGCCTTTCCCGCCCAAGGTCAGGGCATCGGGCGCATTTTGCGCCCATGCCGGGGCGGCGGCGGCCAACAGACCAAGGCAAAACAGCAATCTGGACTTTCCGGGCATGGCTCTCTCCAATGTTTGCGCTATCATTTATCAAAGGAAAATCGCGCAGTCCACCGCCTCTCCCTGCAAATTAGTCTGCGTCGAATGGCGATTTGCGATTGATGAGACAGAGCGATAGCGCTATCAAAGATTCATCGTGATGGCCCGCCTCAAGAGGACCACAGCAAATGAGGATGTCGAACGTGAAGGGAAAGATCTCCACCCTTGGCGCTGCTGCCGTGCTGGCCGCGCTTCTGCCTGCCCACGCCTTTGGCGAGGCCACCGCCCCGGCCGCCGGTTTTCGCGATCAGCCGCTGGTGACCAGCATCTATACCGCCGATCCTTCGGCCCATGTCTTTGGCGGCAAGATCTATGTCTATCCCTCGCATGACATTCCCACGCCCATTCCCGACGATGATCTGGGCAACCAATATGCGATGCGCGACTATCGCGTGCTGCGCATGGACCGTATCGGCGGCAAGGTAACGATCGGCCCGGTGGCGCTGGACGTAAAGAATGTGCCGTGGGCCAGCCAGCAGATGTGGGCGCCCGATGCGGCCTATAAGAACGGCACCTATTACCTCTACTTCCCCGCGCGCGACAAGGCCAAGGACAAGAACGGCCTGGGCACCTTCCGCATTGGCGTTGCCACATCGAAAAACCCGATGGGGCCGTTCAAGGCCGAACCGAAACCCATCGCGGGCAGCTATTCGATGGACCCGGCCGTCTTCACCGACACTGACGGCAAGAGCTATATGTATTTCGGCGGCATCTGGGGCGGCCAGCTTCAGCGCTGGGCCGGCGGCAAGTTCGACCCCAACGGTTCGGACACCGACCTTGGCCGGAATGACCAGCCCGCCCTGTCGGGCAAGGTGGCGCGCATGGGCGCCGACATGAAAAGCTTTGCCGAAAAGCCGCGCGATGCGGTGATCCTGGACGAAAACGGCAAGCCGGTCCTGACCGGCGACCATGAGCGGCGCTTCTTTGAGGCGTCATGGATGTTCACGCGCGGCGGCAAATATTACTATACCTATTCGACCGGCGACACGCATTTCCTGAACTATGCGATCGGCGACAACCCTTATGGCCCGTTCAAATATACCGGCCATATCCTGAAGCCGGTTCAGGGCTGGACCACCCATCATTCGATCCTTCAGGCCGATGGCAAATGGTGGCTGTTCTATGCCGACACCCAGCTTTCGAACAAAAACCACCTGCGCAATGTGAAAGTGACGGAGCTGACCTTCAACCCCGATGGCACGATCCAGACCATCGATCCGCTGCAGGCGCGCTGATCCCATGTTTATGGGCATAGATATCGGCACCAGCGGCGTTAAGGCCGTGGTGACCGCCAGCGACGGGCGCGTCCTTTCGCAATGCAGCGCGGCGCTCTCGGTTTCCCGGCCGCAGGAATTGTGGTCGGAGCAAGCGCCCGATGACTGGGTGGATGCAACCCATCGCGCCGTGCTGGGTCTGGACGCGGACCTGCGCCGGGCGGTGGCGGCCATCGGCCTTGCAGGGCAAATGCATGGCGCCACCCTGCTGGGCGCGGATGACCGCCCCTTGCGCCCCGCGATCCTGTGGAACGATGGGCGCAGCCATGCGCAATGCGCCGCGCTGGAGGCCGCCGAGCCGCAAAGCCGCGCCATCACCGGCAATATCGCCATGCCCGGCTTTACCGCGCCCAAGCTGCTCTGGGTGCGCGATCATGAGCCGGAAGTGTTTGCCGCCACCAAAACGGTGCTGCTGCCCAAGGATTATGTCCGCCTTGCCCTGACCGGCGAAAAGGCCAGCGACATGTCGGATGCGGCAGGAACGCTGTGGGTCGATGTGGCGCGGCGCACGTGGTCCGAGGCCATGCTGGCGGCGACCGGGCTGACGCTCGACCATATGCCCCGCCTTTATGAAGGGCCGCAGATCACCGGCCACCTTCGCGCCGAAGTGGCCGCGCAATGGGGCATGGAGGCCGTGCCCGTGGTGGCGGGCGCGGGCGACAATGCCGCAGGCGCCTTGGGCGTGGGCGTGACGGGCGAAGGGCAAGGCATGCTCTCGCTCGGCACATCGGGCGTGATCTTTGTGGCGGGCGATGCGTTCCGCCCCAATCCGGCGCGCGCGGTTCATGCCTTTTGCCATGCCCTGCCCGGCGTGTGGCATCAGATGAGCGTGCATCTTTCGGCCGCCTCCTGCATCGATTGGGCGGCATCGGCCTGTCAGGTGCCCGGCCCGGCGGAATTCTTCGCCCTGGCCGAAAGCACGGGGCCATGCGCAGGGCCGGAACTGTTCCTGCCCTATCTTTCGGGCGAACGCACGCCGCATAATGACCCGCATCTGCGCGCGGGCTTTGTCGGGCTGAGCCATGAGACCACCACCGCCCGCCTTGCCGCCGCCGTGCTGGAGGGCGTGGCTTTTGCCCATGCCGACGGCATCGACGCCCTGCGCGAGGCTGGCACGCATATCGAGGAACTGGCCGTGATCGGCGGCGGTTCGCGCTCGCTCTATTGGGGCCATATTCTGGCCAGTGTGCTGGGCGTGCGGCTGCTCTATCTCGAAGGCGGCGAAGTCGGCCCGGCGCTGGGCGCGGCGCGTCTGGCCCAACTGGGAATGGGCGGCGATCCGGCCGCCATCTGCACCCGCCCTCCGATCCGTGCCACCATCGAGCCGGACCTCGATCTGGCCGCCCGCCTTGCCCCCAAACGCGAAAGCTTTCAGCGCGCCACATGGGCGCTGCGCCAACTTCAGGAGAGATTTTGATGTCTGCCGCCTATTTCGCCGAATTTGACACGGTCCGCTATGAAGGCCCCGATGCCGCCAGCGATCTGGCCTACCGTTGGTATGACAAAGACCGCATGGTCTTTGGCAAGCGGATGGAAGACTATCTGCGCTTTGCGGTCTGTTTCTGGCACACCTTCTGCTGGCCGGGCAGCGATGTGTTCGGCGCGGGCACGTTCAACCGCCCATGGTTGCAGGGTCCGCAGGATGAGGCCGCCGCCCGCGCCAAGCGTGAGGCTGCACTCGCCTTTGTCGAAAAGCTCGACCTGCCGTTTTATTGCTTCCATGATGTGGACGTGATGGCCCCTGCCGAAAGCATCGGCGATTTCCGCAAGAGCTTTGCTCTGGCCGTCGACCATCTGGAGGAGCTTCAGGCCAAGCATGGCCGCAAGCTGCTGTGGGGCACGGCCAATCTGTTCAGCCACCCGCGCTATCTGGCGGGCGCCGCCACTTCCCCGCGCCCCGAAGTCTATGCTTGGGCCGCCAGCCAGGTCCGCGATGCGCTGGAGGCCACCCATCGTCTGGGCGGCGCGAATTACGTGCTGTGGGGCGGGCGCGAAGGCTATGACACGATCCTCAACACCAATCTGGCGGTGGAGCAGGAGAATTTCGGCCGCTTCCTGCAATTGGTGGTCGAACACAAGCACAAGATTGGTTTCACCGGCACGATCCTGATCGAGCCCAAGCCGCATGAGCCGACCAAGCACCAGTATGATTTCGACACCCAGACCGTGTACGGCTTCCTCAAGCGCTTTGGTCTTGAAGGCGAGGTGAAGGTCAATATCGAGGCCAACCACGCCACGCTTTCAGGTCACACGTTCGAGCATGAAATCGCCATGGCGGGCGCGCTGGGCATCCTTGGCTCGATCGACGCCAATCGCGGCGATCCGCAGAATGGCTGGGACACGGACCAGTTCCCCAATTCTGTCGAGGAACTGACGCTGGCCTGTATCGAGATCGAGCGCGCGGGCGGCTTCACCACCGGCGGCTTCAATTTCGACGCCAAGGTGCGCCGCCAGTCGGTGGATGCGGCGGACCTGCTGCACGGCCATGTCGGCGGGGTGGATGTCATCGCCCGCTCGCTGCTGCGCGCCGAGGCGATCATCAGGGACGGCCGCCTCGATGCCTTCCGCGATGAACGCTATGCCGGTTGGAGCAGCGATCTGGGCAAGAATATCAAGGGGGGCGATCTGGCCTCGATTGCCGATATGGCCGTGGTGAACAATCTGGCGCCCCAACCTGTTTCCGGGCGGCAGGAATGGCTGGAAAACCTGATCAACCGCTTCTGATCGGGCTGTTTGTCATCTCCGGGGGAAAGGGGGCCTGCCGCTTCCCTTCCCCCAACCATGATCCGGACGAGCCACTCAGATATCATCAGACTATTTAAATACTCTGGACTGTCGGCTATCGCGACTGAATATCCCATATTTCAAGCCATAATATTTCAATAGCCATCAGAATTCCACTTTTGAACGCATAAAATGATAGCGCAAACATCGATTCTCTGGCATTTAATCAGACCAATAAAAGAGCCTTTCCCAGAGGATTGCCATGAAACGAATATCCTGCGCCGCCGCATTTGCGGCCTCGCTGCTGCTTGCCCCACTCTGCGCCCGCGCCGCCCCGGATACAGCCTCGCTTGCCCCCTATTTCGCACCCGTCACCACCCCTTCGGCCAGCCCCGATCAGGACGGTTTCCTGCGCCGCTGGCTGGTGCTGGAGCCGATTGCCAAGCCCAACCGCAGCAATCAGGGCTTTACCAGCGCCTATGTCCGCGACGCCTTTGCCAAGGCCGCACTGCCCGGCGGCGCGACCGCCTTCCCCCGCGATGGGCAAACGGTGCGCGTGGATGGGCAAAGCCTGCAATGGCATGCGCTGGATGCGGGCCTGTTTGACGCCAAACTGTTCTATCTGGCCCAGGGGCTGGGCAAACCGACCTATGGTGTGATCTTCTGGGTCACCACCATCGTCGAAAGCGACCGCGAGATCGCCGACGCGCATCTGGCGGTAGGGTCGAATTCGGCCTCCATGTGGTGGCTGAACGGCGCGGAGACCACCGCTCTGTTCGGCGACCGGCGGATGGTGATGGATGATGCCGTCTCGCCGCATGTCACGCTGCATAAAGGGCGCAATATCCTGCGCGGCGCGATCATCAACGGGCCCGGGCTCAGCGATTTCTGCGCCCGCTTTGTCGATGATGCGGGTCGCCCGATCACTGATCTGCGTATCACGACGCGCTGAAGCTTCAACCGCTGATCGCACCCTTTTCTCACGGAATGATCGTCATGAAGAAACACCTGATCCCCGCGCTCTGCCTTGCAGCGCTGGCCGCGGGCGGCGCCAAGGCCCAGCTTGAGGGCGAACCCTTTATCCACGACCCTTCGACCATCGCCTTTTCGGACGGCCAGTATTACACTTTCGGCACCGGAGAAGGCGGGCTGGTGTCGGCCGATGGCTGGACATGGCACAAGGGCGGCGTGCGCCCCGGCGGCGGCGTTGCGCCCGACACGATCAAAATCGGCGATCGCTATTACGTCGCCTATGCCGTGGGCGGCGGCGGTATGAACGGCGGCCATGCCAGCAACGTCAAAGTGATGTGGACCAAATCGCTCGATCCCAAATCGCCCGATTTTGCCTATCACGACGTGGGCATCGTCGCCTCCAGCGACGGCAAGGAACCGTGCGATGCCATCGACCCGGCCTTCCTCTATGCCGACGGCCATCTCTGGCTCAGCTACGGCACCTATTTCGGCTATATCCGCATGGTCGAACTCGACCCCGCCACCGGCCAGCGCGTCGCGGGCAACCAGCCGGTGGACATTGCCATCGACCTTGAAGCCACCGCGCTGATGCATCGCGACGGCTGGTATTATCTGCTCGGCACGCAGGGCACCTGCTGCGACGGGCCGAATTCAACCTATAACATCCGCGTGGGCCGCTCGCGCAATCCGCTGGGTCCCTATGTCGACAATTTCGGCGTGCCCATGCTGAAGGGCGGGGGCAAGCTGGTGTGGGGGGCGCATGGGCGGGGCCTTGGCGCGGGCCATTTCGGTCTGATCGATCTGGGCGACGGGGTGGAGAAATTCTCCTTCCATTGGGAAGCCGACATGGACCGCTCAGGGCGCAGCGTGCTGGCCATCCTGCCGCTGACCTGGAGGAATGGCTGGCCGTTGGGTCAGCAAAACCTGCGCTCCGGCACTTATGAGATCCAGTCCGAACGCGGCGGCGCGCTGGAACTGGCGGTGGACGAGGTGCGCCTGCCCTTCGATTTCCGCAAAAGCTGGTTCCGCAACCCCGCCGACGGGCCGGACAAGCCGCTGCCCGATCAGACGCTGGAGGAAAACAGCAAGGTCTGGCCCAAGGGACCCATCGCGGTGGACATGGGCGATTATATGGTCCGCCCGCATCAGCATTGGACCATCAGCCCGGCGCCCGGCGCAGGCGGCTATATGGGCGCGCCCTATGTGAAGATCACGATTGCCGGGACCGAGCGCGCACTGGCCGCGACGCCTGCGGGCGAGGTCGTCACCGTGCCCGCTTTCACCGGCGCGCCCGAACAGCTCTGGCGCATCGACCAGCTTTCCGACGGCACCTATCGCATCATTCCGCGCAGCACGCCCGATCCGCGTGCGCCGCTGGCGCTGGCCGCCGTGGGGCGCACCACCGCCCGTCTGGTGCGATTTTCACCCGAGAGCGATGCGGCGCGCTGGACCTTCCGCCTGCCCTGAAATCCGCAAGAGGCCGCGAGACAGAATGGCCCGACCAGAGAGCCCGACCAGAGAGGATGTCATGACCAAAACCGCATCAGACAGCATCATCACCGACCGGCGCGGCGCGCTCGCCGCAGCCGGGATTGGGATCAGCCTTGCCGCCTCGCCGGCTCTGGCCAAACCGGGGGCCAAACCGGCAGCTAAAGCCCCCGCCATCCACACAAGCGATTGTTCCACGCCGCATTCCGCCATTGTTCCCACCCGCTATGGCAAGGTGCGCGGCTATGTCAGCGACGGCGTGTTCACCTTCAAGGGCGTGCCCTATGGCGACACCACCGCCGGGGCCAACCGCTGGCTGCGGCCCCAGCCGCCCAAGGCATGGGAAGGGGAATATCCCGCCCTTGCCTATGGCGCCAATTGCCCGCAGACGCTGCACAGTTTCCGCGCCATCGAGCATACGTTCATCCAGCAATGGACCGACGGCTTCCTGGGCGAGGACATGCTCAAGCTCAACATCTGGACCGGATCGCTGTCGGGGTCGAAACCGGTGATGGTTTATCTGCACGGCGGGGGATTTTCCTTCGGCTCCTCCTATGAACTGGCCTCGCATGATGGGGCGCAGATGGCGCGGCATCACGATGTGGTGCAGGTGTCGGTCAACCACCGGCTCAATGTGCTGGGCTTCCTCGATCTGGCCGAATTTGGCGGCGAGACTTATGCCGATTCCGTCAATGTCAGCATGCTCGATCTGGTCTTTGCGCTGGAATGGGTGCGCGACAATATCCGCGCCTTTGGCGGCGACCCGGACCGGGTGACGATCTATGGCCAGTCTGGCGGCGGATCGAAAGTGACCACACTGATGGGCATGCCTGCGGCCAAGGGGCTGTTTCACCGCGCCATCGTGCAATCGGGCGGCGGGGGCAATATCCCGTCCGCCGAGCAGTCGCGCGATTTCTCGCGTCAGGTTTTGCGCGAACTGGGCGTGGCGCAGGGAGACATGGCGGCCCTGCAGAAGATGGAATGGCAAAGGCTGTTCGAGGCGGGAAATAGCGTTGCGACGCGGATCAATGGGCCGATGCGTCCCTCCGTCCTCCAACCGGGCGGCAGCGCCAGCCCGACCCCGCGCGTGGGCTGGGCGCCGACGATGGACATGCGCAATATCACCTGCCGCTCGTTTCACGATGTGGCCCCGCCCGCCGCGCGCGACATCCCCGTCATCATCGGCAATGTCAGCGAGGAAGGCACCAGCCTGGGCCGCAACCCCAGCGAGGCCGAATGGCGCGCGCAACTGGCCGAAGCGCTGGGCGGGGCCAAGGCCGATGCGTTGATCGCGGCGATGAAAAAGGCGCATCCGGAAAAGGCGATACGCACCCTCTCCTATGGGGTGGGCGGCCTGTCGGGGCGCAACAATGTCAACCGCATGGTCAAGCTGCGCCATGATGCGGGCGGGGCGCCGGCCTATCAATATCTGTTCCAATGGCAGACGCCGATCCTCGACGGCATTCCGGGCGCATGGCATACCGCCGAACTGGCCTTTTGCTTCGACAACACCAAAATCTGCGATCAGGCCACCGGCAACACGCCCGAGGCCCAGGCCATCGCCCGCAATATGGCCGGGGCATGGGCCGCCTTTGCCCATACCGGCAAGCCCGATCAGGCAGGTCTGGCATGGGGGCCCAGCGATCCGGTGCATTGCCAGACCATGGTGTTTGACACCCGATGCCGGATGGAAAACGACCCCGAAGGCGCGGTGCGCCGCCTCCTCCTGACCTGACGCCCAATGGGGCGCGACTGGACAAAGGCGCGAAAACCGCCATAGGCTGCGCCCTGCGGGAGGGACCTTGGCGGTGAAGCAAAAGCCAATGCAGGAGTATCAGGCAACGGAACGGGTGGATAAATCGCTGCGGATTCATGGCTCCATTGCCCGCGATCTGGGCATTGCCATTGTCACCGGCCATTATCCGCCCGGCCATGTCCTGTCCAGCGAAGTGGATTTTGCCCAGAAAAACAACATCTCGCGCACCGCCTATCGCGAGGCGATCCGCATTCTGGCCGCCAAGGGGCTGGTCGAAAGCAAGCCCAAGACGGGCACGCGCATCACCGATCCCTCGCGCTGGCATATGCTGGACCCCGATGTGCTGGCCTGGACCTTTGAAGGCGAGCCGACGCAAAGCTTTATCGACGATCTGTTCGAATTGCGCATGGTGATCGAACCGGCGGCGGCCGAGCTTGCCGCCCGGCGCCGCAATGGTCAGCAACTGGCGCAAATGGGCCATGCGCTGGAGGAAATGGCGCGCCATGGTCTGGCCACCGCGGCCGGGCAGGCCGCCGACCAGAGCTTTCACAGCACCTTGCTGAGCGCCACGCGCAATGCCTCACTGATCTCGCTGGCCAGTTCGATCGGCGCGGCGGTGCGCTGGACCACGATCTACAAGCAGCGCAAGCGCAAATTGCCGCGCGACCCTGTGCCCGACCATCGCGTGCTCTTCGATGCGATTGCCGATGCCGATCCGGCGGCGGCCCGCGCCGCCATGGTGCGGCTGATCGAACTGGCGCTGGAGGACATCGGTCTTTCGCCATAGGTTGAGATGGCGGCGCCCGCCCGGCACCGCCATCTGTCGTTCATTTCGACACCGACACGCGATAGACCATCGTGTGGGCATAGGGGTGCTGCGCATCGATGCGCGCCGAACCAAAGGCGGGCTGATTGGGCGTATCGGGGAATTTCTGCGGCTCCAGCGCGATGCCGTCGCCCATGCGATAGATGTGGCGGTTCTTGCCCAGCATCGTGCCGTCGATGAAATTGCCGGTATAGAATTGCACGCCCGGCTCGGTGGAAAGCACTTCCAGCACCCGGCCCGAGGTCCGGTCGGCCAGACGCGCGAGCAGCTTGGGCGTCTTGGTCAGCCCTGTGTCGACGGCAAAATTGTGGTCGTAGCCGCGCGCGATCGCCAATTGCTCGTCATGCCCGTCGCGCAGGGATTGGCCCACCACGCGCCCCTTGCGGAAATCAAACGGTGTGCCCGCTACGGCGCGCAATTCGCCGGTGGGGATCAAGGCGGCATTGACCGGCGTGTAACGGGCCGCCGGGATGGTCAGCACCTCGTCCATGGCATCACGCGCCCCGCCCTCGCCCGCCAGATTGAACAGGGCGTGATTGGTCATGTTCACAATGGTCGGCTTGTCGGTTTTGGCGGCAAAGGCGATGGTCAGATTGCCCGTTTCATCCAGCGAATAGGTGACCGTCACATCCAGCGTGCCGGGATAGCCGCTGTCGCCATCGGGGCTGATGTGGCGCAGCACCACCGAGGCGACCTTGCCTGACGTCACGCTTTCCACTTTCCACAATTGCCGGTCGAACCCTTTGCCGCCGCCGTGCAGGCTGTTCACCCTGTCATTGAGCGGGAGTTGGTAGGTCTGCCCGTCCAGCGTGAATTTGCCGCCCGCGATCCGGTTGGCATAGCGGCCCACCGTCACGCCGAAAAAGGACTGGCGCGCCTCATAGGCCCCGGCGTCGGGCAGGCCGATGACGATATCCGCCGATTTGCCATGACGGTCGGACGCCGTGAATTTCTGCAATGCGGCGCCATAGGCCAGAATACGCGCCGAAACCCCATGACCATTGGCCAGCGTGACCGCCTCGACCGCGCGCCCGTCGGCCAGCCTGCCGCCATCCTCGCGCCGGGCCGTGGCGGCCTGCGCCGCGCCCGACAGAGTTGCCGCCACCATGGCCGATCCGGCCCAATGTTTCCAATTCATCGCATACTCTCCATGGCTCTTTTGCCCAACTTATAATCATACTATATCGAATCTCAACAAGAGACGATAAAATTTCATTTATCCCATAATATTATGTTTTTATATGTATTTATTAGATCAATTTGCGCTGGATGGCATTCCGGATCGGCGCTATATAATCTGACTTATTACAACAACAGGACCCGAGGATGACCTTCAGCCGCCGCGAATATCTGGCCGCCAGCGCTTCGTTGCTGAGCCAGCCCGCCATGAGCGCCCTGCCCCGCAAAGCTGCGCCCGCGCCCATCCCCGAAGAGCACCGCCTGTGGTATACCGATCCGGCCAGGGTCTGGACGGAGGCGTTGCCGGTCGGCAATGGCCGTATCGGCGCCATGGTCTTTGGCGGAACGCGGCAGGAGCGCCTGCAGCTCAACGAAGATACGCTGTGGAGCGGCGGCCCCTATGATCCGATCAACCCACAGGCCGCCGAAGCCGTGCCGCAGGTGCGCGCGCTGATCGCGAAAGGCGATTATGCCGCCGCGCAGGCGCTGGCCAATGCCGCGATGATGGGCCGCCCGCTGCACCAGATGGCCTATCAGACGCTGGGCGACCTGTTGATCGACATGCCCTTTGACGGCCCGGCTGATGCCTATCGCCGCGAACTCGACCTTGACGCCGCCATCGCCACCACCCGCTTTGCCGCAGGCGGCGTCGCAGTCCAGCGCGAGGTCTTCGCCTCGCCCGCCGATCAGGTCATCGCCCTGCGCCTCTCTGCCAAGGACGGCCTGCTGCCCCCGATCACGCTCCGTCTGCAAAGCCCGCAGGTGGCCAAGGCCGAGGCGCAACGCGACAGCATCCTGCTCTCCGGCCAAGGCGGAGCGGCCGAGGGCATTCCCGGCGCGCTGCGCTTTGCCGCCCGCCTTCGCGTCATCGCTCCGGGCGGCACATGGCGGGCGCTGGACGATGCCCTTCATGTCGATCCCGCCCGCGAGGTCATCCTGCTGGTGGCCATGGCCACCAGCTATCGCGGGCCCAAAGACGTATCGGGTGATCCGCAGGCCATCACCGCGCATCAGATGGCCGCCGCATCGGCCCTGCCCTTTGCCGCCCTGCGCCAACGCCATCTGGCCCAGCATCGCCGCCTCTATCGCAGCGCCTCGCTGCAACTGACGCGGGGCAAGGGCGCGGCCCTCCCCACCGACCAGCGCATCGCGGCCAATGAGAGCGAGGACGACCCCGCCCTGGCCGCGCTCTATTTCCATTATGCACGCTATCTGCTGATCTGCTCCTCGCGCCCCGGATCCCAACCGGCCAATCTGCAGGGCATATGGAACGACAAGACCAACCCGCCGTGGGGATCGAAATATACGATCAATATCAACACCCAGATGAATTACTGGCCCGCCGATCCGGTGGGTCTGGCCGAATGTTTCGAGCCTTTGCTGCGCCTGACGCGTGAACTGGCGCAAACCGGCCAGGAAACGGCGCGGCGCATGTATGGCGCGCGCGGCTGGGTGGCCCATCACAATACCGACCTGTGGCGCGCAACCGCACCCATCGACGGCGCGGCATGGGGCCTGTGGCCGATGGGCGGCGCATGGCTGTGCAACATGCTGTGGGATCGCTGGGATTACGGGCGGGACCGGGCCTATCTCGCGTCGATCTATCCCCTGCTGCACGGGGCCTGCCTGTTCTTTCTCGACACGTTGCAGCCCTCGGCCCAAGGGTTGGTGACATCGCCCTCGATCTCGCCGGAAAACCAGCATCCTTTTGGCGCCTCGGTCTGCGCCGGACCGGCCATGGACCGCCAGATCCTGCGCGATCTGTTTGCGCGCACGGCCATGGCGGCAGGGGAACTGGGCAAGGATGCCGATTTCGCCGCGCAACTGGCCAAGGCCCGCGCCGCGCTGGCGCCGGACCGCATCGGCAAAAGCGGGCAATTGCAGGAATGGCTGGAGGATTGGGACGATGCCGCCCCCGAACCCAACCATCGCCATGTCTCGCATCTCTATGCGCTTTATCCCAGCCAGCAGATTGCGCCCGACACGACGCCCGATCTGGCCCGCGCAGCCCGTGTCTCGCTGGAAAAGCGCGGGGATGAATCGACCGGCTGGGCCACGGCATGGCGCATCGCGCTCTGGGCCCGGCTGGGCGACGGCGAGCGGGCGCATCGTATCCTGCGCTTTCTGCTGGGCCGTGGGCGGACCTATCCCAACCTGTTCGACGCCCACCCACCGTTTCAGATCGACGGCAATTTCGGCGGCTGTGCGGCCATGGCCGAAATGCTGATCAACAGTCGCGAAGGGATGATCCATCTGCTGCCCGCCCTGCCCTCGGCCTGGCGCGAGGGCGCGGTCAGGGGGCTCATCGCGCGCGGCGGGGTGCGGGTGGATCTGGTCTGGCGGCAGGGGATGCTGGCCGAGGCGATCCTGACCAGCGCGCGGGCGCAGGACTGCACGATTCGGCTGGGCGAAGTGTCGCGCGGGATCCGGCTGACGCCGGGGCGGGTGCTGCGCCTCAAAGGCTCTCATCTGACGCCTGCCTGAAAAAGGAGGCCGGCAGCATGGTGCTGCCGGCCCTTCAGTCGTCCCCCTGGGTCGCTGGGGGATTGAGCGGGGGGATCAGAGCGGAAGATCGGCGGATTTGGCCACATCGAACTCGCCCGCAACGCCGGGCAGGCCGCTGTCGGGCTGGCCGCCGCCAAGGGTGAGCTGGTAATGCCCGGCAAACACCTGGCGCCGCCCGTCGGCCGTCACCGCCGACAGATCGCGGGGCGAGAGGTCGAGCGTGATCTGGCGGCTTTCGCCGGCTTTGAGCGAAACACGCTGGAACCCGCGCAGGGCGATGCGCGGCGCGCCGGGCAATTGCGGAACCTTGAGATAAAGCTGCACCACCTCGTCGCCATCGCGCGCGCCGGTGTTGCGCACCTGCGCGGTCACGCGGATGCCCTTGGCGGCATCGCCCTCCACCGGCGCGATCTGGGGCGCGGAATAGGCAAAGCTGGTATAGCTGAGCCCGTAGCCGAAGCCATAGACCGGGGTGCCCGTGAAATAGCGATAGGTGCGGCCCTGTATCGAATAATCGTCAAAGGGCGGCAGATCCTTGACATCGCGATAGAAGGTCAAAGGCAGACGCCCCGCCGGATTGGCCGCGCCCGACAGGACATTGGCCACCGCCAACCCGCCCGACTGGCCCGGATACCAGGCCTCGAGAATGGCATTGGCATTGTCCTTGGCCCAGCCCAGATTGATCGGGCTGCCGTTCATCGTCACCACGGCCAGCGGCTTGCCCGAAGCCTTCGCCTTGGCCAGCAATTCGCGCTGATCGGCGGGCAGTTCGAGCGAGGTCTTGTCGCCCCCGTCAAAGCCCTCGATCTTGATCGGCATTTCCTCGCCTTCCAGCTCGGCGGTCAGGCCCACCACGGCCAGCACGACATCGGCATCCTTCACCGCGCGCGCCATTTCGCCATAGGTGTCATGCGAAATCCGTTTCCAGAACATGCCCGGCGAGGCCGCGCCGCCGCCCTCCATGTCGAAATGCATCTTGTAACGCTGGCCCTTTTTCAGATCGACATCGACAAATTCGGGCCGCTCGCCCCAGAGCGAGTAGCGGTCGGATTTGACCATCGGCTTGCCGTCGATCTCGATAGCGCCCTTCACCGCCGTCACGGCAAGGCGATAGGTGCCGGTGTCCGGCGCAACGAAATAGCCGTCCCATACCACCTTGTAGGTGTCGGCCACCTGCTTCAGTTCCGAAGCCTTGGTTGAAAGGTTGGTCTCGGTGCGGGTCACCACCGGCTTGGCGGCGAATTTACGCTCGCCGCGCGGGGCATTGGGGTCAATCGCGTTGTAATAGGCCGCGCGCAGGCCGGGCTTGCCATCGGGCGTGACGAAATGGCCATCGGGCACCAGATCGCCATCGGTGATCGAGGACGAGAAGGGCACATGGACGATGGTCGCCTTGGGAAAGGCGCGATGGAGGCCGTCGAGCACCGAGACCGGCGGGGCGCTGGCCGCCGAGGAATAGTTGCCGCGCAGCACGCGGGTGGCATCGGCCAGCGGCCCGACCACCACGATCTTCGAATTGGGCCGCAGCGGCAGCAGCCCGTCATTCTTGAGCAGCACCATGCTCTGCGTCGCCGTCTTCAGCGCCAGCGCGCCATTCTGCGGCGTGCCGATGGCGTTGACGGGCACCATCGAGAGCTGGCGCGCGGCAAGGCCGGGCAGGTCGCCATTGCGATAGCGGGCCGAGAACAGCCGGACCAAGGCGCGGTCGAGATCGGCATCGGTCAGCAAGCCCCGCTTGAGCGCGGCCATATAACGATCGCCCAGCCCCTTGGCTTCGCCGATCGTGCCGGTGTGGCATTCATTGTCGACGCCCGTGCGGAAAGCCGCCGCCACGCCTGCGGCCGGATCGGTGGCATATTTGTGATGATCGGCAATATCGACCACCGCATCGCAGTCTGACACGACATAGCCGGTAAAACCCCATGCTCCGCGCAGATGGTCCTTCAGCAGGTCATTGCTGGCGCAGGCGGGTTGGCCGTCGATGCGGTTATAGGCGCACATGATCGAACCCGCCTTGCCCTCGACAATCGCGGCGCGGAAGGCGGGCAGATAGGTGTCCTCAAGATCGTGGCGCGAGACAAAGACATTGGCTGCGTGGCGCGTTGATTCCGGGCCGGAATGCACGGCAAAATGCTTGGGCGTGGCCACCACATCGGGCAAGTCGGGATTGTCGCCCTGCATGCCGGTGACAAAGGCGACGCCCATATGCGCGGTCAGGAACGGGTCCTCGCCATAGGTCTCCTGGCCCCGGCCCCAGCGCGGATCGCGATAGATGTTGATGTTCGGCGACCATGTATCCAGCCCGGTGCCGATTTTGCCCAGATGGCCCGTTTCGCGGCCCAGCGTGTGGAGCGCGCGCACCTCGACGCTGATCGTGCGGGCCACGTCATGGATGAGCGGCGTGTTGAACGTGGCGGCAAGGCCTACGGGCTCGGGGAAATTGGTGGTGGGCACCGCGCCGATCGCGCCATGCAGGCTTTCCGTCCACCAGTTATAGGCCGGGATATTCAGGCGCGGGATCGCGGGGGCGACATTGACAAGCTGCGCCACCTTTTCCTCGGTGGTCAGCTTGCCCACCAGATCGGCGGCCATCTTGTCGGCCTGCGCCACCGGGCTCGCGCTCTGGGCCAAAGACGTCTGCGGCAGCGCCAGCAGCAGGGCGGCGGCAAGAGTGGCGCGCGAAACGGGCACGCGCGAGGCATTCAGAAAATGGGACACACAATTCTCCCCTGAGGCATGATCGAATGGCGGGGCGCCGACATGGCGCCTCGGGCGATCACACCGGCTGAAGTCCATATTGGGCTATCTTTTCAATCAGATCGCGATGGCGCGGCAGGCGCGAGATCAGCTTCTGCGCCATCTCGCGGTTTTCGCGCAGCGCGCGCTGCGCCTCCTGCGCTTCGGGGCGCAGATGGTCGCGCTCGACCTCGCTGCGGAAACCCATGCCATAGAGCACATATTGATAGGAGGCGGGCGGGAACACTTCATCCACCCGGTCAAACTCATCATGGAACCATGGCGGCTGATAACGCCACAGGTGCAGCAAGTCCTGCAACCGCTGGGGGATGCCGGCCGGGTCCATATTGTCGCGCCAGAAAGCAGTGTCGCGCCGCTGGCTCAACACATAATGCAGTTTCAGGAAATCGATGATCCGGCCCCAGCGGTAATGGGTCTTTTCATTGAACCTGTCGGCCACAATGTCCATCACCTCGCGGTTGGCGGGCATCTGTTCGGCGATCAGCTTGGCCGAAAGCTCGATCAGCATGATGGCCGAAGCCTCCAGCGGCTCAAGGAAACCCGCCGCCATGCCCACGGCCACGCAATTGCGCTTCCAGAAGGTCTCGCGGTGGCCCGCGCGGATCCTGATCTTGCGCGCGGGCAGATCCTTGGCGCTAGGCCCCAAATAGGCGCGCAATTCGGCCTCGGCCTCATCATCGCTGATATGGCGGCTGGAAAAGACATGGCCCACCCCGCGCCGCGTGGGCAGGCCGATATCCCAGATCCAGCCCGCCGATTGGGCAGTGGAAATCGTGTGGGTGGCAATGGGCGTGTCGGGCGCGGGATAGGGCACCTGCACCGCCAGCGCCGTGTCGCAGAATAGGATATGGCTGCAATCGCGGAAACCCACACCCAGCGTGCGATCCAGCAACAGGCCATGCGTGCCCGTACAGTCGATGAAAAGATCGCCCTCGATCTCGCCCGCCTGCATCGTCACGATGGATTTGATGTCGCCGTTTTCATGCTGGATCACATCATGGACATCGGCGGGCACATAGCGCACGCCCAGCTTTTCCGTGCAGTGCCGCTGCATGAAGGGGGCGAATTTGCCCGCGTCCAAATGATAGGCGTAATTGGTCAGCGCTTCATATTCGGCTGTGCTGACGGTCTTGGGCGCAAGGCCGTGATCGCACACCTGCCCCTGCGGACAGACGGCGTCACAAAAGCTCTCGTTGCTCTCCGCGGCCAGCCAGTGCGGCACCAGATTCATCTGACCAAAGCGCTGGGGCAGGACGAGCGGGTGGTAATAGGCGTCATCCGGCGCGCCGGTGGTCCATTTGGCGAAAAGCGCACCCTGTTTGAAGGCGGCATCGCATTCGCGGAAGAAGTCTGTTTCCGAAACACCGACCTTTTTCAGGGTCTGGCGCATGGTCGGCCATGTGCCCTCGCCCACGCCGATGATCGGGACATCGGGCGATTCCACCAGCGTCACGGTGAAATCCCTGGGCATGCGCCCCTGATGCCGGGCGGCGATGATCGCGGCGGTCAGCCAACCGGCCGTGCCGCCGCCCACGATCACCACATTGCGCACCGCGTGAACCATTCCCCTGCTCCGATGCTTGTTATGATGGTGGGCGGCGCCGGAGATCCCGGCGCCGCCCTTGCCTTATGTCCGATTAATAGTGGAAGCGGGCGCCGAAAACAAACCGGCGACCATAGGACCACGTATCAAGCGGCTGGTTCGACCAGCGGCCATAGGTGCTGTAGGTCGAATTATTGAGGTTGGTGCCCTCGACAAAGACCGTCACCTGCTTGGTGATGTCATAGCTGGCGCTGGCATCGACCTGGACCTGCTGGTTCACATTGACAGGTTCCGCGCCAAAGGTGCCGCCCTGCGTCTGGCCCAGCGTCAGCAGATAGCTGTCGCGCCAGTTGACGGCAACGCGGGCCTGAAGGCCGTGCTTGTCATAGAAACCGACAAAGTTGGCCGAATTGGCAAGGCCGGTGATCGCAAAGGCCGCACCCGAAATGTCGGATGTGTCGAAATTGCGATTGGTCTTGACCAGCGTGGCATTGGCATTGAAGCCGAAGCCGGTATCGCCAAACACGTGCTGCCAGGCGATTTCCACGCCCTTGACCACGCCGTCCGGCCCGTTGATCTTGCCGTTCACCTGGAACTGGGCGACTTGGCCGGTGAAGGGATCGGTCACGCCATTGATCGACTGGGTGCTGACACCGCCGACGATGAAGTTCGAGATATACTTGAGGAAGCCGTTGACCGCAAAGTACGAGTTCTTCTTGTAGTAATACTCGGCCGCAACGTCGAAGTTATCCGACAGATAGGGCTTGAGGCTGGCATTGCCGCCCGAGGCGGCAAGGCTGCCCTTGCGCATCGTGCCCAGCGTGATGTTCGGCTTGAGATAGCTGAGCGCGGGGCGCGTGAGCGTGCGCGAAGCGTCCGCGCGCAGCGTCAGCTTGGAGGTCACCTCCAGCTTGGCATCAAAGCTGGGCAGGAGGTAGTTGTAGTTGGTTGTCTTGATGATCGCCTGCTGCGGCGTGTACGAACCCACCGTGATCAGCGTCGGGTCGGTCGTTACCGTAATCAGGTTGACCGGCAGCGTGCCGATGGCCGAAGCCTCAAGATGGGTGAATTCATCGCGCAGACCCGCCGAGAAGTGGAACGGCATGCCCGCCAGATCGGCATCCATCGCCACCTTGAGCCAACCGGCATAGGTCTGCTCCTTCACGCCCAGCACGGTGCTGGGGTCAAAGGCGGGCGCCGTGCCCACGCCCGTGGGATCAAGCAGCTTATAGACCGCATAGGGATCATACTTGATGAGCGCGGGGGCCACATTGCCCGAATAGCCGGGCATGAAGCCCGAAGTGCTGATGATGCCCTGATAGATGCTGGCGGGCAGCGGGGCGATCGAACCGGTGCGGCCCGAGGGCGCGCCATAACCGGCATAGCGGGCAAAGGTGCCGTTGACGAAGGTGTTCTGGCTTTCCTGATGGAACTTGTCTTCCGAATAGCGGACGCCAAAGTCGATCTTCAGGTTTTCCTGTTCCCACCGGCCCGCGGCTTTGAACTGCTTGACCAGATCGGTGTAATAGTTGGCGCCGCGCACGATCACGTGGTTGCCGATAACGGCCTGGTTGGTGAAGGCCGTCGCATTGCCGGCCGGGCCGACATCATGGATGCTGGGCAGATAGTTGGCGCTGTTGCCCAGCATGGTCGCGCCGGTGTTGGCGCCCAGAATGGTCGAATAGCGGGTGCAGACGCCATTGGTGCACGGCGTGGACACGAAGGACCCGTTCGGATCGACATTGCTGCCGCCATAACCGATGTCCATGTTGTCATTATAGCCGTTGTTGCCCGGGTTCAGCACCGAGCGCGACAGGGCGGCGTCAAAATCGAACTTCAGATTGTCAGTCGCTTCCCACTTCAGGTTGGCGCCGAACATGTTGGTCTGGTTGATCGTCCGCTGGATGCCCGCGTTGAAGTCCATCGGCGTGCCGAACTGATTGAAATCGGTCACGGTGCCGTTGGAATCAAACTTCACATTGCGCAGATCGTCGCCATTGAACCACGCGCCATAGCCATAGCTTTGCTGATGCAGGACCTGACGGCTGAAATTATCATCAAGGGTCAGCAGCAGCTTGTCATTGGCCTGCCACTGGAAGGCGATGCGGCCATCGATGCGCGCATCTTCCGTGGTCACCTGATTGGCGCCGATCTGCTGCGGGAACCAGCCCACCTTGTTCCAGTTGGCCGCATTGGAAAGCTGCGCGTCAGTACAGGCGGCATTGACCTGGCACGTGTTGAACTGCTTGCCGATCCAGCCGGGGATAAAGACCTGGTTGGAGGTCGTGTCCGCCCGGCGATAGGTCACATAGCCGAGCAGGCCCACCGTATCATCGGCAAAGGTGTTGCTCAAAAGCAGGCCGCCCGAGGGCACAACCTTGCCGTTGCGGTCCTGCACGGTGCCCGCCGCCTTGGCCGCCATCTGAAAACCCTTGCGGTCAAAGGGCTTGGGCAGATTGACATCAAGCGTCGCACCGATGGCACTGGATCCCAGCGTCACGTCGGGCGTCTTGTAAACGCTCATACGGCTGACGAAATCAGAGCCGATGGTGGTGAAATCGACCGCGCGGTTGCCCGATGCGGTGGACAGGTGGCGGCCGTCAAACTGGGTATCGTTGAAGTCGCCGCCAAAGCCGCGCACGGTCACGCCGTTGGCTTCACCGCGCTGGCCGGTGCGCTGGATCGAGATGCCGGGCAGGCGCTGGAGCGAGTCCGCCACGTTCGAATCGGGGAATTTACCGATATCTTCGGCCGAAATCGCGTCCACCACGCCCGATGCGGCGCGTTTGATATCCATATTGCGCTGAAGCGAGCCGCGAATACCGGTAACGATAATTTCGGGATCCGACGCATTGGGCGCCGCGTTGGGCTCGGCCGCATAGGCCGGCCCCGCCATGGCAACCACCAGCGCACCCATTCCGCCGGCGATCAACCACTTTGAAACTAATGTTTTTGCCATATCCTCTCCCCTTGAAGTCTGTTCTGGCGGCTCCCCCGCCCGGGGCGATGACACCTGCGCTTTTCCCGCCGACCTTCTTGCCGGATTGTCTGCGGATTCCTGCTGAATCATGGGCACAGCCGTTCGACACGGCCTGCTTGCCTGGCAATTCACTCTCCAGCCGGTGCTGTATCGTCACCTTGCACTCTGCCTCTAGCGAAGTTAGGTAGCGCTATCAAGCCCAATTAGTCTGGGTAATCGTCGAGGTCGGATGGTGTTGCGAATTATACACACATAAAGCGAGCAAAATGGGCGTAACTGCAAAGTCTGCTTGCCCGCTTGCACCGCTTTCCCGCATAGTTAGCGTAAACGAAGGGAGAGGAAATTGGCGGAAAAACTGGAAGCGCTCAACAGCGTGGCGCATCGCGATCTGCGTATTCATCCAATGGCGGGAATCCACCCTCATTTTGTCCAAATCACACTGATCGAAGCAGAAAAAGCGGCCTCATGCTGTCCGCTCTTCTTTGCCAAAAGCCCTGAAACCGGCCGGTTCGGACTGGGCGCCCTGTTTGGCTTTGCCGCGGGCGAAGTGCTGGTCGAAGGCGCCAATGAAGCCAATGCCGCGTTTCTGCCCTGCAATATCCAGCGTCAGGGCTTTTTTGCCGATGGTACTGATATTGTGGTGGATTTGGCCGACCCCCGCTTTGCGCCGGGCGGCACGATCCCGCTGTTCAACGCCGACGGCAACCCCAGCGACGAGATGCGCCTGATCCAGCGCGCGGTGGGCGTGATGGTGCAGCATACCCCGCCGACACAAGCCTTTATCGAGGAAATGCTGCGGCTGCGCGTCATCGAACCGGTCGATATCACGCTCAATTTCGACGATGGGGCCAAGGTGTCGCTTGAAGGGCTCTATACGATCAGCGGCGATGCTCTCAATGCACTGGCGGATGAAGATATCCTCGGACTATTCCGCAAGGGCTGGCTGCAGGCCGCCTTGACCATTCGCGGCTCGCTGCAACAGGTGGCCGTGCTGGCGCGCCGCCGCAACGAACGACTGGTGGGCGCCTGACCATGACCCAAGGCCTGCGCGAATGTTCCGCCCAGGATTCCGCCTTGTCCGACCCCGCGCGGTTTCGCGAAACGGTGGCGATGACCGGAGAGCCGGTGGTGATTCGCGGCTATGCGCAGGACTGGCCGCTGGGGCGGGCGGCGCAAATTTCCGACCTGGCCGCCTGCGACTATCTGCGCCGCCATGACAGCGGAAAGCGGCCGCAGGTGATGCTGGGCGATCCGGCCATCGATGGGCGCTATTTCTATCGCAACGGCCTCGACGGGTTCAATTTCGAGCGAGTCGAGATGGGCATCGGCGAAGCCTTGCAGCGCATGCTGGACCGTGTGGCCGATCCGGCCCTGCCCTCGGCCTATCTGGGCTCGCTCGTGGCCCCGGCCTATTTGCCCGGCATGGTCGCCCAGCATCAGCCCGCACTGGTGCCGCAGGGCGTGGCCATGCGGCTTTGGATCGGCAATGCCTCGCATGTGGCATGTCATTATGATGCTTATGAAAATTTTGCCTGCGTGCTGGCGGGGCGGCGGCGCTTCACGCTTTATCCGCCCGATGCGATCGGCGATCTCTATGTCGGACCGATTGATTTCACGCTGGCGGGCCAACCGGTCAGCATGGCGGCCGGCGATCGCGATCACCCCGAACGCTATCCCCACTTTGCCCGCGCCGAATCGCGCAAACGGGTGGTCGATCTGGAGCCGGGCGATGCGCTTTATCTGCCCAAATTATGGTGGCACCAGGTCGAGGCCACCGCGCCTTTCAACATCATGGCCAATTTCTGGTGGGATGCCTTTGCCATAGGGCCGGATGCGCCGATGCTGGCCATGCTGTTTGCCATGATCACGCTGGGCGAAAGGCCGCAGGCGGACCGGGAGGCCTTTCGCGCCTATTTCGACCATTTCGTGTTTCGGCCCAATGGCCATCCGCTGGCCCATTTGCCGGAGGAAAAACGGGGCGTGCTGCGCGATCTGGCCGGGGGCGGCTATGGCCAGATCCGGGCGATGATCATGCGCGCGCTGCGCGGACAGTAAGCATCCGCTTGACAGAAGCGCGCCGTTATTTAGTCTGATTATAAATCATCCGTATTCGCCTTTGCCGATGCCAATACCGCGATGATTCGCACCACCCTCGCCTTTATTCTCATTATTCCTTTGGGATGATGTCGGGCGGGGCACAAAAATACTAAGCAGACAAATCGGGAGAAGCCCATGAAACGCTCCGCCCTGCTGTGCACGCTCGCGCTGATGACGGCGCCCGTGCAGGCACAGGTCAATACCGCCGCCCCGGCGGCCATCGCCGGCGCCCCTGCCACCACCGTGCAGACCATCACGGTCCACGGCGCCGCGCTCGAACATGCGCTGGAAGGCGACAGCGCCGACCGCGAAGTGCTGGTCGTACTGCCGCCCAGCTATGGCCGCGACAGGAACCGGCGCTATCCGGTGGTCTATGCGCTGCATGGCTATTCCATCGGCGCGCGCCAATGGACCGGCGAGATCCATGTGCCTCAGGTCATCGAAAACGCCTATGCGCAGGGCGCGCAGGAAATGATTTTCGTCTTTCCCGACAGCAAGACCGCGCATAATGGCTCGATGTATTCCAGTTCGGCCACCACGGGCGATTTTGAAACCTTCATCTCGCGCGATCTGGTCGCCTATATTGACGCGCATTACCGCACCATCGCCCGGCGCGAGAGTCGCGGCCTGATCGGCCATTCGATGGGCGGGTATGGCGCCAGCCGGATCGGGATGAAACATGCCGATGTGTTTGGCGCGCTTTATCTGATGAGCCCCTGCTGCCT
The DNA here is from genome assembly GCF_001898925.1 of Novosphingobium sp. 63-713. Lineage (NCBI taxonomy): Bacteria > Pseudomonadati > Pseudomonadota > Alphaproteobacteria > Sphingomonadales > Sphingomonadaceae > Novosphingobium > Novosphingobium sp. 63-713. The sequence goes on from NZ_MKVS01000005.1 coordinate 369,162, forward strand.
TTCAGCGCGCGGTATGTTCGGCGTCTCGCCCGAGGCAATGCAGGCCTATGCGGCCATGAAATCCCCCGCGGATTCGTCCGGCCTGCCCTGGGCCCAGCGCGGCACGCTGGCCGCCGCCGCCGCATGGTCGCCCAATCCCAAGAACCCGCCGCTCTATCTCGACCTGCCCATGGCGGCCGGTCCTGCGGGCGACTACAAACCGCGTGAGGATGTGTTGGCCAAATGGGCGGCCAATGCGCCGCTCTCCTTTGTGGACCAATATATCGGTCAATTGCGCCGCTACAGCGCCATCGCCATGGATGTGGGCGACAAAGACGGTCTGAAGGCCGACACCGCCCGGCTGCACGATGTGCTGGACAGCTATGGCATCGCCAACAGTTTCACCATCTATGAAGGCGATCACACCAACCGCGTCGCCTTCCGGTTTCAGGAGCAGGTCGTGCCCTTCTTCAGCCAACATCTCGTGTCCGGAAAACGCCCGTGAACCGCGCCTTCAGAACGGGCCTGCTGCTGGCCGCCAGCTTTGCGGCAACCGGCCTGATCACAACCGAACTGCATGCTGCGCCCGACCCTTTGGCGCCAACCGGGCAATGGAGCGTCACCGCGCGCGGTCAGGCCCCCCTGCCCCCGATGGGCTGGAACAGTTGGAACGCCTTCAACAGTGATATTGACGAGGAAAAGCTGATGGCGGCGGCCAAGGCGCTGGTCGATACCGGGCTGGCCGCCAAGGGCTATCGCTATGTCGATATTGACGATGGCTGGTGGCTGAAACGGCGGCAGAACGACGGGCGCCTGCTGATCCGTACGGCCGCTTTCCCCTCGGCGCAGACGGGCGACGGCAACACCAGCTTTCGTCCCCTGACCGACCGGCTGCATGGAATGGGGCTGAAGGCGGGCATCTATTCTGACATTGGCCGCAATTCCTGCGGTCAGGCCTATACCGCCGATTTCAAGGGCCAGCCCGAAGGCAATGTGGCCGAACGCGAAGTGGGCCTTTACGATCATATCGATCAGGACATCGGCCTGATGATGGGCGAATGGGGCTTTGATCTCATCAAGATCGACGGTTGCGGCATCCGCGCCATGTCACCGGAAAACAAGCTGGTTTCCTCGGGCCAATATCGCGCGTTGGGGCCGCTGGTGGATTATGAAAACCTTTCGCGCACCGATATTCCGGCCGTGCGCGATCTGTATCGGCGGGTGGGTCTGGCGCTGGCGCGCACGCGGCCTGCCAATGATTATGTGCTCTCCATCTGTCTGTGGGGGGCGGCCGACGTGCGCAGTTGGGCCAAGGAACTTGGCAATATGTCGCGCACCAGCGAGGATATCTCGCCCAACTGGGAGCGGATGCTGCACAATCTCGATTCCGCCTCCCGGCGCGAGCTTTACGCCCATCCCAACAGTTGGAACGATCCCGACATGCTCTATGTCGGCACCGGCGAGTTTGACACCGCGCATGTTCAGGAGGCACGCTCGCACATGGCGCTCTGGGCCATGCTCAACGCGCCGCTGATCATCGGCTATGACATGCGCAAGGCCACCCCCGAATTGCTCTCCATTCTGGGCAACAACGCGCTGATCGCGCTCAATCAGGATGCGGGCGGCAATCAGGCGGTGCTGGCCTATGACGGCGACACCGCGCAGATTTTCGTGAAAACGCTGGCCAATGGCGGCAAGGCGGTGGCGCTGCTCAACCGCACGGGCGGGCCGATTGACGTCAAACTCACCGCCGCCCATCTCAAATTGCGCGAGGACAGCGGGATTGACCTGACCGACCTGTGGACCGGAGCGCAGAGCCGTTTCACCAAGGAGGTCAACCTCCATCTGGCCGGGCATCAAACGCTGGTGTTCCGCGTTTCGGGCGCAAGGACGCATCCGGGTGGCCTTTATCTTTCCGAAATGCCGGGCAGTGTGAACCCGGCGGTGGACGGCATTGTCGAACCAATGGCCGACCCGATGGTGCATCGCGGCCTGCTGCCCTGGCGCAACACGCGCGGCGATGGCGAACATCCGATCTATGGCGGATGGGGCGGCGCGCGAGCCGATGCCACGCCCTATGGCATGAGCCTGCGCATCGGCGGGGTCAATTTCTCCAGCGGGATCGGCGCTTTGGCCAATTCGCGGCTGGAGGTGCGCAATGCCGGCTATCGCAACTTTGCCGCCAGAGTCGGCATCGACGATTCCTCCCTGTCGCAAGGTGCGCGTGTCCGTTTCGAGGTCTTTGCCGATGGCCGCAGCGTGGCGCGCAGCGGCTGGATGAAACGCGGCGATCAACCGGTGGCGCTGAACGCGCCGGTCGAAGGCGCGCGCATCATCGAGCTGGTGGCGCGGGGAGATCGCGGCGATCTGCAGAATGTAACGGTAACATGGGGGGCGGCGGCGCTCGACCGCTGATCTTTTCGCCCAACCCGAAAAAGGCCCGATGCGCGGATCACGCATCGGGCCTTTCCTGTTATTGCGGCGGCCACAGGTGAGGGAAGCGCAGCCGCCGCAGGCGTGGACCCCAGATCCACGCCTTTTCCGTCCTCAATCCAGCCGCACCACCGTCACCGAACGCGCGGGCAGTTCCAGCGTCAGACCGCCCGCCTTGCCCTTCACCGAAACCGGCTTGGGCGCGACAATGGCGGGCGCGTCAAACGTGTTGACACTGTCCACCTTGGGCGCGGTCAACACATCACCGCTGGCCGATTTATAACCGGAAAGGTGAATGCTGGCGGGCGCTTCGGGATCAATGTTGACCAGCGAGAGCCAGAGATGCCCCTGCGCATCGCGCGCCGCCATCGCGTCCAGTTTGGGCATGGACACCGCGCCGCGCACATATTCGCCCGCAGCAAATTTCACCGGCACAAAGCGCGCATCCTGAAACGGCACATACATGCGATAGACGTGATAGGTGGGCGTCAGCACCATCTTGGCGCCATCGGTGAAGATCATCGCCTGAAGCACATTGATCATCTGGGCGATATTGGCCACCTTCACCCGGTCTGCATGGCGGGCAAAGATATTGAGATTGATCGCGGCCAGAATGCCGTCGCGAATGCTGTTCTGCTGCATCAGGAAACCGGGATTGGTGCCCGGCGTGGGTGTCAGCCACGCGCCCCATTCGTCCACGGCCAGAAACACTTTCTTGGCCGGATCATATTTGTCCATGATGGCGGTCTGCGTATTGATCAACTGATCCATCCGCAGCGTGTCCTTGATGACGGCGGCATAATCATCCAGCCCGAAACCTGTGGCCACCTGATGCGGCGGCCATGCCCCGCCGATGGTGTAGCTGTGCAGCGAGATGCCCTCGATGTCCCAGCTGTAAACGTGGTCCTTCCACGCCTTCATCACCCGTTCGGTATAATCCAGCTTGCCGCCATCCCAGCCCACGGCGATGCGCTTCATCTTGTCTTTCTCGCGCTGGGCCGGGTTGAAATTGCGGATGAAGTTGGTGAATCGCTTCATCTCCTCGACATAGTGGTCGGCCGACATGGCCCCGCCGCAGCCCCAGTTTTCATTGCCTATGCCCAGCAGCGGCACTTTCCAAGGCGCGGCATGGCCATTGGCGGCGCGCTCCTTGGCCAGCGTGGTGTCCTTTTCGGCGGTCATATATTCCACCCAGGCCGAAGCCTCGGCAGGGCTGCCCGACCCGAGATTGACCGAAACATAGGGGTCGGCGCCGATCTGCTCGGCAAAATCCATGAATTCATGCGTGCCAAAGGCATTGGATTCGGGCACGCTGCCCCAATTGGTATTGACCTGAACCCGGCGCTTGTCGGCCGCGCCGATCCCGTCGCGCCAGTGGTATTCGTCGGCAAAGCAACCACCGGGCCAGCGCACGTTGGGCACCTTGATCGCCTTGAGCGCGGCCACCACGTCGGAGCGGATCCCGCGCACATTGGGAATGGGCGAATCCTTGCCCACCCAGATGCCGCCATAGATGCCCGAACCGAGATGTTCGGCAAACTGGCCGAAAATATTGCGATCGATCACATCGCCCGGCTTGGCGGCCTCCACGGTCACCTCCACCGGCGCGCCCGCCATGGCCGGGCCCCCTGCCATCAGGGCCGCGCCCGCCCCGGCCAGAAAGGCTGAGCGCAAAGCGGCGCGCATCATGGTCTTTTCCACAAGCATTCTCCCCAAAAGGACTTTTGATTGTTTGGCTCGGCGCCCAATAGGCACAGGCCGACAAAGCATCATGCGATCAAGGATCGCTCTCTTTCGCAAAACGCCATGCTCATCTGCCCATGCTGCTGCGCAGCTATGCCTCTCAGTATTTGCCGATGTCGGCCTGCGTCGTTTCGTCCGACTATTGATAGCGCTAACTTTAACAAAACCGTCCGCCTGCGCAAGCCCCAATCGCGTCGGTCGCGCATCTCATGTTGCATTGCGCGAGGGCTCGCGCCAAATATCCCGAAAGGATAAGGACGCCATGAAAGAACCTCGCCTGCGCCGCCGCCAGTCTGGCCGCCCCACTGTCAATGACGTTGCCCGTCTGGCCCAATGTTCGCCGATGACCGTCAGCCGCGTCATCAACGGCAGCAGCGGCGTGCGCGAGGACACGCGGGTGGCCGTCGAGGCCGCGATCAAGGAACTGGATTATGCGCCCAACAAGGCCGCGCGCAGTCTGGCCGGTGTATCGCAGATCCGGCTCGCGCTGCTTTATGTGAACCCTTCGGCGGCCTATCTGACCGAATTGCTGATCGGGGGAATGGACGCGGCCAGCCGCCTCGACGCGCATCTGGTGATCGAACGCTGCGATGTGGGCGAGGACAAGGAAAGGCTGATCAACAAGCTGACCGCCAGCGGTATTGACGGTTTCATCCTGCCTCCGCCGCTCAGCGATGATGCCGAACTGCTGGCGCTGCTGCGGCGGCTGCGGGCCCATGCCATGCTGATCGGCCCCGGCCAGGCCGCCGCCCATCACGGCGCGGTGATGATCGACGATTATCAGGCCGCGCTGGACATGACGAAATATATTCTGGCGCTGGGCCATAGGCGCATCGGCTTTATCATCGGCAATCCGGCGCAATCGGTCAGCGCGCTGCGTCTGGCCGGTTTCCGCGACAGTATGCTCAATGCCGGGGTGCCGGTGGATGAGGCGCTGATCCAGCAAGGGGAATTCACCTATCGTTCGGGCATGGACGCGGCGGCCAAGCTGCTGGCGATGAAGGAGAGGCCCACTGCGATCTTTGCCTCGAACGACGATATGGCCGCCGGTTGCGTGGCGGCGGCTCATCGCATGAGGCTGGATGTGCCGGGCGATCTCACCGTCTGCGGCTTTGACGATACGGCGCTGGCCTCCACCATCTGGCCCGAGCTGACCACCATCCGCCAGCCTATCCGCGAAATGGCCGAGAACGCCATCGACCTTTTGGTGCAGGATATTCGGCTGGAACGCCAGAAACAACCGCGCAAGCCACGCCATGTCTCGCTGGACTATACGTTTATCCAGCGCGAATCCGATGGCCCTCCTCCGGCCTGACGCGCCCTTTCATGGCGCAACCGGCAGGGCAAAGCCCGGCACCGGGATCTGGCGCGCATCAAACAGGTTGACCACCGGACTGTCGGCCCAGGCATAGCGCACCTGCGCCACCGGCTTGCCGTCATCGGCCAGCACCACGCTGTCGCCATCCACCCGCGCGGCGGCATAGCGGCATTGCCCTGCACCATCGCACAGTTCAAAACCAATCGGGCCGGGCGCGCTCCATGCCTGCAACCCGCCCTCGATGCCGGAAAAGCGGATGCGCACGCCGCCCGCCTCGCGCCAGGCCTCCAAGGGCATGGGCATCGCCACCCCGCGCGCGGCCAAAGCCAGGCGCTTGCCCAGCAAGGGCTTGTTGGCGGGGTGAATATCGGTGCGCTCGCCAATGTCGATGGCGCTGACCAGAGCGGCCTGCGGATCACCAGCAGCCACGCGGCGCTGATCGTCGCGCAGCGCGGCCCATGTGGATGCGCCGGGTGCGGTATGCACCGGGCCGTAATCGGCCAATTGCACGATCTCGACCGCCAGTTTCGCGCCAAATTGCCGCCGCCATCCCGCGATCAACGCCTTCAGGCGATCAGCATAGCCGGGCGTATCGACATCGCTTTCCCCCTGATACCACACCGCCCCTTTCAGCGCGAAGGCGCCAAGCGGGGCGATCATCCGGTTGTGCATCACGCCGATGCCCGCATTGGCGTCCCATGGGGTGCGCGGCGGATTGGCCCCCGCGCCCGAAATACTGAAGCGCCAGCCATCGCCCAGCGGCATGGTTTCCCCGCCCGCGATACGCAGCGCCAGCTTGTCCGCGCTGCTGGCAAAGCCGCCATTGCCATAGGTGTTGGTCACGGCCACCATGATCTCGTTGACGCCTTCGTGCAGATAGGCGGGCGGCAGGCGATATTCGCGCTGATAATCCCAGCCGAAACTGTTGCCAACAACGCGCCCGTTCACATAGGTCACATCCATGTCATCCAGCACGCCCAGCGCCAGCACGGCCCCGGCAGCAGCCTGCTCGCGGCTCAGCGTCACCTGACGGCGCAGCCAGACCGTACCCAGCGGCTTGGCGGCCAGCGGTGTGCCTTCCCATGCCAGCCAGCCCTGGATCGAGGGCACCGGCTGCCAGCTCAGCGTGTCGGGCTGCAGCCATGGCTGACCGCCCCCGGTGGCGCCGCGATACCATGCCTCCCAACGCGGCGAAAAGGCGGTGACGGCGGCCAGCGGATCGTTCTCAAAGCGCTTGATGGAGGCCATCTCCGCGCTGCCGTAAAGCGCCAGCCCGGCCTCCGGGCTGAGCCATGGGCGGATTTGCGAGCCGCCCCAACTGGAATGGATCGCCCCCATCGGCACTTTCAGCGCCTTGCGCAGATCGCGCAGCATGAAATAGCAGGCCGCCGAAAAGCTCGTGACGCTCTCACGCGCGGCGGATTGCCAAACCACTGGCCGGGCAAAGGCCTCCCGCGGGGAAAAGGAAATGGCCTGCGGAATGGTCAGCAGGCGCAATTGCGGATCACTGGACATGGCAGCCTCGAAACCGCCGTTCAGCGCCCGCGCCACGGGGAATTCCATATTCGATTGCCCCGAACATAGCCAGACATCGCCCACCAGCAGATCGTGGCGCACGATCCTTTCGCCGCCCGCCTCCACCGTCAGATCAACCGGCACCTCCGATGCCTCACGCGCGGGAAAGGTCAGGGCGAAATGGCCGGTCCTGTCGGCGCGGGCCTGCGCCTGCGCGGCGCCGAGCGATGCCTTGACCGTCGCGCCCGGCATGGCGGTGCCTCCGACCACAACCGGGGCCTCGCGTTGGATCACGCCATGATCGCCCCACACCGGCGACAGGTTGAGCGAGGCCGCCTGCGCCGCGCCGCCCGTCAGCGCCGCCCCAAGGATCACAGTCAGCCGCCCATAGCTAGCCAAATTCATCGCATCATCTCCGTCAGGGAGGAAAGGCTGCCGGGGCGAGGTCGGGCGGAAACAGCCACCATCAGCACCACTCACCACTGTCCCGCCAAACTTCGGTAAAAACCGGCCTTACGGCAAGCCGCGGGCGTATCAGACATCCGTTCCACCATTTTTTGATAACGCTATCCTAATAAGGTCCCCCGCGAACGGCAAGAGAGAAAGCAATCATTTTCGGGCTTGGCGCCCATTGGTAATCAGGGTCTTGGAGCCATGGATTTTCCCTGATAGGATAACGCTAACTTTGCATAATCAAGAAACAAGGGGGAGAGCCTTGACCCATCCGACCTGCTGCACCGGACATTCCCGGCGAGAAATACTGGCATCGGCCGCCACATCGGCCATTGCCCTCGGCCTCCTGCCGGCAGGAGCGGGCGCGGTGACCAAATCCGTCCTGCCCGCATTCGGCAAGGCCCGGCTGCGCCCCTTCGATCTGGCCGATGTCGAACTGGGCGAAAGCCCCTTTCTGCATGCCCAGAGGATGACCGAGGCCTATCTCCTGCGGCTCCAGCCCGACCGGATGCTCCACAATTTCCGCGTCAATGCCGGATTGCCGCCCAAGGCGCACGCCTATGGCGGATGGGAATCCGAGCCGATGTGGCAGGACATCCATTGTCAGGGCCATACGTTGGGCCATTATCTGTCCGCCTGTTCGCTGGCATGGCGCTCCACCCGCGATGTCCGTTTCCGGCAAAGGGTGGACCATATCGCCGCCGAACTGGCCGAATGCCAGAAAGCATCCGGCACGGGCCTCGTCTGCGCCTTTCCGGAAGGGGCCGGGCTGGTCGCGGCGCATCTGCGCGGGGAAAAGATCACCGGCGTTCCGTGGTACACGCTGCACAAGGTCTTTGCCGGATTGCGCGACGCCGCGCTGCTGGCCGACAGCACCCTTTCGCGCGATGTGCTGATCCGTCTGGCCGACTGGGCGGTGATCGCGACGCGCCCCTTGTCCGATGGGCAGTTCGAGGCGATGCTCGATACCGAACATGGCGGCATGAACGAGGTTTTGGCCGATCTCTATTTCATGACCGGCAAAGAGGATTATCGCCTGCTGGCCCGGCGCTTTTCGCACAAGGCGATCCTGACCCCGCTGGCCGCCGGGCACGATCAGCTCGACGGGCTGCACGCCAACACGCAGATCCCCAAAATCGTCGGCTTTGAAAGAGTTTACGAGGCAACCGGCGATGAAACCTATCGCGATGCCGCCCAATTCTTCTGGAAAACAGTGGTCAATAACCGCTCCTTTGCCACCGGCGGCCATGGCGATAATGAACATTTCTTTCCGACGGCCCAATTCGACAAACATGTCTTTTCCGCCAAGGGGTCGGAAACCTGCGGCCAGCATAATATGCTCAAGCTGACACGGGCCTTGTTCCTGAACGATCCCTCGGTCGATTATGCCGATTTCTACGAGCGCACGCTCTATAACGGCATCCTTGCCTCGCAAGACCCCGACAGCGGCATGGTCACCTATTTTCAGGGCGCCCGGCCGGGCTATATGAAACTATACCACAGCCCGGAGGATTCCTTCTGGTGCTGTACGGGCACAGGCATGGAGAACCATGTCAAATATCGCGATTCCATCTATTTCCACGATGGCCGCACGCTTTACGTCAACCTGTTCATCCCATCCGCCCTGCATTGGCGCGAGCAGGATGCGCAACTGGTTCAGACCACGAATTTCCCCGAAAGTTCGGTGACCCATCTGCGCTGGAAACTGACGCGCCCCGCAGACCTGACCCTCAAATTGCGCCATCCCGGCTGGAGCCGAACCGCCGCCGTGCTGGTCAATGGCAAACAGGTGGCGCTCTCGGCCACGCCGGGCCGCTATGTCGAAATAGCCCGCACGTGGCGCGATGGCGATGAGGTCGAACTGCGCCTGATCATGGAGCATGGGACACAGAGCGCGCCCACCGCGCCCGATATCGTGGCCTTTACCTATGGTCCGCTGGTGCTGGCAGGGGCTTTGGGGGGCGAGGGGCTTGCTCCCGGCGCCGATATCATTGTCAACGAAAGGAAGTATGGCGAATATAATGACACCGCCTTTGCGGCGCCCGCCATCAGCGGCCCTGCAGAGACCCTGCCGCAGAGGATTAGCCCCGGCGCCGGGCCGCTGGAATTCACGATTGCGTCAACCCGGCAGCAGCCCCTGCGCCTGATTCCCTATTACCGCATCGCGCATGAACGCTATGCGACCTATTGGCGGCTGGGATAGGGCATGGCGCGGGGCCGGGCGGCCTCTGACGGCAGAAAGGCGGCGCGCAGGAAACACAGGCCCGCCAGAACCGGCGTGACCGCGATGATGAGCATCGAATAGCGCACCGCCAGAGGGCCATATTCCGCCGCCAGCCTGTCATTGAGCAGGCCCACGGCGCTAGGCCCCACGACATTGCCCAGAAAGCTGGCGCCGAACAGGATCACCGAAATCGCCAGCGCGCGCTGGCCCGGCCGGACGACATTCATCGTCGCGGCATAGATCGGCCCCTGATGGATCAGCGAAAGAAAACTGGTGGCGACAAAGCCGGAAAGCCAGAGGGCGCGCGCATCGCCCAGCAGGAACAGCGCCTCGGCGGGCCCGGCCAGAATGCAGGCGATGGCGGGAATGGCCATACGCCAACTGTCGCGATGAGCGGGCAGCCGATCAATCAGGAATCCCCCCGCCAGCACACCCGCCGCACCGACAAAGCCGCGCACCGGTCCCACCGTCCCGGCCACCTCGGCAAGGCCCATATGATGCACGCGGGCAAAGAAGGTGGGCGTCCACGCCCCCGCCGCCCAGACATTGGCCCCCATCAGCGTCACGCCCAGAAACACCCAGCCAAACCAGCGGTTGCGGAACAGGTCCGCCACATCGCCAAGGATCGCGCCGCCCGTCATCTCTCCGCCGCGCGGACGGGCCGCATCGCCCCCCCCATGGCTCTGCCGCGCAGGTTCGCGCACCGTGGCGATGAAGAGCAAGGCCACCACCAGACCGGGCGCCCCCATGGCCAGAAACATCGCCCGCCAGCCATAATGCTGGGCCACCCACCCGGCGATGGGAAAGAAGATGATGAAGGCCAGCGAATTGGCCGTGCCGAATATGGCCATGGCCAGCGGACGACGGCGGGGCGGGACCAGATCGGCGATGATCGAATTGGACGGCGGCATCGCGCAGGCCTCGCCCGCGCCCATCAGAAAACGCGCCATCGCCAATTGCCAGACCGAACCGACAAAGCCGGTCAGCGCGGTCATCAGGCTCCAGAAGGCCAGGCCGAAGGTGATGATGTTGCGCCGGTTATAGCGATCCGCCAGCCAGGCGATCGGCACACCCAGCACCGAATAGAGCAGAACAAAGGCCACGCCCGTCACCAGCCCCAGCACCGTATCGGACGCGCCGAATTCGCGCTTGACCAGCGGCAGCGCCAGCCCGAGCAAGGCCCGGTCGAGATAGTTGAACACCGCGATCAGCGTCAGCAGCGCCAGCGGCCAGCTCGCTTTCCACGGCCAGCCTGCCTCTTTATCCTGAGCAATGGCTTCGCTCATGGCTTCTCTCTCCCCATTTGAGCCGTCAGTCGGTGATCTTCATCCATGCGCAGCCCCAGTTCAAGCAGGCCCGGACCGGCGCGCGGGGCCAGCGCGGAGCGTATCCACAGGCGGAAGAGCAGGCGGGTATGTCCGGCCCGGTCGGCAAAGGGCATGCGACCATGCAGCCAGCTCCAGTTATGCCAGAACAGCATGTCGCCCGGCATCAGGTCAAACAGGCTGCGTGCGGCCAGCCGACCGGCAACCGCCTCCATACGCTCGATCGCGGCGGCCAGAGCGGGCGGCAGATCCTCGCCCCGTTCATGGGCCGCCTGACGCAGAAAATAGCCGTTGAAGGCCACCTGCGCCCCGCGTCCGCCCTGGGGCATGAACAGGATCGGCAGGCGAGGGCGAAGCCTGTGCCGCGAGGCCAGAGCCGGGTTGGTGCCCCAAGGATAACCCTTGGCCAAGGCGGGAAGATGCTGCGGCGCCTCATCCAGCATCGCGTCATAGAGATCGCGGGCCGACAGCAGCAGGCTTTCCCCGCCCGCCGATGCGCTGCGAAAACAGCCCAGCGCCAGAATATCATGCAGATCGGTATGGGGCCGCAGTTCAAGGTCGGAATGGGTTCCGCGCGCGGCCGGATCATCGCCCCGCCGCTCCACACGGGCCACCATCTCGCCCTGCGGAGACTGGATCGCGGGCGTGCCCAGCCAGCCGCCGATCCGCGCAAGGACCGAGGCAAAGCGCGCCTCGCCAAACGCGGCAGGGTCCGGCCCGCGCAGCAGGATCGCCCCCGGACCGCGCGCGAAATTGGCGGTCATATCATCGCGCAGATCGGCCAGAGCCTCCTCCCGCCCATCCAGCAAAGCCTGCACCTCCCCGGTGGTCAATGGTCGGATGGGCGGGCGCTCCGCCTGCGGGGACAGAAGCTCTGTCACAGCCGCGAAGCTCTTGTTTCCTTGGCGGTCATGAATTCCAGCAACGCGGGCTGGCCCGCCTGCGTGGCGGCGATCCCGCGCCGGATGGCATCGCCGATCTGCGCGGGGTCGGTGATCCTTTCGCCATAGCCGCCCAGCGCGCGGGCAAAATCGGCATAATGGCCGGAGATGGCGGTGGCGTGATAGCGCTCTGTAGCAACCGGCATCTGGTCGAGCTCGATCGCCATGGCCGAATTGTTGAGCAGGATCGAGAGGATCGGCAGGCGTTCGCGCACGGCGGTTTCAAAATCCATGCCGGTAAAGCCGATCGCCGCATCGCCCCAGACATTGATGCACAGCCGGTCCGGGCAGGCCAGTTTTGCCCCCATCGCCAGCCCCAGCCCATAGCCAAGCTGGGTGGATTTGCCCCAGCCGATATAGCTGAGCGGGGTGATCGATTTCCAGAAAGGCGTTAGCTGATCGCGGGGCGATCCGGCGTCATGGGTGATGATCGTACCCGCCACATCCACCGTGCGCTGCAATTCCCACAAGACGCGATAGGGGCTGATCGGCGCATCATCACTTTCCAGCAAAGGCAGCCATTGGGCCAGCCAGGCCTGCTCCACTTTGGCGATTTCCTCGGCCACGGGGGCCATATCGCGCGGGGCGGGCAGCAGCGCGCGCACCGCCTCGATCAGCATGGCCAGCGTCAGTTGCGCATCCCCGATCAGTGCGGCCTCGCAAGGCACGCCCTTGTTGATGTCGGCCGGGTCGAGCGTTGCATGGATGATCGGCACATGACCGGGCATGGCGACGCCAAAGGCGGTCTGGGCAAAGCTGCAGCCGATACCGAAGATGAGATCCGCATGGTCGAGGAAATGGCGCAATTGCCCCGGGATCGCCGCCCCGCCCGAACCCAGCGCAAGGGGATGCGTCTCGTCAAAGGCGCTCTTGCCCTCAAGGCTGGTGGAAACGGGCGCGGCCAGCAGTTCGGCCAGTTCGCGCAATTCGCCGTAAGCATTGGCCCAATGCACCCCCTGCCCGGCATGGATCACCAGACGGGGCGCTGCCACCAACCTTTTCGCAACGGCGGCCACCTGCGCGGGATCGGGGCCATAGCGGGTTGAAACCACCGGCGCATAATCCAGCGCCTCGCCCACATCCTCGGCCAGCACATCCCACGGCATTTCCACCAGAGCGGGCCGCCGCCGCCCGTTGCGCAGGGCGGTGAAGGCGCGGCGCAGGATGGCGGGCGTATCCTGCGCGCGCAGGATCGGCTCGGCGGTCTTGGTGATGTCGCGCATGGATCGGCAGGCGTTGTAATTGTCGGGCACATGGGCCAGCGCCCGCGCATAGCCTTGCGGCAGCACCAGCACCGGCACACTTTCGGAAAAAGCCTGCGCCACGCCGCCATAGGCGTTTTCCGTGCCCGGCCCGTGCTGCATGGCAAAGACGCCCATCTTGGCCCCCCGCGTCATGCGCGAATAGGCATCGGCCATATGCAACCCGGTGCGTTCCTGCCGCACGATGATGGTGCGAATATCCTCCTTGGCGGCGGCCTCCAGCACCGCATTGCGCGGATAGCCGAAGAGGACATCGACGCCCTCGATCTTGAGGATACGCGCAATCGCGGCGCCAACCTTCATGCCCCTTCCCCTGCCGGCGCGGCCAGATCGGCAATGCCCATGGGCCGCTCGCCGATCACGGTGGTGCGGATCAGATGGCGCCGCTCATGCTTGAAATCATGCACGCCGCGATGAAGCGTAAAGCGGTTGTCCCACACGATCAGCGTGTCTTTGCGCCATTTGACGCGGCAATGGTAATGCAGATGCTGGGCAAGGCTTTGCAGATAGTTGAGCAAGGCGCGGCTCTCCTCCTCGCTCCACCCCACGAAATGGCGGAAATAGGCGGTGGTGGCGAAAAGCGCGCGGCGGCCGGTTTCGGGATGGACGCGCACGGCAGGCTGGATGTTTTCCAGTTGGTCCTCGGTAAACCCATGGCTCTCGCGCAGGCGCAGCCGCTTTTCCGGGGGCAGTTTCTCGTTCTTGCTCCACACATCCTTGGCCGAATAGACCACCTGCAGCCCGTCGAGCAGCGCCTTCATCCCGTCCGAGAGATGCTCATAGACCAGATAGGCGTTGGAAAAGGCGGTATCGCCGCCCCATTGCGGGCAATCGAGCGCGCGCATCACAATGCATTTGGGCGGTTGGGGCAGGAACGGGCTGTCAGTGTGGAAATGCTCAAAGCTGGGCACGACATTGACCGGCTCCCACGCCTCGCGGCGCACCTCCTGCATCAGATTGTCGCCATTATAGGTGGGCGCCTGGGGCAATTCGGTCAGTTCGCCGAAATGGCGCGAGAAAGCCTTGTGCTGCTCAGGCGTCAGGTCCTGATCGCGAAAGACGATGACGAGGAAATGCTGAAAGGCCAGCATGATCTCGTCAAGCACCTCGGGCCGCAGGGGCTGGCGCAGATCGACCCCGCCGATCTCGCAGCCGCAGGCGCCGCTGATCGGTTCAACCGTGATATGGCGAAATTCGGGCATGGGCAGCCCGGCGACAATGGGCACGCCGGAGGCCGCGCCAGATGCCGTTGGACTGGAAAAGGAAGTGGCCATGAGAAAACCTCCCGCAAAATGGGATAAAGGGATGGTGGCATTGGATGGTGGGGCGCCACCGGGGCGCCCCGATTTTCAGAAGCGGCGCTTGACCGTCACCGCCCATGTGCGCGGTTCGGCAGGCGTGCCCTGGATCGAATTGGTCGATCCGCGATTGTCGAAAATATCGGTGTAATAGAGCTTGTCGGTCAGGTTGCGCCCTTCGACGGCCAGTTCCCATTCTTTGCCCGCCGTCTGATAGGCGATGCGGGCGTTGACCAGCGTATAGCCCGGCACCTGACCGAAAATGTCTTTGCCCCCGGTGGCGGCGTCGACATTGTTGGCGTTGCGGTTGAAGCTGTCGATATGGTTGACATCGACGCGCGGGGTGATGGTCCCCATGGCGCCAAGGCTCCAGTCATATTGCACGGCAAAGCTCCATTGCCATGGCGAGATATACTGGCCCTTGTCCTCGGTGCCGATGCCGGAGGTGACGGCGGCGGCGCTGACGGAGTCATATTTGAAATCGAGATAGGCGAGCGAAGCTTCCAGCGTCAGGCCGGGCACGGGTTGCAGCCGCATTTCGGCCTCCAGCCCCTTGATCGTGGCATTGCCCGCATTGAGCGGCAACGAACAGGGCGCGGCCGGAACGCCGGGCAGCGGGCAACTGGCCACCGTCACCAGAATATCGGTGTATTTGTTGATGAAACCAGAGAAATTCATCCGCAGGCGGCGGTCGAACAGGTCGGTTTTCAGGCCCACTTCATAGGCGTTGAGCTTTTCCGGGCTGTGCGGCAAAGCCTGCGCCGGAAAGAAGGGGCGAGGGTTGATGCCGCCGCCGCGAAAGCCGGTGGAGAACTGGGCATAGCCCATCACATCATCGTTGAAGCGATATTGCAGCGCCGCGCGATAGTCGAACCGGCCGCCGTTGAAGCCCCCGACCAGCCCGTTGAGCGCCGCAAGCGAAGGCGGGACCGCGCCCCCCGTCGATGATCCCGGTACACCAAAACGGCCATAATAGAAGGTCTTGGACTGATCCGTATAACGGATGCCGCCGATCACGGTCAGGTTCCTGATCGGGCTGATATCGGCATTGGCAAAGACCGCCTTGGTGGTGGCGGGGATCGAATCGTCCTCGATGAAGTTGAGCGTGGTCAGCTCGATCCGCGCCTGATACCGGCTGCGCTTGTAGAAATAGAAGCCGCCCACCGTCAGATTGGCCAGATCGCCGAATTTGGCCGACAGGCGCAATTCCTCGCTGAACTGCTTGTTGTAGATGTTGTTCGCCTGAAGCGAGGGGTTGAGCGGCGAACCGTCGCCGGTGGAATAGGTGCCGTCGAACTGGCGATAGGCGGTGATCGAGGTCAGCTTCAGATTGGGCGTCAGCGTGGCGCTGAGCGTGCCCGAAATGCCCCATGTGTTGAGCGCGGCCTTGAGCGGGGCCTGCCAAGGGGCCGAACCGTCGCGCGGGGCGGTGTCGGTGTAATTCTCGTAGTTGATATAGGGGCTGCGGCTGAACGTGTCCTGCGCATAGGCGCCAAAGGGCGAATAGCTGATGAAGGGCGATCCGGTGGCATTGCCATAAACATTGCCGTTGAGCACATAGGCAGCCGCAGGCGGGCTGGCGATGCCGGTCAGGGTCGAGCCCGGATTGGCATTGCGGCCCACATAGAGCAGGGTCGATGGCGTAGGCTCGCTGTTGTCACGGGTGATGTCCACGGCAATGTCGGCGGTCAGGAAACTGGTCGGCGTCCAGCGAAAGGCCGCGCGGCCCGCGACATAATCCTTGCCCCCTTCGGTGCCCAGTTTGCAGCTCGATCCGGTGACCGAACTGGGCACGGTGCTGCCCGGATGGGTGCAGGCATAGTCATAGCGGGTGACATAGCCGTCCTTGTGCACGCCCACCCCGGTCAGGCGCATATAGAGCTTGTCGGGCGCGATGGTAAAATTGGAACCGCCCCGGATTTCGACGCGATTATAGGCGCCATAGGTGGCCGAGATATAGGCGTCCGGATTGGCATCGGGCTTTTTGGAATAGAGCTTGATCGCCCCGCCGATCGAATTCTGCCCCGCCAGCGTGCCCTGCGGCCCGCGCAGAATCTCCACCCGGTCCAGATCGACCAGATTGAGCAGCGATCCATGCATCGTGGGCAGATAGACATCGTCAATATAGAGGCCGACCCCCGGCTCCAGCGCGAAATTGGTGTCGCGCTGGCCCACGCCGCGAATGTAGGCGACAACCGAGGGGCCGAAACTGGCCGCCGCAGGGCGCAGCGTCACGTTGGGCGCGCTGGACCCGATGTCGGCGATATTGGTGGCGCCGCGCTGCTCCAGCATGGCCGAGTTGACGGCGGTAATGGCGATCGGCACATCCTGCAGCTTCTGGCTGCGGAATTGCGCGGTAACGACGATTTCAGGCGCATTGTTCTTGGCGGCCTGCTCTTCGGCATGGGCCTCGCCGCCAAACAGCGCCATGGCCAGAGCAGCCGACGAAGCGTAAACGAGCACCTTCCCCTTGCGGTAGTTCATTGCCCTCTCCCATTTTTCCCCGCTTTTTTTGCGCCGGGTTACGGGGAGTGACGATAATGTTGAGCAATCAACTTTCAAGCATCTTCCATCTTGCAGAACCACTATTCCGTATTTTGGAATTCTTGGTCCACACCACCCTGCCCCATCGATGCGGCCGCGCTCAGGTTCTGCCCCGCCTCGCGCACGGCCAGCACCAAATCATCCTCGGCATGGAGCAGATAGCGTTTGGACGGCATGGTCACGCCGATACAGCCCAGCACCAGCCCTTCGGCGCCGAACACCGGGGCGGCAATGCCCGCGATCTCGATATCGGGGTCGTAAAAGCGCGAAACGCCCTCTTCGCGCACCTCGCGCAGGCCTTTTTCGAGCTCGCTGCGCGGATCGCGCGGCCGCCCGGTCAAGGGGCCAAAGCGCGTTTCGCGGATAATCGCCTCCATCTCTCCGCCGGAAAGGAAAGCCAGAATCGCCCGCCCCAGCGAGCCCCAGGGCAGGAGAATCTCGCCTCCCCTTTCCACCGCAAAGCGCAGCGGATGGGGCGTCATGACCACATCGGCAATGGTCGCGCGGCGGTCGGTAGGGTTATAGGTGCACAGCACCGCTGTCTCGTGCCAGCGCTCCACCAGCCCTTCAAGCAAAGGCCGGGCGGAGCGGATGACATCGAAACGCGCCACCAGTTGCGAGGCCATCGCATAGAATTCACGGCCCGGCCGATAGGTCTGATGCGCCCCGCGTTCGACGAGTCCCGCCCTCACCATCACCTGCAACAGACGGTGGACCGTGCTGGCGGGCAGGCGCGCGCGCGCGGCCAGATCGCCCAGGCTGAAGCGGTCCGGCCCATGGGCCACCAGTTTGAGCAGATATGCCAGCCTGTCTGCACCGCCGGATGGAACCTCGCGCATCATGCCTCCGAGAATTATGTTGATCTATCAACTTAAGCGGTCAAAGATGGTTCGACAAGAATACGATGGGAGAGCAGATCGCCATGCAGCCACATGCCATCATGGAGAACTATTTAGCCGCCTTCAACCGGGGCGATGAGGTCGCCTATGGCCGATTCTACGCGCCCGACGTCGAGTTGCGCAATGGAACCGGCATCATCCTGCGCGGCGCGGAGGCGATTGTGGCCTATTATCGCAAGGCGCGGGAGGACTTCCATCGGATGATGACGCTGCGCGCCGCTCTGGGCGGGGATGGCGCCATTGCCGCCGCGCTGGCCTCGGTGTTCACAGCAAGGCGCGACGGTGTCGAGCTCTCCGGCCGGACAATGCAGGCAGGCGATACCTATGCCATTGAAAGCATGGCTCTCTATCAAATGCAGGATGGCCTGTTCCGCAGGATCGAGGCCGTCACCCTGTCGCGCCGCCATCGCGCGGCGGGAGAACCGGCATGAGCGCGCCCGCGGCCCCGCGCCGCCGGGTCCTGCTGGTGCTGCTGCTGCTCACCTGCACGCTCAATTTCGCCGACCGGGCGGTGTTTTCCGCCTTGGCCCAGACCATCAAGGCCGATCTTCTGCTCACCGATCTGCAATTGGGCCTGTTGCAGGGGCTGGTCTTTGCCGCGCTCTATGCGCTGGCCGGATTGCCGATCGGCCTGCTGGCCGAGCGGTTCTCGCGCAAGCGGATCATTGCCTCCTGCACCATCATCTGGTCGCTGGCCACGGCGGCCACCGGCATGGCGGGCAGCTTTGCCGCGCTGGCCGCCAGCCGCCTTGGCGTGGGCATGGGCGAGGCAGGCTTTGTGCCCCCCACCGCCTCGCTGGTGGCCGATATCGCCCCGCGTGAAAAGCGCGCCTCCACCTTTGCGCTGGTGATGCTGGGCACGCCCATCGGCACGCTGCTCGGCGCGATGCTGGCCGGGCATATTGCCTTGCTTTGGCATTGGCGCACGGCCTTTCTGCTCTTTGCCCTGCCCGGCTTTGTGGTGGCGGGCCTGCTTCTGCTGCTGGCGCCCGAGCCGGAGCGGGGGCGCTATGACGCCGGCACCAAGGGCGGCAAGGCGCCCCCGGTCGGCGAATTCCTGCGCGAAGTGGCGGGCAATCCCACCCTGCTCTGCGTGATCGCGGGGGGCAGTCTGGCGGGTTTTGGCATGACCTCGATCTCGCAATTTCTGGCGGTGTTTCTGGCGCGCACCCACCATCTGGGCGTGCGCGAGGCGGCGGCCAATTTCGGCCTGATTTCGGGCCTTGCCATCACCTTCGGCCTGATCGTGGGCAGTTTCGGCACCGACTGGCTGGCCCGGCGCGATGCGCGCTGGCCCGCATGGGGCGCGGCCTTCGGGCTGACGCTGGCGCCGCCGATCTACTGGCTGGCCTTTCATGCCGCCTCGCTGGGCGCGGCCTTTGCGCTGCTGCTGGCGGCGGGCGCGTTCCTCCTGCTGTTTTACGGGCCGACCACAGGCATGATCCAGAACCTCCTGCCCACGCGCATGCGCGCCAGCGGCGTGGCGCTCTACACGCTGCTCTATACGCTGATCGGTTCGGGTCTGGGGCCGGTCTTTGTCGGTTTTGTTTCCGACCGGGCGGCGCGGGCCGCTTATGCCGGGCAATATGGCGTGGATTGCCCGGCAGGCATGCCCGCCCATGGCGCCGGCGAGGCCGTGGCCGCCGCCTGTCGGCAGGCGTCAGCGCAGGGGCTGCAAAGCGCGCTGTCGTTGGCGGTGCTGGTGTTCTTTGCGGCGGCGCTGTGTTTTCTGGCCGCCGCGCCAGGGTTGCGCCGGATCGCTCAGACGAGGGCGTAATAGCGAAAGAGCGTGCGGTCCGGGTCGGACCGCCGCTCTCCCCCGCCCACGATCACCGTGCGGTTGAGCCAGTCATGCGGCCCGACGGGCACGCGGAAATAGGGCGTCAGCTTGAAATAGGAAGGCTGGTCCTCACCCGGGCGCGGGCGGACCAGATAACCCAGGTTCTGGATATAGATCATCGTGCCGTCATCGGCGCGCAGCAGGTAATGGGCGCGCAGCTCGATCGTGCCATCCTCACGCGCGGTGGCATAGTCGGCGCCCGAATGGGGCACAACGCTGCCCGTCAGGCGCGGCCCGGTGATTATGCCGCCGATGGCAGGCGTATAACCCTGATGCCCGCCGCCGGGCAAAGGACCAAACAGCGTGCGATCCGCGCCGAACAGCACCTCGATGTCGAACACATGCTCAAGGCGGCAATCGGCAAGGGTTGGCTGCAAAGTCATGGATGCTCCGATGCGGGAAGGAAGGGCAGGATCAGCCGCGAGGCCATGGCCCCGCCGCCGTAAAAGACGTGATGGCCCGCATTGCGCGTATCCTGATGCTGGGGGAAGGGCAGCATGACACCCGGTTCGGGCCGATAAATGTCGCGGCCGGAAATCACCAGCCGCAGGCTCTCACCCGCTTCAAAGCGGACCGAGAAGGGCCAGATTTCGATCTCGACCGGAACGCTCTCGCCCGGCTTCAGCCTTTCCTCGCAGCGGTGGCGATGCACGGGGCGTTCGGGTGTGGAAAGCGCCTCGTCCAATTCGCGATGGCTGGCCCTTTGCCAGCCCAGCGCGATGGGGCCGTTTTCATAAAAAGCGTAGAAGGTGAAGCCCACCTCCTGCCCTGCGGCATCCAGCTTTTGCAGCGCAATGAACAGGTCGGCATCATCACTGCCCTCGGCCTCCACCCAGAGGCGCAGGGCGGCCTGACCGGTGATTTCGGTGGGCCGGTCAAAACGAATCGTGAAATGGGCCTCGCCGTGGGCGGCGTCCTGCCGCAGGCTGGAGGGCGGGGGCGCGGCATCGCACAAGGTGCCCCGCGCCGGATCGAGAAAGAGTTCACGATAGGCCGTGCGCGCGGGCGGCCATTCCCGCTCGGCCCGCTCGTGCTGGACCCCATGTTGCTCGCGGATCTCGATCCGTACCGGGGACCATGCGGCCACAGCGGTAGGGCGATCAAACAGGAAATGCTCGAAAAAGGCGGTCTGCCGGGCGCGGCTTTCGGGGCAATAGTAATGCGCCCACTTCTTCTGACCATGGATGTCCAGCCACTTTTGCGGGCTGCGCATTTGGCGCCACGCCTCGATCGTGCCGCGCAGATGCAGTCCCTGATCCGACCAACTGGCCACGACATAGGCGGGCTGGGTGATCGCGGCCAGATCATAGGATTTCGACAGCCAGTAATCGTCGATCAGCGGATGGGCGCGGACATTTTCCAGCGTATCCTCGGTCCGCCCCAGCGAGAAGCGGATATTGTCCGAGGCGCGCGGCAGGAAGCCGGTTTCGGGAATGCCGCCATGATAGGCAAATTCGCGATACCAGTCGGAAAAGCCTTCCCATGGATTGATCGCGGCCAGCGCGGGCGGATGCAGGGGCGCGACCAGATACTGGATCGCGGCCAGATAAGACACGCCCGTCATCCCCACCCGCCCGTTGCACCATGGCAAACCGGCCAGCCACTCGATGGTATCGGCGCAGTCCAGCGCCTCCTGCGCGCCGTTATGATGGAAATCCCCGCCCGAAAGCCATGCCCCGCGCGGATCGACCACCGCCACGCCCACGCCATGCCCGGCCCAGAACAGAGGATCGGGCGCCTCGAAAGCGGTAAGATCGGAAAGCCAATCCGGGTCCACCCCGGATCGCGGCCAGAACACGCGATTGGTCAGCGCATGTTTGCCGTAAGGCCCCCATGCCAACAGGATCGGCACGCCTTGCTGTGCGCCTTCGGGCCGATAGATGTCGGCAAAGATCTCCACCCCGTCGCGCAGGCGAATGCGATGGTTGCGCTCGATGGTCAGCCCGCGCTCGTTCCATCGGGCAAAATTGGTGGGCGGCAGGGGCGGCTTGTGCGTGGCGCTGTACGGGTCAACACCGGCGCGCATCCGCACCGGATAGGACGGCGCCAAACCCCCGCCCGCCATCTCACATCACCACGAAATAATGGATGCGGTTGGCATTGGGCACTTTTTCCGCAACGCCCACAAAGACATGCTGGCTGAGCCATTCATGCGGCCCGGCGGGCGCATCGAAACGCGGGGTTACGCGCATATAGTAATCGTCAAAGCCGACGGGCTCGTTGCGGCGCATCTTTTCGGCGATTTCTGGGCTGCGCGCCCAACGAAAGCCCCGGTTTTCCAGATAGATGATCGCCCCATCCTCGGCTTCCAGCAAATAGCGCGCATCAAAGTCGATCACGCCGTTGGGGCGAGAAAGCGGATAGTCCCCGCCCGACATGGGCACCACTCGCCCTTGCAGACGAGGCCCCTCGATCACGCCCTGGGCCGCGAAAATCGCCGCGCGCGTATCGCCCCGCGCCCCAGGAGTGATCCAGTAGGGCCGCGACAGGTCGATCGAGATGGTGAAGGCATGTTCCAGCCGGGGCAAAAAAGGATGGATTTGGGTCATGCCCATGTCATGCGCCGCACATGTTGATTAGTCAACATGATTCCCGTTGCATTTGTCCGCTCGCTTTGGCAGCGATCAAAAGATGACTTTGCCTCGGACCTGGGATCTGTTTGGCGGCACCCGTTTGCCGCATCGCCTGCTGCTGCTTGCCCGCATGATGGATCGCGCCACGATGCAGCAATTGCAGGAAAATTTCGCGCTCACTCTGGCCGAATGGCGGGTGCTGGCCTTCATCTGCTCGGCGGGTCCGGCCAGCGCGGCCGACATAGGCGCGGCCTTCGACTCAGACCGGGCCGAGGTCAGCCGCGCGGTCAAACGCCTGATCGAGGCCGGGCTGATCGAGCGCAACAGCAACGAGCACAATCGCAAACGCCAGATCATTTCGGTCCTGCCCGAGGGGCAGGCGCTGTTCGAACGCGCCCGCAAGATGCGCGGCGACTATTTCGCGGCCATCCTTCAGGACATCACGGAGGCGGAGCGCGACCTGCTCAACGAAGCGCTGAGCAAGATCGCCCTGCGCGTAGCCGAACATCGCGATCCAAAGCCCAATTCCCGCTGAACCGGCGCCTTCCGGGCCGGTGACAAAAGGCGCTCAGGGTTTGATTCTGGCGCGATCCGCCTCGGGATAGTCCTCGGGCGAAACCTGGCCGACATTGGGGCGATCCTCGACCTTTTCCGGCTTCTGGCCGCCGCTGGTTTCCCGATCGGGGGCGTCCTTGCTTGGTATCACGTCCCCAAGGGGGCCTTTGCGGTTATGCGAAGTCATGGCTCATATCCTTTTGCCGGGGTGTCGGCACCCCATCTCACGGAAGGGGTGAGCGCTCGTAGAGTTCCGCCTATTTTGTCCCGGCGCGGCGATCCTGTGCATCCTTTGCCCCCGCCATCCCTTTCAAGGTGATGACGAGCCGGGAAAAGGAGCCCCCGATGACGCAGAACATTCGCAAGGACAAGCAAGGCGACCAGATGGGCAAGACCCCGCCCGCCCCCTCCACCCTGACCGAGCAGCGGGACAATCCCGGTCTGGAAGCGGGCGGAACAGGCGCGGTGGGCGCGCAAAAGCCCGCCCCCGGCGAACGCACCGCCGACAGGGATGTGGGCGCGCGCGATGTCGGGGCAGGAAACAAAGGCCATCTGACCTCCATGCCCGACATAGGATCGGGCAAACCCAAGCGCTGAACAGGGATGTTTGGCCAAGACCCGCGCGGCGTCTATTCCATGCGGGTCGCCCGTCAGACGAAGGAACCCGCAGATGATTCGGCCCGAAGATGCCCCGGCAGCCTTTCAGGCAGCGTGGAATGCGCATGATATGGGGGATTTTGCCGCCCTGTTTCACGATGAAGCCACCTTCGTGAACAGGTTTGCCCATTATGTGCGCGGCGTCGATGCGATCATCGCCATGCATCAGCCCCTTCACGAAACAATCTATCGCGATTCCGCTCTCGAGAACGAATTGATCGACGCCGCCCTGATCGATGCCAACACCGCCATCGTCCATTTCTGGAGCCGGCTCACCACCGGCGAAGCTCACCCAGCGGGACCGCATTGTGTCGACACGCTGATCCTTGCCGTCCTTTCCCGGCGGAATGACAATTGGCGGTTTCAGGCGATAGAAAATGTAACACTGTCCAACCCCCGCACAGGCGAACCGATGCTGAGATTTTCCCAATAGATCCGATGGTTTTGGCCTTTTTCTTGGTCATCGCCCTTATTGCTGAAATGTTCTATTTTGTTTCCCCATTTTCCTGATCTTGAAGTGCCATGCCGCCCCGCTATTTCCTTCGCAGGTGCAGTAAACGGGGTAAGCATGGCCAAACAGAATGTGGGGATGAGACAGGTGGCGCGGTGGATTGCGCTGATTCTGGGCCCGGATGGGCCTTATTTGCGTATGGCGCTGCTTTATGGGGCCGCCATTTCCCTGCTCTCGCTGGCCACGCCCATTTCGGTGCAATTGCTGATCAATGCGGTGGCCAATATCGCGCTGCCCGCGCCGCTCTTCACGCTCTCGGCCATTCTGTTTGGCCTGCTGCTGCTGGCCGGACTGCTCAGCGCGCTGCGCGTGCATGTCATGGCGCTGTTCGAGCGGCGGTTTTTCGCGCGGATGATGGCGGAAATCACGCTGCGCGCGGTTCATGCCCGCAATCCCTTCTTTCATGACGCGCGCCACGGCGATCTCTTCAACCGCTTCTTTGACATGGCCACCGTGCAAAAGGCGCTGACCAGCCTGCTGGTGGGCGGCTTCGCCATCGTGCTGCAAGGCGTGGTGGGTCTGGTCGTCACCAGTTTTTACCATCCCTTCTTTCTCGCCTTCAATGTGCTGCTGGTCACGCTGATCGCGCTGATCCTGATGGTCTGGGCGCGCGGGGCCTTCACCACGGCCATTGCCGTCAGCCATTCCAAACATGCCGCCGCCCATTGGCTGGACGGCGTGGGCGGATCGAACGGCTTTTACAAATCCAGCCGCCACATGCATTTCGCCATCGATCAGTCCGAAGCCCTGACCGCCGATTACGTGGCCAAGCATCGCGCCCATTTCCGCTATACCTTTACCCAGACCATCTGCCTGCTGCTGCTCTATGCCTGCGCCAGCGCGGGTCTGTTGACGATGGGCGGGATGCTGATCATCGCGGGCGAGCTTTCCATCGGCCAGTTGGTGGCCGCCGAGCTGATCCTGTCGGGCGTGTTCTATGGCATTGCGCAGATGGGCAATTATCTGGAAACTTTCTATGATCTGGTCGGCGGGCTGGAGGAACTCTCGCTGTTCTGGGATGTGCCGCAGGAAAGCCCGCCCAAGGTCGATGCGCCCGCGCTGCCCAATGGCGCGATTGCCTTTCGCCATGTCGAATTGGGCGATCATCACCTGAACTTCACCGTGGCCAGCGGCGAGCAGCTCGCCATTCTTGCCGCGCCGGGGGTGGACCGCGCCGTCTCGGTCCTGCTCAAGCGTCTTGACACGCCCACACGCGGCCTGATCACCGTGGGCGGTGCCGATATCGGCACCTATGACATGCTGCGCCTGCGCTCGGATGTGGTGGTGCTCGATCGCCCCACCATCGTCGATCTTTCCCTGCGCGACTATCTCTCATTGGCCAGCGGGGATCGCCATGAGGCGATCATGGCCGCGCTTGATCTGGTCGGGCTGGCCGACCGTGTGGGGCAATTGCCGCAAGGGATGGACACGATGCTCTCGCCGCTGGGCTGGCCGCTGGCGGTGGGCGAGACGATGGCGCTCAAACTGGCGGGCGCGCTGTTGGCGCGGCCCAAGGTGCTGGTGCTCTCGCCCCTCTATGACCTGCTGCCCCCCGACCGGCTGGACCGCGTGCTGGATCATCTGCGCCAGACGGAAACCAGCGTTTTGCAATTCACCGGGCGGCCCGAAGGGCTGCGGCGCGACGGCTGGCTGTGGCTGGGCAATCGCGAACAGATCCGGGGCGGGCAATGGGATGACATACGCCCTGTTGCCCAAAGGGCCTCCGGTCTTGGCGCGGAGGCGCGGGCATGAGTCGGTTCGAGCGTTTCGCCACGCTGAGCGCCATGCGCCCGCCGCGCGTGATGCGGGTGGTGGCATGGATGATCGCCCTGTCCATCCCCGCCATTGTCGCCTTCCTGCTGCTGGTGCCATGGGTGCAGACCGCGCCGGGTCGGGGCAGCGTGACCGCGCTCGACCCGCATGACCGGGTGCAGCAGGTCACAGCGCTTGTGCCGGGCCGGGTGGAGCAATGGTATGTGAATGATGGGCAGGAGGTGAAAGCAGGCGCACCCATCGCGCGCATCGTCGACAATGACCCCGATGTCCTGACCCGCATGGCCGCCGAGCGCGCGCAGGTTCTGGCCCAGATCGATTCCGTCGCTCAGGCCATGGCCGTGGCCAAGCTGGATGTGGAACGCACCCGTTCGCTCTATGCCGACGGTTTGGCGGCGCGGCGCGATTATGAAAACACCCAGATCAAGGTGGCCGAACATGCCGCCAAACTGGCCGAGGCCAAGGCCAAGCTGAGCCGGGTGGACATCGCCCTCAATCGCCAGTCGGCGCAGGTGGTGCGCGCCCCGCGCGACGGGCGCATTCAGGCGATCAACACCAGCGTAGGCGCGGCTCTGGTCAGCGCGGGCGACTGGCTGGCCACTCTGGCGCCTGAAAATTCCCGGCGCGTGGTCGAATTGCAGATCGACGGGCGCGATGTCGCCATGGTGCGGCGCGGCCAGCGGGTGCGGCTGAATTTCGAAGGCTGGCCCGCGATCCAGTTCAGCGGCTGGCCCTCGGTGGCGCAGGGCATGTTTGACGGGCGGGTGCGTTCGATCGACCCTTCGGCGCTGGACAATGGCCTGTTCCGTGTGCTGGTCGAACCGATGCCGGGCGCGCGGGCTTGGCCGGACAGCAATTTCGTCCGGCTGGGATCGAAGGTGCGCGGATGGATCCAGATGAACACGGTCAGCGTCGGCTATGAATTGTGGCGTCAGCTCAATGACTTCCCGCTGGAAATGACGCCGCCCGAAAACCCCGGCCCGCGCAAGGGTCTGGGCAAGGCGCTGTCCGACAAGGGCGACAAGGCCAAGAGCAAATCCAAGGCCAAGGATTCCTATGAGGAGGAGGGCAAGTGATCCGCGCTTTTATGGGCATGGCGCTGGCTTTGGCGGCGCCCGCGGCCGGGGCGGCGGAATTGACGCTGAAACAGGTGCTGGCCTCCTCGGCCGCCCATGCGCCGCAGATCCTTGAGGCCGTGGCGCGCCAGAAACAGGCCGATGCGCGGCTGCTCTCGACGCACGGCCTGTATGATCTGGTGTTCGATGGCGATGTGCAATGGCGGGCGCTGGGCTATTATGACAATGCCGCCGCCGAGGCCAAGGCCACCCGCCCGCTGACATCCAACGGCGGCAATTATTACGCGGGCTATCGCCTCTCGATGGGGCCGTTTCCCTCCTATGACGGCAAATCCGTCACCAATTCGCTGGGCGAGGTGAAGGTGGGCGCGGTCTTCTCGCTGCTGCGCGACCGGCTGATTGACGAGCGGCGGGGGCGGATGCAGATCGCCGGGCTGGACACCGATCTGGCGGAGATGGAGCGCGAGATGGTGGCGGTCGGCGTGCAGAGGCGAGCCATCGAAGCCTATCAGCAATGGGTGGCGGCCGGACAGCGCCTGCGCATCTATCAGGACCTGCTCGAACTGGCCTCCGCGCGGCAGGCCTCGATTGAAAAGCAAGTGAAAGCGGGCGCGCGTCAGGCCATGCTGGTGGTGGAAAATCAGCAGAATATCGTGCGCCGCCAATCCCTGCTGGTGCGCGCTCAGCAGGATCTGGCGATACAGGCCAACGCGCTCTCGCTGTTCTGGCGCAACGAAGAGGGCCAGCCCATCGTACCCGGGGCCGAGGATTTGCCCGCCGCCCTGCCCCGCCTTGCCCCGCCGCTGGGTCAGAGCGAGGAGGAAGCGATCAAGGCGCGGCCCGACGTGCAAATGCTGATGACCCGTCTGGCGCAGGCTTCGGCCCGCAGCGCGATGGCCCGGAATGAATTGCGCCCCCGGCTCGACCTGCGCGTCGAAGGGTCGAAGGATATCGGCGATGGTGGCCCCATGGGCTATGTTCGCCGCCCGGCAGAAGCCATTGTCGGCCTGCGCTTCACGATGCCGCTGGAACAGCGGCAGGCGCGCGGCAAGATCGCCGAAGCCGCCGCCGAGACCGACGCACTGGTCCAGCGCCGCCGCCTGCTGGAACAGCAATTGTCGGTCGAGATCGCCAATCTGAAAACGCAGGTGACAGGGTCCGACAGGCTGGCGCATCTGGCCCATGACGAGGCAGGCCTTGCCGCCCGCATGGCCGAGGCCGAACGCCGCCGGTTCAGCCTTGGCGCCAGCGATTTCCTGTTGGTCAACCTGCGCGAGGAAGCCGCCGCCGATGCCCGCCTGCGCCAGGTCGATGCCGAATATCGCGTCTCGGCCTCGCGCGCGGAACTGGCCGCCTCGCTAGTGGATCGCGGGCAATTGGGGCTGGAATAGCGGCTCCCGAACGCCCTTTGGCCGATGGCGATGCGGGCTCACAACGCTCTGGGCACGGGCGGGCAAAGCGATTAGAGGCCGGGCAGAGGATACAGCGAAAGGAGCATGAATGATGCGCGAAATTGGCGTCGGCCTGATCGGCTATGGCCTTGCCGGGCGCGTGTTCCATGCCCCCTTTGTCGCGCTGACGCCGGGGCTGGCGTTGCGCGCCGTGGTCTCGCGCGATCCGGCCAAGGTCCATGCGGGCCTGCCGGGCATGACGGTCGTGCCCGATGTCGACGCCCTGCTGGCGCGGCCCGATGTGGATCTGGTCATTGTCGCCAGCCCCGATGACTATCACGCCCAGCACGCCATCGCCGCGCTGCGGGCGGGCAAGCATGTCGTGGTGGACAAGCCCTTTGCCACCACCGCCGCCGATGCCCGCGCCATGGCCCATACCGCCCGGATCAGCGGCAAGATGCTGACCGCCTTTCAGAACCGCCGCTGGGACGCCGATTTCCTCACCCTGCGTCGGCTGATCGGCGAAGGGCGTCTGGGCGAGATCGTCCATTTCGAAAGCCATTTCGACCGCTGGCGTCCAGTTCCCGCGGCGGTGTGGAAAGAGGCGCGCGCGGGCGGATCATGGCTCGACCTGGGGCCGCATCTGGTCGATCAGGCGCTGTGCCTGTTTGGCCGCCCGGATGCCGTCACCGCCGATCTGGCCGCGCTGCGCCCCGGTGCGCCCGCGCCCGACTGGTTTCATGTGGTTCTGCATTATCCCGGCCGCCGCGCCGTCCTGTGCTCCAGCAAACTGGCCGCCGACCATGCCTTGCGCTTTGCCGTGCATGGGACCGGGGGCAGTTGGATCAAACCGGGCATCGACCCGCAGGAACCGGCCATTTTGGGCGGCGCCGCGCCGGGCGGGCCGGATTGGGGGCTGGACCCGGCCATCGGATCTTTCACCGATGGCGCCGATCCGTCGCGATCCGCCCCCGTGCCCAATGAACGCGGCGACTATCGCCTGTTCTGGCAGGCTCTGGCCGATGCGCTGCACGGCAAGGGCGAAAACCCCGTCCCGGCCGAGCAGGCGATGGCGGTGATGGAAGTGCTGGAAGCGGGCATGGCCAGCGCCGAACAGGGACGCCGGATCAGCCTGAGCTGAGCTGCGCAATGGCGGCCGCGATCCGGGGATAGGTGCCGCAGCGGCACAGATTAGTCACGCCCGCGCGGATCGCGGCAGCATCGGGGCGCGGATTGGATTTGAGCAGTCCGGCCACCGCCATGATCATGCCGGGCTGGCAATAACCGCATTGCGGCACCTGGGCCGCCACCCATGCCGCCTGCACCGCATGAAGGCCCAGCGCCGGGGTCAGCCCCTCGATGGTGGTGATGCTGCGCCCCTGCGCCATATTCACCGGGATCTGACACGAACGCATCGGCTCGCCATCGACATGCACGGTGCAGGCGCCGCACAGCCCCGCCCCGCAACCGAATTTGGTGCCCGTCAGCCCCAGATCCTCGCGCAGGGCCCAGAGCAGGGGCGTGTCCTCGTCGGCCTCGAACTTGCGTTCCTGACCATTGACCGTGATCGTGATCATGCGTTTTCCAGTTCAAAACGAAGCGACAGAGGCAGGCGGCGCACCCGGCCCGCGCCCGCGTCCGCTATGGCATTGGCAAGGGCCGGGGCAATCGGCGGCGTCCCTGCCTCGCCCGCATTGCCCGGTTTGGCCCCGCTGGGGATCAGCGCGACCTCGATGGGCGGCACATCGGCCAGGCCGGGCAGGCGCACATCGTTGAAATTGCTGATCTGGGGCCGCCCATCGGCAAAGGAGACCCCGCCCCACAACGCGGCCTGAAGGCCAAAGATGATGCCGCCGCTGATCTGGCTTTCCACGCCCGCCGGATCGACCATCACCCCGCAATCAAACGCCGCCACGATCCGCCGGATCGCCAGCTTGCGCTTGCCCTTGTCGGCGCTCACCCGCACCTCGACCGCCTGCGCGCAGACATGGCCCTCATTATAGGTCAGCGCAATGCCGCGCCCCACGCCCTTCGCCTTGGGCCGATCCCAACCGATCATCGCGGCGGCCTTGTCCAGCGCGCGCTGGATGCGCGGCTCGCCCGAGAGCAGGTCGCGGCGATAGGCATAGGGATCGCGGCCCGCCGCCCGCGCCACTTCGTCGATGAAGCTTTCGGCAAAGAACGTGTTCTGGCTCATCATGACGGACCGCCAGAAGCCGACCGGGATCGCCAGATCGGCCTCGTGAAACTCCATCAGCTTCATCACGGGGGCATAGCAGCCATAGATCAGCAGCCCCGCCGCCGTGGGATCGGCCATGCCGGGAAAACCGCGACGTCCGTGATAGGTGTTGATCGATTGCCCCGCGATCCGGCTGTGGACCACGACCAAGGCCCCATCCGCGCCGATCCCGGCCACGCTCTTCACGCGATAGGCCGGGCGGAACTGGTCCATCGCCAGATCATTTTCCCGCGTCCAGATCAGTTTGACCCAGCGCCCCGGCACGGCCATCGCGGCCTGCATCGCCGGGATCGGGAAATCAGTCGCCCATTTGCGGCCAAACCCGCCGCCAAGGAAGGTTACCTCCACCCGCACCTTGTCGAGCGGCAAGCCCGCCATTTTGGCCGCCAGCGCCCGCACGTCCTCTGGCGATTGCATCGGCCCGCGCAGGGTCAATTGCCCATCGGCCAGAATCGCGCTGCAATTCAACGGCTCCATCGCGGCATGGGCCAGATAGGGTACGTCATAGTCGGCCTCTACCCGGCGCGGGGCGGCGGCGATGGCGGCCAGAACGGCAGCCTTGTCGCCCCCGCCCGCACGCGGCCGCATGGTGGAAAAATCAAAATCGGGAAAAGGCAGCGGCGCCTTTTCCGCAAAGGCGCGGGTCAGCGCGGCATCAATCGCCTTGTCATCCACTCCCGCCGTGGGCGAGGAAAGGACGGTCAGTTTCAACGCCTCCGCCGCCTTTTTCGCGGTCCAGAAACGCGAGGCCAGCACCGCATAGCCGCCATCGACCGGCACCACCGCCACGACGCCCGGCATGGCCTTCACCTGCGCCAAATTGGCCGCCTCAACCTTTGCACGCGGATGCGGGGCCAGCGCCAGCGCGCCCACCAGCATATCGGGGCGCATCACATCGACGCCGAACTCGGCCCGGCCCGTCACCTTGGGCAGCAGATCCTTGCGCGGGCCTTTGCCCCCGATCAGGCGGAAATCGGCAGGGGATTTCAGAGCCACATCGCCCGGCACCGGCAGACGCGCCGCCTCCGCCGCCAGCGCGCCATAGGTCAGCCGCCGCCCGCTGGCCGCATGAACCACCTCGCCGCCTTGGGTCGAGACTTGATCCACCGCCACGCCCCAGCGGGCCGCGCCCGCCGCCATCAGCATCATCCGCGCCGCCGCCCCGGCCCGGCGCAAGGGCAGGAAATAGCCCACCGTGGTCGCGCTGTTGGCCGTCATCTGCTTGCCCATGCCGGGGTTGATGAAGGCCCGGTCGGCCCATGGCAGCAGCACCTGCATCCGCGCCCAGTCGCAATCCAGCTCCTCACCGACAAGGCGGGCGAGGGCCTCCTGCGTCCCCTGCCCCATTTCGGACGAGGGGCAGGTGAAATGCACCGCGCCATCGGGCGCAATCGCGATCATCGCGCCAAAGCCCGCCTCGCCCTGCGCCCGCGCGGGAAAGCCAAAGCCCAGCGCCAGCACACCCGCGCCCAGCCCATGCAGCATTTCGCGGCGGCTGAGATTGAGCACGCGGCTCATTTGCCGTCCACCAGATCGCGCGCGACGCGGAAACCAAAAATCCAGCTCACCTGATCCTCGGGATCGCGCCCGCGCCATGTCACCCGGTTGCGGAAAGCCGCCGAGATCCAGCTTCCCCCGCGAACGGCGCGGCGCGGACATGCGCCCGAAACCTCATAGGCGCGGCCATCGCGCGGGGCCTCGGCGGGATAGGGCGCGACATAGCAATCCTGCGTCCATTCCCAGACATTGCCGATCATATCGTACAGGCCAAAGGCATTGGGCGGATAGGACCCCACCGGCGCCGCCCCGGCAAAACCATCGCGGCAAGGCACAGCCGCCGCCATGCCCCCCGCCCCGCCGAACACCGCCAGCGCGCCATCCTTCATCCCATCGCCGTCCAGCACATTGGCATGGACGCAGGCCTTGGCCGCGCCGCCTTCCCACGGGAATTCCTCGCTCGTGCCTGCGCGCGCGGCATATTCCCATTCCGCCTCGCTGGGCAGGCGATAGGGCTTGCCGGTCTTTTGGCTGAGCCAGGCGGTATAGGCTTTGGCATCGCGCCATGACACGCAGACCACCGGACGGTCGGGCGCACCATCACCCGCGTCCTCGCCCGGATGGCGGAAATCGGCATCGGGGATCGCCTCGATCTTGCCCGTTGTGCGGATCAGGCTGCGGCACCCGCGCGAGGAGGCATAGCCGGTAGCCGCGACAAAGGCGGCATAATCGCCATTGGTCACCTCGCGCGTGGCCAGCGCAAAGGCGTGGGCGATGGTGACGGGATGGCGCGCGCCTTCGGGCCGGTCGGCCTCGCCCGCATCGGCGCCCATGATGAAATGGCCCGCCGGGACCACCACCATCGCCGGACATACATCCTTGCAATCGCGGATCGCCTTCGGCGCGGCCATGGCAGGCGGGGAAACAGCCAGCGCCAATCCGGCCAGAAACCAGCGATATGTCATGATTGTCTCCCCAATGCCTTTGCGCCTGCGCGGCGCTCTTGGGGCAAAGACTGCCCTGCGCCGGGCGCGGGGCAGTCGCTGTTGTCACCATTGTCCGGCGAGCGGATAGAGCCGGTCAGCCAGCCCTTTCGGCCACCTCCAGCACCACGCGTTCGGAGCTTTCCATCGCGCTTTCCATGCCGTAATCGCTGCGCCGCGTATGCTCGCCGCAGAAATGGAGCACCTGCCACGGCTTGATGAAATCGCGGCCAAAGGCGTTGACCTGTCCGGGCGCCAGGCTGAAGCCGCAGCCCTTTTGCAGGGGGTCGCGCAGCCAGTCCTTATAGGCCACCACCTTGAGCAGCCCCTTGGACGCGGGACGCAGCCGTTCCAGTTCGGAGAGGATGAAAGGCACGGCGTGCTCACGCTGCGAAATAGCCTGCGCCACCTTGCCCACCATCACCACCATCGCGCGATGCTTGCCCTCGCCGGTGTGGTTGTCGATGCCCCAGAACATGCCGATCGGTCCGTCGGTCGAGAAACTGGCGGGCAGGCCGTCCGCCTTCCAGAAAGGCTTTTCCACGCTGAGATAGAGCCGCGCGGTGTTGGCATAGGGCATATGGGCAATGGCATCGCGCGCGATCGGATTGGGGCCGCCGGTGATCTCCACATCGCGCAGCATCGAGAAAGGCAGACTGGAGATCACAAAGCGCGCCTGATAGGCGCTGCCGTCGATGCAGGTCACGGTCGCGCCCTTGTCGCTCATCGCGATCCGGCCAACGCGTTTGTTCAAGCGCACCACATCGCCCAGTTTGGCCGCCATGGCGAAGGGCAGTTGCTGGGTGCCGCCCACGATATTGTTGATCGAGGAAAGCCCGTCGATGGCATTGTGATCGTTGGTTTCGCCAAAGGGATGGTCGCGCTGTTCATGCTCGCGCCCGCCGATGCGCCGGTCCGCCGCCCCGCGCGTCTCCTCCTGCCACATGCGCAGCATCGAGGTTTCATCGATGCCGATGCCGGGCGCCGAATAGGAGGCCAATTCGATGGCGGCGGGCGAATAGCCCTTCTGCACCATCAATTGCCGCAGCGAAATATCCTGCGAAGCCAGCGCCGGATCGAGCCAGTCCGACAATTCCTTGCACGGGTTCCACTTGCTCGTCACCGCCTGACCCATCAGCATCGGCGAAATCTTGCGCTCCTCGCCCACGGTCTTGTTAAGCGGGTTGTCGGCCCAGGTTTTCAGGTCGATCCACTGGTCCTTGTAACGGAAGCCAAAGGGCAGCAGGTCGCGGTCCTCCGGCGTCAGTTTCAGCCCGAATTTCATGCAGGCATCGATGATCCGCGCATAGCCGCGCCCGATCTGGCTGGCGCCCACATCCAGCTTGCCCTCGCTGGTGTCGAGCGTTTTCACCCGCCCGCCGACCATCGCGCCGGCCTCCAGCACCACGACCTTGAACCCCAGATCGCCCAGCATCAGCGCCGAATTGAGCCCCGAAAGGCCGCCGCCGATGATCACCACATCGGCCTTTTCCGCCGCCAGCACGCCCTTGGCCAGACCCGCCCCCGGCAGCATTGCCCCGGCGCCGATCAACCCGGCATTCATCAGAAAGTCGCGTCTGTCGAACATGCTCTTTTCCACCATTCTTCCTGTAAGGCCTTTCGCGGCGGCTGAGCCTCTCCGCGCATTGGGCAGCGTTGCTTGCAAATTATTGCATCACAACCGGCAATACTACGGCCATCAGCGTCGGATTTAACCGACACACGGCCAAAACCACGCTGAAGCGCTGCCCTGCGGACCGGCCGCATTGCATGGCCATGCACATTGCGGCGGGGTTTTGCACGAAATCCGTTGATCGCCCCCGCCGCCCGTTTCGGGGAGATCTGCATGAACTGGTCGCTTGTCCTGCTCACCCTGCTTCACCTGCTGGTGCCGATTTATTGGCTGGGCGGGGATCTGGGCACATTCTACAGCGCGGGCTTTATGATGGACGAAAAAAGGCCGGCAGGCGAACGCCTGCTGGCGCTGAAAATCATGAACGGGATCGACATGGCCCCGCGCACGGTGCTGATCCTGACGCTGCCGACGGGCCTGTCGCTGGCGGCGGCCAAGGGCTGGCTGGCCATCGCGCCATGGGCGCTGGCGGGACTGTGGGTGTTCGGCCTGATCTGGCTGGCGCTGGCCTGGGCGGTGCATCTGATCCATGGCTCGCGCGGGGCCTTGGCGCGCGGCATCGACATCAAGATCCGCTATGCGATGATCGCGCTGCTGGCCGGATCGGGTGTGGCGGGATTGACCGGTCATCTGGCCATGCCCTTCTTCATCGCCTGCAAACTGCTGGTGCTGGCGGCCTGTGTGACCACGGGCGTGATCGTGCGCTTTCAACTTGTGCCGCTGTTTCCCGCCATTGCCGCCATGAAGGCGCAGGGGGCCACACCCCAGAGCGACGCCGCCATCCGCAAGGTGTTGGGCCAGACGCGGCCCACGGTGCAATGCATCTGGGTGCTGGTGCTGATCGCCTGCGTGCTGGGGCTGGGCACACCGGTTTAATCCGCCACGCGGATAGGATGCTCTTTGTGCAAAATCGCCGCCAATATTTGCATCCATATTGCACATAAGGCGGCGCACCGGCGCCCCCACACCATGCCGGGGAATTATCATGCAACGCAAAGCCTTGATCGGCTGGGGCCTCGGCTCCTTCACCTCGGCGGCGCTGGTGGGGGCGGTCGGGCTGCTCCACCTGCGCTTCATGACCGATTCGCTGGGCATGGCGATGGGCGCGGCCGGGCTGCTGGTGGTGCTCTCCAAGATCTATGATGCCGCCATCGATCCGCTGGTCGGCCTGCTGTGCGACGCCACCAGCACGCGCTGGGGCCGCTATCGCCCCTATCTGGCGGGCGGCGGGCTGCTGGCGGCGCTCTCGCTGGTGATGTTGTTCAATGTGCCGCGCGGGTTGCAAGGCGCGGGGCTTCAGCTCTGGTCGGGCGCCTCGCTGCTGGTCTTTTCCACCGCCTATACGCTCTATCGCATCCCCTATCTGGCCATCGGGCGCCAGATCACGCAGGATTTCCATCAACGTTCGCGCCTGATGACTTTCAGCGTCTACGGCTCCTCCTTCGGCGGATTGGCGGCCACATCGGCCGCGCCATGGATGCTGGCCGCGCTCGGGGGAGACAGGGCGGCGCATGGGTTGCTGGCGCTGGTGCTGGCCGCGCTGGTGGCGGCGGGCGGGATCGGCACTTTCCTGCTGATCGACGGGCTGGAGGGCGAGGAGGCCCCGCCCGAAAGAAAGCGCCTGAGCTGGCGACAGGGCCTGTCCGCGATCCGCGCCAATCGGCGCTTCTGCCGCCTGATTGCCTTTAAGGTAACGATGTTTGCCGGGCTGACGCTGCATGGCGCGGCGCTGCCCTATTACACGCGCCATGTCCTGCACGCCTCGGACAAGAGCCTCGCCTCGATCTTCCTGCTCCAGACGCTGGGCATGATGGTCAGCCAGCCCGGATGGGTGCGGATTGCGGGCCGGTTTGGCCGCCGCCGCGCGCTGATGATGGCCGCAGGCGCGCAAACCTGCGCAATGCTGCTGTGGTATCTGGTGCCTGCGGGCCATCCGATGCCTTGGGTGCTGATGCTGGGCGGGGCCGAGGGCCTGTGTTTCGGGGGCCTGTTCTTCGGCCTCTACACCGTGCTGACCGACACGATGGACCACGCCCGCGCCCATCCCGCCATGGCCGACAGCGAGGGCGCGCTGGCCGGGGTTTTCGTGATGGTGGAAAAGGCTACCGCCGCCTTTGGCACCTTCATTTTCAGCACGATCATGAGCCATGCGGGCTTTGTCTCGGCCCGCGATGCGGGCAGTGCCCAAGGCGCAGGCGTGGTGCTGGGCATCGTCCTGTCCATGTCGATCCTGCCCGCGCTGGCCGCGATTTTGGCTTGCCTGTTCCTGCGGCGATCATCGGGCGATGAAATGGCCGGAGCGCCGCGCGAGGGTCTGCCCGCGACCATGGTGATCGGCGCGCTGGCCATGGTGATGGTGATCGGCACCGCGCCCTCCCCCGCCCGCGCGCAGGGGGCGGGCATCACCATCCCCCAGATCACCGCCGATGCGGGCGGTGTCTCGCATCTTTCCACCATCACCCTGCCCCGCGCGCCCGGCGCCGATCCGCTGCTGGTCAACGCGCGTCTGAATACCACCGACACGGAAATCGGGGTCAGCCCTCCCGGCACCTTCATCGACTGGCACCGGGTTTCCAGCCCGCGCCTGCTGGTGGTGCTGAGCGGCACGCTGGAGGTGGGACTGGGCGATGGCGCGATCCGGCAATTGCACGCGGGCGACATCGTTCTGGCCGCCGACACCACGGGGCGCGGCCATACCAGCCACGCCATCGGCACCGCGCCGGTGATGGCCATGACCATCCGCCTGCCGCGCGAAGAGCCATTGAAACCGCGCGCATCTTCCTGCCCCGATGGCGTGGCGCCGGGCGATTGCGTGGCCAACCATCTGAACATTCAGCACAATCCTCAACCCGTGCCCAAGCCCTGAGAGGACAATCCATGCCTGTCGAAATCACCGGTCTTGTTTCCCATAACCGGGGCACCCCGCTCCACCACGCGCCGCCTGACCAGTTCGACCCCGCCGCCATGCTGGAAAGCGCCAGAGCGCAGGAAGCGGCGGGCTATGACCGGGTGCTGATCGCCAACAATGCCCTGATGCCCGACAGCCACGCCATCGCGACCCATGTTCTGGCCGGGACGCAGCGATTGAAAGTCCTGCTGGCCCACCGGCCCGGCTTCATCGCCCCCACCATGGCGGCGCGGATGCTGACCACGATCGACAGGTTGGCGCCCGGTCGCATGGCCGTCCACATCATCGCCGGACCCAGCGACAAGGAGCTGGAGGCCGACGGCGATTTCACCGCCAAGCCCGACCGCTACGCCCGCGCCGATGAATATGTCGGCATTATGCGCCGGATCTGGGAAAGCCCCGTGCCCATCGACCACGAAGGGCGCTTCTATCGCTTCAATCAAGCCTTCAGCCCGGTAAAGCCCGGCGCGATTCCCGTCAGTTGGGCCGGAACATCGCCTGAGTCCATCGCCGCCTGCGGCCGCCACGCCGATCTCTTTGCCATGAGCGGTGACACGCTGGCCCATATCGCGGGCCATCGCGACCGCGTGCTGGCGGCAGCCCATGGCCGCCCGATAGGCTTCATGATGACCGTGCTGGTGATCCTTGGCGATACCGAGGCGCAGGCATGGGAAAAGGCCGATGCTGTCCTGCGCGATTTCCGCGCGATGATGGCGCGCCTGCCCGCGCCCCAAGGCCCCAGCAATTTCACCCAGGCCAGCCATGCGGGCGATGCCATCCTTTCCAGCGCCCAGAGCGCCCATCGCCATGACCGCTGCCTCTGGCTGGGCGTGACCCATCTGGCGCAGGGGCGCTTTGGCAATCAGGCCGCGCTGGTCGGCACGCCCGATCAGGTCTGCGCCGCGCTGATGGATTATTACGCCATGGGCATCACGCGCTTTCTGATCCGCGGTTTCCGCCCCGATCAGGACGTGGCCGAATATGGCGAAAAACTCTTCCCCCGCCTGCGCGCCGCCGCGCTGGCCCATGATGCGTCAAGCCAAGGAACCATCCGATGACCATGCAATATGCGATTACCCAGGACCATATCGACACCTATGCGCGCGACGGCGTGGTGGTGCTGCGCGGATTGCTGGATGCGGATTGGATCGCGCGGATGCAGGCGGCCATTGCCCGCGTTGCCGCCGATCCGGGGCGCTACGGCACGCTGGGGCCGTCGAACGGGGCGATGCTCTCGGTCTGCTATCTGTGGCGCAATGATCC
Organism: Novosphingobium sp. 63-713; assembly: GCF_001898925.1. Lineage (NCBI taxonomy): Bacteria > Pseudomonadati > Pseudomonadota > Alphaproteobacteria > Sphingomonadales > Sphingomonadaceae > Novosphingobium > Novosphingobium sp. 63-713. The sequence goes on from NZ_MKVS01000005.1 coordinate 407,995, forward strand.
CGATTTCCGCGCCTTTGTGATGGAAAGCCCGATTGCCGAGGCCACCGGCCGCGTGATCGGGGCGGATCATATCCGCATGTATCACGATCATCTGTTTTCCAAGCCTCCGCTCAGCCCCTCGATCATGCCATGGCATTGCGACGAGACGGCATGGCCGGTCAGCGGAGAAATGGCGCCCAATATCTGGACAGCCTTTACCCCGGTGAACAAGGAAAACGGCCGGATCGAATATGTCGCCGGGTGGCATCGGCATTGCGTGGAGAAGGGTTTGACCTTTGGCTTTCGCCCCGATCAGGCCGATGGCCTGTGCCCTAATTTCGAGACCGAGCGCGACAATCCCGATTTCGCCTTCCGCTTTGTCACTTTCGATATGGAGCCGAGCGATGCCGTGATCTTTCACCCGCATACGCCGCATTTTTCCAAAGGCAATGACAGCCCCGCTCTGGCCCGCACCGGATTGGCGGTGCGCCTGTTCGGGCATGACGTGCGCTGGCGCAATGCGCCCTACAAGGCGGCGATCCCCGGCGTGGAGGCGATGCCCGAGGGCGAATTGGTCGATGGGGCGCAGGATGTCTTGCCGATCCTGTGGCGCCGTGATGATCTGCGCGTGAGCGCATAAGGAGCAATGCGATGATGAACCGCCGCGATATGGCCAAGATGATCGGAATGGGCGCCGCAATGATGGCAGGCGGGGCCGCCGCAGCGCCAAGGGGGGCTGTGCCGAAGGGACCGGGGCCGATTGTTCCCCCCGCTGGACCATGGACGCGACAGGGCGAGATCCGGCGCGGCGGGGGCGTGCTGCATTACGCCATTTTGGGCGAGGCGCGGGCCGGAGTTCCGCCCGTCATCCTGCTCCACAAGCTGGGCGGATGGCTGGCCGACTGGCGGCAGGTCGCCCCGGCCCTTGCGCAGGGGCGTCAGGTGATCGCCTTCGACCTGCCCGGCCATGGCGCATCACGGATGGAGGGGCCGCCGCCCTATATCCACACGTTGGGCGAGACGGCGGCCATGCTGTTTGGCGCGCTGGACGAGATGGAAATCCCGGTGGTCGATGTGATGGGCACCTCGCTGGGGGGCTGCCTTGGCGTGGTCATGGCGGCGGCAAATCCCGATCGCGTCCGGCGCCTGGGGGTGATTTCCAGCGCGCTGGGCGGGCGCAAAACGCTGGAGGAAGTGCGCCAGGCGGTGGATGTGAAATTGAAGCCGATCTTTGATGCGGGCGGCCATCCGATGCCCACAGGGCCGGAATTGCTGGTGAACACTTTTGGCATGGTCCATGCCGATGCGATCAACGGCGAGGGAATCCAGAGCCGTCAGGCCGCCGATCTCTGGCTGCAGCCGAGCGAGCGCGGCGTGGGCGTGACCGATCTGAAGGCGGCGCTGCGCCGGGTGGAATGCCCCACCCTGCTGGTCTATGGCCAGTTCGACAAGGCCTACCAGCGTTTCCGCCCCTTTGCCGAGGCGGTGCTGCGCCGGGGCGAGACGGTGGTGGTGCCCGAGAGCGGCGCATGGGTAATTCAGGACAATCCGCAGGCCACCGCGCCCTTGCTGGCGCGCTTTCTGGACGCGGTATAACGCAAGCAAAAAGAACCCGGGCCAACGCGGCCCGGGCCAGTGAGGGTCGTTGCAGGCGCGGCGGCCTTTTTGCCGTCTTTGCCCGGTTCCTTGGCTCCCTTTGCCGCAAAGGCAGGGCGCGAATTGTGAATTTTGCGCAATTTCATTCAATTCATTATGCACAATATTGCGATAATTTGTGCAATTATGCCGCCTTACCGCCCCTGTCCGACAGGCGGACACTCCGCGCGCGCCTGCCAAATTGCGGGCCGAAGCCGCGCAAGGCTGATCGGCCGCAGGGCATCACCGCCGCCGGGTTTGACAATTCGTGCAACACTCGTAAGCCTGATGCACAGACCTTCACCCCTTCACGGACCAGCAACCGATCGCATGAAGCCCAAAGGCCCCTCCAAACCCGCCGCCCGAACCACCGCCCCCAAGGCCATCGGGCGCAAGGTCAGCGCCGACGATGTGGCGCGCATGGCGCAGGTTTCGCGCTCGGCGGTGTCGCGCACCTTTACGCCGGGGGCCAGCGTCGCGCCCCAGACCCGCGCCAAGGTGCTGGCTGCCGCGCAGGCGCTGGGCTATCGCCCGCAATCGGCCAGCAGCCAGCAGAATCACGGCCGCCCCAAGCGCGCCGCCGTGATCATGGCCAACCTGTTTTCGCCCTATTTTTGCCATATGTACGCGATGTTCGAGGACGAATTGCGCCAGCGCGGCTTCGAGGTGGTGTGGCGGATTGTCAGCGATCTGGCGTTGCTGGACGTGACCGTGTCGGACATGGTCGATGAACAGGTTGACGGCATTATCGTACTCTCGGCCGTGCCGGGCGCGGCGGTGCGCAAAAAGGTCGTCGCGGCCAGCATTTCGCTGGTGGTGCTCGATCGGCAGGATGTGGTCGAAGGCGCCGCTCTGGTATGGATCGACGGGCCGGAAATCGGGCGCAGCATTGCACAGTTGATGCAAAAGGAAGGGCGCAGCCGCCCCGCCGCGATTGCCGCCAATCCGCGCCGCCTGACCGAATTGCAGGCCTTTGCCCATGCCATGGAAACGGGCGGCAGCGCGCCGTGTCGCTGGGTGGATACGGGCTGGACCTATGAAAACGGGATCACTGCCGCGCGCGTCCTGTTTGCAGGCGAGGATCGGCCCGACGCGATCTTTGCCGCCTCGGACTATCTGGCGGTGGGCATTGTCGATGTGGCGCGCAAGGAATTCGGCCTGCGCGTACCCGAGGATGTCTCGGTGGTCGGCTTTGGCGACACGTCGCAATCGCGCTGGCTTTCCCATGCCACCTCCTCGATCCACCTGCCGCTGCTCTCGCTGGTGCAGACGGCGGTGTCGACCATGGCGGGGCGGCTGGGGCCGAATGTGGCGCCGCCGCCGCGCATCTGGCTGGCCTGCGATGTGATCGAGCGCGAGACGACGCTGGGGCTGAGTTTTGCCAACAACCCCGCCGCCATCCCGCAATATGCCGATTAGGCGATGAGGCGCGATTCCACCACGCCGCCGCCGTTGATGCGATGCGCCTTGCCCGCCAGATATTGCGGGGAATTGACATAAGCGCGGGCGCGCTCCGCATCGGCAAAACGCAGGACCACCACCAGTTCGGCAGGATCGACATCGCCTTCGAGCACCTCGGCCACCTTGCCGCGCAGCACATATTCGCCGCCGAATGTCTCGGCAACGCCTGCCACAGCCTTCAGATATTCGGCGAATTTTTCCCGATCATGCACGCGGACCGTGGCGACAATATAGGCAGGCATAAGCCCTCCTCTGGAATGGGGCGAACCCGAAGGCCCGCCCCGAACAGGTTTACATCTTGACCTTCACCTGAAGCCCGAAAGTTCGCAGATCCGGCAGCCCCACCAAAAGGGCCGAGAAATAGGCCGAATGGGCAAAGCTGGGGTCCAGCACATAATTGTCGGTGAGCGAGTTGTAGGTCTTGTCGTTGAGCAGGTTGTTGACGAAAACATCGACCGCGACCCGCCCCTTGGACACGCCCGCGCGCAGATTGAACTTATGCGCGTCCGGCGTCTTGGCGATATTGGCCTCGTTCGACCACATGCCCGACTTGAAATTCCAGTCAAGACGGGTGAACCACTTGCCATCGGCCACATTCTTCAGGTCGCCGCCCAGAATGACGCCGACATTGGCCGAATATTTCGACGTATATTTCATTTCCTTGCCGGAAAAGTCATAGATGCCGGTCAACTGGCTGATGGTCGTGCTGCGGAAATATTTGATATCGCTGCCGTTCATCGCACCGCTGGCTTCGATGCTCAACAGGTCGCTGACCTTCCAGTTGGTGTCCAGTTCAACGCCGTAAAGATCAACCGAACCCGAATTGGCCGAGGTGTTGATGAAGGTGAAGCCAGTGGAGGTGGTGGGATCGGCGGCCACGATGGTGATCGCGTTGATCTGGTTGCGCCACTGGGCATAATAGGCCGCCGCCGTATAGCGCAGGCGACCGTCCAGCGCCTTGCCCTTCATGCCGATTTCGTAATTGGTGATCTTTTCTGGCGCGATGGTCAATTGCCCCCCCGCGGCCAGAGCAGCGGCCTGAACCGAGGCGGACTGGGCCAGAATGGTGGTGTTGAACTGCGCCGGATTCACGCCCTTGGCCCATGAGGCATAGACCATGGTGCGCGGATTGATCTGCCAGTTGACGATCGCGCGCGGGGTGAAATTCTTGTAGGTCTGCTGCACCAGCAGCGCATTGCCCGCATAGGTGCCCGCCGGAATGAAGGCGCTCGACGCGATGGTCTGGCCGCCCGAACGTGCATAGGCGCCCAAAGTATCAATCTGATAGCGCCCCTCGATGCTGGCAGAGAGGTTGGGCAGGACATCATAGGTCAGGCCGAAGAACATGCCCGTGGTGCGGTTCTCGCTCTTGCCGCCCGGCACCAGCAGCGATGCCGTCAACGCGCCCGTGCCGCCGCCGCCGCCCGACCATGTGTCGGCCTTCAGATAGCTGACCCCGGCCACCGCGCGCAGCGGACCGTGATTATAGGCCAAACGCCCTTCCATCGACCAGTCCATGTTGCGGCGTTCGACCAGATAGGGGAAATCGTAATATCCCTTGGGATTGGTGGTCGAAGGGAAGCCGGAGGAATCGAACCCGTCCAGATCGATCAGCGTCGACCAGACCTCGCGGTTATACCCGGCCAGGAAATCGGCGGTCAGGTCGCTGGAGATCTTGTAATTGACCGCCGTATGCGCATGCTGGCTCTTGCGCAGCAGGCCATAGCCATCGACGCTGTCGCTGGTCGGAATGACCCGGTTCGAGGTCAGCGCGAGGAACTGCTTGATGGCGTCGGTGTTGACCGTGTTGGCCGAGATCGGATTGATCAGGCCCGGCACCGTGCCGCAGATATAGGCGTTGGACACCGTGCTGCCAAAACCCTGCACCCCGCGCGAATTGCCATTGAGCGTGCAGTTCGACTGATTGGCCGCCACCAGCGCGCCGGAAGCCGTCTTGATGTCATAGCCATAGAGGCGCGTCTGGGCAGGCGCGCCGTCGCGGTCCTCGCTCATCATGCCGAACAGTTTCATGGTCAGCTTGGGGCTGGGCTTGAACACGATCAGCGCGGTGCCGGTGGTGGTCTTCTGGTCGCCCAGCGTGCTGCCGTCATAGGCATTGCGCCACGATCCGTTCTTGGAAAACCGTTCGCCCGTCACGCGAAAGGTCAGCATGTCGCCGATGATCGGCCCTTCGACCGTGCCTTGCAGCCGGTAATTGGCGCGGGTGCCGACCATGCCGGTCATTGAGCCCGCCCATTCGCCCTTGGGCTCCTTGGTGGTTACGTTGATCGCGCCGGCAAAGGTGTTGCGGCCGTAATAGGCGCTTTGTGGGCCTTTCACCACATCGACCTGCGCCGGATCGGACACCGAGGTCACCTGCGAGGGCGAGGACACCGGCACGCCGTCGATGAACATCGAGGTGGTCGTGGCCAGCGTGGTCGAGGGTGTGAAGCCGCGCAGCACGATCTGCTGGAACGAGCGGTCGGCATGGCCCGACGAGTTGTTGTTGACATTGACCCCCGGCGTCGAACTGGCCAGATCGGTGATCGAAACGATGCCGCGCTGTTCCAGCGCCGCAGCGGTCAGGGCCGTCACGGTGACGGGAACTTTCAGAATATCCTCGGACCGCTTGCGCGCGGTCACGGTGATGGCGCCCAGATCATTGGCGGCATCGGCGCCGGCCGGTTCAGCAGCCTGAGCCGGACCGGCGGCGGCCAGTGTGGCGCCCATCGCCAGCGCCGAGGCGGCCAGATGGTAGATGGAGAGAGAACGGATCGGTCGTGGGTAACGCATCATGGTGATAACCCCTCATTTCAAGCCACCCTATGCAGGGCGGCAGCTTTCATCCCGGAAAATTGTGTGGGGCGGTCCTGCGTTTCGCCCCGGCATTGGTGCTGTTTGGCCGGGCGTTATGCTCGCCCGTTGGCATCCCGGCGCAGGTGGGCATCATGAACGAATGTGCACATGCCTGCGCCTTGGATGGGCAAAACTTGCATCACCATCCGTTTTCCTGATGCACGATATGAGGCCTGTTCGCCTGTCGGATGATGGATCAGCGCGCCCGATCCGTGCAAAATCGCCCAAGACAAGGGGCATGGCGACAGAGCGCCCGGTCATGAAGCGAGCTTTTTCCGTCATTTCTCGGCCATAAATCCGCCTGTCGGATGTCCCGGCGCCGCATCTTGGAACCGCAAAGATGATGCACATCAATGCATCTATCTTGCAAGAAAGGATGCCCACATGCCCGATGAAGCACCGCCCAGTCCCCCGCGCCGCGCCCTGATGCGCCATCTGATTCTGGCGGGCATGGCCACTCCCCTTGCCGCCCCGCTCGCCGCGCAGGCCCCGGCGCCAAGCCCCCCGCCCTTTCCCCTCGATTTCCATGGCACGGGGCCGATCCCGTGGTTTGCCCGTGCCTTCCACCTCTACACCGCACCGGACGGCAAGAGCCGGATCGAAAGCCTGCCCGTCAACGCCCCCGCGATGGGCGAAATCGCCCTGTTCCTGCGCCGCGAGGCCGAGCGCGTCTCCATCGGCGGCACCGCGCCCAACGCCGGTTTCAGCTTTCATGTCGCCAACCAGCCGACCCTGTTGATCCCGATTTTCGGCACGATGCTGATCGGGCTGGAGGACGGATCATTCCACGAATTGCGCCATGGCGACATCGCCATCGCCGAGGATTGCAGCGGCAAGGGCCATATCTCACGCGCCGGGCCGCAGGGTTCGTTCATGGCCTCGGTGCAAATGCCCAAGGCGCTATGCCCCACAATAGGCAGCAGCGAGCGCGACAGGCTGTGGTTTCGATGAGCGCCTATCAGGCCGTCGCGATCATGCCCACAGCCGACGGCGGATCGCGCCTGCTCGACATGCCGCTGGCGCTCTGCCGCAAAACACAGGCCGGTCTTTGGGAAGGCATCTCGGGCGCCACCGGATGGGGTATCACCCAAGGAACCGGCGAGGGCTATGGCGAGTGGCACAATTCGGCCATGGCGGGTCTGTCGATCGTGCTGCGCGGATCATGGGCGGTCGAGGCGGGCGATGGGGCGCGGCGCGTGCTGCGCCCCGGTGATATGCTGGTCATGCTGGACACGGTGGGGCGCGGCCATCGCTCCTATCCGCTGGAGCAGCCCTGCACGGTGATCGGCATCGCCTTTGACGCGCCAACCGAGGCAAGGATGAGGCAGGAGGCCGCTGCGATCAGCTAAGGAAGGCCAGAATCGCGGGCGCAATTTCGACCGCGTCAAAAGCCAGAAACCCATGCGCCCGACCCGGCAAGGGCCACAGCCGCCCATGGCGCAGCAGCGGGGCCACCTGCTGCGTCACCTCCCAGAGATCATCCTGCGCATTGATGACCAGCGCCTGTTGCTCCACCCGCGCCAGCGCCCCAAGGAAATCATAGCGATAGACGCCGATATAGCCCCAAGGCATCCGCGCGCCCAGCCGCAAGCATTCCGCCATTGCAACGTGGCGCTGCTCGCTGGTCATGCGCGCATCGCCCAACTCGCCAAAGATCGCCCAGAGCTGTTCGACATGGGCAAGGTCGGCGCCGGGGCGCGGGAATTTCTCCATAAGCAGCGCCAGTCGTCGCTCGCGCTCATGCTCGGGATAGGCGGCCAGACCGAACAGCACCAAGCGCCGCACACGATCAGGCAGACGGACCGCCAGTTCGGTCGCGATGATCGAGCCGGTATGCGCGCCCATCACATCAAAATTCCCGCCCGCGATCTCTCCGCGCGCGGCCAGATGGTCGATCAGATCGGCCATCACGCCGGCAAAATCGGGGATCGAGGCAGGCTCGGGCGGCACATCGCTCATGCCATAACCGGGCGTGTCGGGCGCAATCACCACCCGCCCCCGCGCCAGCAGCGGCAGGATCGGCATCCATTCATAGGAATTGCTGGGCGTCTGATGCAGCACCAGCAAGGGCGGCTGTGTCACCGGTCCATCCGGGCGGACAATCCGGTAATGCAACTGGCCGAAACGGCTGGGCGCATAGGCTTTTTCAACAAGCATCCAATTTCTCCTGCGCCCGCGCGGCCACCGCCGCCAGCAAGGCCGAAAGGGACAGGGCAACCCCGCCCACCAGCGCCATCGACCAGCCCACACGGGCCGGATCGGCAAATACACGCTCGGTCAGCGTCGCCACGGCCAACGGCCCCAGCGAGCCGCCGATCATCGTCATCACAAAGGCATAAAGCGCGACAGCCAGCCCGCGCGCCTCAACCGGCACCGCCTCGGCCAGAATGGAGAGCATCGTCGTGCCATAGATCGCGCTCGTCGCCATGACCGTGGCGGTGATCGCCAAGGCGCCCGCGCCGCTCTGGCTGACAAAGCCCATGCAGGCCGGGATGGTCAGCAGCGCCAGCAAGGCGCTCATCCGCAATTTGGCCACCGTTCCGCCTGCCCGCGCCACACGGTCCACGACGATCGCGGCCAGCCCGGCCCCGATCAGCGAACAGACCATCTGCGCCGCACCCAACTGCTTGCCCACATCGGCGGGCGCGTAATGATAGGCCCGCCCCAGCAAAGCCGCGCCCCAGCCCGAGGCCGCCGCCGCTCCCATCGCAAACAGCGCCACCGCGCCATAGAGCGGCAGCAGCACCCCGCGCCGCGCCGCCATGTCGGCAAAGGGCAGGCTGAGCGGCTGCGCGCTATTCGCGCGCCGCGTCTGGGCAATGGAAAGCAGCAGCAGCGCCACCGGCAGCCCCGCCAGCCCCATCAGCACAAAGGCGATCCGCCACGGCGCCAGATCCGCAATCCCAGGCCATCCGGCAAAACCGCCCGCCGCGCCCGCCTGAAGCACCGCCCCGGTGGCCATCGAACCAAGGCCATAGGCCACCATGCTGCCCAGCACATAGAGCGCCATGGGCCGCCCGCGCCTGTCCGGAGCAAACATCTCGCCGATCATGCCCACCGCGCAGGGGCCCAGCACCGCTTCGCCCACGCCGATCACCAGCCGGGCGAGGAACATCTGCACAAATGTCTGCGCCAAACCGCAGGCGATGGTGCCTGCGCTCCACACCAGAATGCCGCCGAACAGCAGACGCCGTCGGTTGACCCGATCCGCGACATAGCCGAGCGGCAGCCCCACCGAAACATAAAAGACAGCAAAGGCAAAGCCTTGCAGCAAGGCAATATCCACCTCGCCAATCGCCAGATCGCGCCGCACCGGATCGACCACCAGCGCCAGCATCCCGCGATCCACCGTCGAAACCACCTGCGCGATGCACAGGATCAGCACCGCGCTCCACGCGCGCCACGGCTTCATGCCGCGGGCCCGGCGGGATTGTTGACCGGCACACCCGCCCCATTGATCGCGCGCGATTGCGGGCCAAGCAGAAAGGCGATGACATCGGCAATCGCATCGGGATGGGTCCATTTGGCCGGATCGGCGCGGGGCATATCGCGGCGGTTGGCGGGCGTGTCGATTACGCCCGGCAGCACCGCATTGGCGCGAATGCCGCGCGGGGCCAGTTCGACGCCAAGCGCCTCGACCACGCGCAAAACGGCGGATTTGGCCGAGGCATAGGCCGCCATGCCCGCCCCTGCGCGCGCCGCCGCCATGCCGCCCACGGCGACAATCGCCCCGCCCTCGGCCATATGCGGCACGGCGGCCTGCACCACCGCGATCAGGCTTTCGACATTGCCCGCCTGCATCGCGCGCCAGTCCTGCGGCGTGCATTCCAGCAGGCGCTGCATGGCAAAGCCCCCGGCCAGATGCACCACGCCGTCCAGCCCGCCCAGCGCGCGCGCCGCCTGTGCCACCACCTGCGCGGCGGCATCGCGATCGGCCAGATCGACCGGGCCGAACCAACCGGGCGCATCAGACGCGCCATGGCGCCCCGCCACCGGCGCCACACGCCAGCCCTGCGCCGTCAAGCGCGCCATCGTGGCCATGCCCAGAGCGCCGCCCGCCCCGGTGATCAGCACTCTTTTATCCGGCACAGAATCCGCCCTTTCCAACCGCGCGCATGGCGGATGCACCCATGTGCAGCCCTTGCGCGCCGCATCGCCTTTTCCCCTGCACTCCATCCGGCAGGAGATCGGGCGATACGCCATTCACTCACTTGCACAATTTCTTGCACATCTTATCAAGGCGTCGCGCCGAAAAATTCCGATAGGCGGACATTTCATGGGGATTTATCGCATGCACAAAAATGCACAACATAATCACTCCCTATGAAACTTCTTGCTTTCCTGATGCAGACCGGCGGCCATATCGCCGGGTGGCGCCACCCCGATGCGCAAAGCCATGCGCTGACCGATATCGCCTATTTCCGGCAATGCGCGGCGGCGGCGGAAAGGGGCCTGTTCGATGCGGTGTTCATCGCCGATTCGGTGGGATATCCGCCGGCCAAGAGCGCCGAGACCTTCGCCTGTCTGGAAACGCCCAAGCTGGACCCGGCCAGCATCATCGCCCACCTTTGCGCCACGACCAGCCGGATCGGCTTCATCTGCACTGCCTCGACCAGCTATAGCCAGCCCTATGAACTGGCCCGCCGTCTGAGCAGCATCGACCATATTTCGGGCGGGCGCATCGGCTGGAACATGGTGGCCTCGACCATGGAGAATGAGGCGCATAATTTCGGCCGCGCCGCCCATTACGGCCACACCGAGCGCTATGAACGCGCCGAGGAGTTTGTGCAGGCCGCCAAGCGCCTGTGGGACAGTTGGGAAGATGGCGCGATGGTGGCTGACAAGGCGAGCGGGCGCTATGTCGATCCTGCGCGCCTGCATGGGGTCGATTATCGCGGCGAGCATTTCGCCGTGGCCGGGCCGCTCAACGTGCCGCGCGGGCCGCAGGGGCATCCGGTGCTGGTGCAGGCCGGAGCCTCGGACACGGGCAAACGCTTTGCCGCACGCCATGCCGAGGTGATCTTCACATCCCACCCCAGCCCCGACACGGCCCGCGCCTTTCGGGCGGAAATGCACGATCTGCTGGCCGAAGTAGGCCGCAGCGCAGACAGCCTCAAGATCATGGCCGCGATCACGCCCATTGTTGCCCCCACGCGCGAGGCGGCGCAGGCCATCCAGCGCGAGCTGGACGCGCTGATCCCCACGCCCGTCGCCATCGGCAAGCTGGAAGGTTTGCTGGGCAATTTTGACCTTTCCGGCCATGATCCCGAGGGCCCTCTGCCCGATGTGCCACAAAGCACGATGTCACAATCGACATGGGAACAGGTGGTGGGCCTTGCGCGGCGCGAGAACCTCTCGATTGCCGAACTGGCGCGGCGCGTGGCGGCTGGGCGCACCAGCCGCTCGATCGCGGGCACCGCCGCCGACATCGCGGACGAATTGCAGCATTGGTATGAGAGCGGGGCCGCGGATGGCTTTGTCATCACGCCCGCCTATCTGCCCGCGGGGCTGGAGGCCTTCGTCGAGGGCGTGGTGCCCGAATTGCAGCGGCGCGGCCTGTTCCGCACCGAATATGAGGGGCAAACCCTGCGCGACCGACTGGGGCTGGCGCGGCCCGCCAATGGCTATGCAACCGGCGAATATGCCCATGTTCAGCCCGAAATCTGGCCCGCCAAGGGAGATGCGTGAAATGGCCGATTATGATCTGGTGATCCGGGGCGGCACGCTGGCGGATGGCACGGGGGGCGATCTTTACGAAGCGGATCTGGCCATTGCCGATGGCCGCATCGCCGCCATCGGGCAGATCGCCGGATCGGGCGCGGAGGAAATCGACGCACGCGGGCAGCTTGTCACCCCCGGTTTTGTCGACATCCACACCCACTATGACGCGCAGGTCACGTGGGACAGCCATTTCTCGCCCTCCACCAACCATGGCGTGACCAGCCTGCTGATGGGCAATTGCGGGGTGGGCTTTGCCCCCTGCAAGCCGGAAATGCGCGAGCAGATGATCGACGTGATGGAGGGGGTGGAGGACATTCCCGGCATCGTCATGACCGAAGGGCTGCCGTGGAACTGGACGACCTTTCCCGATTTCCTGAACGCGCTGGAACAGCGGCGGATGGATGCCGATTTCGGCGTTGCCGTGCCGCATATCCCGATCCGCGTCTGGGTGATGGGCCAGCGGGCGATCAAGCGCGAACCGGCCACCACCCGCGATATGCAGCGTATGGCAGCCCTTGTGGCCGAGGGCATGGCGGCGGGCGCCTTTGGCTTTTCCACCACCCGCGTGATCGGCCATCGCACGGCGGGCGGCGAGCAATTGCCCGTCACCACCGCCAGCGAGGATGAGTTGATGACCATCGCGCTGGCCATGCGCCCGCATGGCAAAGCGCTGTTCATGTCGGCATCCGAGTTCGACACGGCCAATGGCTTTTCCAGCGAATTCCGTCTCTTGCAGCGTATCGCCCAGGAATCGGGCCACACCGTCACCTTCCCCCTGCTGCAATATGACGAAGCGCCCGACCGCTGGCTGGAGATCGCCGATGCCTGCGCCGCCGCGCGCGCGGCAGGGGCCGATATGCTGGGGCAGGTCGTGGGCCGTCCGGTGGCCGTGCTGATGGGCCTGCAACTGACGCTGCATCCGTTTCGCGGTTGCCCCAGCTATGACGCGATTGATGCGCTGCCCTTGGGCCAACGGGTGGCGGCGATGCGCAGCCCCGAAACGCGCAAGGCAATCCTGTCCGAATATGGCGGGCGGCTGGACCCGGCGAAATATCCCGCCTTCATGCGCTATATCCACCTGTGCTATCCGATGGGCGCAGAGCCGGACTATTCCCCGCCCGAAAGCCGCCGCCTCGACAATCTGGCCGCCGCGCGCGGGGTGTCCTTGCCGGAATTGGCCTATGATCTGCTGCTTGAGGAAGAGGGGCAGGCGATCCTCTATTTCCCGGCGCGCAATTTCACACGGTTCAACCTGGATGTGGTGCGCGACATGCTGACGCGGGATGACACCATGCTGGGCCTTGGCGACGGCGGCGCGCATTGCGGGGCGATCTGCGACGGCTCGATGCAGACCTATCTGCTCACCTATTGGGCGCGCGACCGGGTGGGCGAGAGGCTCTCGATCCCCCATGTCGTGCATCGCATGACCGGCCATACGGCGGGTGTGATGGGCCTTGCCGATCGCGGCATTCTGGCGCCCGGCATGAAGGCCGACATCAATGTCATCGACCATGACCGGCTGCATCTTTACCCGCCGCGCGCCTCTTTCGACCTGCCCGCAAGGGGTCGCCGCCTGACGCAGGAGGCGCGGGGCTATACCGCCACGATCCTGTCCGGCATCATCACCCACCGCGAAGACAAGCCCACCGGCGCGCTGCCCGGCCGCCTGCTGCGCCGCGCTCATTAAAGGTTTCCCATGCTGCTCAACCGCCCCCGCGCCGATGCACTGATGGACCGTGACGGCATTGACGCCATCGTCGCCTCCACCCCGATCAACACCTATTACCTGTCAAGCTGGGCCACGGATGCCAGTTGGGGCTTTGGCGATCTGGCGCTGGCCCTGCTGCCGCGCGATCACGCCAAGGAAGCCGCCGTCCTGACCGTCGAGGTCGATACAGGCCAGCCCCAGCAGCGCGGCGGCACATGGATGCGGATCGTGCGCGGCTATGCCCGCAAACCCGGCATTGGCGCGGGCGGCACGCAGGGCGCGCTGACCAGCGAGGGATTGCCCCAGAACCACCCGGAGGCGGTGGCCGATTACCTGCGCGAGATCGGATTGGACCGCGGCTCGCGCATCGCCTTTGAGGATCGCGGGCTGGGGCTGGATGTGGCCGAAATGCTGGGTGGGGCGATCGAGGCGGTGGGCGCGCGCGATTTCCTGCGCGACATTCGCATGGTCAAGACGCCCGAGGAAATGGGCCATATGCGCGCGGCCAGTCGCAAGACCGAACTGGCCCTGCAGATCAGCGCCGAGGCGATCGCGGCGGGCGCCACATGCGCCGAGGCCGAGCGCGTGTTCTGGTCCGCCGCCGCCTTGAGCGGGGCGAGGCCGGTGTTTCTGCTCATCACCCCCTATCGCCCCGGCTTTGGCCGACTGGATAAAACCGCGCCGCTGCTGCCCGGCGATACCATCACCTTCGACGCCACCTGCGAATTTGCCCATTATACCAGTGACATTGGCCGCACCGCTGTCATCGGCATGCCCAATGCGGAGCAATTGCGCGTGTTCAACGCGACGCGGCTTGGCTGGCGGGCGGCCTTGCCCCATTTCCGCGCGGGCGCGCTTTCCACCGATGTCGAAAAGGCCGTTACCGGCTGCATCCAGGCGGCGGGCAATCCTGAATTTCGCGGCTGCGGCCTGCATTCGGTCGGGCTGGAACATACTGACCACCCCCATGCCAATGGGGGCATGCACACATTCGAACTGGTCGATGGCATGGTGATCTCCTGCGATCTGCCATGGATCGGGCCGGATATCGGCAAATTCCATTTCGAGGATATCATCTACCTCAAGGATGGCGAGGTCGAGATCCTCAACAACCCCGATGGCCGTCTGCTGGCCTGTATCGACGGCCGCACCGTGCCGGTGGAGTGAAGCGACCCATGCGCGAATATCCCCCGGCGCGACAGGTGATCTGGCCCATGCTGCTCTTGTTTCTGGGCGCCAATCTCTACGGCATCGACCGCGCGATTGTCGGCGTGCTGGCCGAACCGATCCGCAAGAGTTTCGCCATTGGCGATGCCCAGATGGGTCTGTTGATGGGCATGGCCTACAGCCTGCTTTCAGCGGTGCTGGGGCTTGGGCTGGGCTGGCTGGTTGACCACCGCGACCGGCGGCGGCTGGTGGCGGGCGCCATCGCGCTCTGGAGCGTGGCGACCATCGCCTGTGGCCTTGCGCCCAGCTTCGCCGGCTTCTTTGCCGCGCGCATGGTGGTGGGATTGGGAGAGGCGGCGATTGCGCCTGCCGCCCTCTCGCTGATCGCGGATCTGTTTGCGCCCGCGCGGCGCGGGCGGGCAATGGCGGTCTATTTCATCGGGGCCAGCATCGGCTCGGGCCTGTCCTCGGTGATTCCCGGCATGATCCTGCGCCATGGCATCGCTATCACTCTGCCCCATTTCGGCCCGCTGGAGGCATGGCGGACGTGTTTTGTCCTGTGCGGTCTGGGCGGGCCTGTGGTCTCGCTCCTGCTGCTGACCGCGCGTGAGCCGGTGCGCCACGCCGCCGCGCGTGAGGCCGACAGCGCGCATATGGCCGCCAAGCTGGGCGATCTGTGGGCAAGGCGGGCGCTGGTCGTGCCGCTCTATCTGGGCTTCTGCCTGTTCTATGTCGCGCTGCTGGGCATCACCATGTGGACCGCGCCTTTCCTCACCCGCCATTATGGCCTGCCGATCACGGCTTTCAGCGGGGCGTTGGGGCTGATGCTGCTGGTGACGGGGGTATCGGGCTATCTGATCAGCGGGTTGCTGGCGGATTCGCGCCTGTCGGGCGGCCGGGCGGGGCGCATTCCGCTGCTCTGCGCGCTGCCTTTGCTGGGCCTGCCCGCCGCTTTTGCAGGTTTCGCGCCCGATTACCGCCTCTCGCTGGCCATGCTGGGCACGATCGGCATCGCCATGCCGATGATCAATGTCGCGATGAATACCACGCTTCAGGACATACTGCCCAACACGATGCGCGGCTTTGGCATGGCCATGCTGGGCCTGTGCAGCGCGGTCATCGCGGGCGCGGGCGGACCTTGGGTCATGGCGCTGGCGGGTGGTGGGGCCGGTGGCGGCTCTGGCGACCTTGGCCTGGCCTTTATGCGCGTGGGCCTGCCCTTTCTGCTGCTTTCCTCGCTTTGCTTTGCCGCCGCATGGCGCGCGGCGATCACTTCTGCTCAAAAGGACGAAAACCCATGAACAGCCGCCAGATGGTGCTGGCCACCTTTATTCACAACAGCGGCGCACATCCGGGCGGATGGCGCTATGGCGCCGATGCGGATCAGCATGACATCGACCATTACGTCCGCCTTGCCAAAACCGCCGAGCGGGGCAAGCTGCATTGCTATTTCTCCGGCGATCAGCAGGGCCTGCCCTGTATCAAGGGGCGCGACGCCTATGCCGCCACCGATTATGCGGGCAAGCTGGAGCCGACCACCTTGCTGGCGGCCCTTGCCATGGTGACCAGCGACATCGGCTTGATCGGCACGGTATCGACCACGTATAACGAACCCTATGCCGTGGCGCGCCGCATGGCGTCCTTGGACCACATCACCAAGGGCCGCGCAGGGTGGAACGTGGTGACCAGCGCGGGCAACAGCGAGGCGCGCAATTTCGGCCATGACAGGCTGATGGACCACGATCTGCGCTATGAACGCGCGGAGGAATTCGTCGATGTGGTCAAGGCCCTGTGGGACAGTTGGGAGGACGACGCGGTTCTGCGCGACAAGGCGGCGGGACGCTATTTCGATCCGGCCAAATTGTGGCAATTGAACCACAAGGGGCGGTTCTTCAACGTGGCCGGGCCGCTCAATGTCGGCCGTCCGCCGCAGGGCCATCCCGTCATCGTGCAGGCAGGCGGATCGGGGCCGGGGCGCGCGCTCTCGGCCCGCACCGCCGATCTGGTGTTCACCGCGCAAAGCAGCAAGGACAAGGCCGTCGCCTTTTACGATGACATGAAGGCGCGCGCGGCGGCGTTTGGCCGCAATCCTGCGCATATGGCGGTGCTGCCCTCGGTGCAATTGCTGGTCCGCTCGACCGAGGCCGAGGCGCGCGCGGCGCAGGAGGAATTGCTCAACCTGATCCCCGATGCTTTGGCATGGGCCACGCTGCAGATGCAGATCGGGTTCGAACTGTCCGATTATGGCCCCGATGATAAAATGCCCGACATTCCGCTGACCAATGGCGGGCAATGGGTGCAGCAGGAACTGGTCCGCATGGCGCGGGCCGAGGATCTGACGCTGGGCCAATTGGCCAAGCGCGCAACGGTCAGCCGCGCCAGTTTCTCGATGGCGGGCACGCCCGAACAGGTGGCCGACATGATGGAGGAATGGTTCCGCGCGGGCGCCGCCGATGGCTTCTCGCTCTCGCCCAATTACCTCCCGGGCGGCCTTGAGGATTTCGTCGATCAGGTGGTGCCGATCCTGCAAAAGCGCGGCCTGTTCCGCACCGACTATCAGGGCGCGACCCTGCGCGACAATCTGGGCATTCCCCGCCCCGCCCATGCGCGAATGGGGGATGAGCCCGACCTCTGGGCCTGAACACAGGGCTGCCCCGGCGCGCGCCGGGGAAGCAACCCGTCAGCCCGCCACGGCCAGACAAACCATCTTCAAATTCAGATAATCGTCCATGCCGTAATGCGATCCTTCGCGGCCCATGCCCGATTCCTTGACCCCGCCAAAGGGCGCGACCTCGGTGGAAATCAGGCCGGTGTTGACCCCCACCATGCCATAGCGCAGCGCCTCGGGCACGCGCCACACGCGTTCGTAATCGCGGGTGAAGAGATAGGAGGCCAGACCCGCATCGGTGTCATTGGCGATGGCGATCGCCTCTTCCTCGGTTTCAAACCGCACCAGTCCGGCCACCGGACCGAAAGTTTCCTCGCGGCAGAGCAAGGCATCGGCCGGAACCCCGGTGATGACGGTGGGGGCAAAGAAGGTGCCCTCGCCCGGCAAGGGCGCCCCCCCGGTCAGCACCTGCCCCCCGCGCGCCACGGCATCAGCGACATGGGCCTTGGCCTTGTCCACGGCGCGCGCGTCGATCAGCGGCCCCTGATCCGAGGGTCCGGCAAGCCCCGGCCCGACCTTCAATCCCGCCACGCGCGCGGCCAGCGCCTCGGCAAAGGCATCGTAAATGCCCGATTGCACGATGAGACGATTGGCGCAGACGCAGGTCTGCCCCGCATTGCGAAACTTGCTGGCAATCGCGCCCTCGACCGCGGCGTCCAGATCGGCATCATCAAACACGATAAACGGCGCATTGCCGCCCAGTTCGAGGCTCACACGCTTGACCGTTTCCATACAGCGCGCGGCCAACTTCTTGCCCACGCCGGTCGATCCGGTGAAGGTGAATTTGGCGATCCTTTTGTCGCCGGTCAGCACATTGCCGATGGGCGCGGCCTGCCCGGTGATGACCGAGAGCACACCTGCCGGAACCCCCGCCTGCTCACCCAGATAGGCCAGCGCCAGCGCCGAAAGGGGCGTCAGTTCCGATGGCTTGATGATGATCGCACAGCCCGCCGCCAGTGCAGGGCCGGCCTTGCGCGTGATCATCGCCAGCGGGAAATTCCACGGCGTCACGGCGGCCACGATGCCCACCGGCTCCTTGCGGACAAGGATGCGGCGGTCGGCCTGATGCGGGGTCAGCACGTCGCCGGTGATGCGCCGCGCCTCGTCGGCAAACCATTCGAGGAAACTGGCGGCATAGGCCACCTCACCGCGTGCCTCGGCCAATGGCTTGCCCTGTTCGGCGGTCATGATGCGGGCCAGGTCTTCCTGATGCTCCATCATCAGTTCACCCCAGCGGCGCAGCACCGCCCCGCGCCCCTTGCCCGTCACGCGCGCCCATGCGGCCTGCGCGGGCACAGCGGCTTCCACCGCGCTCAGCGTCTCGGCCTCGCCCAGATCGGGCACATGGCCGATCAGCGCGCCATCGGCCGGATTGGTCACGGCAATACTTGCCGCCCCCCGCGCCCAAACGCCTCCCACAAAAGCCGCATCGCGCAGCAGCGCAGGCTCGGCCAGTCTCAGATCCATCATTTCGTCCTCTTCTCAGTCTTGTCGGCCAGCACCTGCTGCATCCACCAGTCGAATTCCTCGATCCAATGATCGGCGCTCGTGCCTGTTCCCTTCATGCCGAAGCCAGGGCCGCCGCGCGCCTAAAGGTGGCGGCGGCCCGCGCGGGCGCCATCCCCGCAGCCAGACCCAGCGCCAGCAGACCGGCCATAAACCTGCGTTTTCTCGTCACGCCCCGTTCTCCCTGCGGCACTTGCCCGCCGACAGGTGCGCCGCCCATCCCCGGCCGGACAAGGCGGCTTGGCCGCTTTTTCCGGTGGGCGGACAAAATCGGGGCAGCAGTGGCCAAAACCGCCCGCAAGGGGCCAGCCTGCGGCGCAATCCCAATTCCAGCAAGAGGCCCTCCATGGACATAATCGGCACGAAAATGGTGAGCGACGGCAAGACCGCCCGCCAGATCTTCGAAGAGGTGATGGCCAATCCGGCCCGCTCCAAATTCGGCTTTGGCGAAAAGCTGGCCATCGTGAATGTCGATTTCCAGAATGCCTACACCCGCATCGACCGCTACAAAACCGCCTATGAAACCGATCCGCGCCAGATCGAATATGTAAACACGATCTCGGCGCTGGCCCGCCAAAAGGGCATGCCGGTGATCTGGACCCATGTGGCCTATGCCGAGGATGCCAGCGATGCGGGCGTCTGGGGCACGCGGACCAACACGCCCGACAGCCTGCAAA
This sequence comes from Novosphingobium sp. 63-713, assembly GCF_001898925.1. Lineage (NCBI taxonomy): Bacteria > Pseudomonadati > Pseudomonadota > Alphaproteobacteria > Sphingomonadales > Sphingomonadaceae > Novosphingobium > Novosphingobium sp. 63-713. The sequence continues at coordinate 427,373 of NZ_MKVS01000005.1, forward strand.
ACATCAAGTATGACAGCGACCGCCACGCCTTTGACGATCGCTGCGAGATTGCGCCGGGCGATACGGTCTATACCAAACGCATGCCCTCGCCTTTCTTTGAAACGCCGCTGCAAAGCCTGCTGGTGTGGCACAAGGTCGATACGGTGGTGATCACCGGAGGCTCCACCTCGGGCTGCGTTCGTGCGGGCGCGGTGGATTCGCTCTCGCGCGGTTATCGCACCATCGTTCCTATCGAATGCTGCGCGGACAAGCACGAGTCCTATCACTTCGCCAATCTGACCGATCTTCAGCTCAAATATGCTGATGTCGAGCCGGTGCAGAGCGTGATCGACTGGCTGGAGGGCCGCCCCGATGCGTGAAGGCAGCCCTGATCCCGAACTCTACGAGTTTCAGCGCTATCGCGGCCGCAAGCCTTTCGCCTGGCCGGGCGGCAAGAAGGTGGCGGTGTGGATCTCGCCCAATCTGGAATATTACGAGATCGACCCGCCAGTCAATCCGCATCGCAAATCATGGGCCAAGCCGCACCCCGATGTCGTGGGCTATGCCCACCGCGACCATGCCAACCGCGTGGGCCATTGGCGCATGGCCGATGTGATGAGCAAGCATGGCTTTCCCGGCTCGGTCAGCCTGTCGGTGGCGCTGTGCCAGCATCACCCCGATGTGGTGGCCGATGCCAATGCGCGCGGCTGGGAGTTCTTTTCCCACGGCATTTACAACACGCGCTATTCCTATGGCATGGACGAGCGCCAAGAGCGCGCGATCATCGAGGATTCGATCCGCACCGTGCGTGAGGCCACAGGGCAAACGATCCGGGGCTGGCTGGCGCCCGCGCTGACGCATACGCCGCGCACGCTGGATCTGATTGCCGAGTACGGCATGGATTACACCTGCGACCTCTATCACGATGACCAGCCCTTTCCGGTCAAAGTATCAAAAGGCCGCCTGATCTCGATGCCCTACAGCCTTGAGGTCAACGACCACTACGGCTTCTTCATCTACAATATGAGCCCGCGCGAATATGCCCAGACCTTGATCCGGCAATATGAGCGACTGGCGGCGGAGGAAAGCGGCACCGTGATGTGCATCCCGCTCCATTCCTATCTGATTGGCCAGCCCCATCGCATCGGGCCGTTTGAGGAAGTGTTGCGCCATATTGCAGCAGATGACCGCGCGTGGATCACGCGGGCGGGCGATATTGCCGATGCGTGGTACGCCGTTCAGGAGGACGCCCGATGAGCCTCGACCCGACCTATCTGGAATATGCCAAGCGCGGATTGGGCTATGACCACGCGCTTTACCCTTACGCGCCCCTGCCCAAGCGCGCGCCTCTGGCATGGCCGGGCGGGCGGCGGGTGGCGGTGTGGTTCACGGTCAGCCTTGAATGGTTTCCGATTACCCCCTCCGACACGCCCTTCCGCGCGCCGGGCCATATGCAGACCGCCTATCCCGACTATCGCCACTATACCTCGCGCGAATATGGCACGCGAGTTGGCTTTTATCGCCTGCTCGATGCCTTTGCGAAAGTGGGCGCGCGAGTCAGCGTCGCGGTCAATGCCGCGATCGCCACGCGCTATCCCCAGATCATCGCGGATATTGTGGACGCGGGCCACGAAATCATCGCCCACAGCACCGACATGAACGGCACCATCGCCTCCACCCTGCCGGTGGAGCAGGAGCGCGCGCTGATCGCCCAGAGCCTTGCCACGCTGGAAGCTGCCACCGGCCAGCGCCCGCGCGGATGGCATTCCATCGCCCGTTCGCAAAGTTTCGCCACGCTTGATCTGCTGAAGGAGGCAGGCGTCGATTACTGCGTCGATTGGGTGAATGACGAAATGCCCTTTGCCTTCAACAACGGGCTCGTCAACATCCCCCTCAACCACGAATTGTCCGACCGCCAGATCATCAATGTTCAGCAGCAGTCGGTCGATTCCTATGCGCAGCAGGTGCTCGACGCGCATGACTGGCTGAGCGCCGAGGCGCAGGCGCAGGGCGGCGGGCGGATGCTGCCGCTCCATCTCACGCCCTATATCATCGGCCTGCCCTATCGGATGGATGCGTTCGAAGGGCTGTTGGTCGATCTGGCCGCCCGCCCCGACACATGGTTCGCGCGCGGCGGCGACATTTTCGATGCCTTTGCGGCAAACCAGGGATAATTCGACATGAAAGCCTATGAAATCGGCCCGCAGACCGGGCTGGACAGCCTGCACCCCGTGACCCGCGAAATACCCAAGCCGGGCTTTGGCGAGGTGCTCCTCAAAACCCGCCTTGTTGCGCTCAACAATCGCGACATTCAGGTGCTCGAAGGCCGCTATGGCGCGAAGAAGGCGGAAAACCGCATCCCCGCCTCCGAAGGCGTAGGCGAAGTGGTCGAGCTGGGCGAAGGCGTTTCCGGTCTGGCCTTGGGCGACCGGGCGGTCTTTGCCCATTTCGTCAACTGGATCGACGGGGCCTTTGCGCTTTCGCATTTCGGCACCGATTACGGCATCACCCATGATGGCTGGCTGGCCGAATATATCCGGGTTCCGGCCGCCGCGCTGGTCAAGGTGCCCGAAAGCCTGTCCGACGAACAGGTCGCCCCGCTCGCCTCCTCGGCCCTGACGGCGTGGCATGCGGTGGTCGAGGTGGGCCATATAAAGGCCAGCGATACCGTGCTGGCGCTGGGCACCGGGGGCGTGGCGATCTGGGCGCTGCAAATCGCCAAGGCGCATGGCGCGCGGGTCATCATCACCAGTTCCAGCGATGAAAAGCTCGAACTGGCGCGCAAGCTGGGCGCGGATATCACCATCAACTATCGCGCAAATCCCGATTGGGAAGCCGAAGTGATGAAGGCCACAGGCGGCGCGGGCGCGGACATTATCGTCGAAACCGGCGGGTATGACACCCATGCCAAATCGATCCTTGCCGCCGCCGCCAATGCGCGCATCAGCTTTATCAGCGTGGCCCCGCGCGAAGGCGCCCCGGCGATCAATGTCGGCCTGGTGATCTACAAGAACCTTGTCCTGAAGGGCATTGCCGAGGGCAGCCGCGCGATGCTGGCTCGTCTGGTCCGCACCATCGAGCAGCAGAACATCCAGCCCGTGATCGACAGCACCTTTGCCTTTGACGAGGCCCCGGCGGCCTATGCCCGCCTCAAATCAGGCGGCCATGTCGGCAAGATCCTGATCCGCGTTTCGCAGTAGAACAGCGCGAAGGCGGGTCTAATCGCCCGCCTTCTCCTGCGGATAGGGGCCAAGCGCGAGCAGCAGCACCGCCGCCAGCACGAGGCAACCGATCCCGCCCATCAGCGCCGCTCCATAGGCGCCGGTCATGTCAAACACCCGCCCATAGGCCACAGGGCCGATCCCGGCGCCAATCGCGATCATCACATAGAAAAAGCCATAGATCGCGCCATAGTGCCGCGCCCCGAAATAGCGCGCAACCAGATAGGCCAGCAGGTCGAATTCAAACCCCGACCCCAGCCCCATGCCGATGATCGCCAGCGTGGCCATGCCCGGCGAAAGCCCTTGCCCGGCCAGCAGCCAGTTGCCCGCCATCGGCAGCAGCAGCACGCCAAACGCCGCCCCCGGCGCCCAGACCCGGTCGAGCACCCAGCCTCCGCCCACGCGCCCGGCCACCACCGCCAGCCCGAAGGCCGAGGCCACCGCGCCGATCTGCGGCAGGGAAAAGCCCTGCGTTTTGAGGATATTTTCCAGATTGGGGATCGGCGCGGTCAAGGCAAAGGGCAGCAACAGAAACGCCGCCGCCATCAGCCAGAACGGCCGTGTGCCCATCACCGCCCATACCGTGGGTTCGGCCCCAACCCTGTCCGGCCTGCGCAGGGCATCTCCCGGCGGCGCGCGGAACAGCGCAAAGACCAGAGGCCACGCCACCACCAGCGGCAGCGCCCCGATCACCGCAAAGCCCATCCGCCAGCCATAATGGCCGATCAGCCATGCCGCAAAGGGCTTGATCGCAAAGCCGGTGATCCCCGTCCCCGCGCTGACCAGCCCGATGGCCAGCCCGCGATGCCGAAAAAACCACGCATTGGCCAGCCGCGTCCATGTGGCGTTGAGCGTGCCCGCCCCGACCAGCCCCATGATCGCCCATTGCGCATAGAACAAAGGCAGCGAACCATTGTTCAGCGCCAGGCTCATGAAGGACAGCGCAAACAGCGGCACCGACCAGAGCGCCACCACCCGCGCCCCGAACCGGTCGAGCGCAAAGCCCGACAGCGGCCCCGAAAGCACCACCACCGTGGTCTGCACCGTCAGACAGGTCATGAGCTGGGTAAAGCTCCAGCCATAGGCCCGCGCCAGTTCGGGCGCGAACATGCCGATGGTGTAGAAAGGCACCGGGCTGAGCCCCAGCGCAATGCCCACCATCCCAGCCAGAACGACGCTCCAGCCCTTGGCGCTGTCGACCGGGCTGCTGTCCAACGGCGCGCCCATCAGCGTGACAGCTCGACCAGTTCGTACCAGGTCTGCATATAGCCGCCCACGCCGCCCTGAACAAAGATCGCATCCTCATCGGCCGTGACCCACAGTTCATAGGGCGGATGGGGCTGGCCGCCAGAGACCATCGCGCCATGCGGATCGGTAAATTCATACTTGTGGCAATCAAAGGTTCCGGCCGGAACGGTGATCGTTTCCTGCCCCAGATAGCCCAGCCGCATCACGCTTTCGGCGATCACCGGGGGCGTGGCCCCGCGATGGTCGGGCGAAGGCAGGAAGCAGCGGAAATTGCGCGGCTCGGTGGTGGCGCGGTCGATCTTGCGGGTGATATAGGCATCGGCCACAATGGGATGCGTGCCGAAACCGTCGAACTCTCCCTCGATCGGCATGCGCTGCGAGAGGCGGCCGATGCTGGGACCATAGCTTTCGCATTCGACCGTATCGGGCGTGAAGCGGAACCAGCCCGAACCCATGAACTTGTCGCCGATCACCAGCCGGACGAAACAGTCCATCGGCATGTCATTTTCGTCCATACTATAGGTAATGTCGCGGTGAACGGTGGGGGCCGGTTCGTCGATTTCGCAGCGCGCGCGCAGGGTTTTCTTGCCGTCGCTGTGATGGGTCCAGGTGAAAAATTCGCGCCCCCGCTCCTCGCCCTCACGTCCCGGCTTGCGCGAGGTGTAGAGGATCTTGCCGGTGATGGTGCGATGTTGCTGCATGAGGGTTTCTCCGTAAATGTCAGGCTGGCCCGGAATCAGGCCCCGGAATCGGGCGGGACCAGCGCAAGGATCAGATCGCGGCGCGCGGCGGCATAATCTGGCGCATCAAACCGGGGCAGCGGGCGCAGGCCCATCCCCGCATCGTGCGCCACGCTATCGGTTGCGGCATAGAGCGGGTCATTGGCCCCGCAGGTGATCGCCATCGGACAGGCCACCAGCGGCAGCCTTTCACGCCCGCGCCAGCGAAAGGCGGCGTGATAGGCGCGGGCATAGGAACCGCGCGCCTTCAACACCTCGCCCACCCAGCCGTAGAGATCATCGGGCGGCGGCAGGCCGGTATCGCGGCGGGCGCCCCCGCTGCGCGCATACCATGGGAAGAACAGGAACTGGTCGCGGCAAAACTGAAACAGGCGGGCAAGACCGGCCCCGTCGAGATCAGCCGGGAAAGGCGGCGCGTAATGGGTGAGGACTTCCTCCAGCCCCTCCCCATGGAAATCGGACAGGCCGTCGATCACCACGCCCGCCACGCGATCGGGAGCCAGAATGGCCAGCTCCGCCGCAATCGCCGCCCCGGTATGCATCCCGTAAACCAGCACGCGCCCGAGCCCGAGCGCATCCATCAGATCACGCAGGGCGGCGGCATAGTCGGTGATGGCGGGCACCTCCTGCGGCAGGGGATCGCTGTCGCCGCAACCGGCCGTATCGGGCGCGATCACGCGGCCCAGCGGGGCCAGCCCTTCGACCATCCGCACCATTTGCCGCGAGGACACAGGCGAGGGATGGAGCACCAGCAAAGCGTCAACCCCGCCCGCAAAGGCCCCCTCGCCCGCATGGCGATAATGCATCTGGCCATGTGCCAGATCGGCAAAGGCGCGGCGAATGATCACGCCTCGATCACCTCAAGCAGCGCGCCTTCGGGCGTCAGCAACATGCCGGTGCGGCGGCCCTGATAGAGTGCGCCCTCGCGCATGGCGGGCGGCACGGCCCAGTGGGGCGCAAGGCGCGCGAAATCGGGATGCTCCATCGTGGTGATGGCAACGCCGGGCGGCAATTGGCCCTCGATACGAGGGCGCGGACATGCGCCTTGCGGATATTGGTCGAATTCCAGAAAGACGTGATCGCCCCAGCGTCCGGTCGAAATCTCGGTCTTTTGGCCCTCTGGCAGATCGAAACTCTTGGCGATCATCGAATAACGGATCGCCACCGGATCGATCACCTCCAGCCCCAGCACATCGCGCGCCCAATCCATCGCCGCGCGCAAATCGGGGCAGGCCAGCACCATAATAAAGGGCCGGTCCACCAGCGATTGCGGCGCGGGCAGGCCATGTTCGGCGCCGGGCGCAAGGATCTGGGTCAGATAGACCACTTCCTTGTCCGCGCCCTTCACCTGCATCGGTTTGACGATGGCGAAGCCGTCCAGAGGCCGGGGCGGGCCGATGATCTCGAAAGGAGAGGCCATCATCCGCGCATTGACCGCTTCGACATCGGTAACGCAAAGCTCAATCGCGGCCCAGCCATAGGAACGGATGGGGACATAATCCTCCACCACATCGCCTTCGACAACGCGCAGGAAAGTCTGCGCGCCCGAGGCAGGCTGCATCAGCGCATAGCGCCGCCCCGCACCGTCAGGCGCCATCCACAGCGCGGCCAGCCCGTCATCGACCACGCCGCTTTCCACCACGGCATAATCCATCCATGCGCCATAGCGCGCCACCGCGTCATCCAGATCGGCCACAACATGCGTAGCGCATTTCAGCAAGGTCATCCCATCACTCCCGTGGCGCGGATTGCCGCCAGCGCATCGGGCGCGGCCGCGAACCCGGCAATGGCATCGGCCAGCGGCGCAGCCATCGCGCCAAGACCGGCAAAATCGAGGCAGGCCTGCGCCTTGGCCTGTTGTTCAAGGGCCGATAAAGGCCATGCGGGCGAGCCGAGCTGGGCCGCGACATCCTCGATCATCTGCGTGCCATTGCTCAGGATCGCAATGGCGCGGGCGGGCACAAAGGCCGCCGCATCGGGATTGTCATCGGCCACCACGGCAATCCGCCGCGCCATGGCCAGCACCGCCGGATCATCCAGCGCCTCACGCGTGAAATCGCCCAGCCCGATGCCCCCGCGCACCAGCACGCCGGCCGCCAGATAGGGCAGGCACAGGCGCGCATAGGCCACCTCCATCCCCGGCTTGGCCGGGCGACCTACAAGGCGATGGATCAGCGGCGGCGCGCGATATTCCAGCGCCGTCAGATTGTCCGCGATCAGCCCGCGCGCCATCAGGCGCTGGACCGCCACGATCCCGCCATGGCCCGCGCGGCCGGTGGGGAAAGGCTTCCAGCTCACTTCGGCAATGCGATGGCCCTGCGCCAGCAGGGCGATGGCCGCATCCAGTTCCTCGCGCACTTCGAGCAGCGGGAAATAGCCAAAAGGCCCGGTCAAGGGATCGCGCACACCCGGCATCCCGCCCCGCGCCAGATCGACTGCCACCAGCGCATTGCGCGCGGCGGCGGCCACCTGCACCGGCAGAGCAGGCTTGCCCTCCAAATGCGCCTGCATCGTGCCCGAGACGAGCGCGAGGGCATGGCCAAAAGCATCGAGCGCCATCTCGCGCCCCATACCCCGCAGGGCGGCGATCCCGGCCACGCAGCCAAAGATCCCCGCCGTTGCCGGACGAAAGAATTTGAGCGCGCCGGGCGCGGCAAGACCCAGCGTGACCGAAACATCGACACCGGCCACCATCGCGGTCAGGAATTGCTCGCCGCTGACCGGTTTGCCCCGCGCCGCCTCGGCCAGCAGCGCGGCCAGCAGCGTGGCCATCGGATGCAGCACGGCGGATTCATGGACGCAGTCGAATTCCTGCCCGTGGATCTGATAGGCATTCACAAAGGCCGCCGAAGCCGCAGGCAGGCGCAGGCCGGGCCGCCCCAGCAAGCCCGCCACGCGCCCCGCGCCCCAGCCCTGCGCCATGGTCAGCACCGCATCGGCATGAGCCGCGCCCACCCCCGCCACGCCCACCGCCAGCGTGTCATACAGGAAAGCCAGCGCCCTTTCGCGCGCGGCATCCGGCACATTGGCCCAGCGCAGGTTCAGCGCATGATCGACAAGGGTTTCGGCGGAATTTTGGGCCATCAATGCGGCTCCTCGCCGCCCGAGACGTTCATGCTCTCGCCGGTGATATAGGCGCCGTCATCGCTGCACAGGAAAGCCACCGCGCCCGCCGTATCGCCCGGCAGACCGGGGCGGCCCAGCGGAATGCGCGCGGCCATGCGCTTCAGGTATTCCTCGACGCTGATGCCCTGCAATTCGGCAAAATGCTCGTTCTGCCAAGCGCCAAGCCCGGTGGTCACATGGTTGGGGCAGACATTGTTGACGGTAATTCCATGCTCGCCCAGTTCGATGGCGGCCGAACGGGTCAGGCCCACCAGCCCATGCTTGGAGGCGGTATAGGCCTGCGCATGGGGGAAGCCCGATTTGGCAGCCTGGCTGGCGATGTTGATGATGCGTCCGCCGCGCCCTTGGCGCACCATGACCTCGGCGGCGGCCTGCAGGCCAAACCATGCGCCGGTCAGGTTGACGTCGATCACCGCGCGCCAGTCCTGCGGCGAGACTTCAGCCAGCGGCTTCATGATATAGCCGATGCCCGCATTGTTGACCCAGATATCCAGCCCGCCATGCGTGACCACGGCATGGTCGGCCAGCGCGCGAACGCTGTCGGGATCGCGCACATCGCAGACGCAGGTGCTGGCGGGCGAAGGCAGGTCGGCGGCAATGGCCTTCATCTCGTCGGTGCCGCCGATCATACCTTCGGGCGTGGCCGCATCGCGGCTGGTGCCGATGTCGGAGATGACGAGGATCGCCCCCTCCTCGCTCAACCGCCGCGCAATCGCCTCGCCCAGACCGCCCCGGCGGCCCGAACCGGTGACCACCGCCACCTTGCCCGCAAAACGCCTGCTCATGCGACGATCTCTTCCGTGGTGATGAAGGTCACGTCCACCATGCCCTGAAACGCAGCGGCCACGGCCTGCATCGCCTCGGTGGCCACATCGCGGCCGAACTGTTCCATGTCGGCAATGTCGAGCACTTCGATATGGCTGTAGGACAGCTTCGCGTCGCTGCCCAGCAGGCCGGTGGTCTTGAACAGGCGGAACGAGTCAATCGAGGGCAGCCCATTGGCCGTAGGCAGGTCAACCGTCCTGGCCCATTCGGTATAGGCCGCCTCGTCCACGCCGGGCTTCAGGTTGAACAGGGCGAAAATCCGCATCTCACTTCTCCGCATCTGGGTGTGGTGGAGAAATTGGGCCGGAATGGGCGCCCGATGCAGGGGCGCGGGGCGGTCTGACCGCCTGTCGGTCAGGTCCGGGGTGGTTTTCGGATGAAGCGTCGCGCCGGGCTAGTTTGCACCCCGCGACAGGCAATCCCCCATCCCGGCAAACACTATCAAGGACAAGCCCCGTGGCCGAAACCAAGCGCCCGAACAGCCCAGCCGCATCCTATGATGGCCCGCCCGATTACCGGGTGATCGGCCGCCATGGCGTCTTTCCGCAAACCAGCCATGACGAGATCGAGCGGATCAATTTTCTGGCCCAGATGAACCGCCATCTGGCCGCCCGCGTCGTGCCCGGCGTCAAGGCCGCCTATGACGCGCGGGTCGCGCCCGCCTTCGCCGCCGCGCATGGCCGCCCCATCGCCACCCGCCACGAGGCGCGCAAGGCGATGCTGGAGGACCCTGCGTTCTGCACATGGTCGGCCCTGCGCCGCATGACGATGGAGCAGCGTCAGCAGGCAGGCCGCTGGACCGTGATCCGCCAGCGCGAGGACTTGAACGCGCGCGGCAAGGCGTTGATCGAGGGCGATGACCGGCTGGTGCTGAACCCCGCGCTGGAGATCCCGCGCTATGTTTCCGCGGTCGATCACCATTGCATGCCGGGCAGCTATCACCGCGAATATGCACCCGACGATTTCACCAATGGCGCCAATTACGACCATGCCGGTTTTGTCACCACGGGCGGTCTGCTGGGCAAATATTCCGATGGCGGCGGGCATGCGGTGGTGCAGTGGGTGAAGAAGAACCTGCCCGATTTCGCGCCGAAGAAGATTTTGGAATTCGGCGGTACGGTGGGCCATTCCAGCCTGCCTCTGGCGCAGGCGTTCCCCGATGCGGAACTGACGATTGTCGATCTGGGCGCGCCGGTGCTGCGCTATGGTCTGGCGCGGGCGAAATCGCTGGGCATCAACAATGTCCGCTTCGTTCAGGCCAGCGCCGAGGACCTGACCGGCATTTTCGAGGACGGCAGTTTCGACTGGGTGCAGACGACCATGTTCCTGCACGAATTGTCGACGCGCGCGCTGCGCAACATCTTTGCCGAAAGCCACCGCTTGCTGCGGCCCGGCGGCATCGTGCTGCATGTCGAACAGCCGCAATATGCCCCCGACATGCCCCTGTTCGAACAGGCCATGCGCGACTGGGACGCGTTTTACAACAATGAGCCCTTCTGGAGCCGGATGCACGAGATGGATCTGGACGCGGAAATGGAGCGCGCCGGGTTTGACCGGGCCAAGATCATCCATGGCGGCGTCTATGGCGTGGTGGACCGCGAAATCTTCCCCGACGCGGCCGAGGACAACACCGAGGATTATGGCCGCAAGGCCGCGTGGCATGTGATCGGAGCCGTGGCATGAGCTTTAACGACGCCTTGAACGAAGCCGGTGCCAAGCCCGCCGGCAAGCGCCCCTATTTCCTTGAGCCCCAGGTCGAGCGCGTGCTGGCCATCACCATGAGCCTCGCGCAGGAACTGGCCGTGGCGCATCAGCGCGCCGATACGCTGGAGCGCCTGCTGAAGGCCAAGGGCGTGCTGGTGGAGGGCGAGATCGACGCCTTTGCCCCCGATGCCTCGGCCAGCGCCGAGCGCCAGATGTGGAATCAGGAATATATCGCCCGCATCCTGCGCATCATCCAGCAGGAGAACGAGGCCGCCGCCCTATCCGATGATGTGGCCAGCGGCGAAATGGCCGACGACATGGTGCGGGACGCGGATTGATGGAATTCGAATTTTCCATTCCCGTTCTGGTGGTTGGAGGGGGCGCCTGCGGTTGCATCGCGGCGCTCTCCGCCCGCGATGCCGGGGCCGAGGTGCTGCTGGTCGAGGCCGACGAGCGGCCGATGGGTACGACCGGCATGTCGATGGGCCTGATCTGCGCGGCGGGCACGCGCGCGCAGGCCGCCAAGGGCATCAGCGACAGCGCCGAAGCCTATTACGAAGACATCATTGCCAAAACGCGCGGCGAGACCGATCCGGTCATCGCCCGCGCGATTGCCGACCATTCCGGCCCCACGCTCGACTGGATGGGCGAGCGGCTGTCGATGCCGTGGGAGCTCGATATGGGTTTCCGTCCCTCCTATGGTCTGTCCACCTATCGCATGCATGGCTGGCACGGCCATGACGGACAGGACATGGTGGACCTGCTGCACCAGCGCCTGGAGGATGAGGGCGTGATGGTGATGCTGGGCGCGCGGCTGGTGGAGATCCATGCCGATGATGCGGGCCGCGTGCTGGGCGTCAGCCTGCGCCGCCCCGATGGATCGGTGGAGCAGGTGGGCTGCGAGAGCCTGATCCTGGCCAGCGGGGGCTATGCGGCGAACCACGATCTGCTGGCGCAATATATCCCCTCGATGGCCGATGCCCGCAACAATGGCCATGAAGGCAGCGACGGCACCGCCGTCCTGCTGGGGCAAAAACTGGGGGCTGCGTTGGGCGATATGGGGGCCTATCAGGGCTATGCCATGCTGACCGACCCGCAGGGGATTTCGGTGGTGCCCGGCGTGATTGTCGATGGCGGGATCATCGTGAACGCGCAGGGCGAACGGTTCTGCGACGAGAGCGAGGACATTGCCGGGATGGTGCATCCGGTGATGGCGCAAGGCGGTCCGTGCTGGGTGATCCTTGATGAACGCATCGAGGCGGCGCAGGCCTACACGCCAGAAATGAAAGCGCTGGCCGGTCTGAATGCCGCGCGGCGCGGCGCGGATGCGGCCTCTCTGGCGCAATCCATCGGCGTGCCTGCCGAGGCGCTGGCCGCCGCTCTGGCCGAGGCCGCGCAGGCCAAGGCGCAGAGCCGCCCCGACGCCATGGGCCGATGCTGGGACGATGCCGCCCCGCCGCAGGGCGCGCTCAGCGCCTTCAAGGTAGTAGGCGCGATCTATCACACGCAGGGCGGGCTGCAGATCGACGGCGCGGCCCGCGTGCTGCGCGAGGATGGTTCACCATTGCCCAATCTGTTTGCCGGGGGCGGCGCGGCGCGCAGCGTCTCGGGGCCCGCCCATTGGGGCTATCTGCCCGCGATGGGGCTGTGCACGGCGGTCACGCTGGGGCGGCTCGCGGGTCTGTCGGCGGCAGCCCTGGTGGCCTGATCGCTTCATCCGACAGGAGGATAGATCCCCCGCCTGCCCCCCGCCGCCCGACCACTTTGCCTATTTTAAAACCCATTCGATCCGAAAGGCCATCATGTCTCAGGAAACCGCAACAATTTCCGCCCCCTGCCCCGCTGACCTGCGTTCGCGCCTTGCGTCCATCGTGGGCGAAGCCAATCTGCGCGAGGATGAAGCGAGCCGCCGCCTGTTCAGCGAGGACATCTGGAGCGCATCGGACCATACGGTGATGCTGATCGTCGCGCCGGGCAATACCGCCGAGCTGGCCGCCGTGGTCAAGGCCGCGGTCGAGGCGGGCGTCGACCTTGCCCCGCGCGGCGCGGGCATGAGCTATACCAGCGGCTATATCCCGGCGACGGGCATGACGATTTCGATCGACACCTTGCGGATGAACCGCATCCTGTCGATCCGCGAAGAAGACATGACGATCACCGTCGAGGCGGGCATCTCGTGGAAGGCCATCGACGATGCGTTGCAGCCTTTGGGCCTGCGCCTGCCGTTCTGGGGGCCGATGAGCGGGATCTACTCCACCATCGGCGGAGGTCTGTCGAACCATAATGCCATGTTCGGCTGCGGCCAATATGGCACCTCGACCGAGAGCGTGATCGCGATCACGATGGTGCTGGCCGATGGGTCGGTGCTGAAAACGGGCGCGCGCGGGCCGGATGGCGAAACGCCTTTCTATCGCCACTATGGCCCCGATCTGGCGGGCCTGTTCATGGGCGATGCCGGAACGCTGGGCCTCAAGGCCGAGGTCACTTTCCGCGTGATGCGCCGCCCGCAATTTGAGGATTCGGTCAGCTTCAGTTTCAAGACCGGGCCGATCATGCTGGAGGCGCTGGCCGAGATGGCGCGCGCCGGAATTGCCTCGGAAACCTGCGGCTTTGATCCGGGCCTGACCAAGGTGCGGATGCGCCGCATGGGCATGACCAATGATGTCAAAGCCTTGGGCGCGGTGATGGCCAAGGAAAAGTCGGTGTTCGGCGCGCTCAAGGCCGGCCTGAAGATCGCCACCGCCGGGCGCAGCTTTATCGAGGAGGAGGAATACCCCCTCCACATCACCGCCGAGGGCCGCTGCAAGGAGGCCGTGGCCGCCGATATCGCCACAGCGCGCGCGATTGCCGCGCAATATGACGGTGTCGAAATCGCCAACACGATCGCCAAAGTGATCCGGGCCATGCCTTTCCCGCCGCCCAATTCGATCCTGGGGCCGGAAGGCGAAAGCTGGATCCCGGTCCATGGTCAGGTCTCACTGTCGAACGCGCCCAGGATGTTTGCCGACATCAAGGCCTATTTCGACGAGATGGCGGGCGAATTCGACCGGCTGGGCATCCACACCGGCTTCCTCTTTTCCACGCTGCACAACAATGCCATCTGCATGGAACCGGTCTTCTTCTGGCCGCAGGGCTATCGCCCGGTGCATGAAAGCATGGTCGAACCGGCCCATCTGGCGCGCCTCAAGCAATTGGGCGATGCGCCCGAGGCGAGCGCCGTGGTCGCCGCCGCGCGCGAGAAGGTGAAGCGGATCGCCGAGAGCTATGGCTGCGCCCATTTCCAGATCGGGCGTTCGTACAAATACCGCGAGAGCCGCGATCCGGCCTTCCTGCGCGTGCTGGATACGGTCAAATCGGTGGTCGATCCCAAGGGGCAATTGAATCCGGGCTGTCTGGGGTTTCCCGCGTGAACACCTCCGGCTTGAACACCTACCGCGCGATCCGGCTTGAAACCATCGCGCCCTCGTTCCGCGAGGGTTGCGTGATCCGTGAACTGCCGCTGAGCGATCCCGCGCCGGGGGAATTGCGCGTGCGCAACCTCTATTGCGGGATCAACGGCATTTTCGACACGCAGATTGCGCGCGATGCCGTCGATTACGTCAAGATCGCCCTGCCGACCTATACCGGGGTCGAGGCACTGGGCGTGGTCGAGGCGGTAGGCGCGGGCGTGGCGGATTTCGCGCCGGGCGATGCCGTGGTCACCACGCGCTTTACCGGCGGATACCGCGAGGCCAATATCGCCCCCGCCGCCAATTTCCTCAAGGTGCCCTCGGCCGATCCCGACTGGCTGGCGCTGTGCAGCACCGGGGTTTCGGCGATGGTGGCGCTCGATGTGATCGGGCAATTGCAACCGGGCGAAACGGTGGCGATTTCGGCGGCGGCGGGGGGTCTGGGCCATTTCCTCGTCCAGATCGCGGCCGTGCGCGGATGCCATGTCGTGGCGGTCTGCGGCGGCGCGCAAAAGGCCGCTTTCGTGCGCTCGCTGGGCGCGGCGCGGGTGATCGACTATCGCGCCGAGGATGTCGGCGCCGTGCTGAATGCCGAATACCGCAATGCCATCGACGTGGCGGTCGATACGGTTTCGGGAGCGATCTTCGATGCGTTCCTCGCCAATCTGGCCAATCACGGGCGGCTGGTGGTGGGCGGCGCGGCGGCGGACCTGAACGGCGTTCCCGAAATCATCAGCGGCCCGCGCATCGCCAATGCCATCTATTACAAGGGCGCCTCGGTGCGCGGCTTCATGAACGGCCTGCTGACCCCGCATTGGCCCGAGGCGCGCGAGAAACTCTTCGCCCTCTATGCCGAGGGCAAGGTGAAGGTCTATTTCGACACGCCGCGCTTTACCGGTCTTGAAGGCATTTACGATGCGGTCGAACGCCTGCTCTCGGGCGCGTCGAGCGGCAAGGTCATCGTCGATCTGGGGGGCGGCGCGTGATGGCGCGAACTCTAGCCGACAAGATCTGGGACGCGCATGTCACCGCCACCACGCCTGCCGGTTCGGATCTGGTGGCGATAGACCGGGTGTTTTTGCATGAACGCACTGGGGCCTCGGCGCTCAAGAACATGGCGGCGGCGGGGCGGCCGGTGGTTGATCCGGCCCGCGTCTTTGCCGTGATGGACCATATTGTCGATACCCGGCCCGGCCGCGGCGACCAGACCTTGATGCAGGGTGGACAGGCCTTCATCACCGAAACCCGCGCGGCGGCGATGGCGGCAGGCATCACCCTGTTCGATGTGACCGACCCGGATCAGGGCATCACCCATGTCATCTCGCCCGAACTGGGCATCGTGCTGCCCGGCTGCACGCTTGTCGCGCCCGACAGCCACACCTGCACGCAAGGGGCGCTGGGCGCGCTGGCATGGGGCATCGGATCGTCGGAGGCCGAACATGCAATGGCCACCGGCGTGCTGCGCCTGCCCCGGCCCAAAACGATGCTGGTGCGCTTTGACGGCGCGCTGCGCCCCGGCGTGACGGCCAAGGATATGGCGCTGGCGCTGATCGCGGCGCATGGCGCAGGCGGCGGCGCGGGCCATGTGGTGGAATTTGCAGGCTCTGCGGTGCTCGCGCTCGACATCGAGGCGCGCATGACACTGTGCAACATGGCCACCGAATTTGCCGCTATGGCCGCGATCATCGCGCCCGATGAAAAGACCTATGCCTATCTGACGGGCCGCCGCTATGCGCCCGCCGCGTTTGATGCGCCTTATTGGGCGTGCTTGCATTCCGACGAAGGGGCGCAGTTCGACCGCACCATCGTGATCGACGCCTCCGCGATTACCCCGATGATCACATGGGGCACCAGCCCCGAACATGCGATCCCCGTCGACGGCGTGGTGCCCGGCGGGCCTGCCCGCGCGCATGACTATATCGGCCTCGCCGCCGGCGCGGCGATCTTGGGTACGCCGATTGATGTGGCCTTCATCGGCTCCTGCACCAATGCGCGCCTGTCCGACCTGCGCCGCGCCGCCGCGCTGGCCAAGGGGCGCCATATCGCCCCCTCGATCCAGAAGGCGCTGGTCGTGCCGGGCAGCAGCGCGGTCAAACGCGCCGCCGAGGCCGAAGGGCTGGACAAGATCTTCGAGGCCGCCGGTTTCGAATGGCGGATGAGCGGCTGCTCGCTCTGCTTCTTTGCCGGCGGCGAGAGCTTTCCCGCAGGCAGCCGCAGCATCAGCAGCACCAACCGCAATTTCGAAGGCCGCCAGGGCCCCGGCATCCGCACCCATATCGCCAGCCCCGAAGTCGTCGTGGCCAGCGCGATCGCGGGCGCGATTGCCGATCCGCGTGATCTGGAGCCGCAGGCATGACCCCCTTTACCACCCTGTCCGCCGTCGCCGCGCCGCTGATGTTCGACAATGTCGACACCGACGCGATCATCCCCAGCCGGGAGATGAAATCGACCGGACGCACCGGTCTGGCCGAAGGCCTGTTTGCCGGATGGCGCTATGTCGAGGGGCGCGTGCCCAATCCCGATTTCGTGCTGAACCGGCCCGAATATGCGGGCGCGCGGATCATCGCGGGGGGCGCTAATTTCGGCTGCGGGTCCAGCCGGGAGCATGCGGTCTGGGCGCTGGCCGAATATGGCGTGCGCTGCATCATTGCGCCCGGTTTTGCGCCGATCTTTGCCGCCAACTGTATCCGCAACGGCTTGCTCCCGCTGGTCCTGCCGCGTGATGTGGTGGAAAGCATCGCCGGGCGCGAGGTCCATATCGACCTTGCCGCCCAGACGCTGACCTGCGGGAAGCAAACCTATTCCTTCCCCATCGAGGCCGAGGCCAGGGACATGCTCCTTGAAGGCCTGGACGCCATTGACCTCACCCTGAAATCGCGCCCCGCCATCGCCGCATGGACCGATGCCGACCGCGTGGCGCGCCCGTGGATCTATCTATGACTTTCATCACCATATCCGAAGTCGGCCCGCGCGACGGGTTGCAATCGATCAAGCCCGTCATGCCGCTGGAGGCCAAAAAGGCCTGGATCGCGGCCGAGGCCGCCTGCGGCGTGCCCGAGATCGAGGTGGGCAGTTTCGTGCCCCCCAGCCTCTTGCCGCAAATGGCCGATACCGCCGAACTGGTGCGGTTCGCGCGTGGCATTCCGGGCCTGAACGTCGTCGCGCTGGTGCCCAATGCCAAGGGCGCGGCGCGCGCGGTCGAGGCGGGCGTGCATGGCTTTTCCGCACCATTTTCGATGAGCGAGACCCATTCGATCCGCAATGTCCGCAAGGACCACGCGCAGATGATCGAGGAAATCCGCGCGATGGGCCGGATCGCGGCCGAAGCGGGTGTCCATTTCGCGGTGGGCCTTTCCACCGCCTTTGGCTGCACCATCGAGGGCGCCGTGCCCCAGGCCACCGTGGTGCGCTTGGCGGCGGCCAGCATCGAGGCCGGGGCCAAGGAGCTGAGCCTGTCCGACACCACCGGCTATGCCGATCCGGCGCAGGTTCGCCGCTTGGTCCGCGCCGTGCGCGCCGAGGTGGGCGAGGCGCTGACCACGCTCCACCTGCACAATACGCGCGGGCTGGGGCTGGCCAATGCGCTGGCAGGGCTGGATGAAGGGATCACCACATTGGATGCCTCGCTGGGCGGCCTTGGCGGCTGTCCCTATGCGCCGGGGGCCTCGGGCAATCTGGTCACCGAGGATCTGGTGCTGATGCTCAACGCGATGGGCTACAAAACCGGCATCGATCTGGAAAAGCTGCTGAAAGTACGCGCCATTCTGGCCGAGGCCCTGCCGGAAGAGCCGCTGTATGGTTTCACCCCCGATGCGGGCGTGATGATGGATTATCAGGAAAGGATCGCCCAATGAGCCAGAACCCCACACCTCTGGCGGGCATCCGCGTGATCGAGTTCACCCATATGGTGATGGGTCCGGCGGTGGGCCATATCCTGGCCAGCCTTGGCGCCGAGGTCATCCGCATCGAGCCTATCGGCGGCGATGCCACGCGGCGACTGCTCGGTTCCGGCTCGGGCTATTTCCCGATGTATAATCGCGGCAAGCAGTCGATCTGCCTTGACCTGAAATCGCCCGAAGGCGTGAGCGTGGCGCGCGATCTGGTGCTGGGCGCCGATATTATGGTCGAGAATTTCCGCCCCGGCGCGCTCGACCGCATGGGCCTGTCCTATGAGGCGATGGCGGATGCCAATCCGCGCCTCATCTATTGCAGCGAGAAGGGCTTTTTGCCCGGCCCCTATGAAAACCGCACCGCGCTCGATGAAGTGGCGCAGATGATGGGGGGCCTTGCCTATATGACCGGCCCTCCGGGGCGCCCCTTGCGCGCCGGGTCCAGCGTCATCGACGTGACGGGCGCGATGTTCGGCGTGATCGGCATCCTTGCCGCGCTGGAGGAACGCCACCGCACCGGGCTGGGCCAAAAGGTCGTGGCCAGCCTGTTTGAAACCACCGCCTATCTGGTGGGCCAGCATATGGCGCAGTTTGCCGTGACCGGAAAGCCCGCCGCGCCGATGCCCGCGCGCATTTCGGCCTGGGCGATCTATGACGTGTTTGAAACGCAGGACCTGCCGGTGTTCATCGGCGTGGTCTCCGACAGCCTGTGGGAAAAATTCTGCGCGCTGCTCGGCTTTGATGAATTGTGGGCCGATGAAAGCATCCGCGCCAACAACCAGCGCGTATTGGCCCGCGACCGTATCCTGCCCATCGTGCGCGAGAAGGTTGCCGCGTTTACCCGCGCCGAAATCATCGCGCGGCTCGAAGGCACCGGCATCCCCTTCGCCCCGGTCAGCAAGCCCGAGGAATTGTTCGACGATCCTCAGTTGACCGCAGGCGGGCTGGAGACGGTGTTCCTTGACGATGGGCGCGAGACGAAATTACCGACCGTCCCGCTGGAGATGGCGGGGCGGCGGACGGGGGCCGAAAACCATCTGCCGCTGCCGGGGCGCGATGCGCGCGAGGTTCTGGGAGCGCTGGGCTATGATGATGAAAAAATTGAACAACTGATCGGGTCCGGGGCGGTTGGCGCCCTGTAATCACGACAGTTGGGGGGAAAGCAATGAGCGATAATTGCGATGAAAGCCTGCTGCTGAGCCGTCGAATGCTGATGGCGGGGGGCATGATGTTGGGCGCGGCCATGGCCATGCCCGAAATGGCGGCGGCAGCCCCGATCGCCCGCGAAGAGGGCATCCCCACCGATGCCGCCGCCCGCATCGCCATCACCCGGCGGATGCGGATGCGCACCGATGCGGGGCCGGTGTTCTGGTGGTTTCGCGGGCGCAATTATGCCCAGCAGGGCGCCAATCTGATCCCGATGTGCGACATGATCTTTGGCGCGCTGATGGATGTGCGTCCCACCGCCGATGGCGGGCTGGTGATCAGCCAGTATGAGCTGGCCTTCCGCACCGCGCTGGATTCGGGCGTGCGCGCGGAAAAGCTGCTTAATCCGATCACCGGTACGATGGTCGATGTGCCGTTCGCTCCCGTCGGCCCGACCAAGGTCGTCTATAACGCGGATAACGTCCTGCAATTGCCCCCGACCATTGGTGGGTCGAAGTTCTCGGTCGAGCACGTGCCCGAGCTTTTCTTCCGTATTGGTGACACCGTCTGTTTCCAGACCCACAGCCGCGCCCGCGCGGAAACGGCCGGGCAAAACGATCGCGTGCTCAACGATATGAGCATGATTTGCAGCCCTGCTGCTGAGGCCCTTGATCCCAAGCGCGCCTTTGTCAGCGCGACCGCCTATGGCACGGATGTCACCGATTATGCGCGCTGGTGGAAAATGCCCGCAGGCTTGGGCACCCAGACGCTGCGCAGCGCGGGGATGAAAGTGGCCCGCTATGCCGATATGCCCGAAGACTGGCGCGCGATGGTGGCCAAGGCCGATCCGGCGATGGCGGCCGATCCGATGGGCGTGCTGACCCGCGCGGCCACCACCTATCGCAACTGATCCGTCAACACGAACCCGCACTTGGCCCCGGCGCTTTCAACAGAAGGCGCCGGGGTCTTTTTATGCGCGCATAAAAAACACGGCGGGTTTGGCCCGCCGCGCTCCTGTGCCCCTTTGAGAAGGCGTCCTCAGATCGGCTTGACCGTGCCGAGGAAACAGATGCTGGCAATCGTGATCCAATAGACATAGGCCATGCAGCGCCCGAGGAAGAAGTCGCGCTCCAGCACGGCCTCGATCTTGGGGTTGGGGCCTTGGGCCAGAATGCGGAACGCGGTGGTCCAGCGGCGCATGATCCAGCGCAGACCCAGCCCGATGCACAGCGTAAAGCCATAAAGCGTGAACTTGGTGGCGTACCAGCGCTGGCCCTCGCCCGCCTCGAACGGACCATGGCCCAGCAGCGAGGAAATGCCGACGAAAAAGATCGTGGGGATGAGGATATAGCGCACCGATTCGTCGATCTTGGTCAGACGGATGCCGATATCGGTCTCGCGCTTGATGAACGCGCCCCAGCACAGCGCCAGCCAGCCAGCGACAAAGATCCACATGAAGGTCAGGAAATTGCCGCCATAGGGCTGAAGCCCATAGATATTGCCCATATGCAGACCAAGCGGCAGCAGCGTGATGATGCCGGTGCGCGCCAGAATGTCGATGCGATAGGCGGTTTCCATGTGCCGCTTGCGCTCTTCCATCGAAAGATTGCGGTTGAGGATATTATAGCTGGTCTGAAACACACCCCATTCGCCGCCCAGCCAATAGACCATGCAGATGATGTGCACCCAGCGCAGTACGAGAACTTCCTGTATCACGGTTTTCTCCCTGAGTTGGGACCGGCGCTGCGATCATGCGCGGCCCTGTCGTCGGGCGGTTGATGGCGCCGACGTCCTGCTGTGGCTGATGCATCGCATGGGCGGGGCGCGCGCGGGTAGGCATCCCCCGCGATACGCCCGCCTGTCGGTCAGGCGGGCGCGCATTTCGGTTAAAACTCGGCCAGCAACCGGCCCACGCCCTCGATCTTGTCCTCAATCCCGCAGGCGCGCAGGCCATGCCAATAGGTGGCGGTGTTGATGGCGATCACCGGCTTGGAGAGCTTCTGCTCATATTCCACGGCCAGATCGACCATCGAAAGATTGGTGCCCACCTGAACGATGGCGTCAACATCATCGCCGTCCAGATAGTCCAGCACCGGGCGCAAATCGTCCGGCGTCACCTTGGCAATGTCGGTCCAGCGCTTGCATTCAAGCGGCTTGTCGCGCTTCACCTCAAAGCCCGATTCCTCAAGGAAACGGCGCACTTCGGTGTTGGCCACCGGGTAATAGGGCGAGACAAAGCTAACGGTCTTGACCCCGCCATAGGCCTTGAGCGCGGCGGCCACGGATTCAGCGCCCGTGCTGGCGCCAACGCCTGCCACGGCTTCGACATCGGCCTTCCATTTGCGGCTGCCTTCAACGCCGCCGTAAAACGTTACCGCCGACATGCCCAGCACGAGATAATCGACCTTGGCCGTCATGACCGAGCGCACCGCATCATGGGTGGCGTCCGAAATCGCCTGTGTGCCGACCAGGAAATCCTCATTGGACAGCGCGAGCGGGTCCTCGACATAGATCCGGCTGAAATGGTTGGTCACGCCCACCGGGCGCATCCGCTCCATATCGGGCTGCACCGTGGTGTTGGTCGAAGGCGCGATCACCCCCATCAGCTTGCGCCAGCCCAGAACGTCACCCATGCGAATATACTCCTTGTTACAGGCAGGACGGGGGACCGTGCCCAGATTGGATGGAAAAAGGGCGGGACGTTTGACCGCCCCGCCCGAAAACTCATTCGACCGCTGCGGCCTGCGAAAGGCTTTCATACATCGCCTGTCGCATCAGATAGGCGCGGCGCTTGTCGTCATCGGCCTTCAGGTCCAGCATCGCCTGGCGGCGGCGCTTGTGCGCTTCATCGGCGCCGCCTTTGATGAAGGCCATGTTCTCGATCGTCTGCTGCTGGGTAAAGCTATGCGTTACCGTGCGGCGCTGGCGATCATAGAGCGCAAGGCTCTGGTTGGTCTTGGTGCCCTTGAGCACCGGGTCCAGCTTTTCAAACAGGTTGAAAGCGTCATGCACGCCCGAATTCATGCCGAACCCGCCCAGCGGATTGTTGAGATGCGCCGCATCCCCGGCCAGATAGACGCGCCCGTTGCCAAAGCTCTTGGCTACGCGCTGATGCACGCGATAGAGCGTGCGGTGGCCGGTCTCGACATGCAGATCCGTGCCCAGCAGGCGCTGGAAAATACCGTCCTTGATCTCGTCGGATTTCAGATAATCGTCGCCCAGCGAAGCATCGGTCGGCACCAGCACGCGCCACACCGAAGGCACGCGCAGCAGCACCAGCCATTCCGACGGATCCGACACATAGTTCACATAGGCCAGATTGGGCAGATAATCGGCCAGTTCCAGCTTGGTGGACAAGGTGAGGAAACGTTCGGGATAGGTGAAACCGTCGAATTCGATGCCCAGCCATTTGCGCACCACCGAATTGGCCCCGTCCGCCCCGATCAGATAATCGCAGCGATAGCGCACGATATCGGTCATCGTTTCGACGCACAGGTTCACGCCGGTATCGTCCTGCTCCAGCGTCAGCAGCCGATGGCCGAACAGCACCTTGGCATTGGAATATTGGTCCAACCCTTCGGCCAGCCCGCGCGAGAGGTGATATTGCTCGCATTGAATGCGATAGGGATAGCGTGTGACATCCGCGATTTCGGACAGGTCGAAATCGACCACCTCGCCCGAGGCGCGGTCGCGCCAATGATAGACCGGCGCCTTCAGCCCGCGATCGAGCAGCAATTGCGTGATGCCGATATCATCCAGCATTTCCAGCGTCGAAGGGTGGAACGTGGACGCGCGCAGATCCTGCGCGCAATCGAGTCCCGCCTCGAAAACCACCACGTCATAGCCGGCCTTGGCCAGCAGGGTGGCCATTACTGTGCCAACGGGGCCTGCACCCACAATCCCCACCTGGCACCGTTCTACCCCTGTCATAGCTCATGCACTCCAAACCTCGGACTTGCACGGGATATGGACGCTTGGCCCCCCGGTGATGCGGCATGTGGTGGAATTATCCGCACAGTGGGGATTGGCGCGCTCTGCACAGGCATGCACCGCCCCAATGGGCAGATTGCAAAAACTTCGAGACCATCAGGAATGCGGGGAATTGTTGACATGCAAAGGGCAAAGACACTCGTAACGGCCACCATTGCCGCATTTCTGGCCGCGCTTCCGGCCGCCGGGGTAATGGCCCAGAGCGTTGCGGGCGAGGTTGCCGGGGACAAGGCGGTCTATCAGCAGCGATTCGCGCAATTCCTGAAAGATCCCGGCAATTTTCCCTATGCGCCGATGGAAAAACTGTCCGGGGCCAAGACATGGCGAGTGATGATGGCGCGCGCCGACGCCGCCATTGACCCCGCCGCTCTGGCCAAGGGCGATGCCTATGCCGCCGCGATGCGGTCAAGCGCCTTTCTGGTCTGGCACAAGGGCGCGCTGATCCACAGTTGGTATGGGCCGGGCATGGATGCGCAGGTGCCGATGCTTTCCAAATCTTTGTCCAAGCCGATCACCGCGCTGGCGGTGGGCCGCGCCATCGCGCTGGGGCGGATCAAGGGGCTGGATCAGCCGTTGGCCGAGATCATCCCCGAATTGAAGGGCACGCAGAAGGGCCGCATTCTGGTGCGTCATTTGCTCGATATGCGCTCTGGCATGCTGGATCAGGGGTTCAGCCCCGATCCCACCCATCCGCTCAACACCGCCTATCTGTCCACCGACCATGGGCGCGAGATCATCGACCATTATCCGATGATTGCAGAGCCGGGTACGCGCTATGCCTATGCCAATGCGCCGTCCGACATGGTGGCGATGGTGATCGAGCGGGCCACCGGGCGGCGCTATGGCGAATTTGTCGGGTCCGAAGTGCTGGCGAAAATCGGCGCGCCGGGCGGCACGATCTGGGTGGACCGCGAAGGGGGTCTGGCCCATTCGGGCTGCTGCACCTATCTGCCCGCCGAGACCTATCTGCGCATGGCCATGCTGATCCATGCCGATGGCGTATGGGGCGGCAAACGCCTGTTGCCCAAGGGCTATACGGCGCAAATGCGCAAGGGCACGCCGCAAAATCCCAATTTCGGCCTGGGCCTGTGGATCGGCGAGCCCTATCATCAAAGGCGCGGGTTTGGCGCACCCGGCACGCTGGGACCGCAGGTGCTGCACAGCGAGCCTTATCTCGACCCCGACCTCTACCTGTTCGACGGCAATTCCAATCAGGTGGTCTATGTCGCGCCCAAATATGACCTGATCGTGCTGCGTATCGGCGCCACCCCGCCTGCACCCTCTTCGATGCAGGGGGCATCGACACAGGCGGAATGGGATAATGCCTATCTGCCCAACCTTTTGATCCGGGCAATCAAACCCTAATTCCTGCGCGGGGCCGCCGGTTTGCGCTGGCGGTCCAGAAAAGCCTTCAGATCGCGAGTAAACAGCTTGGGATTTTCCCACATGGGGAAATGCCCGAGCGTGGGATATTCGATATAATCCACCCGCGCATTGGGAAAACGCCCCTTGGATTGCGCCGCGCTCTGGCTGATCACTGTGTCATAGGTGCACCATTGCAGCAGCACCGGCACGGTGACGGCCTCGGTTTCGCGCTTGACGATATCGGTCTTGAACAATTCGACATTGGCGGCCAGCAGCGCAGCCTGATTGACATAAGCGCCGGGCAGATTGTCAGCATCGAAAATGCTGTCCACCATCCAGTCCTTCGGTTCGAAACCGGGCGGGGTGGTGTCCTTCAACACCTCACGGAAAAAGGCATGGCTGCGCCATTGCGGCGTCCTGGCCTTCTGATCGTAAATCAGCTCCATCATCCGCGCGCCGATCTTGCGCGTCTGGCTAGGCCGTTCGAGCGGTAGGATGGAAAAGGCCATCGCCGTGGCGTGCCCCGGATAGGCCCGGTTATATTCCAGCGCGACATTGGCCCCGTTGCTGGTGGAGACCAGCGCGAAACGGTCATGGCCCAGCGCCCGCATCAGCCCGTCCATCAGTTCGGCGGCGCGCGGGGTCGTGTAAACGCCCTTGGGATCCGGCCCCGACAGGCCATAGGGCGGCCAGTCAAAGCGCACCACACGATAATCGCGCGCCAGCAAGGGCACGACCAGATCCCATTCATGCAGGTTCACAATCGAGCCATGCAGCAGGACCACCACCGGCGCCCCCTTACGCCCTTCCTCGCGCACATGGATGGGCACGCCATCGACCGTGACGAAGCGCGAGGGCGCCTTGGCCCAGCGCGCGACAACGGCGGCGCGGTCGGTATGGACATTGGGCGTTTCGACGGCGGGCGCGGCGCCCGCCATCAGCATCAGCGCCGCCAGCCCCCCGATCACGCCGCCATATCCGCAGGCCAGCGCGGCAGGCCCATCGTTTCGCGCAGCGTGCTGCCCGGATATTCGGTGCGCAGCGCGCCCGCCGCCTGCAGGATCGGCACCACTTCCTCGACAAAGATCTCCAGTTCGCCCGGCATATAGGCCGGTTGCAGCGTGAAACCGTCGCAGGCCCCCGCCTCGACCCACTGGATCATCATATTAGCCAGTTGCGAGGCCGTGCCGCGAAACACATTATGCCCGCGCGGTGTGCGCACATAGCCCGAAGCGAATTTGCCCAAAGGCAGGCCAATTGCAGCGGGCTTTTCCAGCGCGCGGCCGATGTCGGCCTTGGGGAAACAGGTCTGGCTCAAAATGTGATCGACCGGGATCGGCCCGGCCGGATCAAACCCGGTCAGATCGCAATTGAGCGATTCCGAGAGATATTCGATGCACAGCGCCTCGTCAGCCAGATCGAGGATGGCCTGATCCTTGGCAATCGCGGCGGCCTCGGTTTCGGCCAGAATGAAGGACAGGCCCGGCATGATCCGCACCGCATCGGGATCGCGCCCCGCCGCCGCCACGCGGGCGCGCATGTCATTGCGAAAGGCGATGCCTTCCTCGATGGTCGGGGCCGAACAGAAGATCGCCTCGGCGATGCTGGCGGCAAAGTCGCGCCCGTCGCCCGATTGCCCGGCCTGAACGAAAACCGGGCGCGCCTGAGGCGAAGGCCCCAGCGCGGCGTTGCGCTCACGCCAGATCGCCTGCGCCTGCGCCACGGTCTGCGCCGCCATCTTATAGCGCTGCGACTTTTCGGGCAGTTCCTCGTCGCCGAAATTGGGCGCGGTGTCGGGATGCGCGGTAGTGACGATGTTCCACCCGGCGCGCCCGCCGCTCATCCGGTCCATCGTGGCGAAACGCTCGGCCAGACCTTCGGGCGACCAATAGGTGGTGGAAAGCGTGTTCACCAGCCCGACATGCTGCGTGACCGAGGCGATGGCCGAAAGCAGCGCCATGGGATCGAGCGTAGGCATGGCCAGATGTTCGGGCGTGCGCCCGCGCACCCCGCGCGACTGCAACTGGTCGCCAAAGACAATGGCGTCAAACCGGCCCTTTTCCACCAGACGCCCGACGCGGGCGTAATAATCCATGGTGAAAACGCCCTCCGGCTCGGCGCCGGGATGGCGCCAACCGCTGGGATAATGGCCGATGCCCTGAAGAAAGGCCCAGAGATGGATCGGACGGGGCATCAGGCAATCTCCTCATGAATGTTGCGCAGCGACAGGGGCAGGCCCAGCCTCTCGCGCAAAGTGCCTGCCGAAGGGCGCCCCTGGGTCAGCGGGGCCAGAGCCTTGCCGATGCGGGCCAGTTCGGTGGCAGGATTGGTCAGGTCGATATGCAGGCCGTCGATCTCGCCCGCCTCGAACCTTGCGGTCATGGCGGCAAGGTCTGCGCCCGCATCGACCCGCAGCAGGCGTCGCGCGGCAGCGGGAAAAGCCTGCCCCTCGGCGGCAATCACCACATCAAGGCCGGGCACCGCAAAGGGCGAGGCCGCATCGCAGACCAGCACGGGATGCCCCTGTTTCGGGCGCATCGCATTGACCGGGCCGCGCACCGCATAATGGGTGCCGACATAGTTGCTCGGCCGCACCTTGGTCGTATCCAGATAGCGCCCGCTTGCCTTGTCGATGATCAGGCAATCATCATCCCAGCCATCCCAGAGGGCGCGCGTCGCCCGCACCAGATCGGCCAGTTGCGCCGCGCTGCCCCCCTGCGCCACCGGGCACCAGCCGAGCAGCCCGCCCGAAAGGTAATCGACCGCCGAAAGCGCGCGCGCCACATGAAAGGGATGCGCGATCCGGCTGGAAACCAGCGGCACCAGCCCCAGCCGCGACACGCGCGGCGCGGCCCATGCGGCAATCACCTGCGGATCAAAGGGCAGGCTGTCATGGCGGCCCAGCATCAGCAGATCGACGCCCGCCGCCTCGGCGGCGGTCACGAATTGCGCGGCCATGGCCGGATCGGCCAGCGCCGGATCGCCAATGCCGGCGGAAAGGATAAAGCTTCTGGTCATACGACAATCACCGCTGGAGGAGAGGAATGGATGGTTTCACAGCCATCGGCCGTGATGAGAACGAGGTCTTCGCAATGGGCCGAGCCGCCAAGGCCCGAATCGAGCACGGGGCAATCGACCGAAATCACCATGCCGGGGCGCAGTTCGATATCCGGCTTGCGCCAGAAGCCGCCCGCATCCTCGCCCGGCTCGTCCGTATGGGCGAGGCCGCAGGAATGCGGGCCAAAGCCGACCTGAACATCAAAGCCGCCGCGTTTGAGCGCCTCCTGCCCGATCCGCACGATGTCGGAAAAGCGCAGGCCGGGCCTGATCTCCTCGCGCACGGCCCGCCAGGCAAAGGCGGCGGCATCGGCGGCTCGTGCGGCCGCGCGGGTGGGTTCGCCCACAAAGACCGTGCGCGCAAAATCGCCGTGATAATTCTGAAAATGGCTGACCGCATCGAGGAACAGCGCCTGCCCATCGGCAATGCGATGCGGGCTGGTTTCGGACGAGGAGCGGTCGACATTGAGGAACACCGCCGTATTGCCCCGCGCGGCCGCCTCGGCGCGAAACAGGGCGTGGAGATCGCGGTAGGAGGCCCCGGCCCGCACACCCTGCGCCACCGCCTGCAAGGCTTCGACATTGGCGCGGGCGGCGCGGCGCATCAGCGCAATTTCAAGCGGCGATTTGATCAGGCGAATTTCGCGCATGGCATTGTCCGCCGCAATGTTCGCCCCCTCATGCCCATGGCGCGCCAGAACGCCCGCAATCAAGGGATCATCCCAACCGATCCGCCCACCCCACGCGCCCATCTCGCGCAGTGCCGCCACCAGCGCCCCGCCCGCATGGCGATAGGCCGCCCGGTGCCGCAAGGCCGCCGCGCTGATGGCAAAGCGGTGCAGCTCCATCGCGGAGAGCGGCGCGAGTCCCCGATCCGGGCAAAGCGGAAAATCGCCATTCTGCCCCAGATCCTCGCCATCGCTCAGATCGTCATAGAGGAAGGCCTCGACCGGGCCGCGCCCATCGGCATAGGTGTAGAAATGCAGGAAACGGCTGGTGACCAGCACCGGCCTGTCGATCTGCCGCCGCGAGAGGATGGCGAAGGTTCCGGCGGGCTGGCCGATCCGGGTCCGCGCAATCTGGGGCCAATGGCCCAGCGCGTGAAACACATTGACCGGCTGGGCGCAGACCAGCGCGTCCAGCCCCCACCGCTCCATCACGGCATGGGCTTCGGCCAGATGGATCGGCCCGGCGGCGTTCAATCCGTCCAGCAGGGCATCATCGGAGGCGTTGCGGTGTAACATGAAGGCGAATTGACCATGCCGGGGCCGCTTGCGCCCCCCGACAAAAGGCTTCTATCCGCCTGCTGGATAAGGTCAGGATGCGACAAGTGCGCGCGCCACGCCGGGTTAGCTTCGCTGTCCATGAGCCTGATCGATCCCCCCGTCATCACCCACCCCATTATCACCAGAGCCTTCGTCACCATCGATGAAGGACAGATCCACCTGCGCCGGATGGAGGGAAGCGGCACGCCGCTGCTGCTGCTCCATGCCTCGCCCGCCTCGGGATGGTTCAGCCAGCCTTTGATGCAGGCGTTGCGCGCGGCAGGGCATGAGGGGCCGATTCTGGCGCCCGACACGCTGGGCAATGGCGACAGCGCCGCCCCCGCGCCCGACCATCCCGATATCGCCTATTTCGCAGGCTCGATGGTGCGGATGCTGGACGCGCTGGGCATGGACAAGGTTGATGTTTACGGCACCCACACCGGCGCGCGCATCGCCTGCGAAATGGCGGCGGCCTATCCGGAGCGGGTGCGGCGCGTGGTGCTGGACGGCATCACCGAATATGATGACGAATTGCGCGCAGCCGTGATCGAGAATTACGCGCCCCGCGTCGAACCCGACGCCTATGGCCGCCATCTGATCTGGGCCTTCAACTTCTGCCGCGATCAGGCGCTGTTCTTTCCCCATTTCATGCAGGACGCAGGACACCGTCTGTCCGTGCCCATGCCGCCGCCCGAAATCCTGCACCGCATCACGCTGGACGTGCTCAAGTCATGGGACACCTATTCATTGCCCTATATCGCGGCCTTTGAATACCGCGCCTTTGACCGGATGGCCTTGGTCGCCGCGCCCACGCTTTTGCTCAAGCCGGAAACCGAACTGGCGCTGCTCAATGCCTCGGTGGCGCGCGCGCTGGAGATCCTGTCTGATGGGCGCGCGGCCTCCCTGCCCCCCGGAGATGCGGCCAAGGCCGCCGCGATCCTCGCCTTCCTGAAAGGAGAAGAGGCATGAACGCGCGCCTTCCCATGAAGACCTGCCTCGGCTTTGGCATCGGCACGGTGGGCGTGTCGATCATGCTCAATGCGGTCACGGCCTATTACCCCGCCTTCATGACCACGGTGCTGGGCCAATCGCCCGAAATCGCGGGCTATCTGATGATGGGGGCCAAGCTCTATGATGCGGTGGTCGATATGATCATCGGTTCGATGAGCGACAAGAGCCGCAGCGAATGGGGCCGCCGCCGCCCGTTCATGCTGGTGGGTGCGATCCTGTCGGCGGCCTCGTTCCTGATGCTGTTTGCCCCGCCCGCGCTGGGGCAAGGCGCGCTGATCGCCTATATGATCGCGGCGCAGGTGATCTATTCCACCGCCTATTCGCTCTTTGCCGTGCCCTATATGGCGCTGCCCGCCGAATTGACCGAAGGTTTTGCCGAGCGGACCCGCCTGCTTTCCTTCCGCACGGTGTTTGTCTCGATCGGGCAAATGCTGGCCACGGCGGGCACGGCGGCGATCATCAAGGCGGGCGGCGCGGGCGGCGCGGCCTATGCCACGATGGGGCTGGTGATGGCGCTGGTGATCTTTGGCGCGATGACGGCCACGGTGCTCTCGGTTCCGGCCACCCATGCCGAGGAGGCCCATGCGGATGCCCCGCCGCCCCTTTCCCTGCCCCGCCAGATCGCGCTGATGACGCGCAACCGGCCCTATATGCTCTTGCTGGGCGCCAAGGTGTTTCAGTTCCTCGCCTTTGCCAGCATCGGCTCCTGCGGGCTGCTCTTCCTGCTCAATGTGCTGGGCGTGGGCTATGGCGGACAGATCCTGCTGACCTCGGTGCAGAATATCGTCACGGCGCTTTCCATGCCGCTCTGGGTGTGGAGCGGCAAGAAGATCGGCAAGCGGGGCACCTATCTCATCGGCGTCTTCATCTTCTGCGCCACGGCCCTGAGCTGGCTGGCCGCGCCCCATGCGCCGGGCAACGGTGAGTTGATTGTGCGCGGCATCACTTCGGGCTTTGGTTCGGGGGCGCTGATCCTGATGTCGATCTCGATGCTGGGCGACACGATGGTCTATGACCGGGCGATCACCGGCATGGGGCGCGAGGGCCTGCTTTCCTCCACCGCCGCCGTGCTGGAAAAGGCCAGTTTCGCGCTGGGCGTGGCGGTGCTGGGCGTGTTTTTGCGCGCGGCCCATTATATCCCGACCATGGGCGGCAAGCTGGTGACCCAGCCGCCCAGCGCGATTCTGGCGCTGACCATGGGCTATGCGGTGATCCCGGCGGCCATGTTCGTGGTAAACGGGGTGTTTCTCTATCTCTATGATCTGGACGAGGGCAAGATGGCCGCCGCGCGCAAGGGCGCGGCGGCCTGAAGGCCTATTTGAACAGGCCTATTTGAACAGGCGGGGCGCGAAATCGGCCAGATAATCGCGCCAGTTCATCCAGGTGTGCCCGCCCTCGCTCTCATGATAGACATGGGCAATGCCGAAACGGTCGAATACCTCGCGGGTGGGCTTGACCGAGGCATAAAGGAAATCCTCCTTGCCCATCGCGAAATAGACCAGATGCATATCGCGCCCCGCCTGTTTGAGCGCGGCGGCGTTCTCCGTGGCGAATTCCTCGATCCGCTTGGGATCGACGCCGGTCTGGCTGCCGATGCCCACGCCCATTGAGAAGATGCCGATCCAGTGGAAAGTGCCGGGGCGCGTCAGCCCTTCACGGATCGTGTGCGAACCGCCCATCGACAGGCCCGCCATGGCCCGCGCATCGGCGGTCGGCGTGGTGCGATATGTCCGGTCGATCAGGGGGATCAGGTCGCGGGTCAGATCATCGCCAAAATCATGGGCGTGGAAATCAATCGCGCGGGCCGCATCGGGCGTATGGCCATCGGGCATGACCACGATCATCGGCTTGACCTTGCCCGCCGCGATCATCCGGTCGAGGATCTGGTTCGCATGGCCGATCCCGGTCCAGCTCTCATCATTGTCGCCCGCGCCATGGACCAGATAGAGCACCGGATAGCGCTGATTGCCGCCCTTTTCATAGCCGGGAGGGGTATAGACATGCGCCCGCCGGCGGCTTTTCAGCGAAGCCGACCAGTAATCCACGCTGGCCACCGCGCCATGGGGCAGGCTCGCGTCCCATGCCTGAAACCGGCTGCCGGGCACTTCAAGCACCGCCTCTATGCCATAGCGGGTGCGCGAAAAAGCCTGCGCATAGGGATCGGCGGTGCGGATTCCATCGACGCGGAAGGCATAGCGATAGGGACCGGGTTTGAAGGGCTTGGCGGTCGTCCCGCTCCACAATCCGGTATCATCGCGGGTCAAGGCCAGCCCCTGCGGCGTGCCCACGGGAAAGCCCATCGGGATCACCTCGCCCGCATCCGAACTGGTGGCCAGCACTTCATGGGCCTGCGGCGCGCAGAGCCGGAAAGTCACGCGCCCATCGGGCAGCACCTCGAAGGATTGCACCGGCGGGGCCTGCGGGGTGAACCACGGCTTTTGACAGGAGGCGTTCTGGGCCATGGCGGGGGCGGCCATCGCGGCCCCGGCGCACAGCAGGATAGGTAACAGGCGGCTGAACGGTTTGGCTTTTCGGCCCCGCATGGATTGTCTCCCTTTCGACTGGAAAGGGAAAGCTGGCGCGGCGGGGCCACTTCACAACGCCCCGCCCCCGCCTATCCGCCCATCGGGCAGATCATCTCATACGCCCCCGTCACACGACCGCGCAGACAGTCTTCCATTCCAGATAATTGTCCATCGCCTGCTTGCCCGAATCGCGGCCCCAACCCGAAGCCTTGACCCCGCCGATGGCCAGCGAGGCGTCATACATCGCATGGCAATTGATCCACACCGTCCCGGCGCGAATGTCGCTGCTCATGCGGTGCGCGTGGCTCAGGCTTTCGGTCCAGACGCTGGCGGCAAGGCCATATTCGCTGGCATTGGCGGCTGCGACCACTTCCTCAATATCGTCATAGGGCTGCGCCACCAGAACCGGGCCGAAGACCTCCTCGCGCACGATTTCGAAATCGGGCTTTACGTCCACAACCACGGTGGGGCTGATGAAGGTTCCCGCCTCGCCGCTGCGTTCGCCGCCCGCCAGCATGGTCGCGCCCTGCGCCTTGGCGCGGGTCAGAAAGCCCTCGACGCGCTCGGCATGGCGGGCCGAAACGACCGGCCCCATCTGCGTATCGGGCAACAGGCCATGGCCCATCTTGATGCTTTTGGCATAATTGGCGACGCCCTCGACCACAGAATCGTGGATCGAGCGGTGGACATAAAGGCGGCTGCCCGCGATGCAGACCTGTCCTGCGTTGAAGAAGATCGCATTGGCCACGCCCGGAATCGCCAGATCAAGATCAGCGTCAGGCATCACGATCGAGGGCGATTTGCCGCCAAGCTCCAGCGTCACGCGCTTGAAATTGGTCTTGGCCGCATCAAGGATCGCCCGGCCCGTGGCGGTCGAACCGGTAAAGGCCACCTTGTCCACGCCCGGATGATTGGCCAGCGCCGCGCCCGTCTCGCTGCCCAGCCCGGTCACGACATTGAGCACACCCGCAGGCACACCCGCCTCCGCCATCAGTTCGGCCAGACGCAGCGCGGTCAGGCTGGTGTCCTCGGCCGGTTTCAGCACGATGGTGCAGCCCGCCGCCAGCGCCGGAGCCAGCTTCATCGCGGTCAGCACCAAGGGCGAATTCCACGGCACGATGGCCGCCACCACGCCCACCGCCTCGCGGAGGGTCCACGACCGCATCTGCTTGCCTGCGGGCTGATAATTGATCGAGCTTTCGATCGTATTGCCCTCGATGGTCATCGCCTGTCCGGCAAAGAAGCGGAACTGATTGACCGCACCCGGAATTTCGGCCCAGCGCCCGACATAGAGCGGCTTGCCCTGATCGAGCGTTTCCAGCTCGGCCAGCTCGTCAATATGCGCCTCGATCAGATCGGCGATCTTCCAGAGGATGCGCGCGCGCTCAACCGGTACCGTGGCGCGCCAGAGCGGCAGGGCCGCGCGGGCGGCCTCGACGGCGGCCTCGACATCACCGGTGCCGGCCGCAGCAATCTCGGCGGTCCGCGCGCCGGTGGCAGGGTCGAGCGTCGGCAGCGTGCGCCCACCTTCGGCCTTGCGCCAGCGCCCCGCGATAAACAGGCCCTCGCCCGCGCCGCGCCGGGCCAGAAATTCGCGCGAATCGCTGCGCAGCGTGTTCAGATCAAGGGCCATCGGTACTTTCTCCATGATTGGCGCGTCCGCCTTGGCTGTGAACCTGCCCATGGGCCGGGGGAATGACCACTGCGCGAGGGCAAAAATTCGCTTGGCGGATAGTCCGCGCCCAAAGCCGGGCCAAGCGCGGCGATTGCGTTACGCCTTCACCCCATTGGCGCTGACGATCACGTCACAGCCTTAGAGCATCTGGAACCGGCAGGCCAAGGCCCCAGGCCAACAGCCGCCGGCACATGAAACCAAAGGAAGCCGGGGAAAATATGACCTACCGATTGGGTGTAGACGTTGGAGGGACCTTCACCGACCTCCTGCTTTTCGACCAGACCAGCGGCAAATTCTGGCGCCACAAGACGCCTTCGACGCCGCATGACAGTTCGGAAGGCATCCTGAACGGCGTGAGCGCGATTTGCGAAAAGGCCGGGATCAGCCCTTCGGATGTGGAATTCTTCCTGCACGGCACGACGGTGGCCACCAATGCCGTGCTGGAAGGCAAGGGCGCGCGCGTCGGCCTGATCACCACGCAGGGCTATCGCCAGGTGATGCAGATCGCGCGGTCCTTTGTGCCGGGCGGCCTGGCGGGCTGGATCGTATGGCCCAAGCCCGAGCCGCTGGCCGCGCTGCAGGATACGCTGGAAATCGCCGGTCGCATGGATGCCGACGGCAAGGAAATCAGCCCGATTGACGATGCCGAAATCCGCGCGGCGCTGACACAATTGCGCGATGCGGGCGTTCAGGCGCTGACGGTTTCCCTCGTCAACGCCTATCTCAACGGCGCGCATGAAAAGCGCGTGGGCGAACTGGCCGCCGAGATCATGCCCGATGTGCCCGTCTCGCTGTCCCACGAAGTCCTGCCCGAAATGCAGGAGTATGAGCGCACGCTGACCACCGTTGCCAATGCCAGCGTACGCCCGGTGATGCGCCGCTATGTCCGCAACCTGCGCGACAAGCTGCGCGGGGCGGGCATGGCCGGATCGCTTTCGCTTCTGCGTTCGGATGGCGGGTTGATGTCTTCGGAAAAGTCGGAGGAGCATCCCGTCTCGCTGCTGATGTCGGGTCCGGCGGGCGGTGTGACCGGCGCGATCTGGGTCGGCAAGAATTCGGGCATCAGGAATATCCTAACGCTCGACGTGGGCGGCACCAGCACGGACGTTGCGCTGATCGAAGGGCTTGAGGCCCGCCGCCAGCGCGACACCGAAGTGGGGCATTTGAAGGTCCGCGCCTCGGCGCTGGACGTCAAGACCGTGGGCGCGGGCGGCGGCTCGATTGCCTATGTGCCGGAACTGACCAAAGCTCTGCGCGTGGGTCCGCAGTCGGCGGGCGCTGTCCCCGGCCCGGTCGCCTATCAGAAGGGCGGCACGCTGCCGACCGTGACCGACGCCAATGTGGTGCTGGGCTATCTGCCCGAAAACCTGCTGGGCGGCACGTTCCAGTTGGACCGCGAGGGCGCGAAGAAGGCGGTGCAGACCATTGCCGACGCGCTGGGCATCGGGTTGATGGAGGCCGCGCGCGGCATCATCGACATTGTGAACGAGAATATGTTCGGCGCGCTGCGCATGATCTCGGTGCAGCAGGGCTATGACCCGCGCGATTTCGCGCTGATGGGCTTTGGCGGGGCGGGTCCGCTCCATGTCAACGCCGTGGCGCGCCTGATGGGTTCGTGGCCTGCGGTCTCGCCGGTTTCGCCGGGCGTGCTTTGCGCTCTGGGCGATGCCACCACGCGGATGCGCACGGAAACGGCGCGCAGCTTCTCCAAGCGCGTGGCCGACACCGCCGAGGAGGACGTCATCGCCGTGCTCGACGACATGGCCCGCCAGACCCGCGCCGAACTGCTGGCCGAAGGGATCAACGAGGCCGACATCACCAGCCTGTTCGAACTGGACGTGCGCTATGAAGGGCAGGCCTTTGAAGTGCCGCTCTCGATCGACCCGGAAACGCTGCGCCGCGATGGCCTCAAGGCCGTCACCGACCGTTTCGATGCCGAGCATCTGCGTCTCTTCACCTTCAACATGGATTCGGCCCATGAGCTGGTGAACCTGCGCGCGGTGGCCATGGGGCCTGCGCTCGATCTGCCCGCGCCCGAATTGCCCAAGTCCGACGGCAATCTGGACCGCGCCAAGATCCGCGACCACGAACTCTGGGCCGATGGTGCGATGATGCCCGCCGCGATCTATGACCGCGCGCTGCTGCAATCGGGCGATGTCATCCCCGGCCCTGCCATCGTCGTCGAAATGGACTCCACCACGCTGATCGAGGCGGGCTGCAACGGCACCGTCGATCACGTCGGCAACATCCTCATCAACCTCGCCTGAGAAGGAGGCAAAGCACATGCCCGCACAGATCATTCAGGCCAATGAAACGCCTTTTGCCACCGTGGCCGTAGATCCGGTCACGCTGGACATCATCGAAAACGCCCTGCGCAACGCCCGCATCGAAATGGACGCCACGCTGGTGCGCACCGCCATGTCGCCCGGCATCCGCGAACAGGGCGACGCCTTCCCGCTGATCGCCGACTATCAGGGCCGCATGATCGTGGGCCAGTTCGGCTCGTACATCGGCCCCTTCCTCGAAGGCTATGACGGCACGGTTGAGGATGGCGACCTGATCTTCCTGTCCGACCCCTATTCGGTGGGCGGGGCGATCTCGCACTGCAACGACTGGCTGGTGCTGCTGCCCGTGTTCAAGGACGGGCGCCTGATCGCCTATACCTCGATGTTCGGCCATCAGAGCGACATCGGCGGCATGGTGCCCGGATCGATGCCGATCCACGCCACGTCGATCTTTCAGGAAGGCGTGCGCATCCCGCCCGTCAAGATCTGGAAGAAGGGCGTCTATAACGAGGACCTCATCAAGCTGGTCATGCATCAGAGCCGCACGGCCGACTGGTGCAAGGCGGACCTCAACGCGCTGATCGCCTCGTGCCGCGTGGCCGCCGCCCGCGTGGTGGAAATGGCCGAGCGCTTTGGCGACGACATGTTCACCTCGGCCACCGACCTGCTGCTGGATCGCAACTATCGCGCGATGAAGCACCTCATTGAAACCTCGATCGGCGAGGACAAGGTCAGCTTCGAGGACTACATCTGCGACGATGGCATGGGCTTTGGCCCCTACAAGATCAAATGCACGATGTGGCGCGAGGACGGCAAGGTCGTGCTGGACTTTGACGGCACCGATCCCCAGTCGCAGGCCTCGATCAACATGCTGCTCAACGAGAACATGATGCGCATGTTCTTCGGCATCTACATGATCATGGTCTTCGATCCGCAGATCCTGTTCAACGACGGTTATTACGACCTCATTGACGTGCGCATCCCCGAAGGATCGTTGCTCAAGCCCAAGTTCCCCGCCGCGCTGTCGGGCCGCACCCACGTGCTGGGCCGCCTGTTCGACATCC
Organism: Novosphingobium sp. 63-713; assembly: GCF_001898925.1. NCBI lineage: Bacteria > Pseudomonadati > Pseudomonadota > Alphaproteobacteria > Sphingomonadales > Sphingomonadaceae > Novosphingobium > Novosphingobium sp. 63-713. The sequence continues at coordinate 464,938 of NZ_MKVS01000005.1, forward strand.
TTGGCGGTCTGCTGGGGCAAAAGACGCCGGAATTCCTCAATGCTGCGGGCTTCTCGTCGTCGCCTCACCTCTTCTATGCGGGCACGGACAAGGCGGGCAAGTGGTTCCAGTTGTTCCAGATCGGCTTTGGCGGCATTCCGGGCCGCCCGATGGGCGACGGGCCGGACGGGCATTCGCTCTTCCCCGGCTTCACCAACGTGCCCAACGAGTTTCTCGAACGCTACTTCCCGCTGATCATCGAGCGTTATGAAACGGTGGCGGATTCGGGCGGCGCCGGTCTGCATCGCGGCGGCAACGGCATCGACATGGTCTATCGCTTCCTTGAAGACGGCGTGATCGCCATCCATGACGACCGCTGGTTCGTGCCGCCATGGGGTGTGAACGGCGGCGAACCGGGCGCACGCGCGCGCAAGGTTCTGGTCAAAAAGGACGGCACCGAGATCGTCGTCGGCAACAAGCTGGAGGATTATCCGGTCGAGGCGGGCGATCGCCTGCACTTCATCACCTGGGGCGGCGGCGGCTGGGGTGACCCGCTGGAGCGCGATCCCGCGCTGCTCGCCAAGGAACTGGCGCAGGGGCTGGTGACCGAGAAGGGCGCGCTGCGTTATGGCGTGGTGCTGGTCGATGGTGCGGTGGATGCCGCCGCCACCGAGGCTCTGCGCGCCAAAATGCGCGCCGAGCGCGGCCCCATCGAAACCTTCAACTTTGGCCCGGACCTCGAAACGCTGCGCGCCAATTGCCTGGCCGAAACCGGCCTGCCCGCGCCGCAGGCGCCCAAGTGGGCCACCGTCGCCTAAAACCTATCCGGCCCCGAAGGCGTCCGCTTTCGGGGCCGCAACAATCGCAGGAAGAACATCATGGCCAATCCCATCCTTCGCCAAAAGCTGGAAAGCGGCAAATTCTTTGTCGTGCCCGGCATTCAGGACATGATCACGGCGGCCATCGCCAACAAGGTGGGCTTCGACATCGTCTATGGCACCGGCTACTGGCTGACGGCCAGCGCATGGGGCCTGCCCGACGCGGGCATCGCCACCTATACCGAAATGCTCAACCGCATGACCACGCTGGTGCGCACCAGCAACAGCGCGGTGATTGCCGATGGCGACACCGGCTATGGCGGGCTGCTCAATGTGCATCACACGGTCAAGGGCTATGAGGCGGCGGGCGTCACCTGCATCCAGCTTGAAGATCAGGAATTCCCCAAGAAGTGCGGCCACACCCCCTTCCGCCGCTGCATCCCGGTCGAGGATATGGTCGACAAGATCAAGGTGGCGGTGGACGCGCGAGAGAGCGAGGACTTCCTCATCATCGCCCGCAGCGATGCGCGCCAGAGCGAAGGTTTCGACGCCCTGATGCGCCGCATGGAGGCCTATGACAAGGCCGGCGCCCATATCATCTTCCCCGAAGCGCTGGAAAGCGAAGAGGAAATGGCCAAGGCCTGCTCGCTGTTTGAAAAGCCGGTGATGGCCAATATGGCCAATGGCGGTTCGACCCCCATCCCCAATGCCAGCGTTCTGGAAGAGATCGGCTATGCCTATGCCATCTATCCCTCGCTGACCTCGCTGGTGGCGGCCACGGCCATGGAAAAGTGCCTGCGCGATCTCAAGGATCATGGCATCGGCGAGCCGGAAGGCATTTTCAATTTCAAGGAATTCTGCGGCCTGATCGGCTTTAACGAAGTCTGGGATTTTGAAAAGAAGTGGGCGAAGTAAGACCATGAACACTCGCACCATCACCGCCGCTGTGCTCAACCAGAGCGGCAACAACCCCGCCCCCTATGGCACGGGCAAGCCGCTGGATGTGAAATCGGTCGAACTGGCTGATCCATTGCCCGGCGAATTGCTGGTGCGGATTGATGCGGCGGGCCTGTGCCATTCGGATCTGTCGGTCATCAACGGGGATCGCCCCCGCCCGATGCCGATGGCGCTGGGGCATGAGGCGGCGGCGACGGTGCTGGCCCTTGGCGATCCCAATGAACGGGACATTGCCTTGGGCGACCGGGTGGTGCTGGTGTTCCTGCCTTCCTGCGGCCAATGCGTCGCGTGCCAGTCGGGCGAGGGCTACCTCTGCCCCAATGGCGCGGCGGCCAACGGGCGGGGCGAATTGATGCGCGGGGGCCATCGCCTGTCGTGTGATGGCGCGCATGTCCACCATCATCTGGGCGTCTCGGCCTTTGCCAGCCATGCCGTCGTGGACCGGCGCAGCGTGGTGAAGGTGGACGCCGACATTCCGGCCGAAACCGCCGCGCTGTTCGGCTGCGCGGTGCTGACGGGGGTGGGCGCGGTGATGAACACGGCCGCCGTCCGCCCCGGCGAAAGCGTGCTGATCTATGGCCTTGGCGGAGTGGGCCTTGCCGCGCTGCTGGGCGCTTTGGCGTCCGGCGCGCAGCCGGTCTATGCGGTTGACCCCAGCGCGGAAAAGCGCGCGCTGGCGCTTGAACTGGGCGCGGCGGGCGCCTTTGCCCCGGGTGAGGAAGAAGCCGCGCGCGGCGCCGATGTGGTCGTCGAAACCGTGGGCAAGGCCGCCGTGCTGGCCACGGCCTATCAGGCTGCGCGGCGTGGGGGGCGGATCGTGACAGTCGGCCTGCCCAATCCGTCCGAGTCGCTGTCGATCAACGCGCTTTCGTTGGTCGCCGACGGCAAGACATTAATGGGCAGCTACATGGGTTCCTCGATCCCTTCGCGCGATATTCCGCGCTACATCGCTCTTTGGCGCGCAGGCCGTCTGCCGGTGGAAAAGCTGCTGACCTCGATCAGCCCGCTGTCGGAAATCAACGCTTTGATGGACAAATTGGCCAGCGGCGCAGCCATCCGGCAGGTGGTCATTCCCGGCGGTTAAATGGATATACGCCAGAATGCGTATCCGCCTGTCGGATAAACTGGCGTCCTTTTCGGAAAAATGACAATCTCCTGACACTCTCACGACAATAGAGTTTCACGGGAGAAACGGTCATGGAAAAGGGTGTTCCCATTCGGTCGATCACGCGGTCAATCGCCGCGCTGAAAGCCATCAATCGTCACGGCTCGCTTTCGATGATGGAAATCGCGAAGGCGAGCCAGGTCCCCTATCCCACCGCCTGCCGCATCGTGCAGACGCTGCTGTATGAGGGCCTGATCGAGCAGGAGCCGGCACGCAAGCGTTACCGCGCCACCGCGCTGGTCCAGACGCTGGCCACCGGTTTTCAGCATGACGATGAACTGGTGCGTATCGCGCGTCCGCATATCGTGGCGCTGACGCGGCGGGTGGGTTGGCCGGTGTCGGTGGCGATCCGGGTGGGGCGCGACATGATGCTGCGCGATTCCACCCATGCCAATTCCTCGCTGACTTTTGAACATTACTATCCCGGCTTTACGCTGCCCATTCTGGACAGCGCCTCGGGCAAGGTGTCGATGGCCTTTGCCGATGACGAGGATCGCGAAATGATCCTGCGCTTCATGCGCGTGTCGCAGGATATCGACCTCAACTATCTGGCGACCGCTGAGGTTGGCCTTGATGTCGAACGCATCCGCGCCGACGGCTATGCGGTGCAGGGCCGCAATCACCACAATCTGACGCCGGGCAAGACATCGTCCATCGCGGTGCCGGTGTTCCGCAACGGCCATTTCGAGGCGGCGATCACGCTGGCCTTTTTCGTGGCCGCGATGAAGCTTTCGACCGCGCTCGAACGCTATCTCGATGATCTGAAGGCCACTGCTGCGGCGATCAGCCACGATCTGTCGAATGGCGCACCCGTAGGCAGCGCATAAAAAAAGGGGCGGGAATTTCCCCGCCCCTTTCGTGTTACAGCCGGGCTGTTACGGCCTTGGTTTCGAGATAGGCGTCCAGCCCTTCCCGGCCAAATTCGCGGCCCCATCCCGACTGGCCAAAGCCGCCGAACGGGATGTTGGTGCCCACCGCGCCGTGGCAATTGATCGAGACATGGCCTGCGCGGATGCGCTTGACCATGCGATGCGCGGTCGACAGATCGCGCGTCCACACGCTGCCCGACAGGCCGAAGGGCGTGTCATTGGCAAGCTCGGCAATTTCGTCCAGATCGGTGGTGGCGAATTTCTGCACCGCCATCACCGGGCCAAAGATCTCATCGCGCACGATCGACATATCGGGCCGACAATCGGCAAAGATCGTGGGCGGAATGAAATTGCCGGGGCGGTCCAGCTTGTCCCCGCCGCAGACCAGCGTGGCCCCCGCCGCCTTGCCCGCCTCGATGTAACCCATCACCTTGGCGCTATGCGCGTCCGAGATCATCGGCCCCTGCATCGTGGCCGGGTCCAGCCCGTGGCCCAGCTTCATACCCGCCGCAAAGGCCGCCACGCCCTCGACCAGCGCGTCATGGATCGCCTCATGCGCAAAGATGCGCGTGCCCGCCATGCAGTTCTGGCCCTGAAGGAAGAAGGTCGCCAGCGCCACGCCCGGCACGGCCAGCGCCAGATCGGCGTCCGGCATCACCACCACCGGCGATTTGCCGCCCAGTTCAAGACTGACCTTTTTGAGGTTGCCCAAGGCGGCCTGCACGATCTTCTTGCCGGTCACGGTCGATCCGGTGAAGCTGATCTTGTCCACGCCCGGATGCTCGGCCAGCGCCGCGCCGCAATCCCCGCCAAAACCATTGACGATATTGACCACGCCCGCCGGGAACCCGGCATCCAGGATCATCTGCCCCAGTGCCAGCACCGAGAGCGGGGTTTCCTCGCTCGGCTTCATCACCACGGTGCAGCCCGCCGCCAGCGCAGGCGCCAGCTTCAGGATGGCGGTCGAAAGCGGCACGTTCCAAGGCACAATCAGCCCGGCAACGCCCACCGGCTCACGCAGCGTATAGGTCAGCGCCTCGGTCTCGGCGGCGATATGGCGCGGGGGGGCGGTGGTGGTGCCCTCGATCCGCATCACGGCGCCCGCGTAATAATCGACCATTTCGACGCAATTGGCCGTGGTCAGCCCGGCGATGAAACCGGGCATGCCATTGTCGACAATGTCCAGCTCAGTCAAAAGCTGCGCATTGGCCTCCATGATCCGGGCAAGGCGGAACAGGATCGCGGTGCGGTCCGAAACCGTCATCCGCCCCCATGCGCCATGAAAGGCGCGGCGGGCGGCGGCCACGGCGGCGTCCACCTCGGCCGCGCCGCCGGTGGCGAAGCGGGCCAGTTCGAGGCCAGTGGCCGGATCGCGTGTGACATGCTCGCCGCTGCCGTCAACCCATGCGCCGTCGATCAGCAACCGATGCTGCTGGCCCAGAAAGGCGGCGGTTTCGGGGGCGATGGCGTGGCCGTCAAAGGGGAGAACGTTCATACTTCCACCGTGCGAGGATCATATAGGAACAGGCCGAGCGATTCCTCGTCCTTCATGCCTTCAAGGCCGAAGAAATCGGTGTTCTGCCCCTGCATCCGGTCGGCATTGGCATTCGATTCCTGCTGGATGAAGGTTGCGCGTTCGTGGCGCGCCTTCTCATAGCGGGCAAGGCCCTCGGCAGCGGAATCCGAAGCGGCCAGCGCGCGGGCCAGCACCACCGCATCCTCGATCCCGCAGGCCGCGCCATGGCCCAGGAAAGGCGTCATCGCATGGGCCGCATCGCCGATCAGCGTGACATTGCCGTCCAGCACCCAGCTCGGCATCGGCTTGCGCGCGTTGATCGCCCATTTGAACAGCGGCTGGGCAATTGCGGCCTTCAGCAGGCGCTGCGCATCCTCGCACCAATGGCCATAGATCGCCTGCAATTCATCCGGATCGGCAGGCGTGGTCCAGCCTTCCTGATTCCAGCCTTCCTGCCGGGCGAAGAAGACGAAATTCATCACCTTCGAACCGCGCACATTATAGCGGTTCATCATCGCGCCGGGGCCGATGATGATGCCGGGGAAGTCGGAAAGATCCTGAATTTCCGGCGTCACCGGCACAAGGCAGCGCCATGCGACATGGCCAGTGAAATGCGGGGCATCGTCGCCAAAGCGCTGGCGGATAACGCTTTTCACGCCATCGGCACCGACCAGAACATCGGCGCTGAACTGCCGCCCGTCGGCCAGCGTCACGGTGGTTCCCTCGCTGGACACGACAGCCGCCCCGGCGATCATCTCCACCCCGGCACGCTCCGCTGCGCGCGTCATCACGCCATGCAGATCGGCGCGGTGAACGGTGATATAGGGCGCGCCATATTTCTCGCGCTGGGTCGAACGGTCAAACGCCACCAGCGTGCGCCCATCCTGCCAGTGCTGGATGCGCTGGCGGGTGGGTTCGACGGCCACGGCGGCGGCTTCCTCGCAGATGCCGATGAAATCCAGCCCCTTCATCGCGTTGGGCGTCAGCGTCAGACCCGCGCCGATTTCGCCGAACTGGGGCGCGGATTCGAGCAGCGTCACCTTGAAACCCTGCTGGGCCAGCGCGGCCGAGGCGGTCATGCCCGCCACGCCGCCGCCAACAATCAGAATGGTCTGCGGCTTGCTCACTTTGCACCGCCTTCAAGCTGGCCGGGGATGTGCGATTCATGGTTCTCCAGATACCACTCCGCGATTTCCTCGCGGGTGGCCCACCATACGCCGGGCAGGCTCTTGGCATGTTCGATGAATTCACGCAGCGCACGCACGCGATGCGCGCGGCCCGACACATGCGGATGCAGGCCGACATTCATGATCCGCCCGGTCTTGGCACCCTCGGCATAAAGCACGTCGAGTTCCTCGATCAGCGCATCACGGAACTGGTCCGTGGTGAAATTCTTGCGCGTGATGAAAGTGAAATCGTTGATTTCGTTCGAATAGGGCACCGAGACGATCGGCCCGTTGGGCGTCTTCAGCAGATAGGGCTGATCGTCATTCATGATGTCGCAGTAGAATTTGCAGCCATATTCAGCCAGAATATCGGCCGTCTGCATCGTGCCGCGCAGCGAGGACGACAGCCAGCCCTTCGACTTGCGGCCGGTGTATTTCTCGAACTGGTCAAGGCTGCGCAGGATGATGTCGCGCTCCTTCTCCGGCTGATGCGCGAAGGAGGTGAGCAGTTCGCCCTGTTCCCAATTATGCGTCAGCAATTCCCAGCCGCGCTCAAGGCAAGCATCGGTCATCGCCTTGCGCCGCTCAAACGTCACGGCATTGGTGGTGCAGCTCGCCTTGACGCCCAGTTCGTCGAACAGATCATAGAGACGCCAGATGCCAACCCGCTGACCATATTCGCGCCAGGTGAAATTGGGGAAATCCGGCGTGTTGGCAGGCAGCGAATCCGGCAGGATCGCCGGGCCGCCCGCGTAATAAGGCTTGTCGCTGTCCTTGGTCAGATCCCACGTCTCAAGGTTGAAGGTCAGGATCAGCGCCACCCGCGCGCCATTCGGCCACTTCAGGGGCTGGCGGGCGGGAAGGGGAATGTAATCATAGTCCATGAGACGTTACTCGCTTGGCAAAATATGGTGCGACACAAACATTATTGAGCCTCCGCGCCCATCGGCAAGCACCGAGTCTCCGCAATGCGAACAAATGCGCATCAGGCCGACAAGACCTCCAGCGCGACGCGTTCGGAGGATTCCAGCGCGCCTTCCAATCCGCGCGCGCCGGTCGCGGTATGCTCGCCGCAGAAATGCAGGCGGCCCGCCGGCTTGCCGATCTCGCTCATCACGCCCGCGACCTGTCCGGGGCTGAAATAGGCCCAGTCGCCCTGGTTGAACCGTTCGCCGATCCAGCTGAAATAGGCCGCGCCGCGCAATTTGCCCTTGGTCGAGGGGCGGATCGCCTCGATCCCGGCGATGATCGTGGCCATCGCCGCTTCCTTGCCCATGCCGTCCCAGTAATGGGCCATCGCGCCGCGCGCCTGCACGGTAAAGCCGGTGATTTCCTCCGGCGTTGCGCCGAAACGCTGGGGCGTCACCACGCCGGTCACGCCGTCGGTCCACATGCCGGGCGCCTGCTTATCCTCTTCCCAGAACGGCGCGGTGGCGGTCAGGAAAGCAATCGACAAAGGCTGATAGGGCATGGTGGCCACGGCCCGCGCCTGAACCCCCGAAAGGCCCGACATCACATGCACATGGCGCAGGGTCGAGAAAGGCAGCGAGGAAATGACCCGGCCCGCCGTATGGACCGAACCATCGGCGCAGGTGACGGTGGCATTGGCGGCGGTGGTCTCGATCGCCACCACTTCCTTGCCCAGCAACAGGTCACCTTTAAGCATCTTGGCCATGGCGACGGGCAGGTTGAGGTTGCCGCCCTTGACCGCCAGCGACTTGATCCCCGCCGCGATCTGCGCCTTCACAAAGCCGTCGTTATATTCCAGCATCAGCGCCGAAACGTCATAGGCATTGGTGCCGTAATAGGGCGAAACGTCATTGGCCAGATGGATCGCCTGATCCGACAGGCCCTGCGCCTTGAGCCATTCGTAAAGCGAGATGTCGAGCGGGGCATTGGCCGCGTCCGCCCACTGGCTCCAGTCTTTGAGCCGCGTGTTCTTGGCGATCAGGACATTGACCAGTTCGGCGGGCACGAAGGTCTTCATCGCGTCGGGGAAAGGGTTGCCCGGATGCCTGGCCCATTCCTCGCGGCTCAAGAGCTTGCCGTTGATATACAGCCCCGGCGCCCCGCCGATGCGATAGCGCGCACCCACCTCCTCCAGCGCCACGCCCGCACGCGCCGCCGCGTCAATGCCGCGCCCATAGCCTTCGGCCATGGAATTGAAGCCCATTTCGGGATAGCCGGGCTGATCCATCAGCGTCATGATCCGCCCACCCACGCGTTGGCGGCCCTCCAGCACGGTGACTTTCAGCCCCTGCTGTTCGAGCAGCCATGCCGAGTTCAGGCCGGAAATCCCCGCGCCCAGCACGATCACATCGGTGCCGCGCGGGGCTACGGGCTTGGCCGCCTTGGCCGCCGCGCGCGCCATCGCGGGCGAGGCCGCCATCAGGCCCGCCATGCCAAGGCCAAAGGTAAATCCGCGCCGGTCAACGCCCATCTTCAAACTCCAAGAACTGCCTGCCCGCAATGCACACTCTGGCCACCGCCCTGTCGATCCACCCCCGGCCCATCACCACCTGTCGGATAGCGCACTTTCCGTTTCGGAAATCCTCGCGGATTGCCATCATCATAGCCCATGCAAAAGGGGGGCCTGTGCCGTCGGGTATCTGCCGCCTTGTGGCAAAGCCTGCGCGCGCTGATAAGGCGCGCGGCTGTTATAAATGGTGGAGAAAGCGATGAAGTGCCTGCGCCCGGTTCTGTTGGTCGGCTCGATGCTGGCGGCCGCTATGGTTTCGCCGCTCGCCCATGCGCAGAGCGCCCCTGCTCCTGCGGCGGTGGCGGCCCATCCCTATCTCTCGGTCGAACAATTGCGCGCCAAATACCGCGATCCGGCCAGTCGCTTCATGACGATCAAGGGCGTCGAGGTCCATTACAAGGATGAAGGCCCGCGCAATGCGCCCGTCCTCTATATGGTCCATGGCTCGGTTTCGACGCTGCGCACATGGGATGTGGTCACCGCGCGGCTGAAATCGCGCTATCGCATCATCCGTTTCGACATTCCCGGCTATGGCCTGTCGGGCCGGATTTCCGATGAAGTCGCCCAGAATGTCCAGCCGGTCGAGATTGCCGAAGGGCTGCTCGATGCGCTGCATGTGAAAAAGGTAACCTTCGTGGGCGTGTCGAGCGGCGGCACGATGGGCATGTATCTGGCCGCCAAACGCCCCGAACTGGTCGAGCGGCTGATCCTGTCGAACACACCCAGCGATCCGGTCGATACCAGCCATCTGGTGATGCCCAAGAGCTTCGTTGACGGAATCGCCCGCGCCAAGGCCAATGGTGGCTATAACGACCGCCCCTACTGGGACGATTATCTGGGCTTTTTCGCGGGCGACGCCAAGCGGATCAGCAAGAAAACCCGCGATGAATATTACGATTTCAACCGCCGCACGCCGGAAAAATACCCTATCGCGCTGGTCGCGCGCATTGGCGATGGTAAGCAGGCCACGGTCGAGATGGCCAAGGTCAAGGCGCCCACGTTCCTGATCTGGGGCGCGGCCGATCCGCTCTTGCCGGAAATCGCAGCCAACCATATCGCGCGATATCTTTCCAACGCCACGATCAGCCGCGTGCTGATGCCCGATGTCGGCCATTATCCCCCGCTTGAGGTGGGCGACCGCTTTGCCCAACTGATCGCCGCCTATGTCGAGGCTGGCACCCCCAAACTTTGAGTTTTCATCCATGACCGCCTACACGCTTTATGAAAAGCTGTGGAACGCCCATGCCGTGGCCGAACTGCCCGGCGGCGAGACGCTGCTCTATATCGACCGCCAGATCCTGCATGAGGTGTCCAGCCCGCAGGCCTTTGTCGCCATGCGCGAGGCGGACCGCCAATTGCGCCGCCCGCAAACGCATATCGCCGTGGCCGACCATGCCGTGCCCACGCGAAGCCCGCGCGCCGACGGTATCCGCCATGGCACGATCGAGGACGCGCAGGCCGCATCCCAGATTGCCGAGCTGGAAACCAATGTCCGCGATTTTGCCGTGCCCTATGCGGATCTCGACGGAGCCGAACAGGGCATCGTCCATGTGATCGGCCCGGAAAGCGGCTTCACCCTGCCCGGCACCACTATCGTCTGCGGCGACAGCCATACGACCACGCATGGCGCCTTTGGCGCGCTGGCCTTTGGCATTGGCGCATCGGAACAGGGCACGGTGATGGCCGCGCAATGCCTGCGTCAGAAGCGGGCCAGGACGATGCGGATCGAGCTTACGGGTACGCGCCATCCGCTGGTCTTTGCCAAGGACATTGCCCTTGCCATCATCGCCCGGATCGGCGCGGATGGCGCGGCGGGCCATGCGGTGGAATTCACCGGCCCGGCCGTGCGCGCCATGAGCATGGCCGAGCGCATGACCTTGTGCAACATGATGATCGAGGCGGGAAGCCGCGTGGGTCTGGTCGCGCCGGATGATGTGACCTTCGCCTTCCTCAAGGGCCGCCGTCTGGCCCCCAAGGGCGCGCTGTGGGATCAGGCCGTGGCCGCTTGGCGCGATTTGGCCAGCGATGCCGATGCCGCCTATGATCGCGTGATCGAGGTCGATGTGGCCTTGCTGGTGCCGCAGGTGAGCTGGGGCACGACACCCGACCAGACGCTGCCCGTCGATGCAGCTCTGCCCGATCCCGTGCAACTGGCCGAAGGGCCGGAGCGGCGACAGGCGGAAAAGGCGCTGGCCTATATGGGCCTGACGCCGGGCCAGAGCCTGACCGACATTGCCATCACCCATGCCTTCATCGGATCGTGCACCAACGGCCGGATCGAGGACATCCGCGCCGCCGCCGCCGTGGCCAAGGGCCGCAAGGTCGCGCCGGGCATCAAGGCCATCGTCGTGCCGGGCTCGGCGGCCACCCGCGCCGCCGCCGAGGCCGAGGGGCTGGACCGCATCCTGATCGAGGCGGGGTTTGAATGGCGGCTGGCGGGCTGCTCGATGTGCGTGGCGATGAACGATGACCGCCTCAAGCCGGGCGAACGCTGCGCCAGCACCAGCAACCGCAATTTCGAGGGCCGTCAGGGTCCGGGCGGGCGCACCCATCTGATGAGCCCGGCCATGGCCGCCGCCGCCGCCATCGCGGGCCATATCGCCGATATAAGGGAGTTTGCGGCATGAGCCAGCCTTTCACCACCCTGTCGGGCAAGGCCGCGCCGATGCCCGAAGAAAATATCGACACCGACATCATCTTCCCCGCGCGCTTTCTGCTGATCACCGCCAAGGCGGGGTTGGGCCGCTATGCGTTTCATGATCGCCGGTTTGATGCCGATGGCGCGGAAATCCCCGATTACGTGCTCAACCGCGCGCCCTTCAACGCCGCGCCTTTCATCGTCGCGGGGGCCAATTTCGGCTCCGGCTCCAGCCGCGAACAGGCGGTCTGGGCGATTGCGGGGCTTGGCGTGCGCTGCATCATCGCGGCGGGCTTTGGCGAGATCTTTCATTCCAATTGCCAGCGCAACGGCATTCTGCCCATCACCCTGCCCGCCGACACGGTGGCCGAACTGATGGTCGCGGCCCAGACCGAGCAGAGTTTCGCCGTCGATCTGGAGACGCAGAGCCTGACCGTGGGCAACCGCGCCTTTGCCTTTGACATCGCACCCGAACGCAAGCTGGCCCTGCTCAACGGCTGGGACGAGACTGCCGTCCTGCTGCACCAATATTCCGGCGCGATCGCCGAATTTGAAACACGCCAAAAGGCCAGCGCGCCGTGGCTCTATGCCGAGGATGATGCATCATGAGCGACGATCTGCTCGAAAACTACAAGCGCGCCTATAACACCCGCGTCGGCTTCGGCAAAAAGCCCGCGCTGGTGATGATCGACTTCTGCCGCGCCTATTTCGAACCCGACTGCGACCTCTATTGCGGCCAGCCTGTGTATGACGCCATCGAGAGCGCGCTGCGCGTGCGCGAAGTGGCGCGCAAGGCCGGGGTTCCGGTGATCCTGACCTGCGTGCAATATCATGCGAGCGGCGTGGATGGCGGGCGCTTCTTTGAAAAGGCCGCGCCCTTGCGCTATTTCGTCAAGGGCCATCCGATGGCCGAGTGGGGGCCGGGGCTTGAACCTTTTGAGGACGAACTGGTCATCCCCAAGCAATATCCCAGCGCCTTTTTCGGCACGTCCCTTGCCAGTACGCTGACGGCCATGGGCGTGGACAGCGTTCTGCTCACCGGCCTTTCGACCAGCGGCTGCGTGCGCGCCTCCTGCGTCGATGCGATGAGCCATGGGTTCAAGACCGCCGTCATTGCCGACGGCTGCGGCGACCGGCATTCCGGCCCGCATGATGCCAATCTCTTCGACATGAACGCCAAATATGCCGATGTCATCAACGAGGCCGAAGCCATCGCCTATCTCAGCGGTCTTTGACCCCCGATTGAAAAGCCTCCAGCCGCGCGCCCCATGGGGTGATCGCGGCGGCGGCCATTCCGGCCGGGTGGGGCGCCCATTGCGCCGCCACCGGGCCAATGATCCGACACCCGCCCTGCGCCGCCCGCTCGATGAATTCCTCCAGATCCGTCACCGGAAAGCGCAGGGCGGTCCAGCCGCGCAGGGGCGGTTCGCGGTCCGAGAAATCATGGCCGCGCACGCCATATTCGATGATCTCGACCGAACCCTCCATCCGCCCTTCGGGGTGATAGATGCCGATCCGCATCGGGATCTGCGCGGCGATCCCCTCGGGCAGGCCCATGCAGTTTGCCCCGCTGTCCTGCGCCGCCATGCCTTGCGTTTCCTGCACCGGCAACCATCCGAAGCAATCGCGATAGAGATGCCGCGCCGCCTCGAAATCGGGCACGACCTGGGTGGAATTGAACACAAAGCTGGCCGGGCCGGACACGCCGTCATAGCCCTGCAGCGGGGGCCGCACCCGCTCCATCAGCGCGACGCACAGACCATCGGCATCGCTGCTCACCACCTCGCGCACGGCCAGCGGGCCGAAATCCCAATCGGTGATCGGGGCATGGGCGACGAAGCCCTGCGCCACCAGCGCGCGCTGCAAAGCCTCGATATTGGGCAGGGCGCGCAGGTTGATGTCGAATATCCCGCCCGGATCCCACGCCTGCCCGCCCTCGCGGTTAAGGTCCGCCACCGGGCCGTCGATCTGGATCAACCGGATGCGACCGCGCGCCACGCCGGGATGCCCGATCAGCACCTCCCGCGCCGCGCCCGTCAGGCCCATCAGCGCCATGGCCCCGTCATCGACCGGCCCCTGCGCCACAGGCACAAAGCCCGTCGCCGCGTAGAGCCTTGCCGCGCTTGCCCCGGCATCGGCCACGATGGCCACCACTTCCTCGAAACCATTGTCCAGTGCGATCATGGGCCAAGGCTGCGCCGCGCCGCGCCTGCTCCGCAATGACCGTTTCCCACAATTCCGCCCATCGGATAGACCGCGCAAAGCGCGCCCATAGGCACGCACGTTCCATAGCCTGCACGCCATGAGCCAATCACGACTGGGCGGCAGAACCGCCCTTATCACCGGCGCGGGTCTGGGCATCGGCCGCGCCGCCGCGCTGCGCCTTGCCGAAGAGGGCGCGGCACTCATCCTTGCCGACCGCGACGAGGGGCGGTTGCGCGAAACCGCCGCCCTGCTGGGCGAGGCGCCGCATCGGATCATCCCCTGCGACGTCACCGATGAGGCGCAGGTGGCCGATCTGTTCGCTGCTGCGCTGGCATGGCGCCCGCTCGACATTCTGGTCAACAATGTGGGCGGCGGGCGTTCGGGGCGGATTGCCGATCTCTCGCTTGATGATTGGGAACACACGATGGCGCTCTCCCTGCGCAGCATGTTCCTGTGCACCCGCGCCGCTGTGCCGGGCATGACGGCGCGCGGCTATGGGCGGATCGTGTGTCTGTCCTCAGGCGCGCGCAATGGCACAGTGTGGAACGCCTTCTATACCGGCGCCGCTCCCTATTCGACCGCCAAGGCCGGGGTGATCGGCTTTGTCCGCGCGCTGGCCATCGAATTGGGCGACAGCGGGATCACGATCAACGCTGTGGCCCCCGGCCCCATCGATACTGAACTGGCAGGGCCATACTTGCGCGCGATGGACGAACAGGGCCTCGAATATGCCCCCAGCCGGATGGTGCCGCTGCATCGGCTGGGCACGCCGCGCGAGGTGGCCGACGCCATCCTGTTCCTGGCCGGCGACGAGGCCAGCTATATCACCGGCACCACGGTGGACGTGGCGGGGGGGCGCTAGGCCCCCCTTCATCACGGCAAATCGCGCGCGACGCGAAAGCCCAGATGGTTGTTGCGCTGTTGCGGCGGATCGCCGATGCGCTGGGCCACATGCAATGTCCAGTCGAGCAGGCTCCACCCGCCGCCGCGCACATTGCGCTTGGTGCAATCGCCGCCCGCGATCCATGCCGAACCATCGCCGGGCGCCCCCTTGAAATCGGGGTGATGGCAATCGGCCACCCATTGTGCGGTGTTGCCCGCCATATCATACAGGCCGAACCGGTTGGGCGGATAGGACCCCACCGGCGTCGTGCGGTCATAGAAATTGCCATAATTGGCATCATCATGGGTGATGCGCGTGCCGAAATAAAAGGGCGTCACCGTGCCCGCGCGCGCGGCATATTCCCATTCCGCCTCGGACAGCAGGCGATAGGGCTGGCCGGTTTTGCGGCTGATCCAGGCGACATAGGCCAACGCATCGTCGTAATTCACGTTGATCACCGGCCGCCGCCCGCGTCCCCAGCCTTCATCCGCCGGTCGATAGGCGCCGCAACCGCCGTCGGCCACACAGGCGTCCCATTGAGCGAAGGTGACGGCATAGCGCCCCACGGCAAAGGGCCGCGCGATGGTGACGGGATGCACCGGCCCCTCCATCGCATCGAACATCGGCCATACGCCCACCGAGCGGTTGTCCTTGGGCGTGGCGCCCATCATGAAGCGCCCGGCGGGCACGACCACCATTTCGGGCAGGTCGGCCCCATCGGCAAAAGCCGATCCGGGGCGCAGCGAGGGAAAGGACGGCGCAGGCGCGGCCCGGATGATCGGCGTACCGTCCGGGCCCAGTTCCGGCTTGGGCGTTGACGGGGGCGGGGCCGCGCCCATCACCGCCGCAGCCATCGCCATCATGGCCGCGCCGCGCATCCATCGAGACAGGACATCGCGCATCTTAACCCTTCCTACGATCGCTGAAGGCATCGGCCTTAACCTGCGCGGTGATGTCCAGCGTCAGTTCGGGCGGGGGCGGCGGATCTATGGCATCGGCCCCATTGCGCCGCGCATCGGCCAGAATGCGGTCGATGAGCGCGATGGTGCGCGCCGCGTCAAAGCCGCTGACGCTGCGATGCGGGCGGCCGCGCGCGGCGGCGACGAATTCCTCCATCTGGATGCGGAAATAATGGCCCAGATCGCGCCCGCCCATCACGCGGGCATCGCGCACCACGCCGGGCGCGGGCTCCACCAGCAATTCGCGGTTGAAGCGCAGGAATTCGCCATCCTCGATTTCGACCACACCCTTGCTGAAATGCAAAACCTTGCGGTCGATGATGCTGGGCTGATTATAGCTGATATGGACGCTGGCCATGCGCCGCCCCGGATAGGCGAGCAGGATCATCGCCTGATCCTCGCCCTGCCATCCGGTCTGCCAGCGGGCGGCCTCGGCATGGACCCGGACCGGATCATCCGCCCCCATGCACATCTGCACGAAATCGAGCGAATGGGGCGCAAAGAGCGAGAGGATCAGCCCTTCCTCGGGCTTGCGCGTGGCCCACCATGGCGCCTGCGGGCCGTTCCAGCGCACGCAGGAGGTGACCTCCACTGCCATCAGCTTGCCAAAATCCTGCCAGTGGTCGAGCAGATAATGGAAGGCAGGGCCCTGACGATAGGTATGCCCGGCGGCCAGCACCACGCCCTTGTCCGCTGCGGCCTGGGCCAGCGCAAGGGCTTCCTCGCCCGTGGGCGCCAATGGCTTTTCCACCAGCACATGCTTGCCCGCCGCAATGGCCGCCATCGCCTGTTCGGCATGCAGGTCATTGGGGCTGGCGATCAGCACCGCCTCAACCTCGGGCATGGCCAGCACCTGCGCCAGATCATCGGTCGCCACAGCGCCAAAGGGCCGGGCCGCAGCCTGCGCGGCGGCCAGATCGCGGTCGACCGCCGCCACCAGACGGACCCGATCCGCCAGTTGCCCGACCGCGCCCAGATGCGCGCCAGAAATCCGCCCGCATCCCACCAATGCCAAACCCAGCGGGTTCTCCATCTGCCATTCTCCTGTTGCGGCAAGCCATCAGGATGGCGCGACCGGCCGCAATGCCACGCGCCGATAGCCCAAATCTCCGCCCTGCGGAGAGTCCGCCGTGACTCCCTGTTGTGCAATCCGCGCGGGATCATGTTGATGCGATAATTATACGGACACCCCCGATCCGATCATGACCCTGTCGCGCGCCTATACCACCTGTCGCTATGGCCAACTGCACTACCGGCAGGCGGGCGTTGATGGCGCGCATCCGCCGCTGGTGATGCTGCATCAGAACCCGTCCTCGGGCTGGGAATATGAACCGCTGATCGCCGCCATGGCGCAGGACCGCCGCGTGATCGCCTTTGACACGCCCGGCCATGGCATAAGCGATGCGCCGCCCGCCCCTCCCGGCATGGCCGGTTATGCTGCGGCCTTTGCCGATGGTCTGGCCGCGCTGGGGGTTGATGGGCCGATTGACCTTTACGGCTATCACACCGGATCGCTGCTGGCGGTGGAGCTGGCGCTGGCCTTGCCGGGGCAGGTGCGGCGGATGGGCCTGACCGGCATTCCCATGTATCCGGCCGACATCCGCGCCGCCAAATTGCGCGAGGCCGAGGAATTTCCAACGCCCGACGAGGATGGCGCGGTGATCCTCGACCTGCTGACGCGCCTGTGGGCCTATGTGGTCAAGGCGCGCGATCCGCGCCAGTCGCTGCCCCGCGCGATCCGTCATTTTGCGGACAAGGCCTTTATCCTTGACCGCTTCACATGGGCCTATCGCGGCGTATGGTCCTATGACTATGCTCGCCTTGGCCAGATCACCTGTCCGGTACTTTTGCTGCAACCGCATGAAGCCCTGCGCGAGCCTGCGCTGGCGGCGGCGGCGCTGATACCGGATATTTCCATCCGCGATCTGCCCCAATTGGATCGCGATATTTTCGACATTGCTCCAGAGGTGCTTGCCCGTGAATTACGTCTCTTCCTTGGTTGAATCCGGCCTGCCGATTGCCGACATTTCGCATTCGGTGCTGCACCCCGACTTTATCGCGCGCGAGGTCAAGGCGCGCTATCCGGTGGTGGGCAAGCTGGACGTGTGGCTGCTCTATCGCGGCATGAACGATGTCTATCTGGTTCAGGACGAGCAGACGAAATATGCGCTGCGCGTGTGGCGCAAGACGTACCGCGATGTTGACGATGTTGCCTATGAACTCGACTTCCTCGCTTTCCTGAAGGACAAGTCTTTCCCCGCCAGCGTCGCCGTGCCCCAGCATGACGGCTCGCTCTACTGGAAGGCCGCCACGCCCGAGGGCGCGCGCGCAATTGCCATGTATGACTGGGCGCCGGGGCGCAAATTCGGGGATATGCTGAGCGAGGAAACCTCGTTCCGCATCGGGGCTGCCTTTGCCAATCTGCACCTTCAGGGCTTTGAATGGGCGGGCAAGGATCACAAGTTCACCACCGACACGGCCAAGGATTACAATATCTGCATGCCCGCGCTGATCGACTTTGTGTATGATCGCCCGGACGACCTGCGCGACTATCCGATTATCGCCGCCAATATGGACAAGCGCCTTGATGAGCTGGCCGCCGCCGGTGTGCCGCTGGGCGTGTGCCACCGCGATTTCCACCCCTCCAACGTCCATGTCGATGATGCGGGCACGATCACGCTGCTCGATTTCGACGCGGCGGGCGAGGATTTCCTGATGCAGGACGTGCAGAACTTCGTCTGGGGTAATCTGTTCTACGGCTTTTCGGAAAGCTATGGCACGGCGTTTGAGGACGGCTATCAGTCGGTCCGCCCCTTCACCGCCGAGGAAATCGCCAACAAGGAACTCTTCCTGATGGGCAAGGCGCTGCGTCTGGTGGCGGGCATGGCCCATTCCAGCACGGCGGTCGGGCGCGGCACTTTGCGCTTCCGCAACCTCGACTGGCTGGGCGATTACATCAAGACGCGCGCCCGCGCCTGCGGTCTGCTCTGATGCGGGCCCCGGCCGAAAGCTGGCCCCGCGCCGCCACCGCATGGTGGATGGTCGCGCTGCTGTTCCTTGCCGGGATCTGTTCGGTCATCGACCGGGCGATCCTGAACATGGTGGTCGATCCGGTGCGCCATGATCTGGGCATTGGCGATGGCGCGATCGGATTGCTGCAGGGGCTGGCCTTCGGCCTGTTCTATGCCTTTATGGGCATGCCGATGGGGGTTGCGGCCGACCGCGTGTCGCGCCGCAACCTGTTGACCGGGGGCATCGCGCTCTGGTCGCTGGCCACCATAGGCAGCGGGCTGGCGGCGGGTTTCGGGCAATTGTTTGCCGCCCGCCTGCTGGTGGGTCTGGGCGAGGCGGCGCTGGGGCCTTGCGCGATCTCGCTGATTTCCGACCTCTTTCCGCCCGAGAAACGCGGCCGCCCGATCAGCATCTATATGATGGGCCAGTCGCTGGCGCAGGGGCTGGGCATTGCGTTCACCGGCATCGTGCTGAGTGCAGCGGCCAAGGGGGCCTTTGCAACATGGCCGGTGCTGGCCGGTCTTGCCCCATGGCGGACGGTTTTCGTCATTTCCGGCTCGCTGGGCCTCATCGTCGTGCTGGGTATGCTCACCACGCGCGAACCGGCGCGGCGCGGGCAATCGCCCTTGGCCGCCCATCCCGGCATCGGCGAGAGCGCAGCATGGTTCTGGCGCAACCGCGCGGTGCTGGCGCCGCTCTATCTGGGCTTTGGGGTGTGCTTTATCGCGGCCTATGGCGGCGCGGCATGGCAACCCACGATGCTGATGCGCGGCTTTGGCGTTTCGCCGCAATTTGTGGGCGCCTGGCTGGGGCCGCTCTCGATGCTGTTCTCGGCAACGGGGCCGCTGGTGGGCGGGTGGCTGCTGGATCGCTCGATGAAGGCGGGCAAGCCCATGCTGCGCTTCAGCCTGCTCTCCTTCATGCCGCTGCTGGCGCTGCCCTCGACGCTGGCGGTGCTGGCGGGCGATGCGCGGACGGCGGCCTTTGTCGTGGCCACGGGCAATGCGATCTATGCGGTGTGCGGCACGCTGATGTTCGCCACGTTGCAGGCGATTGTTCCGGCGCGGATGCGGGGCACCTCGATCGCGCTGACGCTGGTGCTCAACACCTTGCTGGGCGCGGCCAGCGGGCCGCTGCTGGTGGCCAGCGTCAATGGCGCGGTGCTGCATGATCCGGCCAAGGTGGGCTGGGCGATTGCGTTGGTGGCAGGGCCTGCGGTGGTGCTGGCTGCGGGCCTGTTCAACATGGGCCGCGTCGCCATGCGCCGCGCGGCAAAGCAGGGCGACGAGACCGCCGCCCTGCTGGGTGTCTGATTAGGGCGCGTTCCATAGGGGCGTGAGCAAAGCTGCGGGGTCCTTCAGCACCTCCGGGCGGAACTGGCGGGTCGCGGCCTGCCATTCCGCCGGGATGCTGTCCATCGCCGCGCCCTGCTTGCCGATGCCGATGGCCGACATATGGCCCGGTGTGTCGCCCATCTCCATCCACGGACGCCAACTGCACACATTGGTGAAGCTCACATCGCTGGGCACATGGGGGGCGCCGGACAGCACGGCCGACAGCCGGGCATGGAACGTGTTGCTCTCCGAATAGCGGAAAGGTTTGGCGCCGGGGGCAAAGCGCATCGCGGTGCGCGAACGCTCGGTGATATAGAGATCATCGCCGCGCACCTCGAAGGGCAGCACCTCGTGCTCGATCTCCAGCCCCGGCACCGGTTTGGCCAGCGCAAAGCCCAGATCGGGGCGGATGAACACCTTGGATGGTGCATAACCCCCCATCGGCACCTTCACATCACGCCCCGTATAGGGATTGCGCCATTGGGTCAGCACCGCACCCGTGTCGGGATCGGTGAACCAGGCGATTTCGGCATTGACTGCCTCATAGCCTCCATCGGCGGCCGGGCGGTAACGCGCAAAAACCGCCGAGCGCACATTGAAAAGCGGCCGCATCTCATCCCCGGTTATGCCGTAGTAGCGGGCCGAGACCCAGCTAGCGATCAGCCGGTCATCCAGACTGCCGCGCATTTTGACGAAGGCCCTGAGCCGGTCCGCAGGCGCGGCCAGATCCAGCCCCCGCACCGCCGCCAGCGCAGGCGCGGCCAGCATCAGGCCCGCTCCGCCCAGTACGCCACGCCGCGACACGCCCGTCATGACGCCACCACAAGGCGCGAGTTGACCGAACCGCCCGCGCCCTCGCGCAGAGCCTTGGCGGCCTTGTAGCCCTCGCTGTTCATATAGGCCCGCGCGGCATCGGCATCGGGAAAGCGGATCAGCACCGCCCGGCCCGCATCCTCGCATTCGCCCTCAAACACCTGCTCGATCAGGCCGCGCACCAGATATTCCCCGCCAAAATCCGCCGCGACCTGCGCCGCCGCGCGCGCATAGGCGATGAATGCCTCCGGCTCGCCGCTTTTTACCGTGGCCCAGATATAGGCTGTCATATGCCGCTCTCCTCTGACAAAAAAGGCTGGCCCCGCCTGCGCAGAGCCAGCCTGAAACCGTCTGTCCGTCCGGGGCTGCGGATTGCGCCGCCGCCCCGTTGGGTCATTACATCTTGACCTTGACCTGCACACCGACGGTGCGCAGTTCGGGAAGACCCATCACAGCCGCCGAATAGAAACCGAAGTGGGCCAGCGTGTTGTCGATGGCATAGTTGTCGCCGATCGAGGTGTAGGTGTGGTTGTTGAACAGGTTGTTGACGAAAGCCTCAACCGCGACATTGCCCTTCGACACACCGCCGCGCAGGTTGAAGATATGGCGATCAGGCGTGCGCAGGATATTGGCCTCGTTCGACCACTGGCCCGACTTGTAGCTCCAGTCGAGACGGGCAAACCACTTGCCGTCATCAACCGAGGGCAGATCGCCATGCAGCAGCACGCCTAGGTTGGCCGAATATTTCGACGTGTTCTTCATCTCCTTGCCGGAGAAGTCGAAAATGCCGGTCAACTGGCTGACGGTGGTGCTGCGGAACTGCTTGATATCCGAAGCGTTGATCGCGCCTGCACCGTCCAGCGTGATCAGGTCATTGACCTTGAACGAGAAATCACCCTCGATACCATAAAGATCGACATTGCCGGTATTGGCCGACACGTTCTGGAAGCTCGTGCCGGTGGCCGAAGTGGGGTCGTTCACGATGATCGAGATCGCGTTGATCTGATCGCGCCACTGGGCGTAATAGGCTGCGGCGGTGTAGCGCAGCGCGCCGTTCAGCGCCTTGCCCTTCACACCCACTTCATAGTTGGTGATCTTTTCCGGCTTGATCGACAGTTCGCCGCCGGCGGCAATCGCTGCATTCTGGATGGCCGTGCTGGTGGACAAAATGGCGGTGTTGAACTGCGCCGGGTTCACACCCTTGGCCCACGAGGCATAAGCCATGAAGCTGGGGTTGAACTGATAGTTGATGATCGCACGCGGGGTGAAATTGTTATACTTGGCCGAGGCCAGCAGGCTGCCGCCCGCGTAGGTACCCGCAGGCAGATAGCCGGCCTGAAGCGTCTGACCCGAGGGACGGGTAAACGCGCCCAGCCAGTCGATCTGGTAACGGCCTTCAACGCTGGCCGACAATTTATCGGTGAAGTCATAGGTCGCCCCGAAGAACAGGCCCGTGGTGCGGCTTTCCGCCTTGCCGCCCGGAGACAGCAGCGCGGAGGTAAGAGCGGTGAAGCCGCCGCCGCCGCCCTGGAACTGCTGCGCCTTGAGGTAGGAAACGCCCGCCACACCGCGCAGGCGGCCGAACTTGTAATTGACGCGGCCTTCCATCGACCAGTCATTGGTCTTGCGTTCGATCAGATAGGGGAAATCCCAATAGCCCTTGGGGTTGGCCGGATAGGCAATGCTGCTGGTGTCCAGGCCATCCAGATCGATCAGCGTCGACCACACTTCGCGGTTGTAACCGGCCAGCACGGCGGCGGTGATGTTGGGGTTGATCACCCATTCGGCATTGGCATGGGCATGGTGGCTGATGCGGCGCAGGCCATAGCCATCGACGCCCTCGCTGGGGCTGACGATACGGTTGGTCGGGCTGGACAGCCACGAACGGATCGCATCGGTGTTGGCCACATTGGCCGAAACCGGATAGGCCAGCTTGGGCGTAACACCGCAGATATAGGCATTGGTGACGGCGGTGCCCTGACCGGCCACACCGCGGCTGTTGCCCTGGAACGAGCAGTTCGACTGGCTGGGCGCGATAACGGCGCCCGAGCTCGACTTGATGTCATAGGCATAGAGGCGGGCCTGCGCCGGGGCGCCGTCGCGGTCTTCGCTCATCAGGCCGAACAGCTTGATCGAGAAGTTATGCGCAGGCTTGAACAGCAGCGTGGCGGTGCCGATCGTGCTCTTCTGGTCGCCCAGCGTGCCGCCGCCGGGGGCCGCATTGTTCCACGAACCGCTCTTGGCCCAACGGTCGCCGGTGATGCGGAAGGTCAGGACATCACCGAAGATCGGCCCTTCGATCGCGCCCTGCAGACGGTAATTGTCGCGCGTGCCCACCATGCCAAGCAGGTTGCCGTGCCATTCCGAGGTCGGATCCTTGGTGGAAATGTTGATCGCGCCGGCGAAGGTGTTGCGGCCGTAATAGGCGCTCTGCGGACCCTTGACGACTTCGACCTGCTTGGGATCGGAAACCGACATGATCGCCGAGGGCGAGGCAACCGCCACGCCGTCGATGAACATCGAGGTGGTGGTGGCCAGCGTGGTCGAGGGCGTGAAGCCGCGGATCACGATCTGCTGGAACGAGCGGTCGGCGTGGCCCGAAGAGTTGTCGTTGATGTTGATGCCCGGCGTCGACTGGGCCAGCCCGCTCATCGAGACAACACCCTTTTGCGCCAGCGTTTCAGCCGTCAGCGCGGTGACTGTCACGGGAACCTTGAGAATGTCTTCGCTGCGTTTACGCGCGGTGACGGTGATGGTGCCTGCATCCTCGACGGGCGCGGCAGCGGCCGGTTCAGCGGCCAGCGCAGGAGTGGCAACCCCAAGTGCCACAAAAATCGCAAGAGCCGAGGTCGTTGTCGCCACAGAGGCTTTCAAAAAGCGAGTTTCCATTTTTCCCTCACTGGATAATTGTTATGTCGGCAAAAACCGATCCAGAATTTGTTCTAGTTCCCGCTGCTATCTGTTCTTATGAAATTCTATCCGCCTGTTGTTCACGCGGCGCCAATTGGCGCGATCCATCCAGCAGGGAATGTGGCGAATTACGCATCGCGTAAAACACCCCGGCCCCAAAACGAGCCGTTTGACTTGAACTCCCCTATCTGGCCGATTCCGCTTATCCCTTTCGGCTGAAGAGAGAGTGCCTTGCCCCTGCCCCGCGTGGCGCAGGAAATGCGGCCTATTCGCCTGTCGGATGCAGAGGCTCGACCAAACAGTCACAAAAGCGTGCTAGGCACGGCGCGGGCGGCGCGAAATTCGCAGGAATCCGTAATTGACGACGCGGTTTAGCGGGAAATCCGGCCCAAAAAGGCCTGCACAGGCGCCAATGACGCCTGCGGACATTCCAGCGGCATCATATGGCCGCAATCCTTAACGACAGACAGCACCTTGTCCTTTGCCCCCAGCCTTTCCAGCGTTTGGCGCCCATCTTTGGCCAAAGGTACCTCGGGATCGCGATCCGACCACAGGACCAGCGTGGGCGTGGTGATCGCGGCCAGATCGGCGGGCGTGCCCGCAAAGTGCGGCGCCTTGCCGAAATGGCGCGGCCAGCCCTGTGCGCGATTGTTCAGTTCGGTCCATTCGCGCGCCAGTTCGGGCGTCACACGGGCCGGATCGGCATAATTCATCCGCAGGATCCCGCCCCACATCGCCGGTATGTGATGCCCGCCCAACAGACCGTCAAAGGCCAGCACCGCCTTGAACCATGGCGTGAAATGCGGCGCCGGTTTCAGCGGCCCGGCGGCGATATTGGCCAGCACCAGACCGCGCAGCGCCTGCGGATGCTGCGCAGCATAATGGGCCACGCCCTCGCCCGCGCTGCTGGTGCCTACCAGCACGAAAGGCCGCAGTTTCATCTGCGCGGCCAGCGCTGCGATCAACGCCGCCTCGGCATCGCCATTGTACAGGCCCTGCGGCTGCGGCCCGGAAAGGCCCATGCCGGGGCGGTCGAAACGGATCACGCGATAGCGGCCCTTCAACCCCGCCGCCCAATCATCCCACATATGCACCGAGGCAAAGGAACCATGCACCAACATGACCACCGGC
The DNA here is from genome assembly GCF_001898925.1 of Novosphingobium sp. 63-713. NCBI lineage: Bacteria > Pseudomonadati > Pseudomonadota > Alphaproteobacteria > Sphingomonadales > Sphingomonadaceae > Novosphingobium > Novosphingobium sp. 63-713. Next base: position 489,772 of record NZ_MKVS01000005.1, read on the forward strand.
GCATCGGCGCGGCCGGGCCCTTCATCCACCACATGCAGCGCCTGTCCGTCCACGGTGATAAAGCGCGAGGCAGGCGTGGCATAGCGCGCGCACATCTCGCCCTCATCCGGGCGCAGCCATCCGGCCCGTGCCGCGCCCACATAGGCCCCGGCCCCCAAAACCGCCGCGATCAGCGCAGCCCCCGCCCAGCGCCACACCCTCACTTGCCACCTGCCAGATAGGCGCGGGCGCGCAGCACGGCATTGGCGCTGGTATCGGCCCAGAACAGGCCCAGATCATGATAATGCATAACGCCGCCTGCCAGCGGCTCCAGCCCCAGCGCCTTGTCGGGCCGGACGAGCAGCAGGCCGAAATCGCAACGCGCCGAAACCGCCCCCGCTTTCAGCGGTTGCAAAGGCCCGAAACCGGGGCTGCCCGGCACCGCGCCCTTGGCCGCCGCCGATGGCGCCTCCTTCAGCCTGGCGTCAAAGGTCAATGGATTAACGCAAAGCGTGACCTTGCCCGCGTCATCGCCATATTTCTGCACATAGGTCGATTGCGAGTAGCCCGCCATTTTCGCCACATCGGCCGCGCCATCGAGATAGGCGTTCCATTGCACCACGCATCCGGTCTGGTCCAGCGCAGCGCAGGGCGTCACGCTTTTGAACCGTTTGCCGAAATCGCCCTGCGCCAGATTGATGCCGATAATATAGGCCGCCACCAGCCGCTTTTGCAGCGCCGCGCCGTCGATCCGTCGCTCCAGCAGGGTGGCGGAATGGAAGGCCCCTTGCGAATGGCCCGCGATGATGAAGGGACGGTCGCCGATCTGTTTGAGGAATGCGTCAAAGGCACGCTCGACATCGCCAAAGGCCAAGGCAAAGGCCGCCTCGCGCACCGGACCGCTGGCGAAGCTGTTATAGGTGGCGGCGCGATAGCGCGGGGCATAGACATCGCAACAGGCGGCAAAGACGCTGGCCTGTCGAGCGATGCTGCTTTCATCGGTCCAGTGGCTGGCCTTGGCGTCGGCCGTGTTCTGGTTCAACTCGCCCGTCTCGCTGCGCAGCGTGGTGGGGTGAAGGAAAAAGACCGCAACCTTTGGCGCGCGGGCCGGTTTGGCCGCACCCTCAGGCAGGGGCGAGGCCCAGCCCCTGGAGGCGAACACCGACCAATTGGCGCGCATGGCGTAATCAGGAGCGGGCGGAGCCTTGGCGGCCACGGCCGCCGCCCCATCCTGCGCCCTGACCGGCCCCGTCACCGCAACAGCAAGCAACATCCCAACAATCGCTTTACGCATTCCAGACCCTTTACCCACCAAAACGGCCGCCATCATGCCCGGATCATGCAGGGCAAAATGGCGGCCGGTCTTGCGCTCGAAACTCTAGCCGACTGGCGGACAGGATCAGTCCTTCACCGCCGCGCAGGCATACCAGCTGCCCATCAGGGTGCGCCCTTCGGGGTGGCCCTCGGTAAAGAAATCCTCGGTGTTCGGATTGAGGAAATAGCTGCCCTTGCGATAGCCGACCGCCACCTTGTCCGCCGCAAAACCGGCATCGGTGGCCACTTTCATCCAGTCCGTGCGGGCCAGCGAGGTCATGAAGGGTTCGTTGTTGTAATGCGATTCAAAATCGCAGCGCATCTGGTCCCACAGGCTCAGATGTTCGTGGCGCGGCGGCACATCGACATGGCACATGATCCCGCCCGAACGCAGCAGACGGTGGCTCTCCTTGAAGATCTGGCGCATCCCCTTGGCCGAGGTTTCATGCAGCAGGGCCGAGGAGCAGACGAGATCGAAACAGCCGTCCTTGAAATCGGTATGTTCGGCGTCCTGCTGGCTGAAATGGATGGCCACGCCCATGCTTTCGGCGCGGGCATGGCCATAGCGCAGCATCGGTGCGCCCACGTCCAGCGCATAGACCTCGGCATCGGGAAAGGCCTGGGCGATGGCGACGGTCGAATGGCCCACCGCGCAGCCCAGATCGAGGATCCGCTTGGGCTTGAAATCGGGGAAGAAGCCCTGAACATGGCTGGCCAGCGTATGGCCGCGCCCGTCATTCTTCCATCCGCCGTTCAGATTGCGCAGATAGGTCGAGGCGAAACGGTCATACAGAGCCCCCGCGCGGAAATCGGCATCCGACGTGTCGGTGATATAGCCGCCCGCCATGCGGTGATGGTCGATCGAGCTGATATAGCGCGGCATGACCAGATCGGGGTTCAGCCGCAACGAGCCCTTAGGATTAGCCGCCTGCTCGGCCACCTTGCCCGCCAGTTCATCATATTGCCGGTCAATCGCGCCATCCAGCGCCTGCCAGATGCGGTCCTGATAGAACAGCGAGAGCGTCAGCCAATATTGGTGCAGCGGATGGTTTTCCAGCGCATTGCGCACCTCGGTGCTGCGGGTGGGGGCCTTGCCGGTTCTGGCCGTCACTTCGGGCACGATCACCTCGTCCAGCAGGCGCCGGTCGAGCGGGTCCATCTTCTGGTTGGTCCACATGCGCATGGCCAGGAAGTGATCCTCCAGCGCCTGTTCGTCATGGGTGGCCTGGGGCATCACGGCATGGCCGTAATGGGTGGAATTGGGGCGGGCGGATTCAGCAAGAGTGGCCATGGGGGGAACCTCCTCAGTTAGCGTCGGCGGCGACACGCGCCAGTTCGTTTTCATAGGCGTTCTGATCGGCCAGCGCCTCGGGCAGCAGCCGGTCGCGGGCCACGCCCAGAACACGCTCATAGGCCTTTTGCTTATAGGCGCCGCGACAGGCGCGCGCCTCGGCATCGGGATGATAGGCGTCAATATCCTCCGGCCCATGCAGCCCGGCGGCTTTAAGCAGCCGCTCATTGGCGTCGAGCCGGTCCTTCAGCACCATCACCTCGCCCAGCAGCGCCAGCACCATGCCCGCCAGCGCATCCTGAGTCGCGCTTTCCAGCACCACGGGCTGGCTGCCTTTGGAACGGGCCGTCCGGTCCAGATTTTTGCGTTCAACCAAGATCTTGCTCCAAACTGAATCGAAACAGGCGCCCGGTGCGGGCGCGAATGTCCTTCTTGTCGAGGTCGGGCCCATGGGCCTCCTCGGTCACTTCATCCTTGGCCTTGAGATCATACCCCGTCTGGCTGGAAAGCAAGACGGCGATCTGCGTATCGGGCAGCACGGCGAAGGGGAATTCATGCCATGTGCCGCGATGCATGGCAAAGCCTGCGCTGCCGTCGAAATAGAAGGCGCGCACGGCCGAAAGATCGGGCAGGTCGCCCTCGCAGGGCGGAGCCATCACCGCCACGAAAGGCTTGCCGCCCAGCGGGATGAAAGCCTGCGTATGCTGGGCATGGCGCTCCATATAGCGCACCTCGCCGGGGCGCGGGTCCATGTCGGCAAGGGTGATCTCAACCGGATGGTCGCATTCAAAGGGGGCGGGATAGCTCATCCGCACCGCGCCCTTGTAGAAATCCACCGCCACGCTCTTGGCCCCGCTGGCCGCGCCGATGATCGCGCCAAAGGGGGCCAGCGCCTCGGCCGTGGCGGGTTGCGGAATCAGGGTGATGATCTCGCTCATGCCTGCCCCCGCCACATACGGATCAGGACATCGCTGCGCGCGATGAAATGCTGTTTGAGCGCACCGGCAATATGCAGCGCCAGCAAACCCCCGCCCAGCCACAGGCCCCAGACATGCATCCGGGCAAAGAAGCCATATTTGAACAGGACCGGCGCATTCCACGCCACCGGCGGCACGATATGCGGGATGAACCCGTCCGGGCCAAATCCATCCGTGCCAAAGAACCACATCTCGGGCGCAGGATAGCCCGCACCCGCCGCCATCGAGGAAAGCGCCGCCCAGCCCGAAAGCGGCAGCGCCAGCAGCAGCAGATAGAGCAGTCCCTGCACCGCGGCGGCCAGCACGACCTCGAAGCGGCTGGACGTTGCGGGCGGCGGCGGCCTGTCATGGGTCAGGCGCCAGACAATGCGAAACACCACCGCCATCAGCACGATCATGCCCAGCGTATGATGGATCTGGCTGGAAAGAACATGGCTGGCCTTGCCCCCCGGATCGCGGGCGGCATAGGTCCAGCTCATGATGAAGCCGGCCGGCACCTCGACCAGCACGGCCAGCGCCGTGCCCCAATGCAGGGCGCGGGCGATACGGTTCCAGCCGGTTATGGCGGATACTCCCATGGGCGACTCTTTCTCCCGCCGCATATGATCTGCGGCTTTGGCGGGAGGATGCCTGTGATGACGTCCTTCCCACTGCCCCTCGCCCGATTTGCCCGCAGGCCGGATAAATCACCCCCATGCCTCGCCCGGCCCCCTTGCTTGCGCCAGCGATAGAGGCTGAATATGCCCCCGACAGATGAAAGGCCCGAACCGATGAGCGCAACAATGCAGGATGACACGCTGAAGGCGCGGCTGGTTCAGGCTCTGGGCGCCGGGGCGGTGGTGGATGATGCCGACCGCCTCGCCTATGTGTCCAATGACGTTTACCGCACCGGCGGCGCGCCTTTGTGCATCCTTCGCCCGGCCAGCGTGGCGGCGCTGCAGACCGCCGTGCGCCTTTGCGCCGAGGCGGGCGTGGCGATTGTGCCGCGCGGCGGCGGGGCTTCCTATACCGATGGCTATCTGTTTCCGGCGGGCGGCCATGTGCTGATTGACACCGGCGCTCTGACCGCGATGGAGATTGACGAGCGCAACGCCATCGTCACCGTCGAGGCGGGCGTGACCTGGGCCGCGCTCAAGGCCGCTTTGGATGCGCGGGGCCTGCGCACGCCCTTCTGGGGGCCGTTTTCGGGCATCGCCGCCACTGTCGGCGGATCGGTCAGCCAGAACAGCGTCAGCCACGGCACCGCCGCCCACGGCATTTCGGCGCAAAGCGTGCTGGGGCTGGATGTGGTGCTGGCCAATGGCGAACTGCTGACCACCAATGCGGCCGAATCGATGCGGTTTTATGGCCCCGACATCACCGGCCTGTTCACCGGCGATTGCGGCACGCTGGGGGTCAAGGCGCGCATCCGCCTGCCGCTGATCGCCGCCCTGCCCCATGCCGAGGCGCTGTCCTTTGCCTTTGACAGTTTCGAAGCCTATCACGCCGCCGTGCGCCGCGCCCAGATCGCCCGGATCGACGACAGTCATTTCATGATCGACCTTGCTCTCTCGCAGGGCCAGATCGGGCGTCAGCAAAGCGTGGGCGCGCGGATGCAGATCGCATGGAGCGTGCTGAGCAAGGCGCCCAACAAGCTCAAGGGTCTGACGCAGGTGCTGAAAATGGCGCTGGCGGGCGAGGACCCGATGCGTTCGGGCCAGTATATGTGCCATTTCATCGTCGAGGGTTTTGACCCTGCCGATGCGGCGCATCGGGCCGAGCGTCTGCGCCGCATCATCGGCGATGACGGGCGCGAGATCGCCAACACCATCCCCGCCTTTGTGCGCACCATGCCCTTTGCGCCCTTGGGCAATATCCTTGGCCCCAATGGCGAACGCTGGGTGCCGATCCATGGCGTGCTGGCCCACGAAAAAACCGTGCTGTTTCACAGCGCGTTCAAGGCCATGCTGGCCGCGCGCAAGGCGGATATGGACCGGCTGGGCATCTGGACCGGCACGATGGCCTCGCCGGTCAATTCGGCCGGGTTCCTTTATGAGATCGCGCTCTACTGGCCCGATGCGCGCACACCCTATCATCTCGAAACACTGGGCAAGGAATGGATCGCGGGGCTGAAGGACTATCCGGCCAACCCGGAGGCCAAGGCCTATGCCAATGAGCTGAAGGAAGCGATTGTCGCGCTGATGCAGGACTATGGCGCGGGCCATTTCCAGATCGGCCGCGCTTATCCCTATGTCTCGCGCCTGACGCCGCAGGCCTCGGTGCTGGTGCGCGCGCTGAAAGATCAGCTTGACCCCAAGGGCGTGATGAACCCCGGCGCGCTAGGTTTTTGATCCGCCGAACATAGAAAAGGGGCCGGGAAAGGATCACCCTTCCCGGCCCCTTTTGTTTTAGCCCTTACTTCGCAAAGGGGTTGCGCGGCGCGGGCGGCTGCGGCGGAGCCCAACCGGCGGGAACCGGCGCGGGCTTCTGCTCGCGGGCATAGTTCTCAAGGCTGGAGAGCGACGGGCCGTAATCCGTTTCGGGCGCGTGCAGCCACTTTTCATCCATCGCCCGCGCGGCGGCCACCAGATCCTTGGGCAGACCGGCAATGCCATTGGGGATGGTCGAGAAATGGGTGAAATAGTTCATATGGCCCGGTGCCTGACCCATCAGCATCCAAGGCAGCCAGGGGGTCACGCGGCTCCACGAACCGGTGTGGGGGATATGGGTCAGATAGGGATTTTCGACATCCTCTTTCTTGACCACATAGATGAACTGTTCCGACACGCGGTTCATGTAGCCCGAGCTTTCACGCGGCCATTTGTCAGGCTGCAGCGCGTTGGGATACATCATGTCGATCCCGGTGTTCAGGATCATCGTGCCTTCCGGCCCCCACTGCCAATCCTGCAGGAAAGGCTTGGGATCGTGCTTGGCTTTTTGCAAACCGCCGTAGCTAGGCGGTTCGGGCACGAATTCGCTGATGGTGAAATTGAACGGGTCATTGGCGATGGGCACCACGCGGACCCGCTCGCCGGTATAGGGATTGTCCCATTCTTTCAAAATTTCATTGGTGTTGATGTCGCGATAGAACACGATCTCGCGCAGCAGACGGCGCCACGAACCATCGGCCTGACGGTTGATGCGAACAAAGGAAAAGCCTTCGACATTCATCAGCGGGCGCACAGGTTCATTGTCGCGCACGCCAAAAATCTTGCCGCGGATCCAGCCGCATTTTTCCTTGCCCGGCGCCACGTCCGCATCCAGGCGGGCATAGGTGTCGCGGGTCCACTTGGGATCTTTGAAGTCGATCTTGGTCACAAAATCGATCGGCGGCTTGCCCTTGGGGGCCGCTTTCTTCGCTGCCGCCTCGGCCGCCGCGGGAACCAGCGCGGCGCCCGCCGCAGCCCCCGCGATGCCCAGCGCGCCGCGCCGACTTACCTTCATCTCATCCATCTTCATCCGACTCCTGATACGCCCAAGCGGGGGATAATCTTGGGCGCAGTTTTCCGTATTCCCGCGCCCGCCACACGGCGGCAGGCTGACGCTGTCCACCAGACGGATAGCGCATGGCGCTCCGCCTTGCCATCCGGCCCGCAACCACCCATTTCTGGTCACAGATCAACAATCCCCCGGTGTCACCTTCCCGATGGAGTCGAGATGCTCAACACGTTTCAGCAAGCGAGCCACAAGATGCTCCCCACCGCGACGGCCGATGAAGCCGCGCGGCAGGAATTTGCCAAGAGCCTCAAGGGCTTTGTCCAGAGCACCCTGCTCCCCGGCCTGACGCCGGTTTACAACACGCGCGTTTCGCAGGCCTTTGAAAAAGAGCATGGCCGCAAGCCGCAGAACCGCCGCGACATTCGCAACGGCATGGTAAAAGACGCGTATTTTCAGCATTATGCCGCCACCAACCGCATCGCGCAGGAATTGCTGTGGGAATCGGTCAATGTCTCGGTCGACCGCCAGTTGCCCGAACTGATCGAACGGGCGCGCGAATTGTCGGCCGGGACCAAGGCGGAACTGCGCATCCCCGAAGGTTTCGTGCCGCCGCGTTATGTCACAGCCTTTGACATCCACTGCATGCCGGGCGGCTATTGCAGCGAAGTGGCCAAGGATGACGTCTCGGTCGGCGCGCTCTATGACCGGGGCGTGTTCCTCTATGCGATGGGCTATACCGGGCCGGACAATGACGACATGGGCCGCAGCGTTTGCAATTACCTACGCCGCCATGCGCCCGATTTCAAACCGCGCCGCATTCTGGATATGGGCTGCACGGTGGGCCATTCGACCCTGCCCTATAAGGAATATTTCCCCGAGGCCGAGGTCTGGGGCATCGATGTGGGCGTGCCCTGCGTGCGCTATGCCCATGCCCGCGCCGCCGGGATGGGGCTGGAGGTCAATTTCGCCGCCATGAATGCGGAGGAAACCAGTTTCGAGGACGGCTATTTCGACCTCGTGGTCAGCCATATCCTGCTGCATGAAACCAGCGGCAAGGCCATGCCCCGCGTGTTTGCCGAGGCGCACCGCGTGCTGGCGCCAGGCGGCATGATGATCCATGCCGACCTGCCGCCGTTTGACCTGATGGACCCGTTCACCCAGTTCATCCTCGACAACGAGACCTGGTACAATAACGAGCCCTTCTGGGGCGCGATGCGCGACATGGATCAGATCGCCCTGGCCGAAAAGGTCGGGTTCGACCGCGCCGCCGTCAAATTCGACACCGCGCCGATGGCCGTGATGGAATTTGCCGCCGCCGCCGATGGCTACAGCCAGCAGGCCGCCGAAGACGTGGCCGAGCGCGAATTTACCGCCGGCGAATTTGCTCCCGGCGGCGGCTGGGAAGTGCTGATCGCCCGCAAGGCCGACGTGGCCGCTCTGGCCGCCTGAGAGGATTGACGATGACCGAAACAACCGAACGCCCCCACGTCATCCGCGACGCCAAAGGCAAGCGCCCGCAATTCTATGACACCGACGGGCTGGACACAGCCATGTCGATGATCATGGTGCTGGCCAGCGAGATCTCGACCCTGCGCGACCGGCTGGACAGCGCCGAACGCGCGGCCAAGGCGCAGGGGATCGACCTTGCCGCGGGAATCGAGGCGCTGGTGCTGGATCAGAAAGCGCTGGAAGAGCGCGAGGCGCGGCGTCAGGATTTCCTCGGCCGCCTGTTCTATCTGGCCCGCAAGGACGCACAGGAAGCCCGCGATGCCGAAACCGAGGCCGGGTTTGCCAAGGTGATTGAGGAAATTGCCGAGCAGTAAGAAAAAGGGTGCGAGGAGTTTGGCCCTCGCACCCGTTCCCTTGGGTATGAAATGCAGCGTCGCAGGCCCAAACCTGCGGCGCTTATTTTTTCATCAGGCGCACCGGCAGATCGGGCGAGACAGCCCGGTCCAGTGCGGCAAGGGCCTTCGCATCCCCCCGCCCATAGGCGCCGAGGAACAGGCCCGCGATCCGGTTCGCATCCCTCAGCCCCTGCACCGCAGGCGGCCCCTTCTGCGCATAGTCACAGATCAGGCCGCCGAAATAATGGCTGACATCCGACAGCACGAGGCCATAGCGATGCCCCCCCGGCGCGGCGACCTCATAGGCGTCGAGATGCACCTTCCATCCATCGGGATCGGTGGCCGTCATCCCCGGCACCAGATCGAGCGTGCCGGTCTGCACCAGCGCGGGCACGGACAGCTTGCCATAGCCCTCGCGCGTGATGAGCACGGGAATCGCGGCGGGCGGAGAAAAGGCGATGACGGCCTTGGCCTTACCGTCGCTCTGCGGGCCGCTCCAGCCCTGCGGCGCAACACTCTGCGCTCCGCCCAGCACCAGCGCGGTCAGCCCGCCATAGGAATGGCCCACCGCCACATAGGGCCGATGCCCGATATGGGCGGCAAGGGCCGCAAAATCCTCCAGCCGCGCGCGCCAACTGGCCAATCCGGTGAATTTGGCCGTATCGGGATGCTCGCGCGAATCCACATGCAGCGGGGCCAGCACATGCCAACCCGCCGCGACCATCGGGCCGATCATCGCCTCGTAAAAGCGCGGCGAGGAAGCCGCACCATGGCTGAACAGGATCGTGCCCACCGGATGGGCCGGGCGCCATTGCGTGATGGATACCTTGCGCCCGCCCGCCGCCTCGATCTCGAACACAGTGGACACCGATGCGGCCAGCGCCGGCAGCGCAGCCCCCACCCCAAGCGCCGCGCCCGATGCGATCAGGGCGCGGCGGGAAAGCGACGCGCCGCTCACTTCCCTGCTCATTTCCTCGCTCACTTCAACGTCTTGAGATAGGCGATCACCGCCTTGCGATCCTCCGGCTTGGGCAAACCGGGGAACAGCATGATCGTGCCCGGCACCAGCTTGGCGGGCGAGGTCAGCCACTTGTCCAGATTGCCCTCATCCCAGGTCAGACCGGCCTTGGCCAGCGCGGGCGAATATTTGAAACCGGCCGCCGCGCCCGCCTTGCGCCCGAACACGCCCGACAGGTTCGGCCCCACCTTGGCCGGGGCGCCCGGCACCACCGCATGACACGCCCCGCATTGCAGAAACAACAGCTTGCCCCGCACCGCCGGATCGGCGCCCTGTGCCTGCGCGGCGCCTGCGGTCGTCAGCCCGATGGCCATCGCGGCCAGACCCATGAAACGCGAAACCTTCATCCCTTTTTCTCCATTGCGCGGCGGGCGGCGCGCGATGACGCCGCACGCCGGTATTTTACATCTTATAGGTGAACGTCAGCTGCCACGTGCGCGGATCGCTCATGTAACGCGGGCGCACCACCGAGAAGCCGAAGCCGGTGGTCCACACGATCTGGTTGGTCAGGTTCTTCACATTGGCCCGCAGCGACCAGTTGTCCTTGCCAAAGCCGAGATAGGCATTGGCAATCGTGGTCGAAGGCACATGGCCGATGTAGAGATTGTCGGGCGTCGAATAATAATCCGAACGCGCGGTGGTGTTGATGCCCATGGTCACTTCGCCGCCATGGGCGGGGACAGCGGCATCTGCGCCGAAGGAAGCCTGATATTTGAACACATTGGTCATCGCATTGCCGACATAGGAGGCAACGCCCGCAACCGTGGCGGCCGATGCCTTGTACTTGCCGTCATTATACGTGCCATTGGCCCACAGCGTCAGGCCGGTGATCGGCCGAAGCGAGAATTCGGCCTCGATGCCCTTGTGATCAGCGGCGTAATTCTGGGTGATGAAGGCGCCCGTGCCGGTCACGCCCTGCTGTTGCAGGCTGGAATAATCGTTGAAGAAGGCCGAGATGTTGAGCTTGCCCTTGCGGTCAAGAAACTCGGTCTTCAGGCCCAATTCGTAGGCCTTCATCTTTTGCGGGGCAAAGGGCGAATTGAGCGCCACCGCATCGCTGGCCAACCCGTTATAGCCGCCCGCCTTGAACCCTTCGGAGAAGCTGGCATAGGCCATCACGCGCGGCGTGATCTGATATTCCAGCGCCGCCTTGGGCAGGAACGTGCCCCAGCTGTCCTTGCGGTTGACGGAGGCGCCGCTGATCACGGCATTGAGGATTTTGTCATCCTGCGTATAGCGCCCGCCCAGCGAGAGCGTCAGCTCGGGCGTGAAATGGATGCCGATCTGGCCAAAGGCGGCATAGGAATTGGTCTCGATGTTGAAGACCGTGGTCGAGGGCGTGAAGAAGATGCTGGAGAGCAGCGTCTGCGCGCCCGTTTCGCGGAAGAAATAAAGCCCGCCGACATAGCTGACCTTGCCGCCCAGCACATCGCCGTGAAGCTGCAATTCCTGGCTGAAGGATGTGTCATGCAGCGAGGAGGTGCGGTCAAACAGCGACGTATAACCCGCAAGCGGCACGCCCAGCGCCGACCATGCCACGCCGCCCGAAAAATCCTGCGCCCAATTGTCGCGCAGATGGCTCCAGCCCGTGATCGAGGTCAGCTTGGCGCTGCCCACATCGGCCTCGATGTTGAGATTGGCGCCATATTGCACCACCTTGGTAAAGCTCTTCGAGGGGCTAAGCACGGTCTGATACGAACCGCTTGTCGGCGCGACCGCCAGATAGTCATTGCCTGCATAGGTGGGCGAGAGCGCGGAAGGGTAAAGCCCGTCGCCATCCAGCGCAGAATAATAGCCCGACAGGCGAGCGGTCAGGCCCGCGCCGACATAGGCCAGATCGCCCTTTACGCCGTAATAATTCTCCGCGCCCACCTTCTTGCCCAGCGTGGCATTGTACTGGCGCCCGCCGTCCTGGCCGCGATAGAGCGCCGAGATCCCCGCGCGCCATGCGCCATCGGACGACAGCGGCGTGTTGCCCACCAGTTTGATGCTGCGCCCGTCCCAGCTGCCCGTGCCGAATTCCAGCTTCAGCCCCGGCGTGGCGCCCGGTGTGCGGCTGACGATCTTGAGCGCGCCCGCGCTGGAATTGCGGCCATAAAGCGTACCCTGCGGCCCGCGCAGCACCTCGATCCGTTCGATATCCAGCAGGTCGATGAAGGAAGCCGCCGCGCGCGGTTGATAGACATCGTCGATATAGATGCCGACTTCGGGTTCCGACGTGACATTCGCGCCGTCCGTCACCCCGCCGCCGCGGATATAGGGCGTGATCCCCGCCGAGCCGCCAGAAACGGTGCGGATCTGAACATTGGGGGCAATCTGGCTGATGTCCTTGACGTTGGTGATGCCCTGCTTGACGATCGTGTCCGCGCCCAGCGCCGTCACCGCCACGGCGACCTTTTGCACCGTCGAGGCGGTGCGGGTGGCGGTCACGGTGATGTCGGCATTGTCGGTGGTGGCGGGCGCCTGCTGCGCCTGCGCCGCGCCGCCGATGCCCAGCGCCAGCAGCGCCGCGCCCGCGTAAAACCGGTAGGAATTCCTCATACTCGCTTCACTCCCCTGGCATGGTTGATCCCATGCCTATGCGGGGAAATTTTGCGGCAGCGGGCCGGTCGGACCATCGCCGGACCGGGCTTTCTCCGCAGGGCGGGCAGATTTTGGCCGCCCTGCGGACACGCGAGCCATCGTGGTGAAATGCCACGGCCGGACAAGGACTTATCCGCCAATTTCAGGCAGGCGATAGCGGCTGAACACCAGCAGTGCGAGGCCCTGCATCACGGCGGGAATCACGCTGTAGAGCAGGATGATCCCGGTAATCGCATGGGGAGTCTGGCCAGCCGCGCCGCCGGTCGAGGAAACGAAGCCAAAGGCGCTCATCACCAGCCCGGCAATCACCGGCCCCATCGCAAAAGCCAGCTTTTCAAAGGCGGAAAACAGCCCGGCAAACACGCCCTCATTGGCCACGCCCATCAACCGGCGCTGATAATCGACCGTATCGGTCATCATCGAAAGCGCCAGCAGGATGAACCCGCCATTGACCATGCCGATCACCACCGCGCGGGCCAATACCAGCACATGCTGCGTGCCCAGCGCCTGCGCGCCCAGATGCAGCACCACATCATCGGCGGGCCCGGCCCACAGCCATGTCACCGTCACCGCGACCCAGACCAGCGCCGCCGTCACATAGGCCCGCGGCTTGCCGATGCGGCGCGGCAGCCAGAGCCAGAGCGGCTGGGCGGCGAGGCTGGCCGCCGACATGCACAGGATGAAGATCGGGATCAGCCAGATCGCCTCCAGCGCATAAAGGAACACAAAGCCGATGACCGTATAGGAAGCCGCCTGACCGATGTTCGAGATAAAGCTGGTGGTCAGCAGCACGAGAAAGGGCTTGTTCTGACGCACCAGCGCCAGTTGCTGCCACAGATTGCCCGGCACATCGCCCGCCATGATGAGAGGCACCCGGCGCAGCCCGCTGGCCGTGGTCAGCATGGAAACCAGACAGATCGCACCCAGCACATAGCTCATCATGTGCCAGCCCGCCGCGCCGCCGCCGAAATGCTCGATGATCGGCTGGGCCACGCCCACCCCGATCAGCACGCCGAACGTGGCGAAAAACATGCGCAGCACCATGATCCGGTTGCGCTGATGCGGATCGCCCGACAATTCGGCCGCAATCGCCAGATAGGGCACCGAATAGATGCTGAAGGCCGTCGACCCGACGAAGAACAGCGCGCAGACTGTGGCGGCCGCCCAATAGGGGCTGGAAAAGCTGGTCGCGGCAAACAGCGCGACAAAGGAGGCCGCCGTACCCAGCGCCCCGCCGATCAGGAAAGGCGTGCGACCATAAAGCGCCTTGACGCGATCCGACCATGCACCCACCAAGGGATCGCACAGGATGAGCCACAATTTCGGCCCCAGCACCACCAGCCCCGCCAGCCACGCCGGAACACCCAGCATCGTGGTCATGAACAAAGGCAGCAGCACAGCGGGCGTATCGCGAAACACCTGCGCGCCCAATTGGCCGATGCCATAGCGCAGCACGACGCCGGTGGGCACCTTGTCGTGAAGATCAGCCTGAAGGGTCATGGCGGGGGATGTCATTGCAGGCAGTCCTGTGGCTCTGGGGGATCAAGGGGGTGGCCGGATTGCTCCGACCCGCCCATCCGCATTCTTGCGCAAGCGGGGGCCATGGCGCGCCCCGCCCCAGACTTATCCGCTCTGCGGACAGGGGGCCGGGCCATCGCGCCAATCGGTCAATTCGTACCATGCCGGAACCATGGCCCAGCGCATGATCAGGAACAAGCCATCGCCCGCGCGCACCCACAGATCCGCAGGCGGCCAGTCATTGCGCCAGCGCAGCCGGTAATGCCAGGCCGCAAAGCGCCCCGCCGCCACGTCGATCTCGCCCGGCCCCATATAGGCGACCGCGATCTCCATCGCCTGCATATACAGATCCTCCTCGCCATTGGGCGAGATGGAATTGGTGATGGCGGCGATGGGGCGATATTCGCCGGGAGCATCCGTCCCGCGCTGATGGATGATCAAGGCGTCGCCCGAAAGCGGATGCAGGCCCAGATAGGGCAAGGGATCCGCCAGCGGCAGGACCTGATCGCCGCAAACCGCCTGATCCGGCCCGATGGCAAAACGCATCAGGCTTTCGGCCCCGCCCTGCCAGATACGACATTGCCCGTCATGCGGGCGAAAATCATCGCCCATGCCGATCGAGACTTCGCGGATCAGGCCGATGTCCTCCATCACGCAAAGCGCGCGCAGCAGACGGCGGCCCTGCGTGGCGATGAGATCGAAGGTCTCATACCCCGTCTCCCGCCCCGCCGCGTCGCGATAGGCGATCCGCCCGCTTTTGATCATAGCGATTTCAGGAAAACGGCAATGGCATCGGCCCAGCCCTGCGGATCTTCATCGCAAATGTCGATGCCGCCGCCCGCAATCTCGGCATAGGCGAAATCGGGGCGCAGGGCGCGGGCGGCCTGCGCCCATGGATGGGTCATATCCCCCGTGTTCGACAGGATCAGCACCGGCAGCGCCAGCCTTTGCAGCGGAGCGGTATGGTCATAGGCAAAGGCCGCGCCATGGCCATAGGCATAGGCCCCCATGCGATAGGCCTGCATCGCCTGGACCACATAGTCGGTGATGCGGTCGGGCGCGATCCGCCCCTGTGACAGCCTTTCACGGATCCGCGCCACCTCCACAAAATGCGCGCCCTCGGCCCGCGCGGCAAAGGCGATTTCGCGCGCGCAAATATCGTCCGTGAACGCCTTGCGCTCCTCCTCGGGCAGGATCATCGGCCCGTGGATCACCAAGGCCTCGACCCTGTCGGGCGCGGCAAGGGCAAATTCGGTGCCCACCAGCGCCCCGGTATGATGCCCCGCCACCGCCGCCCGGCCGACGCCCAGTGCGTCCAGCGCCGGGGCCACGCAGCGCGCATAATCGGCAATGGCGGGCGCGGCCGGGGGCGCATCCGACAGGCCAAAGCCCGGCATGTCGATAGCGATCGGCGCAAAACCATGCGCGATCAGCGGGGCAAACACATGGTCGAACTGCCCGCTCGCCATGATCGCCTGATGCAGGAGCACCAGCGGGCGGGCGCCCCCGGCCAGATTGCCCGATGCATATTGGTAATGGATCTGGCCAAAAGGCCCGTCAGCATAGGCGCGGCGCATCAATTCCTCCTGCTTGGTCGGCGGGCAGACTGCCCATGGGCCGCGCCAAAGCCTTGGCCCCGGCGTAGACTATCCGCACAGCGGAGTGCGCGCCGGGGCATCGTTGCCGCCGGGCCGCGCTGCTGCGCCAAATCGCTCCCTGACCCACAAGCACCGAGGCCCTATGAGCGATATGCCCCAACACCCCCTTACCGCCCGCGAGGAATTCTCGCGCGGGTGGGGCGTCATTCTGGCCTCCACGCTGGGCATAGGTCTGGGCATGGCGGCGGTGCCGACCTATTCGATGGGCCTGTTCGCGCCCTATCTGGTGCGCGAATTCGGATGGTCGGTGGGCCAGATCATGGCCTCGATGTCGATCATCACGCTGATGTCGCTGTGGGCAGGGCCGTCCTATGGCGCATGGGCCGAAAGGATCGGGGCGCGGCGAATCATCCTGGTGGCGATCCCCTTGTGGGGGTTGGGCTTTGTCTCGCTCTCGCTGCTCACCGGGTCATTGGTGCAATTCTATCTGACATGGCTGGCCATCGGCCTTGTGGGCGCGGCCACTTTGCCGATCACCTTTACCCGCGCGGTCAATCGCGGGTTTGACCGGGCCAAGGGGCTGGCGCTGGGGCTGGCCATGACGGGCACCGGCTTGTTCGGCATTTTCGGCAAGCCCTTTCTGGGCGCGGTGCTGGCGGCCTATGGCTGGCGGATGGGTTTTGTGGCGGTGGGGCTGCTGCCTGTGCTGATCGCCTTTCCCGCCGCCTTTTTCCTCTTTCGCGAGGAGGAGCGCAGCACCCCCGACGGCCATCACGCCCCGGTCGAACGCCCCGGCATGACCACGCCCGAGGCGCTGCGCGACTGGCGCTTCTGGCTGATTGCGGCGGCGCTGGTTCCCACCTCGTTTGCCATGGGCGGGCCTGTGCCCAATCTGGAACTGATCCTGAAAGACGGCGGCCTCTCGCCCGAACAGGCGCTGACCGTGACCCCGCTGATCGGGCTGGCGGCCATCATCGGGCGGCTGGTGGGGGGCTGGCTGCTGGATCGCATCTGGGCGCCGCTGGTGGGCTTTGTCATCCTCTCGCTGCCCGCGTTCAGCCTTTGGTATCTGGGCAGCGGGCTGCTCGATGTCGGCCATGCGCGCCTTGCCACCTTCACGCTGGGTTTCGCGCTGGGGATCGAATACGATATGGTGGCCTTCTTTGTGGCGCGCTATTTCGGGCTGCGGCGCTATGGCGCGATCTATGGGCTGCTCTATGTCTGCTTTGCGGCCGGGGCCGGGTTCTCGCCGATGGTGTTTGGCCATAACCATGACACCACCGGCAATTTCCATGCGATCCTTTCGGCTTCTTCCGTGGCGCTGGTGATTTGCGCCGCCAGCTTTCTGCTGCTGGGCAAATATCGCCGGTTCGATCAATAAGGCGCGGGCGGGGTAAAAGGCATGGCGGCCAGATGCGCCAGACGCGGCGGCAGGTCCGGCCGATAGGGCGCGGCAAAATCAAAGCCCGCCTCCGCCTCGGTCCAGATGTTGACATGGGCGCCGCCGACAAAGCGCATCAGGCAAACGCTGCCCCAGCGAGCGCCATAGGGGCCATGAACGATATGGGGCGGGCGCCAGAAATAGGCGCCGGGATACATCGTCCCCTGCGGCCCGGTCAGCGATCCGGCGATAAGATAGCTTTCCTCGACCACCGGATGCATCTCCTGCGGCCCCTTGTTGCCCTGTGGTATCGCCTGCGGCAGGATCAACGAGAGGAAGGTGCGCTCGCCGGTTTCAGGATCGCGGCGCAGGTCCTTGCGGCTGATGCCCAGATGTTTGAGCTTGGGATCATTGAGGGTCATGTCCCATGGCATGGCCGCCACATCCAGCCAGGGCACCGCGCGGGCCGATTGTTCGGCCCGGCCATCGCCCGCATGGGGCATCAGTTTGGGATCGGCGCTGTAAAAGGCGATCAGCACACAGCCCGTCCGCGTCGAGGTGGTGTTGCGCGTCCATCCTGCGGGCAGGAAGGCATAGGTGTCCTGCGCGTAATTCTGACCGTTCAGCTCGATCTGGCCTTCGAGGACATAGAATTCCTCATCGGCCAGCAGATGCTCGGGTCCTTCCCTGCTCCACCCCGGCGGAAAGCGCAGCAGGACCGAGCAGGCCCCGTCGCCCTCATCGCGGCTGAGCAGTTTGATCTCGGCATCAGGCCGCGCAAGGCCGGGGCCGATGCGCAGCCATGGCAACATCTGGGCCTGGACAAATTCGATATGTTCGCGCTCCAGCATGGGGCTCCTCCCTTGAAACAGGAGCCCAGACTGGGGCAGCGCGGCGCCCGCCCCATTGCGTCAGCGCAAAAGCGGCATCCGACAGGCGGAGAGAGCCGGATTATTCCTGGGCGCGGTACGGCCCCAGACAAGCGATAAGCACCACGACCAGCCCCAGACCCAGCCCCGATCCGGCCAGAGCCGCACCATAGCCGCCCGTCGCGTCCACACTGGCCCCTACCATCATCGGCCCCAGCGCCGCGCCAAGGCTGAACGTGCCAAGGATCACGCCGTAGGTCGCGCCGTAATTCTTCATCGCGGCATAGCGGCTGGTGAAAAAGGCCAGCATATCAACCTCGGCCCCCGCCGCCAGCCCCAGCATCAGCGCGGCAGGCAAAACCGGCCCGCCCAGCCCCAAGAGCAGGCACGAGCCCACCGGCATGGCCAGAAACACCGCCGCGACATAGGGCGCATGGAACCGGTCAAACAGCCAGCCCACGATCACCCGCGCCGCGATCACGGCAAGGCCGATGCTGGCCGCCATTTTCGCCGCCAGGCCTGCATCCATTCCCCGGTCCACCAGCATCGGCACCAGATGGATGATCAGCCCCGCCACAATCACCCCCACCAGAAAGGCGATGGCCAGCAGCATGAATACGGGCCGATTGCGTTCAAAGTGTCCGCCTTCGCGGTTGGCAAAATGGCCGTCCTTCTCGCGCGCGGCAGGCGCGGGCGCTTCGCGGCTCTGCATCAGGCCCAGCGGGATGCCCACCAGCGCAGCCGCCCCAGCCATCACCAGCGTGGCCGTGCGCCAGCCATCATGGGCAAACACCGGCCCCAGCAGCGCAGGCACCAGCGCGGCGGCCAGCCCCGTGCCCACCAGCATCAACCCCAGCGCCAGCCCGCGCGCCGCATCGAAACGCATCGACACCATCCGCGCCCATGCCGCAGGCGTCGTACCGCATCCGGCCAGCGAGACCAGCAGCCACAGCCCATACCAGCCCCACACCGAGGGCCCCGCCATCGAAAGCGCCACCAGCGCCAGCGGCATGGCGACATAGGAGGCGACCGCCAGCGGCCGCAGCCCGATCCGGTCCGCCAGCCGCCCGACCAGCGGGGCGGACAGGAAAATGCCCAATTGCTGAAACGTGGCCGCGCCCGAAACCGCCGCGCGGCTCCAGCCGAATTCGGCCTGAAGCGGTTTGACAAACAGGCCCAGCGAATAAAAGCCGATGCCCATCGTGCCAAAACCCACGCCCAGCGCGGCGGCCAGCACAATGGGCCAGTGACGCGCCAGCTCCTGGCGCGCGGTGAGAGGTTGATTGCGATCCGTCATGGGTTCAGATTGCGGACATCGCCCCCGCCCTGCAAGCGAGGTTTATCCGACAGGCGGATAGTTCCGAAAAATTCCGGTGACGGCGCCTTGCCCGTTCCCCCTGAGAAAATGTCTGTTTCCCCAAGGAAATCAGGTGCGCCGGCCCGTCAGCGATCCCCCCGCGCTGGCCGCGATCATCAGCGCGATGGCCAGCCATTGGGCAAGGGCCAACCGCTCGCCCAGAATGAGGAAACCGACCAGAGCCGCAACAGCAGGGGCCGCACTGGTCAAAACGCCAAAGACCCGAGCGCTTAAATAACCCAGCGCCTTCATTTCCAGCACATAGGGCAACGCGCTGGAGAGCAGCGCCACCCCGATCCCCAGCCCCAGCACCGAAGGATCGAGCAGGCGGCCGCCCGCCGCCGACAGGCCAAAGGGCAGCGTCACGCAGCAGGCGATCGTCATGCCCAGCGCCACCGCCGTGGTGCCCTTCACCTGCGCGGCGCGCTTGCCGAACAGGATGTAGAGCGCCCATGCCAGCGCGGCGGCCAGCGCAAAACCGATGCCCGCAGGATCGAGCCGCACCCCGGCACCCGGCCATGGCGCCAGCAGCAGCAAGCCGCCGATCG
The DNA here is from genome assembly GCF_001898925.1 of Novosphingobium sp. 63-713. Classification (NCBI taxonomy): domain Bacteria; kingdom Pseudomonadati; phylum Pseudomonadota; class Alphaproteobacteria; order Sphingomonadales; family Sphingomonadaceae; genus Novosphingobium; species Novosphingobium sp. 63-713. The sequence goes on from NZ_MKVS01000005.1 coordinate 509,466, forward strand.
CCAGCCCCAGCCACAGAAAATCGCGCAGCGAGCGACTGGTGGCCAGCACCAGACCCAGCGGCCCGCAAATCTCGATGGCGACCGCAACACCGATAGGGATTCGGGCAAAAGCGGCATAGATCAGCAGGTTCATGCTGCCCAGCGTCAGCCCATAGACCGTCAGCCAGCCCATCTGCGTGCGCGAGGGCATAGCACGCCATGGCCGGGCAATCGCCAGCAGCAGGATCGCCGCAATCGAGGTGCGCAACGCCGCCACGCCCTCGGGGCCGACGCTGACAAACAGCGTCTTGCCGAGCGCCGCGCCGACATTGACCGACACCTGCGCCCCCGCCATGCACAGCGCGGCCAGCGCGGTGCCATCGGGCGCGTCAGTCTTGCCTGCGCGGTTCATCGCGGGCGCCGGTCCTTTTCATGGAATTGGCCCCCGCATGGCGCAGGGGCCCGCATCACGCTCAATCCAGCAGCGCGCGGACCTTGTTGATCAGCGCGCCGATGCGCTCGGCCGCCTCGCTGAAAGTCTTGACGTCTTCGCGGTTGGCATTGCCGCGCGCTTCCTTGGCCGATTCCAGATAGCCTTCCATGTCGGCTTCCAGTGCATCGACGATGATTTCGGCCTCGTCCTCGGTCAGCGTCAGTTTGATTGCCTTGGTCACGGGATTTCCTGTCATCATAAAGGGCCGCCCACCGGCAGGGGCGGCAGTCAGCATTCCGGGGGATGGACTATCGCCTCAGCGAATGTCCAGATAGCTCTTTGTGGCGGGCTTGCCGCGAAAGGCGATCGAGAAATAATTGATGAAATAGATCGCGGCGGTTTTGGCAAAACCCTGACGCGCCATGCGGCGGCCCGATGTGGGCATAACAAAGCGGGGCGAGAAGAGGACCTTGCCCTGCTTCTTGGCGCGCTTGGCGATGTCCACGTCCTCGCCGTAAAATTCGATCGTGGCGTCAAATCCGCCCATTTTGGTCAGCGCCTCGCGCCGGATGGCGAAATTGCCGCCCACCAGCATATAGCCGGTGAAATTATATAGCGGGCGCGCCGCCACGAACCATGCGTTCGAGATCGCGTTGCGCAACCCGCTGACATCATAAAAGCTGTAGGGGCCGGACAGGCAGGCCAGCTTGGGGTCCTTGTCGAACTGTTCGATGATCTGTTCGACCCAGCCCGCTGGCGGCAGCGTATCGGCATCGACATAGGCCAGAATATCGCCCTTTGCCGCCTTGAAACCGCATTGGCGGGCGCGGGTGATGCCCTTTTCCGCCTCGAACACATAGGTCACGCCCGGATAACGTTCGACCACCTGTTTCGTGCCATCGGTGCTGTTATTGTCGACGACGATGATCTCGAACGCCTTGCCCGCCACATTCCGCATGACCGCATCAAGGCATGCGGGCAGATAATCTTCTTCGTTGAAGGCAGGGATAATCAGGCTGATAGTGGGCATGAAAGCTTGGTGTCCGGCGGTCTTAATGCTTGCGCAACAGCATGATCTCTTATGCTCCTGCCAATCGGGAATTGGCGGGCGCTATATCGCCCTATCCCGGGCAATGTCCAGCGGGGCGGGGCGCTCTTCCAATGTTTCTTTTTCACGCATGGCGGCCCGTCGGCCGGGGCCGTGCAATCTCCTGTGGCAATGGTAGCGCAATCAGAGCATGATACGGCCAAAGCCATAATGAGAGGGCCCGAATATGAGCATGATAAGAATGGCAAAGCTGCTGGTCGGGGTGGTTGGCGCGGGTTTCGCCCTACCCGCGCTGACGACGCCCGCCTTGGCGGCCGATGCCGTCACCGCCAATGCCGTTACTGATTGCCCGATGGCCCGCGCGCCCTATTCAATCGACAGTCCTCTTATCGATGTGCTGATCAATCCGGAGGCCAAGGCAGCCGCGGCGGCCGAACTGGGCGAGAGCTTTACCGGACTCACCCCCTTTCTGACCGGCACCAAGGCCCCCACCTTCAGCGCCATCGTAACCCTGCGCGGCGTGTTTTCCAGCGGTCAGGCCGGGCCTCCCAAGGACCCTGCCCTGCTGGCCAGGCTGGACGCGCGGTTGCATAAATTGCCTGTCACGCGCGCCGACCAGTTGGCCCGGTGCGCGCGCTATGACAACGAGCCCGCCGACCCGCGCCCCTCGGGCAAGGGACTGCATGTGCTGGTGTTTGAAAAGATCAACGGCTTCCTCGACGCCAAATCGGTGGGCGCCGCGCGTGAGGCGCTGCAGGGGCTGGCGCAGGAAAACGGCTGGTCGATGCAGGTGACCGACAAGGGCGGCGCGATCCGGCCTGAGGTGCTGGCCCGCTATGACCTCGTCGTGTGGAACAATATCAGCGGCGATGCGCTGACCCTGACCCAGCGCCGCGCGCTCAAGGACTGGATCGAGCATGGCGGGGGCTTTGTCGGCGTGCATGGCGCAGCGGGCGATCCGGCCACGTTCTGGGACTGGTACACCGACCATCTGGTGGGCGCGGCATTCCTCGGCCATCCGGCCAATCCGCAATTCCGCCCGGCAACGCTGCATATCGAAGGGCAGGATCCGGTGACGCGCGGCATTCCGGCGCAATTCACGATGACCGACGAATGGTATTCCTTCCGCGCCAATCCCCGCCTGAAGGGCGTGCGCGTGCTGGCGAAACTGGACGAGGCAAGCTATGATCCGCCCGCCAATCTGCGGATGGGGGCCGACCATCCCATCGCGTGGAAACATTGCGTGGGCCGGGGCCGCGCCTTTTATTCCGCCATCGGCCATCCGCCCTCCAGCTTTGCCGACGCCAATTACCGCCGGATGCTGACGCAGGCGGTGGAATGGGCGGGCAAACCCGATCCCGCCTGCGCAAAATAGGACTTCAGCGTGCAGGCGCCCCCGCCTGCACGCCTGTTTCCGGCCCTGCGCCGCCATCGACCAATTGCGCCAACAGCCGCCAGCCCTCCTCCCAATCGCCCAGCCCGCTTTCGGCATTGATATGCCCCAGCGCGCCCGCATCGAGGAACCGCGCCCCCCACATGCGCGCCAGAACCCGCGCCGCCGGTTGCCCGCAATAGGGATCATTGCGACTGGCCAGCAGCAGCGAGGGAAAGGGCAGAGGCCCGGAAGCCGTGGGCGAAAAGGCGCTGACACGGGGATCCAGAGGGAAGAAATCGACCTCCGGCGGCGCGACCAGCAAGGCCCCCACCACCAGCGAGGCCGCATCCGGCTCCATCGCGGCCCAGGCCGTCACCGCATGACAGCCCAGGCTGTGCGCGGCCAGCAGGACCGGACCCGGCGCGCGGCGCAGAGCCAGGTTGAGCTGATTGATCCATCTATTGCGATGGGGCCGATCCCACAGGCCCAGCTCCACGCGTCGGCAATGCGGATGGATCGCTTCCCAGCGGGTCTGCCAATGGTCGGGGCCGGAATTGCCCAGACCCGGCACAGTCAGCACCAAAGGAAATTCAGGATGGGAGGACACGATGGACTCCGCGCATGGGGATAATGTCTATTTATAAAGTAGAGTATAGTCGACGCGCCAGCTATTCCTCTTTGCCCACCCCCAAGCGGAATTTGTCCATCCGGGCCTCGGCCAACCCAGATACTATCGGCACTCCGCGATCCGCTCGCCCAGATCGTGGAAATCCTGCTGCATCCGCCGCAGGGTAAAGGCCATGCCGAACACCCGCCCCATTTCATCAAACGGAATCGCCCGCGCCTCGTCCGAATGCTGCAGCGTAACAAAGGCCCGCTCAAAAGCCTCGGCCGCCTGGGAATCTTGCACCGGCGCGGCGCCATCCGACAGGGCCGATGCCGCATCCTGCGCCGATTGCGCATGGGCGCGCAGCATCCCCTCCACCGCCGGGCCGACAATCGCCATCGCGTTGGGCGGAAAAGGCGTGCGCAGAATCTGGCTGATCTGGGCAATGCCGTTGCGGATGCGCCAGAGCGTGCGCGGGATACCGTCGGACACATCCTCACGCACCAGCCCCATCGCCCTTTCGCGCCGCGCGTCGTTCAAAACCGCCTCGGTCGCCACCAGCGACTGGCGCAAGGCGATGTTGGCCTCGGCCGACACCAGCGCCTCGCCCCGCGCCACCGTATCGGCCTGCGCGTTCAGCAATTTCGCCATCGTGGTCAGGATCTCGCAAAAACGCGCGATCATCGCCCCGCGTGAGCGCACCGGCAGGATGAACCGGCTTGCCATCACGCCGATCGCCCCGCCCAGCGTGATCTCGATGATCCGATCAATGACGAAGATCCCCACGGGAATATCGGGCGAGCGCGTCAACAGCACGATGGCCGAGGTCAGCGCCGCACCGCGCAGCCGAGGCTGGCGCACGGCGGCAAAGGTCAGCACCCCCGACATGACGATCAGCGAGGCCCCCACCGCCACAGGATCGCGCGGCGTGACCATCACCACCGCTCCGCCCAGCACCGCCCCGGCAATCGTCGCAAGCAGCCGGTCGAAGGCCGCCGTCGCCGTCGCGCCCAGCGAGCCCTGCATGACGATCAGCACGGTGAAAATCGCCCAATAGCCCTGCTTCAGCCCGAGCAGTCCGGTCAGCCCGTAGGTGGCAAGGCAGGCGGCCATGACGCGCACGGTCTGGGCCAGAGCGAGGCGATTGCGGGTGGGGAGAGCAAAAGGCATGGGTGCATCCTAGGCCGCCCCGCCGCCAAAGGCCACCTCAGTTGGTGGCGCTGACCGTCCAGGTCGCGCTGATGATGCCCTCATGGCGGGCGATATGGGCGGTGATCGCGTCCAGATCGGCCGGATTGGCCGTGGAAGGCACCAATATCGCGGCCAGTTCGACATGGGCCTCACTATCGGCCAGTGTCTCTATGTCGCGGATCGGATAATGGTGGGTTTCCAGTTCCTCGAACAACAGATCGCGCGCCTGCGACACGCCCCCCGAGGGGCAGACCACATGGACACGATAAAGCGCCTCGGTCTCGCCCGGATCCATCGGGCGGCGGTTGACCGCATCAACCAGCGGGCGCAGCAGCGTGTTGCCCGCCAAGACGAAGATCGCCACCAGCACCGCCTCGGCCGGTTTGCGCGCCCCGGCAAAGCTGCCCACCGCCGCGCTGGCCCAGAGCGTGGCGGCCGTGTTGAGGCCGCGCACATGGGTGCCCTCCTTCATGATCACGCCCGCGCCCAGAAAGCCTATCCCTGAGACGACATAGGAGATCACCCGGACCCCGCCGTCGACGCCCGCCACGCGCAGCCCCAGATCGGCAAAGGCCGCCGCCCCCACCGCCACCAGCACATTGGTGCGCAGGCCCGCCGTGCGCTGGCGCCATTGCCGCTCCAGCCCGATCAGCGTGCCCAGCACAAAGGCGGTGAGCAGGCAGATGAAACTGGTGATCAGGCCGATCAGGTCGACATCGAACAGGGCGGCGATCTGGGCCGGGTTGGGGGTGTTCATCGGGCTGGTGTCCTGTTGCGCGGGCAAGAGGCGCCTTACTGCCCGCGCCATGTTAACACCAGACGACAAATGGCCTCGGCGTGCTTACCCCCGCGCCGCCGCGACAAAGGCCCGCGCCCGCTCGCCCACCTGCGCCGCCGAGAGGCCAGCCTTGTAGAGCGCCGAGCCAAGCCCCGCCCCCTGCGCACCGGCGGCCACCCATTGCGACAGGTTTTCCGGCGTCACCCCGCCCACGGCCAGCAAGGGCAGATCCTTGGGCAGAACCGCGCGCTGGGCCTTCATATAGGCTGGACTGGCCCCTTCTGCGGGGAACAGCTTGAGCCCCGTGGCGCCTGCCTCCAACGCGGCAAAAGCCTCGGTGGGCGTATAAAAGCCGGGCAGCGAGATCATGCCCTCCGCCACGCTGGCGCGGATCACATCGGTGTTCACGTTGGGCGAGATGATGAGAGTGCCCCCCGCCGCCTTGACATTGGCGACATCCGCCGTGGTCAGCACTGTCCCCGCCCCGACCAGCACGTCCGGCCCGTAACGCTTTGCCAGCAGCGCGATCGAGGCCAGCGGATCGGGCGAATTGAGCGGCACCTCGATCATGGAAAAGCCTGCCTCGATGATCGCATCGCCAACGGCCTCGACCTCATCGGGGCGCACTCCGCGCAGGATCGCCACCAGCGGGCAAATGGCAAGGGCGGCGTTCAGTTGTTCAAGAGGCGTCATCATACTTGGCTCGCTTTCCACAGGCGGAAGATACCGGCCACAAAGGCCGCGTGACTGTCGATCAGAATGGGCTGGCCTCCGGCAATATGCACGGCGGCGGCATATAACCGGCCCAGATGCGGGTCGGCAAGGATATGGACCGGATCGCCCTCGCGCAGGGCCTCGCCGCCCACATCATGGCCGATCATCAGGCCCGATGTATAGGCCGCGCTGTCCTCGACGTGGCGATGGCCCAGCAGGGCGGCGGCGCGCACGCGGAACAGGCGCGTGGTCAGGCGGCCGTTCAACCCATCGCGCACCCCGGCGCGGAAGGCTTCATCATCATCCACATCGCCGCCCAGAAAATCGGCCAGCAGGCTATGGTTTTTCAGCAGGGCAAAGATCTCGCCGGTCATGGCCGTGGCGAAAGAGGCCACGCGCCCGCCCGCCATGCGCGCCCATTTGCAATGGGTGCCGGGCTGACACAACAGCGCGTCGCCCGGCGCCAATCCGGCCGCCACCGCGCCCAGCAACTGCACCTCCTCGCCGCGCATCACATCGCCCGCCGGATCGCACAGGCCCGGCACGATGGCCGTCCGCCCCGGCTCGACCCAGTGCAGCGCCCCGCCCAGATCCTCCAGCCCCGCCGGACAGGACAGGTAAGGCACATTGACCCAGCCCCGCGCCGACCCCACCATGCCCGCCAGAAGCACCGGCAGATCGCCCATCTTCGCGCGGATCGCGGCAATCTGGTCGGCAAAGCCCCCCGGCGGCACGGCCAGCAGGCCCATGCCGTCGCGCTCGGTATGCAGCACCTGTCCCGCCGCATCGATCAGATAGGCGCGGCGGTTGGTCGTGCCCCAATCCACCGCGATCATGTCACCCGTCATATCACCACCACACCGTATAAAGCGCCACAAGGATCGCGCTGACCAGCGCCGAAGCGATGACAAAACCGCGCGAAGTGGCAAAGGAAACGCCTTCCATGATGCCCTTGCCCTCTCGCACCGGGGCTTTGCCCAGCAGCGAAACCACCACCGTCAGCGCCAGCGAGGCGAAAAACACCATGGCCATGCGATGCATGAAGGGAATTTCCGTCAGAGCCGTCACCCCGCCAAAGCGGAACAGCGCAGAGAGCATCACACTGGCCAGCGCGCCCGCCAGAGCGCCTGCCTCGGTAGCGCGGGGCCAGAACAGGCCGGTCAGGAAGATCACCGTGATGCCCGGCGTCACAAAGCCGGAGAATTCCTGAATATACTGAAACGCCTGATCCATGCCGCCCAGCAGGGGCCGCGCCGCGACAATGCCGATGACCGTGGCCACGCAGGCGGTGATGCGGCCCACGCGGACCAGTTGCACCTCGCTGGCGCCCGGCGCGATCTTGCGGGCATAGAGGTCGAGCGTGAAGATCGTGGCGATGGAATTGATCTTGCTGGCCGTGGACGCGATGATCGCCGCCGTCAGCGCGGCAAAAACAAGCCCCAGCAAGCCGTTGGGCAAAAGATGCATCATCGCCGGATAGGCCTGGTCGGGCTTGGTCAGATCGGGCGCCAGCAGCACTGCGGCGATCCCCGGCAGCACAATGATGACCGGCATCAACAGCTTGAGAAAAGCGGCGAACACAATGCCCCGCTGCGCCTCGCCCAGCGATTTGGCGGCCAGCGTGCGCTGGATGATATATTGGTTGAACCCCCAATAGGACAGGTTGGCGATCCACAGGCCCCCGATCAGCACCCCAAGGCCGGGCAGGTCCTTGTAATGCGGACTGTCGGGCGAAAGAATCATATGGAAATGATCGGGCACTGCGCGCACCAGCCGCTCAAAGCCATGGAGCGCGCCTGCCCCTTCGCCCAATTGGCCCAGCGCAATGCCCGAAACGATCAGGCCGCCCATCACCAGCAGCGCCACCTGCACAATATCGGTCAGCGCCACCGCCTTCAGTCCGCCCCGGATCTGATAGGCCAGCGCAAAGACACCCAGCACCGCCAGCGCGACATCCTGATCGACGCCCGCCACCTGACGCACCGCGATGGAGCCCAGCCACAGGATCGAGGTCAGGTTCACAAACACATAGAGCACCAGCCAGAACACCGCCATCACCGTGCGGATTGTCGGGCCGAAACGGGCCTCGAGAAATTCCGGCATGGTGGTGATGTTGTTCTTGAGGAACACCGGCAGGAAGAATTTGCCGACAATCAGCAGCGTGAGCGCGGCCATCCATTCATAGGAGGAGATCGCAAGGCCGATGGCATAGCCCGAGCCTGCCATGCCCACGATCTGTTCGGCCGAAATATTGGCCGCGATCAACGAGGCGCCGATGGCCCACCACGGCAGCGCGCGACTGGCCAGGAAATAGCCCGCGCTATCCTCCTGCGCATCGCCCTTGCGGCGGCTGACCCATTGGGCAAGGCCAAAGATGAAGATCGCATAGGCCACCACCATGGCCGTATCGATGGTTGAGAGCGTCATGGGATGGTGTTTCCTCTCGAATCCCTTGCCAAAGGGCGATTATGTCTATTTATATGATAAAAACACATGCCAGAGGGGGCCAGACGATGACCGACAATGACGATATCTCCGGCCTTGGGCGCAATCTGACCTACGGGCTGCTCGATCTGCTGGGGCGGCAAATCGTGACGGGCGCCTTTGAAAACCGCCCCTTTCCCACCGAGGCCGAGCTTTCGACCCAGCACGGCGTCAGCCGATCGGTCACGCGTGAGGCGGTCAAAATGCTGACGGCCAAGGGGTTGCTGACCGCAAGGCCAAGACAGGGCACCAGCATTCAGCCGGTGGCGAGCTGGAACCTGTTTGACGCCGATGTGCTGCGCTGGCTGCTCGAACGCAAATTCTCGGTCGAGCTGCTCTCGCAGTTCAACCAGTTGCGCGCGGCCATCGAACCGGCCGCCGCCGCGCTGGCCGCCGGCTCGGCCGATGACAAGGGGCGCGCGCTGATCGAGGCCGGGTTTGCGCGGATGGAGGCCGCCGAAATGGGCGAGGACGATGTACTCGACGCCGACATCGCGTTCCATCTGGCCATCCTGCGTGCCAGCGGCAATCCCTTCTTCGCCCAGTTCCGCGATGTGGTCGCCACGGCCCTGCGCACCTCGATCCGGCTGACCAACCGCATTGTCGGGCGCACGGCCGATCTGGCCGCGCATGGCGCGGTGCGCGATGCGATCATGGCCCGCGATCCGCGCGCGGCCCAGGACGCCATGCGCGCGATCATCGGCGATGTCATGGACCTGATCGCCCGGCACAGCCATGCGGCGCATTAGGCTCATCGCCTAGGCGCCGAACATGCGGGGCGGCAGGCCGAACACGCCCGCCTCCACCTCGAACACCGATCCGGCCAGTTCCTCGTCCACCCCATCGGCGGCGCTGGTCAGGAACAGGCGGCTGTAATCGGCCCCGGCGAAACAGGGCCGCGTGATCTGGCTGGCGGGCAGGTCGATCCAGCGCTCGCGCCCGCCGTCGGGATCAAACCGGCTGACGCAGCCCGCGCCCCAGTGGGCGATCCAGATCCCGCCCTGCGCGTCCACCGTCATGCCGTCGGGCGAGCCCCATGCATCGGGAAATTCAAGAAAAATCTTGCGCGGGCCAAGGCTGCCATCGTCATGCAAGGCAAAGCGGTAGACCAGCCCCTTCGCGCTGTCGGTATGGTAAAGCGTGGCGCCATCCGGGCTGATCGCCGGGCCATTGGCGATTGCGTAGGGCGCGTCCATGCGATGCCATGACAGGTCCGGATCGAGCCGGTAGAGACCGCCCTCGTCCCGACTGCCATCCATACTCATCGTACCCGCCCAGATGCGACCATGGGCATCGGCGCAGGCATCGTTCATGCGGTTGAAGGGCAGATCCGGCTCGGGCGCGGCGATGGGTTCGAGCGCGAAGGGATCGAGGCTGAGATGGTGAAATCCCGATTTCAGCCCGGCAACAAAGCCCCCGCCCGTGCTGCGCTCGATCAGCCAGCCGGTCATTTCGGGCATCGCCCATTCGCGATATTGCCCATCGCCCAAGCCATAACGGTTCACCCGCTGGCCAATGATATCCACCCAGTAGAGCGCATCCTCGCGCGCGACATAGGTGATGCCCTCACCCAGAATGTCGCGCCGCGCCCGTTCGATAATGGTCCAGTCGCCCATAGTCCCCCCCTTAATGGCTGTCGCGGGGCAGGCCCTTGGTCTGGGCGATGCGCTGATATTTGACCGCGCTTTCGATCACCGCGCCGCCCGCGAATTGCCCCGTCTCGCGCCGGGCTATTTCGTGCCAAGGCGTCTGGCTTTCCGGGCCGGAGAAGGGATTTTCCGCGTTTTCAGCGCGGCGTCGATCCAGTTCCTCGTCGCTCACCAGCACATTCACGCTGCGGGTCTTCAGGTCGATGCGGACAATATCGCCCGTGCGCAGCAGCGCCAGACCGCCGCCTGCCGCCGCCTCGGGGCTGGCGTTAAGGATCGAAGGCGAACCGCTGGTGCCCGACTGGCGCCCATCGCCGATGCAGGGCAAAGCGTCGATCCCGGCGCGGATGAGGGCGGCGGGCGGGCGCATATTGACCACCTCGGCCCCGCCCGGATAGCCCACCGGCCCGGCGCCGCGGATCACCAGAATCGAGCGGTCGGTGATGCCAAGGGCGGGATCGTCGATGCGCGCATGATAATCCTCCGGCCCGTCGAACACCACGACATTGCCCTCGAACGCTTCCGGATCATCCGGGTCGGCCAGATAGCGCGCGCGAAAAGCATCGGAAATCACGCTCTTTTTCATCACCGCCGCGTCGAACAGATTGCCCGACAGAACGGTCAGTCCCGCCGCAGGCTTCAAAGGCGCGGAGAGCGGACGGATCACATCCTCATCCTCAATGGCGGCCTCGGCAATATTCTGCGCCACGGTGCAACCATTGACCGTCAACGCTTCGCCATCGAGCAGGCCCGCGCGATAGAGTTCGCCCATCACCGCCGGAACGCCGCCCGCGCGGTAATAATCCTCGCCCAGATATTCGCCCGCCGGTTGCAGATTGACCAGCAGCGGAATGTCGGCCCCATGGCTTTCCCAATCGGCCAGCGAAAGTTCGACGCCGACATGGCGCGCGATGGCGTTCAGGTGGATCGGCGCATTGGTGCTGCCGCCGATGGCCGAATTGACGCGGATGGCGTTGAGGAAGGCTGAACGGGTGAGAATGTCTGAAGGCTTGCGGTCGGCGCGCACCATTTCCACGATCTGGCGGCCGGTGTGATAAGCGCTTTCCGCGCGGTCGCGGTGGGGCGCGGGGATGGCCGCGTTGCCGGGCAGGCTCATGCCCAGCGCCTCGGTCAGGCTGTTCATCGTGGTGGCCGTGCCCATCGTGTTGCAGAAGCCCGTGCTGGGCGCGCTGGAGGCCACCAGCTTGATGAAGCCCTTATAGTCGATCTCGCCCGCCGCCAGCATCTGGCGCGCCTTCCACACGATGGTGCCGCTGCCGGTGCGCTCGCCCTTGAAATTGCCGTTCAGCATCGGGCCGACCGACAGGGCAATCGCGGGAATATTGACCGTTGCCGCCGCCATCAGGCACGCAGGCGTCGTCTTGTCGCAGCCGATGGTCAGCACCACGCCGTCAAGCGGATAGCCGAACAGCGTTTCGACCAGGCTGAGATAGGCCAGATTGCGATCAAGCCCGGCGGTGGGCCGCTTGCCGGTTTCCTGAATGGGGTGGCAGGGGAATTCGATGGGAATGCCGCCCGCCTCGCGGATGCCGTCGCGCACGCGCTCGGCCAGCACGATGTGATGGCGGTTGCAGGGCGAAAGATCGCTGCCGGTCTGGGCAATGCCGATAATCGGGCGGTTGGACTGCAGTTCCTCCATCGAGAGGCCATAGTTGAGATAGCGTTCAAGATAGAGCGCGGTCATGTCGGGCGAGGCCGGATTGTCGAACCATGCGCGGCTACGCAGCGTTGGCTTTTGGGCATCGGACATCGCGTTTCAGTCTCCTTGTGTCTGGCAGCGTGTCTGGTGGCCCCATGCGATTCCCGCGCCGCGCCAGCTTGCTGTTGACGTCTATAAGCATATATATCATACAAAAGTAAAGCGCGAGGATGCATTCATGAGTAATTCCCTGATTCGATTGGGTTTGGTTGGGCTGGGCAAAATCGCCCGCGATCAGCATCTGCCCGCCATTGCCGAAAATCCACGCTTTGCCCTGACCGCCACGGCCGATCCGCAGGGCGCTCTGGAGGGCATTGCCTCCTATCCCACGCTTGATGCGCTGCTCGATGCGCGGCTCGCGCTGGATGCTGTCGTGCTGTGCACGCCGCCCTCGGTGCGCGCGGGGCTGGCGCAGCGCGCGCTGGAGGCCGGGCTGCATGTGATGCTGGAAAAGCCGCCCGCCGCCGGTCTCTCGCAGGTCGATGCACTGGTCCGGGCGAGCGCGGGCTGCACCATGCTGGCCACATGGCACAGCCGCGAAAGCGCCGCTGTCGATGCCGCCGCCGCATGGCTGGCCGCGCGCCAGATCAAGGCCGTCCGCCTCAACTGGCGCGAGGATGTGCGCGTCTGGCATCCGGGTCAGGACTGGCTGCTGGCGGCGGGCGGCTTTGGCGTGTTCGACACCGCGATCAACGCCTTTTCGATTCTGACGCATATCCTGCCGCAACCGCTGGCGCTGGAAAGCGCGGATCTGGGCATCCCCGCCAACCGTCAGGCGCCGATGACCGCCCGCCTGACCATGCGCCATGCCGGGGCCGAGGTGGCCTGCGACCTGTCGATCCTGCACCCCGGCGCGCCGCAATGGGATATTGCCGTCGACACGGACGCGGGCCTGCTGCAACTGACGCAGGGCGGCCAGCAGATGACCATTGACAACAACGCGCAGGAGGTGGCGCCCGATGCCGAATATCCGCGGCTCTATGCCCGCTTTGCCCGGCTGATCGATGCGGGGCAGAGCGATGTCGATGCCCGGCCCCTGACGCTGGTGGCCGATGCGATGATGCTGGGCAGCCACCATTCTCTCCCCCCTTTCGAGTTCTGACGCCATGACCAGCTCTTTTCCCCCGCTAGACCGCCGCCGTGTCCTTGCCGCCTCGCTGGCGGCGGCCTCAGGCCTTGCCTGCGCCGATCAGGCGCTGGCCAAGGCCGCCGTCCAGACGCCCACCCCCGCCCCATCGCCACGCCGCGAAGTGGTGCTCGACGATGGCTGGCGCTTTCACCTTGGCCATGCCGCCGATCCGGCGCGCGATTTCGGTTTCGGCAATTGGGGGCGCACCTATGCCAAGCCGGGCTTTGATGTGGCCGAAACGGTCAAGCCCGATTTCGACGACAGCGGCTGGGAAGCGGTGCGCGTGCCGCATGACTGGGCCAGCGCCCTGCCCTACGCCCCGCCCGCCACGATGGAAAAGGGGCGCGAGGATTTCATCGCGGGCCATGGTTTCCGCGCCATCGGCCGCGATTTTCCGCAAAACAGCGTGGGCTGGTATCGCCGCACCCTGCCTGTGGGCGCGCAGGACAAGGGCCGCGCGGTCTGGCTGGAATTTGACGGGGTGTTTCGCGATGCGGTGGTGATCGTCAACGGCTATATCGCGCATGAGAATGCGGGCGGCTATGCCCCGTTCCGTGTCGATATCGCCGACTATCTCAATTATGACGGCAAGCCCAATCTGCTGGTCATCCGCGTCGATGCCAGCCTTGGCGAAGGCTGGTTTTACGAGGGCGCGGGGCTCTATCGCCATGTCCGGCTGGTTTCCGCCGCAGCGCAGCATATCCCGCAATGGGGCGTTTGCGTGCGGGCCGAGCCGCGCGGGCAAGGCGCCATTGTCTCGGTTTCCACCGATCTGGTCAATCTGGGCGCGCAGACGGCAGTTCAGCTTCGCCACCGGGTGATGGCTCCCGATGGCGGCGTGGCGGCGGCGGGAGATGGTCCTGCCGTCGCTGTTGCCGGCAAGGCAGTGGTGGACCACGCCATCACCATCCCCCGCGCGCAATTGTGGTCGGTGAAGGCCCCCGTGCTCTACCGCCTGATCAGCGAAGTGATCGTGGGCGGCGAAGTGGTGGACCGGGTCGAAACACGCTTTGGCGTGCGGAGCTTGCGTTTTGACGGGCATCAGGGGTTCTTCCTCAATGGTACGCCGGTCAAGCTGCTGGGCGTATGCAACCATCAGGATCACGCGGGCGTGGGCACGGCGATCCCCGATGCGCTGCACCGCTGGCGCGTGGCGCAGATGCAGGAGATGGGCGCCAATGCTTGGCGCAGCGCGCATAATCCGCCCTCACAGGCCCTGCTCGACATTTGCGACGAGATGGGGATGATGATGATCGCGGAAACAAGGCTGAACAACACCAGCCCCGAGGCGATGGACGAGCTGGACCGGATGATCCTTTCCAGCCGCAACCATCCCTCGATCATCCTGTGGTCGGTGGGCAATGAGGAAGGGCATCAGGGCACCCCGCGCGGGCACAATATCTCGGCAAAGCTGGCGGCGCGCTGCAAGGAGCTGGACCCCACGCGCCAGACCACGCAGGCCATGGACAATGGCTGGTACGAGGATGGCGCGGCGCGCGCGGTCGATGTCGTGGGTTTCAACTATCGCACCGACAAGATCGCCGGTTTCAAGGCCAAATATCCCGACACGCCGGTGATCGGCACGGAAACCGCCAGCACTGTCGCCACGCGCGGCGAATATGCCAATGATGCCGCGCGCCATATCGTGCGCGCCTACGATACCGAGGCGCCATGGTGGGCCAGCACCGGCGAGGCGTGGTGGAGCATCGTGGCCAGGGACCCCGGCATTGCGGGCGGCTTCATCTGGACCGGCTTTGACTATCGCGGCGAGCCCACGCCCTATGCGGCATGGCCATCGGTTTCCTCCTATTTCGGGGCGGCCGACATCTGCGGCTTCCCCAAGGATAATTATTATTACTATCGCGCATGGTGGCGGCCCGAATTGCCGCAGGTCCATCTGTTGCCCCACTGGAACTGGGCCGGGCGCGAAGGCCAGCCCATCGAGGTCTGGGCGCATGGCAATTGCGCGCAGGTGGAATTGCGGCTGAACGGGCGCGGGTTTGGGCGCAAGGAGATGCCGCGCAATGGCCACCTGACATGGTCGGTTCCCTATGCGCCGGGCGTGCTGGAGGCGGTGGGCTATGATGCGCAGGGGCGAATCACCGCGCGCGACAGGCGGGTGACGGCGGGCGCTCCGTCCATGCTGCGCCTGTCGGCCAATACGGCGCGTTTGCACGCCGATGGCGCCGATATGGCCATCATCCGCGCCGAGGTCTTCGACCGGGCGGGCCGTCCCGTGCCCACCGCCGCCGTCCCCATCCGCTTTGCCCTTTCGGGGCCGGGGCGCGTGCTGGGCACCGGCAATGGCGATCCCACCGACACCACGCCCGACCACAGCCTCGAGCGCCGCACCTTCAACGGGCTGGCGCAGGTTCTGGTTCAGGCGGACAGGAGCGCCGGACAGATCACCCTCACCGCGCAGGGCGAAGGGCTGGCCCCGGCCCGCCTCGACCTGTTTGCGCATACGATCTGAAAGAGCAAAACCCATGGCCCTTGGACTTCTTGCCGCCGCGCTGCTGGCTTCGGCCTCGACACCGGCCGCGCCCAAACTCTATCTGGGCGCCGATCTGTCCTTTACCAATGAAATGGAGGATTGCGGCGCGGTCTTTCGCGAGGGCGGCAAGCCCGTCGATCCCTTTGCGCTGATGAAGGCGCATGGCGGCAACATCATGCGCGTGCGCATCTGGAACGCGCCGGGCTGGACTAGATACAGCACCTATGAGGATGTGCTCAAGACGATCCGCCGCGCCCATGCGGCGGGCCTGGAGGTGCTGCTCGATTTCCATTATTCCGACGACTGGGCCGATGGTGAAAAGCAGATCGCGCCCGCCGCATGGGCCAAACTTTCCACCGACGATCAGGTCAAGGCGCTGCATGATTACACGCGCCAAATCCTCGACCGTCTGGCCGCCGAGGGGCAATTGCCCGCCTTTGTTCAGGTGGGCAATGAAACAAACCCGGAAATGCTGGGCGGCACCAAGGATGGCCGGATCAACTGGGAGCGCAATGCGCGATTGATCAACGCAGGCGTTGCCGCCGTGCGCGAGGCGGCCAAGGCCCATGCCCATCCGATGAAAGTCATGCTGCATATCGCCCAGCCGGAAAATGTCATCGGCTGGTTCGACGATGCGACGGCGGCAGGCGTGATGGATTATGACATCATCGGCATCAGCTATTATTCCAAATGGTCGAAATACAACCTCACGGGCCTGGGCAAGGTGATCGATGCCGCCCACAAGCGCTATGACGCGGATGTCTGGGTGGTGGAAACGGCCTATCCCTTTACCAATGACTATGGCGACACCACGCCCAACCTGCTGGGTTCGGATTCGGCCCTGCCCGAATATCCCGTCACCCGCGAGGGGCAGGCCCGCTATATGGAGGACCTGACGAAACTGGTGGTGGCCAATGGCGGCAATGGCGTGGTCTATTGGGCGCCCGACCGGGTTTCGACCGGATGCAGGACGCGCTGGGGCGTGGGATCGGATTGGGAAAATGCCGCGTGGTTCGACATCAAGCGGCATGAGGCGCTGCCCGTTATGCGCTTTATGGAAATGACGCGGAAATAACGCAAAACCCGCGCAACCGAAAAGGGCCGCGAGGGAGCAATCCTCGCGGCCCTTTTGCTGTGAGAGAGGTTGGAAGGGCCGCCGGGAGAAGGATGGTCCCCCGGAGGCCCTTTTCATCAGAACTTGACGGTCACATCGGCCAGATAGCTGGGGCCATACTTTTCATAACGGGCGATCTGATTGGGATCGTTGGCGTAATAGAAGCGCGCCGCCTGATTGGTCAGATTGTTGGCCTGAACGCGCAGGGAGATCGCCTTGGTGATCGCATAGGACACGCTGGCGCCCACGATCGTCTCGCTTTCCATCCGCGTCAGCTTCGATGCGTCCCAGCCGAAGATCACGGTCTGGGGGCTGTGATGCTTGATGCCGATGCGCGCATCCACGCCATGGCCCGAATACCACAGGTCGAACTGGCTGGTAAATTTGGCCATGCCCACGGCGGGCAGCGGATTATAGGTGGGCGTCATTTCCTTCAGGTTCGAATCCACCAGCGCGGCATTGGCATAGACCCCGAAGTTCGACAGGCCCGGCACAAACCAGAAGGGCGTGGAGAGCGACAGCTCTGTGCCCGCAATATAGCCGCCCTTGCCGTTGGCAGGACCCGTGATCGTATAGGTCGTGCCCGCGATGGTGGTGGGATATTGGGTATAGCCGACATTGCTGTCGACATCCTTGTAATAGCCCGCCAGCGCGATCACCGCATCCTTGTGGAAGTAATATTCAAGGCTGAGATCACCCTGCGTGGCCATGAAGGGTTTGAGGTTTGGATTGCCCGCGCTTCCCGAAAGGTAGGAGGGCGGATAGTAGGACAGGTTCTGGCTGGCGCGCAATTCGTCGAGCGGCGGGCGGCTGAGCACCCGCGCCACACCCGCGCGCAGCTTGAGGTGATCGTTCAGGTCGAAATTGAGGTTGAGGCTGGGCAGCACGCGGAAATAATGGTTGGGCGCATAGACCGGATTATAGGTCGTGACATTGGCGCTGCCGTTCCACGATGTCACGCCCTGATAGGCGCTCGATCCGGTGGAAACATCGACCATGCGCACGCCGACATTGCCGTAATAAGGCACAGCGCCCAGACTACCCGCCAGTTCGGCCATCGCATAGGCCTCGAAATCATCCTCGCGCACGCGCCAGTACTGGGTCTTGTCCTGCGTCGCGGTGTTCAGGTTGAGCGAGGAAATCGCGTCATAATTGGCATAGAGCATGGTGGGGAAGCTGAAGCCGCCGCCGGTGATATTGAAAGACGAGAAATTGGGCGTGGTTGTCAGATTGACCGTGCCGCCGGTCAGCGAGTTGAAGCTCTTGATGCGGTTGGAATAGCGCAGACCGGCATTGAGCGCGGTAACAATCCCGCCATGCAGTTTGTAATTGAAATCCAGCGCCATGGCGCCCAGCGCATCGACCAGCCTTTGCGGCCCGGTCAGGCCTGTGCCCGCATAGGACTGGGCCGAGGCGGCGGTCACATCGGTGGCCGTCGAGATCGAAGGGACGACGCCTGCGGCGGTGTTGAAGGTCACGCTCTGGGGCCAGACGTTCCATTCCTGCGCGGCCCATGTGTTGTTGCGGCGCGCCTGCGAATAGGAAGCGTCAAACTTCACCGTGACATCATCGGCGCGGTAACGGGCATTCAGGCCCGTCGCCAGCAGGTTCTTGTCCTCGGTATATTTGGCGATCACATTGGTGACGGTGGTCTTGTAATTGCCCACCGTGGCGCCAACGATATCGTTGCCCGCCAGAGTGAACTGGCCCGCACCATAGGTAGCGTCGGGCAAAGTGCCACCCCAATCGCCCCAGCCGCCATGCCATTGCTGGAACTGGTTCTCGTTGATCTTCACATTGGAATAGAGGAAATCGGCGTTCACATCCCAGTGATCGTCCGGCTTCCACTGCAGCCCCGCGCTGGTGCTCCAGCGCTCCTCGATCAGCGCCTTGACCTCGGCCTGCGCGCCCCACGGGGCGTTGACGGACTGGCCGTTATAGGTGGGCGGGCTGTTGCCGGCGTCGGCATTGTTATAGCCCCAGCCCTGGAACGAGGAATAGCCGTTCTTCTGTTTCTGATAGCTGCCGCCCAGCGAGAGGCCCAGCGTGTCGGTCAGGCGCGTGATATATTGCACACTGCCGCGCGTGCCCACATTGTCATAATTGGGGATGCGGAAGCCCGGGTCGTTCATCTGGGCCCCGGCGCGCAGCGTCAGGCGCGGGCCGACATAATCGAGCGGGCGGATCGTGCGGATGTCGATCGTGGCGGCCACACCGCCCGCGATCAGATCGGCGCCCTGCGATTTATAAACGGTCACGCCCGACACGGCTTCGGAAGGATAGATTTCCCAGCGGACATTACGGTCCGGCTCGGAAGACGCCACTTCGCGCCCGTTGACCAGACCCAGCACCAGACGGGGGCCGAGGCCACGCACCGAAGCCTGGCTGGCATTGCCGCGGTCGCGCGTGGCCGTCACGCCCGGCAGGCGGGCCAGCGCATCGGCAATGGTCACATCGGGCAAGACGCCGATATCCTTGGAGGAAATCGTCTCGGTCACGACGGCCGAGGCGCGCTTGGCCGAGATGGCGTCGCGCAGCGAGGCGCGCAGGCCGGTGACGACAATATCCTGCGGCGCCGGGGTCTCATCGGCCGCCCAAACCGGGCTTGCGGCCACAGCCAATGCCAGAGCGCTCACCATTGCGGCGCCATATGTTTTGCGAATCACGAATACCCTCCCTTAAGGCCTGGCGTTAATCGTTTTGGAATCTCATTTATCTTATAAATAAGGTCATACGTATGGGGCTGTCAAGAATGCAGACACCATAAGCAGACGATCCCGGACGAAAGCCCGCCCAACTGTGGCAAGGATGACGCAGCCCTATGGTGGATCGGTCACAGGTAATCGCCGAAGGAAAGGTACTCAGGGATCAGCCCCCGCGTCCGGCAACCTGTTGATGACCAAGCGGAAGTCCGCAGGATTCCCGCCCGCGCCGACCTGATCGTCGGTGGCCCTCATCATCGCCGGTGTGCCTCTCCGGGATCAGGGCAAGGCGCCCGGCCCGAAAGCCCCCTTCCGCACAAAGAAAAAGGGGCCGGCCCGAAAGCCAACCCCTTGCTCTTGTCAGAAAGACCCGAAGCGCGATCAGAAGACGATGCGCGCCCCGCCGCCAAAGCGGAACAGCCCATTGTTGCCCACGCCGCCATCGGCGTTGATCTGCACCGACTGGCTGATCGTGAAGCGCAGACCGGCGCTGGCCTGAATACGATCGGCGGCCAGGCCGCTGCCCTTAAGCGAGAAGGCGATCGGATCGGCAACCTGCGTTGCGCCGACCAGGGTCTGCCCCTTGCCGAAGGCATGGGTGTAGCCCAGATCGACATAGCCGCCCACCACCTTGGAGAAGCCATAATCGAACTTGGCGCGCAGACGGCCCAGTTGCTGGTTGCGGTTCATCGCACCAATGGTGAACAGGTCGAGCGGGCTGGCCGTGACGCTGCTTTCGGTGAAGGCCTTGGTCTTCTGCGTCATGCCCATATATTCGGCGGTCAGGTCGAGCGTGAGCGCGCCATGGCTCTTGAGATATTCAAGCCCGCCGCCATAGGTCGTCGTGCTGGCGCCATTGGCCGTATAATCGGCCACGCCGGTCAGCATGACGCGCTTGCCGTGCGCCGAATAGGTGCCATAGGCAAAGCGACCGAACAGACGCAGCGCCTGATCGCGGGTCAACGGAGCCGAGAAGCCCGCAGCGAACTGGTCGCCCGGCATCGAACCCGTCAGATAGTCGTTCGAGTAGTTTCCGTTGGTGTGGCTGTAGGTCACATTGAGCTGGGCAAATTTCAGATCGCCCGAGAAGCCGATGTTGTAGGCCATGCCGCGATGCTTGTTCCAGGTGTCGCCCGCAACCTTGACGCCGTCCATGCCGCTGCGCTCGATCGAGCCGGTGGCCCGGATGTGGCCGGGGTTCAGCTTCTGATAGCCCCCGACCTCGGCCAGACCGTCGAGCGAAGCCAACTGCATCTGATCGAGGATCGCGCCATAGCCCTGCGGCGACCAGCGCTGGAAGACGCTGGCGGTGTTCGCCCCGCCTGCGGCCAGAGCCGAGGTCAGCGCGCCCAGCAGATTGCCGCCGTAATATTGCGGCGTGCCGCCGGTCGAATTGACCAGCATCGTGCTCAGGATCGCCTTCTGGTTGTCGCTCGTGGCAACCGCGGCCGTGAAGCTGGCGGGCGTATAGCTGCCCAGACCATAGACCGTGCCGTTCGACAGGTTGAGCGCCACCGGCTGGGCAAAGTTGGACGTGACCACCGAGCCGAAGAAGCCCGAGGTCTTGCCCGGCGCGACCTTGAAGATCTGGATGCCCGAGCCCAGCGCAATGGCATAGTTGTTCGCGGGCAGCGACTTGGTGAGATTGAGCACCGAGGAGCCCGACAGCGCAAGGTTGCCGGTCACGATGATCTGGTCATACCCGCCGGTGGCGCCCGCCCCGGCATTGCCGTCGATCTGCATCACAGCGCTGGAATTGTTGCCGAAATTCAGGTTGCCGAAGGTGAGCACGCCCGGCGAGTTGCCCGGCGCGATCGTGCCCGCCGTGGTGCCCCCCACGAAGGTGTTGCCGGTGATCGAGCCGTTGCCGGTGATCGCGCCGCTGTTGATGACATAGGTGTTGGTGGAAGTCACCAGACCCGAGGTCGCACCGCTCTGGCCCAGATCGATGCCATTGCCCATGTGCAGCAGCGTGCCTGCGACATTGACCGTGGTACCGGTGATGGCACCCGACAGGTTCACCGTCGAATTGGCCAGCGTCACCGTCGGGGCAACGATGCTGCCGGTCTGGGTGATGTTGAGCGTGGTTCCGGTGTTGGTGCTGAACGTGCCAGAGGTGGAGCTGCTCTGACCGCTCAGGTTGAAGGTGCCGCTCGACACCGCCACATTGCCCGTGCCCTGCACCGCGCCGCTGAACGAACCGCCATTGGCCAGCGTCAGCAGGTTGGTGCCGATGTTCAGCACGCCGCTGCCGGTCAGGTTGTGGATCGTCTGGTTGGCCTGCAGCGTCAGCGTGCCGGGCGTGTCGATCTGCACATTGAGCGCATGGTCGAGCAGGTCGGCCGTGGCCACCGTCACGCCGCCAAAGTGGATCGAGAGCGCGCTGGGAGCAAAGCTGTCGACCCCGCCGTTGAGCGTGAGAACGCCGGTGCCGTATTTCTGCACCGTGCCCGTGCCGTTGATGACGCCCGAATAGGTGCCGTTGGCGGTCTGGTTGATGTTGAACGTGCTGGTGCCGTTGAGCGTGATCGTGCCGCCCGCGCCCGAGAGCGAGCCGGTGGTCAGCGTGGCATTGTTGCTGGTGATCAGGCTGCCCGCATTCTGGGTGTAGGCATTGGCGACATAGAGGTCGGCCTTGGCGGCAATTGCGCCGCTGTTGGTCAGGCTGTCGAACTGATAGGTGTTGCCCGCATTCAGCGTCAGCGTGCCGCTGTTGGTGACATTGTGGTCAACCAGCAGCGAGGACGAGGCGGTGAAAGTGCCCGCATTGTTCAGGCTGCCCAGTTCCGAGAGCGTCCCGGCATTGAGGTTGACCGTGCCGCCCGCGCTGTTGGCCGCAGCCCCGGTGACCAGCAGGACGGAGTTGACGTTGAGCATCCCCGCATTGCTCAGGCTGCCAAAGCTGCTGCCGCCCGTGGTGCCCAGATTGGCGGTTGCCGAGGCCCCGTTGGTGAACAGACCCGCCACCTGCAGCACGCCCTGCGACGTCAGCGTGCCGGTGTTGTTCAGCACGCCGCCGATCGTGCCGGTGGTGCCCTGAGCGAAAGTGAGGGTGCCTGCGTTCGACACATCGCCGGTGCTGGTCAACGCGCCGTTGATGCTGGTGGTGCCCCCGGCATTGTTGGTCAGCGAGGCGAGCGACAGGGCGGCGTTGACCGTGGTCGTGCCGCTGTTGCTCAACGAATGGATCGTGTCGTTCGTGCCCGCAATCAACGTGCCCGCCGCGCCCACGGTCACATCCAGACTGTCGGCAAAGGTGGCGCCCGGCGTGGTGTCGACGGTGCCGCCATTGATGGTCAGCGGCCCCGTGAAGGTGCTGGCCCCGCTCAGCAGCAGTGTGCCGTTGCCGGTCTTGGTCAGCGCCCCGCTGCCGGTGAGGATACCCTGATAGAGCGAATTGCCCGACTGGTTGAGGTTGAGCGTGGCATTGCTGCCCAGATTGACCACACCGCTTGCCGCGCCCAGCAGATAGGGCGTGTTGATGGTGCGCGTGGTGGCGCCGCTGCCGTCCGCCAGCACATTGAGGCGACCATCGACCTGCGTATAGGAGCTGGTGGTCAGATCCGCCGACAGGTTGGTTACGCCGCCCACGTTGGTGTAGAGCGAGGTGATCGCCTGATTGGTCAGCAGGTTGAGCACGGGCGCCGCGCCGTTCTGCTGGGGATTGACGTAAAGCGCCATGTTGCTGCTCAGCGCATTGGCGCTGGCAACGTTGAGCGTGCCGTTGGCCACTTCAAGCAGCGAGGCCATCACGCTGCCCGCGCCGCCGTTCAGCGTCAGGGCCGCCGCGCCATACTTAAAGATGCTGGCGGTCGAGGCATTGCCGCTGAGCGAACCGATGGCGCCGTAATAGGTGCCGTCGGTGGTCTGGTTGATGGCCCAGCCCGTGCTGTCGCCCAGCAACACCGAGCCGCCCGCGCCCGAGAAGCTGCCCGTGTTCATCACCAGATGATCGGCCAGCGAAAGCGTACCGGCATCCTGCACATAGGCGCCCGAGACGGACAGATTGTCCGAAACGTTGATCGTGCCCGAATTGTTCAGGCTGCCGAACGCGGGCGCCGAGCCCAGATGCAGGTTGAGCGTGCCGGTGGCGCTGTTGGTGGCATTGCCGGTCACGGTCAGCGGCGTGTAGGCGTCGATCAGCCCATTGTTGAGCATCGCGCCGAACTGGCTGGTGCCGTTGTTGGCATAAATGCCCGAACCCAGCGTGGCGGTGCCGGTGGTGTCATTGGTGAACAGGCCCGCCACGCTCAGCGTGCCGCGCGAGCGCAGATCGCCGGTGTTGACGAGGTTGCCCGCAAGGTTCTCCACCGAGCCCGTGCTGAAGCGGGTCGTGCCCGCATTGCTGACGTCGCCCGATGCATTGAGGGTGTTATAGACCTGCGTATAGCCGGTCGCGGTCGTGTTCAGCGTGGTCAGACCGATTGTGGCGCCGACATAGGTATAGCCGCTGTTGTTGACCGAGTGGATTGTGTCATTCGTGCCCAGATAGAGGCCCGCATTGGCCGCGACCGTGGCGTCGAGCGTGTCGGCAAAAGTGCCGCCCGCCGAGGTGTCGATCCAACCCGCATTGACCGTGAGCGGCCCCGCAAAGGTGCTGGCCCCGGCAAGGCTGAGCCCGCCGTTGCCGGTCTTGGTGAGAGCCCCGGCGCCCGAGAAGACGCCCGCATAGAGCGAATAGCCCGACTGGTTGATGACCAGCGTGTTGGCCGCGCCCTGAAGGCCGCCCAGATTGACGTTGCCGGTCGAGGCGCCGCTAAAGCCTGCCGTGTTGATCGTGCGCGTGGCTGCCGTTTCCACGGCCGGATTGCCCGAAACCGTGCCGATCACATTCATCAGGCCATTGTTGGTCACGGTGCTGCTGGTAGTCAGATTGGCGACAAGATTGGTCGTGCCATTGTTGAGCAGACCCAGGATCGACTGGTCGCCCAGCAGCGTGAGCGTTCCCGCCGCATCGGTGCGCACCGGCAGAGCGCCGCCCAGAATGCCCGCGTTCTGGACGGTCACGCCGCCCTCATGAACGATCAGCTGGCCCGGCGTAAAGCTGTTCGCAGCGCCCGCCAGAGTCAGCGTGGCCGCGCCCTGCTTGTAAACGCCGCCCGTGCCGGTCACCACGCCCGCATAGGTGCCGTCGGCCGACTGGTTGATGGTGAAGACATTGCCCGTGCCGTTCAGCGTGACGGTGCCGCCCGCGCCCGAGAAGCTGCCCGTGGTGAGCGTCTTGCCGCCGGCGACGGTCAGCGTGCCCGCGTTCTGGGTATAGGCGCCCGACACGTTGAGCGAGTCGTTGACATTGACCGTGCCCGCGTTGGTCAGGCTGCCGAATTGGCCCTGCGACCCGGCGTTGAGGGTCAGCGTGCCCGTGCCATTGTTCGTCACAGCATGGGTCACGGTCAACGGAGACGAGGCGGTCAGTGTGCCGTTGTTGGTCAGGCTGTCAAGCAGGGTCCAGCCCGCCGAACCCAGCGTGGCGCTTGCGCCCAGCGCATTGGTGAACAGGCCCGAAACGGTCAGTTGCCCGGCCGAAGTCAGCGTACCCGTGTTGTTCAGCGCGCCGCCGATCGAGCCGGTCGAGCCCGACGCAAAACCCAGCGTACCTGCATTCGACACATCGCCCGAGCTGGTCAGCGAGCCGTTGACCGTGGCATTGCCGGTGGCATTGTTGGTCAGCGTGGCAAGATTGAGACCGGCATTCACCGTGGTGGTGCCGCTGTTGCTCAGCGAATGGATCGTGTCGCTGGTGCCGACCACATAGGTGCCTGCCGCGCCCACCGTCACGTCCAGCGTATCGGCAAAGGTGCCGCCTGCGGTGGTGTTGATCGTGCCGCCGTTGATGGCCAGCGGGCCGGTGAAGGTATTTGCCCCCGCCAGATTGAGCAGGCCCGCGCCGGTCTTGGTCAAGCCGCCCGCGCCCGAGAAAATGCCGCTGTAGGTCGAGGTGCCCGACTGGTTGATGACCAGCGTGTTGGCCGTGTTGTAAAGGCCGCCCAGATTGACATTGCCGCTCGAGGCGCCGCCAAAACCTGCGGTGTTGATCGTGCGCGTGGCCGCCGTCTCGCTCAGCATGTCGCCCGACAGCGTGCCCACCACATTGAGCAGGCCGTCATTGGTGACCGTCCCGGTGGTGGTCAGATTGCCCGAAAGATCCCAGATGCCGCTCGCATTGTTGGCGGCGCTGGCCGCCGAGACATTGGCCAGTTGCCACAGCGTACCGGTCGACTGGTTGGTCACGCCGCCCGTAAGCGTGGTCGAGCCCAGCAGCGAGAGCCCGCCCGAATTGGTGATCGAGTTGGCCGACAGCGTGTTGCCGAAAGTGGTGGTGCCCGCGTTGTTGATAGCGGTCGCCGTGGTGGCGCCAGCGGCCACCAGCAGACCGCCCGCCGCGACATTCACCGTGGTCAGCGCCTCGGCGCCGCCCAGCACGAGGCTGCCCCCGTTGACCTGCACCGAACCGCCCGAAACGGCGTTCATCAGGCGCCCGCTGGTCGTGCCATTGGTGGTCGAAACCTGACCCGCGTTGACGGTAATGCCGCTCAGGTTGTTCTGCGCCGACAGCAGCAGCGAGCCGGCATAGCCATTGGCGGCGTCATTCACCGTCAGCGTGCCGCCGGAGATCGCGCCCTGCATCACCGCATCAAAGCTGGTGCTGCCGTTGGTGGCGGCGCCGCTGTTGTGGAGCACGGCGATCTTGCCGTTAAGGCCGCTCAGGTTGATCGCATTGAGGAAATTGACCGAGCCGGTGGCGTCAACCGCGTCCGAGCCGAACACCAGTGTGCTGCCCGTGGTGACAAAACCGCCCGAATTCCAGGTGAGCGCGGGGCCGACGCCACCGTTGATCGAGCCCAGATTGACGGTCAGCCCGCCCGAGGTGGCCGCAAAACCGCCGCTGCCTGCCCAAGAGACGTTGTTGGGCTGGCTGCCCACCGCGCGGCTGAAGGTGCCGCCCGAGAGGAGCACACCGGCCGAGTTGGTCGACAGACCCGCGCCGATCGTGCCCGAACCGTCAAACAGGATGTGGCTCATGGCATTGATGCCGGTGCCGTCCTGCGCTTCCAGCGTGGCGCCCGAAATCTCGGTCGTGCCCGAATAGGTGTTGGTGCCAAGGAACTGCACCGTGCCGCCGCCCACGATCTTGAGCGACGCGCCGCTGCCCGCCGCGATCGAGGCCGTGCCGATGCTCGATGCGCTGTCATCCGCGATGGAATCGTAGAAGGTGATCGTGTTGCCCGTGCCCGGCTGAAGGGTCACATTGCTGCCGGTCATGATGAACATGTCCGCGCCCGCCGCTTGCCCTGCCGCGCCGCCATTGTTGCTCGATCCGGCAATGGCCGCGTTGTTCTGGAAAATGCCGTTGCCCTGCAGCACCAGCGTGCCGCCGCTGCGCACAAAGATCGCGCCGCCAAAGCCCGAGCCGCCGCCGCCGCCCGACGTGCCCGTCGAACCGACGCCGCCGCCGAAACCGGCCGCGCCGCCCGTGCCATCCGCGCCCGCAATGCTCTGGCCGCCCGAGCCGCCCGCGCCGCCAAGGCCGCCCGAACCGCCGCCCGCGCCAAAGCCGCCCGCGCCGCCCGCGCCGCCTGCGCCGCCCGCGCCGCCGTCGGTCTGCGACAGCGCGCCCGCGCCGCCCGAACCGCCCTGACCGCCTGCGCCGCCGCCATAGAAGGTCGAACCGGCGCCGCCATTGCCGCCCTGGCCGCCCGCACCGCCATGGGCCACCGTGCCGTTGGCCAGCGCGATATTCCACGTCACCAGCGCCAGAATGTCATCGGCCAGCGTCACGCCATCGACCGCCGCGCGGGCCACCTTGATCGCCGATTCGGCGAAATTGGGGGTGAACTGGGCCAGCGCCGCCGCCGCTTCGGAAATGTCAAAGCCCAGAGTGAGGGCATCATTGGCAACCGCCAGCGTCTGCTGGGCATTGAAGGGAACGCCCGCGCTGCCGCTGCCGCCCACGCCGCCGCGTCCGCCCGGCGCATTGGTGCCGTTCGAGGCATTGCGCCCGTTATTGCCCGGCGAACCTTCGCCATCGACGAAGATCGCGGAGAAGGCGCTGCCATCCGCGCCGCCGCTGCCATTGCCGCCCACCGTGCCGATATAGGCCAGATTGTTCATCGAGCCGCCGGTGTTGAGATTGCCCGCCGCGGCGTCGATACGGTAGGAAACGGTGTTGTTGGCGGTGTTGATCGAGGTGATGACCGCATTGGCGGGCACATTGCTGCCCACCAGCAGATGGCCGACCATCAGGCCGGTGGTGGTGCCCACCGTCACGGTGCCCGTGCTGCCGCCGGTCTGGTTGACCGCCAGCACCGGGTTGAAGGTCATGATTTCCTTGCTGGCATTGATCGCCGAAACGCCGTTCGAAGCGATGACATTGCTCAGCGTGATCTGATTGGTGGTGGTGTTGATCGCGGTGATCACCGTCCCGTTGGGAATGCCGGTGCCCGAAACCGTTTCGCCCACGGCAAGGCCGGTGAGCGAGTTGACCTGAACCACCGCATTGCCGCCTGTGTTCGAGATCAGCGGGCTGAAGGTTCCCTTGAAGGAATAGACCTGGCTCAGATCGACCTGATTCGACAGGGTGATCGCGCCGGTATTGGCATTGACCGCCGTGACGACCGTATTGGCCGGAACGCCATTGCCGGTGATGACCATGCCCACCTTGAAGCCGGTCATACCCGCGATCGGGGTGATCGTGTTCGACAAGGTGCTGGTGGTGGCGGTGGCAAAGCGCGCCACGTTCACTTCGGTCACCGAAACGGCGGTGACGGTGACATTGGCCACCGCGTGATCCAGCGTGAAGCCGGTGATGACCGGGTTGCTGGGATCGGTCGAATCATAGGTGATCGATGCGATGGTGGCCGTGGTACCGTCGGACAGGAAGACCTTCTGGCCGCGCTGGAGCATCGAGACATTGACCGAATTGCCCAACGTCACCGTGGTGCTGGCCAAGGTCACAGTGCCGGTGACCAAATCCGAGGTGGGCAGCGCAATCGCATCGGCAAAGGTGATCAGGTTGAGCGCATTGCCGTTCGCATCGACGCCCACATTGGTGATGCTGGAAATGGTCGAGCCGACGGTCCCGGCCACGCTGGCGCCGTTGTTCTGCCCGGCCACGGCAACGCCCGCGCCCTGGGTGATCAACTGGTTGTCGCCGGTGGCGACCACGCCGGTCAGGTAGTACTGACCGTTGTTATAGGTAATCAGGCTGCTCGAACCGTTGGACAGCGAGGGGCGATAGATCTGGGCCGCGCTGGCGTCGGCCGTGACGCCCGTGACGGTGAAGGCGATGGGAGCGACCGAGGAGGTGGCGATGCCGCCGCCCTGCCCGCCCGTCACCGTGTTATTGGCAAAGCTGACGTTGTTGAGCGTGAGCGTGGCGCCATTGTCCACGAAGAACACACCGCCAAGGCCCGCGCCGCCGCCCGAACCATTGCCGCCCGCAGTGGCATAGTTGGTGAAGACCGTCTGGCTGCTGTTCGAGCCCACCGAGACGTTCGAACCGACCACCTTCGTGGGGTTGGCCGCCTGAAGCGAGGTGTCGCCCGAAACGACAAAGCCCGAGCCGCCGCTGCCGTTGGTGACATTGACCGGGGCGCTCTGGGCCAAAGCCGTGGCCGGAAGCGAAGCCATGGCACCAAGAGCCAGAATCGAGCTTGAGAGCAACCATCCACGACGCTGTTTCATCACTATCCACCTGTTCATAAGAAAACAAAACGAACAGGGCACAACAAAACCAGTCACGCCGACACAAGCCGGCGCGCACCAAGGAAAACCTTGTTGTCAGAACCACAGACTGGCCCGGCAGGCAAAGCACTGCGCAAATACGCGAGCGCATGCCGCCCCGGCAGCCTCAATCACTGTATGGAATTGTCGCCCACTGTCCCCAAAAAATATTCAAACCCACCCACAGTAAACTGTAGGCAATCCCCATCCGGTTCGCACCGACGCATCGGAACGACTTATACCCTGCGATATAACCGGCGATTACGTCAGATTTGGTTAATTTTCACCTAGGTCGACTACCCATAAATTCCGCCTTCGTCATTTGCCGTGAAGGGGTGCAAGATTGAATTTAATATATTGAAATATAAATATATTTATTCATTCGCAAACGCAGCATTACGCCGATCGGGCCTATAAAATTCACCTTTTTGAACCTAAGGCAAATCGTACAGGGATAAAAAAGGCTGCGATTCTGGAAAGGCAGGCAGGCCCCTCGCCCGTTCCGTAACCGCACAGGCTCCGCCGGGCAGTATGGCAACTGTCGCGGCGGCGTCGGAGTTCTGATGCGCGCTCCCGGCGCCTATCTGCCCCTTGCGATAGAAGGCCCCGTTCGTCCCTGCCGACAAAGCTAAAGCTCCATGGGAACGGCCCGGTGCCTCGTATGCAGACTCTGGAATGCATCCGCTCGAACCGGTCGCAAGCATTGGCGACCAGCCTGGGATGCGCCACCATGCCGCTATCGGACAGAGCGGCAGCCTATCGCGTCCGGCAATTCGGGGGCAGGCTCTGCTTCTCTTGTCCGCGCTGTACACATCCGCCCTAATGGGCATGAGCGGATGGAAGGCAGGCACAGCCGGTGGCCACCTCCGCCATAAAACGGCCCACCGCTTCATCACTCGATCAATCGGACTCGGTTCATCGCTTTGCTGCGGGGTTTTCAATAGGGCTGACCCTCCGGCCGCAACAGGCGCAAAACCTGCGTGATCCGGTCCGCAATGCCGAAATCGCACTCGGTTCGCCTCAAACTCTCTTTCCCCAACCACCGGCCGCACGCCCGCCTGCTGCGCGCCAAACATGCCCCACTGCGCAAAATCTCCAAGATGGGCCAATGGCTTACCTTTTCCCCTTGCCCGGCGCCGGGCGGGCGCAGGCGCAGGCAGTGCCTTATTGCCGCTTATCCGCCAAATAGTAATTTCTGTATTACTACGAGGTCGGCGATTAAAATAAAGAAACCAAGACCGTGCTATAATGGCATTAAAGGGAGAGAATAGGTTGGAATACTTAACTCGCAAATCGCTATGTGTTTGTACGAGTTGCAAGTTTTAATCCGATCATTACCGACCCGACAATATACCGCGATTTCGACGCCTTTCGCACTCTTTGCATCATCTTTTTTATAAGGATCCACACATGACCGTCGTCCTGCGTATCGCCTCGCATGAAACTGGACGCCACGTCACAAAGAAGCTGCGAAAGGGAATGAACGACATCACGCTGCCCGCCGGCGCGCATGTCGAAGTGGTCGATTCCCAGAACCACAATGCCCTGCGCCCGGCCAAGGCCGAGTTTGCCCACGGCAAGCTGATCCTCGATTACAATCAGGGCGATGACGCCATCCAGCTGCGAATCGCGGGCGAGGCGATCGACGGGCTGGACAGCAAGGGGCCGCTGGATCTGAGCGCTATCAACACCGCCTTTGACAATGCGAATCCGGGCGAAGGCGCATGGGCCGCCGCAGATTGGGGCAATGCCGAAGCCGACGCGCAAGGCGCGGGCGGAAGCGACAATTCCGATGACCGCCATCATGGCCTGTCGGGCACACTGCTGCTCCTGCTGGGCCTTGGCGCGGCGGGCGGCCTCGCCGGTGCGCTGGCCGGCGGCGGCGGATCGGCGGCCGCACCGGCCACGCCGCCCACCGCCCCGGTCGTCACGCTGGGCAATGGCGTGGGCACCAATGGCGCCAATGCCGCCGAAGCCACCCAGGCCAGCGGCGTTGTCACCGTCAATGCCGCTTCGGGCACGACCATCGACGTCACCTTTACCAATGGCACGCATACGCTGACCAAGTCCGTGACCGGCACCGGTTCGGCGGTTGCCGTGGTGCTGACCTCGGCCGATCTCACCACGCTGGGCGATGGCGCGATTTCCGTCAGCGCCGTGGCCAAGGCCAATGGTCTGTCCAGCAGCGCAGCCACCAACAGCTTCACGCTGGACACCACCGGCCCCGCCGCACCCACGCTGGCGCTCTCCACCGACACCGGCGCCTCGGCCACCGACCGCGTGACCAGCAACGGTTCGGTCAGCGTCACGGCGGAAAACGGCAGCACGGTCGCGCTGACCTTCACCAATGGCAGCCACACGGTGACCAAATCCGTGACCGGCACGGGCAGCGCCCAGACCGTCACCCTGTCCTCGGGCGATATGGCCACCCTTGGCGATGGCGCGGTCAGTGTTTCGGCGGTCGCCACGGATGCGGCGGGCAATGCCGGTTCGGCGGGCACCCTGTCCTATACGCTCGACACTGTGACCGCCGTTGGCATCACCAGCCAGCCCATCCTGGTAGGCGGCGCACCGGTGCTCTCGGGCACGGCCGAAACGGGCGACACGGTGGTCGTCACCATCGCGGGCGCCACCTATCGGACCACGGCCACCGGCGGCGCATGGTCGGTCAATACCGCCACCGCCACGCCGACCAGCGGCACGCTGGCGCTCAACGCCAATGGCATCAACGCGGTGGGCGTGACCGCCACCGATGCGGCGGGCAACAGCGCCACGGCTTCGCAGAACCTGCAGCTGGTCTCGTCCAGCTCGGGCGTGGTCAACACCAGCGCCACCAATGTCGCGGTGCAGGTCAACGCCATTGACGGCAATGTGCCGATCACAATCAACGCGCCCAACGCCACATCGCTGACCATCACCGGCAATCCCAACGGCAGCCCGGTCGATGTCACCGTCGCCGACAAGACCCCCGGCGCGGTCGATACCTATCCGCTGACGCTGATCACCAATGTTTCGCCCGCCGCCAATCCGGGCCAGCCCAACCTGCTGATCCTCGATTTCGCCTCGGCGCAGGATCGCGTGGTCCTCTCCTCGGCCAGCAGCGTACAGGGCTTTAACCAGATCGAGGTGCGCAACGGCACGCTTGACCTGTCGGGCGTCAATCTGACCGGCATCGTCAATATCCAGATCAATTCGGGCGTGGTCCTCACGCTGGCCCAGTTCGAGGCGCTGTCCTCGCTGGTCAGCCTGTCGGGTCTGGGGCAACTGACGATCCATCTCGACACGCAGAGCCAGATCAACGACCTCATCACCTTCCTGCAAAGTCCGGGCAATCTGTTCCTGATGGGCACCACGGTGACCGTCGAATATGGCAGCAACAACACCGTCATCAGCAACAGCACCGCGGCCAATCTGATTTCGGCGCTGAATTACCCCTCGATCCCCCAGATCAGCGGCGCGATCAGCGCGCTGCAGACGGCGGTGAGCGGCAACACTTCGGCCATTGCCCTGCTGATCAATGACGCCTCGGCTCATGGCGGCACGGCAACCACCGCCTCGATCACCGGCATTCAGGCTGCGCTCGCCGCGCTGCAGACGCAGGTGAACCAGCAGCAGCTCGATCTCAACGCCATTACG
This sequence comes from Novosphingobium sp. 63-713, assembly GCF_001898925.1. NCBI lineage: Bacteria > Pseudomonadati > Pseudomonadota > Alphaproteobacteria > Sphingomonadales > Sphingomonadaceae > Novosphingobium > Novosphingobium sp. 63-713. The sequence continues at coordinate 542,242 of NZ_MKVS01000005.1, forward strand.
GCGCATAATCTGGATTCGCTCCAGACGCTGGTGGGCAATCTGTCCTCGGCGATGACCGCGCTGACCGCGCAGGTGAACACCCAGGCGACCCAGATTGCCGCCAACACCGGCAATATTGCCACGCAGGCCACGCAGATCGCCGGGATTTTGACCAATATCGGCGCGCTGCAGACCGCCGTGTCGGCGCTGCAGACCGGCAACAGCAACAATGCCGCCGCGATCACTGCGCTGCAGGCCGCCCACGACAGCCTGAGCGCCACCGTTACGGCGCTGCAGACCACGCTCCAGCACGATATCGCCACGCTGCAGGGCGCCAATTACGCCAACGCCACCTATCAGGACATCGCCTCGCTCAGCGCCCAGATCGACGCGCTGAACAGCGCGGTCGCCGCCCTGCAAACGCTGGTGGGCCAGAGCAGCGTCGCTTCCCAGATCAGCGCCGCCATCGGCCACCCGACCAACGGCAGCGGCGCGGCCACCGGCCTGTGGGCAGCGATCGAAAGCGCGATCAGCACGGCGACGGCGGGTCTGCAAACGCAGATCAACGGGACGAACGCCAACCTTGCACTGGTCATCGATGATTCCAGCACCCATGGCGGTACGCCCACACTCAATTCCATCGCAGGCCTGATGGCCGCGATCAACGTGCTGAACGGCGCGGGCGCCAATTCGGTCGCAGGGCAGATCAACGCCGCCCTCGGCCACCCCACCAACGGCAGCGGCGCCGCCACCGGCCTGTG